>NZ_CP048021.1:2665950-3332438 GCF_010092505.1 Virgibacillus sp. MSP4-1
TAGCCACGAGAATTAATGATTCGTATTCATTCTCTTATTCTTTTCTAACAGATATTGAATTTTATTTTCTGCTCTTAACAGTACTTGTTTTATTTTTTTTATTTGTTCTTCCTTTTGAATCATTTGCATTTGCTTATTTTGGAAAACCTCTTTTATTTGTTTAAGATTTTGAATCTCCTCATTTGTCATTTCTTTATTTTCATCAGTATCTTTTGACCAATCCAAGAGCATTTTGATTTCTTTGAGGGAAAAACCGGTATCTTTTAGTTTTACAATTATTTCAATTACTTCGATGTCTTGTTCATTATAGTCCCGATGATGTTTTTTTATCTTTGGATGTATCAGCCCAAACTTTTCATAATAACGTATGGTGTCTTTACTTAGACCTGTGCATGATGAAATCTCGCTGATCTTCATGACAATTCACCTTCTATACAATAAAGTTATAAACCAACAATACTAGTATTACATGGAATATAAATCGAATAATATGATGACTGTATGTAAGTTTCCTCTTAGTCAATATCCCTTCTGCAATCGATAATAGATGCATTATTATAAATGCTACGATTAGCATAATAAACATACTATTCTTATTTGGAAAAAATAAAATTACTAACATGCTAATAGATACAACCACAAAGGATATTGAGCGAACCTGAAATTCATTTTCTTTCAATTGAAAAATTCCTGCCATTCCAGTTAATATAGCGTATAAACCAATCAATACATAGATAATAATAACCATTTGCGATACCCCCATCTTTTGTTACTACCACTTTAAAAGATGGAGTTAACTCCATGTCAATATTTTTTATAATAAGGAGTTTCAAGAGTGAGGACCTTTTTTAGATAGCGTGAAGTGATTGCTACTCATTCACTTTTTTAATTCTAAGTCATCAGTTTGAATTTGGTTGAATCTGACTTTGATTATCCTTTTCGTATTCCTGTACTGCTACCTTGTCCGCAACTATTTATGAGACCTTCCTAGCATTTTCAAGAATGTCACGATCATTGAGTTGCAAAAATGCGTTAAGTTTTTCCATCCAATCCTTCATATGCGTTATTTGTGATACGGTTCATTCCTTAAAATCTTAAAAGCCCGATACACCTGTTCCAGCAATATGAGTCGCATCAACTGATGAGGAAATGTCATTTTTGAAAAAGAAAGCGCCATATCACTCCGCTCCGTGACTTCCTCACTCAGTCCAAGCGATCCACCGATAACAAAGGCGATTTTACTGTTCCCATATGTCGTAAGTTCATCAATCTTTTGGGACAGCTGTTCAGAAGTCAGCTGTTTTCCCTTAATTTCTAAAGTAAATACATATGTATCTGTGGATATCTTGTTTAAAATTCGCTGCCCTTCCTTTCGTTTTACTTCCTCCTCTTCTGCGGCACTCAGATTTTCCGGTGCCTTTTCATCCGGAAGCTCAACAATTTCTATATTTGTATAAGGGCCCAGCCGTTTCGTGTATTCCGCAATTCCCTGCTTTAAATACTTTTCTTTTAGCTTTCCCACTGTAATCAGGCTGATCTTCATGGTTTCCATTAACTCCTTTTTAAAACCTATTCGTAATTCTGACTGGCATTCCCGTTCAAGGATGATAAAATTTATCCACCAGCTTGTCCACATCCCTTGTGTAAAACCCAACTGTACACAGGATTTTAACAGAAAACACAGGTTATGCACAATTTTATCCACATATGCACATGTGTTTGCCTGTTATTTTGTGTCCGAATATATGTTTCCTACAAAATATGCTCAGTTTTCAACAAGTTATGCACATTTTGTTGATAAGTTCGTTTAATCTGTGTATAACTGCTCTTTGTTGTCTGGTTTGTCGGATTATGATCAGGCATTTCGATGTTGTTGGGCTAAAATTTCCAAGCCCCCTGTTCTCGAAGTTTTGCCTCAAACGATACCTATACAAAAAGCAGGGATATTCACATCCCTGCTTTTTCTTAGAAGTCCTGCGCAGATAAGGTCATGGTTGTCGTTTGCTTCTTACCATTACGGTAGAAGGTGATTTCCATTTTCTCACCTGGCTGTTTCTCCTGATAAATATGTTTTCGTAAATCGATGACATTGGTGACCTGTTGTCCATCCAAGGCTACGATCACATCATATTCTTGTAATCCGGCCTGTTCGGCTGGAGACATCGGTTCAATTCCTCCAACAACAGCTCCACCACTTACGTCATTTGGCAGCTGTAATTCGGATTGCCAGTAATAGCTTGGAATCTCTGATAAAGAACGGATGGTGACACCCATATATGGACGGGTGATTTTTCCGTCATCCTCGAGATCCTCAATAATTGGCTTGGCAGAGTCAATTGGGATGGCAAAACCGATTCCTTCTACAGCTGACTGGGCAATTTTCATCGAATTAATGCCGATCAGCTGTCCATCCATATTAATAAGTGCGCCGCCTGAGTTTCCTGGGTTAATGGCCGCATCGGTCTGAATAACCTCCGCATTCCAGTCAGGCGTTCCATCCCCGTTAAAATCCTGAGGGACAATCCGTTCTTTCCCACTGATAATCCCCTGGGTAACAGAACCGGAAAATTCAAGCCCCAGTGGGTTTCCGATTGCTAAGACGGGTTCGCCCACCTTCAAGTTTTCTGAGTGACCCAGTTCAATCGGATGATCATCGACTTTATCGGCATCAACCCTAAGAACAGCCAAATCATTATATAAGTCACTTCCCAGTAATTGAGCACTGATTCGTTCACCATCAGCCAGGGAAACTTCCACTTCACTTGATCCCTGAACCACATGGTGATTGGTCACGACATAGGCATATTCATCGGTCTTTTTATAAATCACACCTGAGCCTGTTCCTGATTCGGTTCCCTGTTCCATCCAGAATTCAGAACCGCTGATATTCACAACCCCAACAACGGCATTCGATACATTCTCAACAATGTCGGTAACCCTCGTCTGAATGTCCACATTTACCGATTGGGGAAGCCCTGAATCCTCGCCACGGTCTCCCTGTGTCACGTCCTGATTGGCTTCATCCATATCATAAGGCAATAAATTCGCATTGATAAGGGTTGGTAATGCAAGAACAACAAGCAAAGCACCAATGATAAATCCCACTCCGGTTGGGATCAGCCAATTTCTCTTTTCTTTTTTCGGCCTTCGATTTAAAGCATGATCATCATAGTACCCCATTCTTCTCACCTGGCCTTTCGTCAGTCAATCTCTCATTATGAATACGTATGAAGAAAAGGAACGGATGCATACATCTTCTATTTTCTTCTTCTTTTAAAAAATTAAACCTAACCCACCTGGTAAACAGGTGTAGGATTTTTAGGATCCGTATCATGCAGTTCAATGGTTTTACCTACCTCAAAGCCTCGTTCCTTTAAAATCTGTGAAACCGACATTCTGGCTAAATCTTTCATATTATTATCCTGACTTAAGTGAGCCAAATAAACACGCTTCGTACGATTCCCAAGAATATCTGTTAAAGCCAGAGCAGAATCTTCATTGGAAACATGCCCCTCGTCCCCTAAAATTCTGCGTTTAATATTCCATGGATATCTTCCCATCCTGAGCATTTCTATATCATGATTGGCTTCAAAAATATAGGCATCCGCATCTTCAACCGTCTTTTTGATTCGTTCTGACACGTAGCCTGTATCAGTGACCAGAGCCACCTTTTTTCCATTATGATGAAAGACGAAAAACATGGGCTCTGCAGCATCATGAGAAACGCCAAAGGTCTGAACATCCAAATCTCCGAACACTTTCGTCGACTCCAAATCAAAGGTGAACTTCTGATCCAGTTTGATATCTCCAATTTTCCCTTCCATCGCCTTCCACGTCTTTTCATTTGCATAAATAGGCAACCGGTATCTCCTCGCCATAATGCCAAGTCCGTGGATATGGTCCCGATGCTCATGGGTCACCAGAATGCCATCAAGCTCTTCCGGATTCATTTCAATGTCCGAAAATAATCGTTCCATCTGCTTTCCACTTAAGCCAGCATCGACTAATATTTTTTGCTGATCTGTTCCAATATAAAAAGCATTCCCTGTACTGCCGGATGCCAATACGCTAAATTCTAACGTCAATCCTCGTCACTCCCTGTATCTCTCTGTCTAATCGTTTCCACGTTGTTTTTTACTTCCTCAATAAACTCTTCCTCATCTCTGGAAATGCTCTGTGCATCAATGGCATTTACAAAATAGGTTTTTTCCTTGTTAATCGTGATTTCCCATGTCGGAACAAAGACCTGAATACCATTATCCAAAGGCACTAATGTATGGAAGCCTAATTGCATGTTTGAGATTCTATCTCCGGAATATAGATGATTATTCCTGATTAGGCTCCTGAGCGTCTCAATGGGCTGACTCATTTCTTTTTCTTCCCCAAGTTCAATATTAGTCAGTCTAGTCTGGGCATAATATTCAACTTCATGATTCTTATTTAGGAACACCATGAGCATACCCGCTTTATTAAAATAGACGGTCTGGTCATTGTAAGACTGGAAGAAAAGCATAATGTTATGTTCTTCATTCCAGCTCCAGAAGGTATATTCATCTCCATATAAAACCATTTGATCCAAAAACATACTTAAGTCATCTCTGGTTGCCTCTTCCGGAACCGATATTGGATTCTCAAATGTGGATACAATCATATCCCCTTCATTGACAACGTCCTGATTATTTAATGACTTCACATCCTTCTCGGTAAACTGATAGCGACCCGCAGATATATAGGCGGCACTTTCCGCTTCAGAAGGTACGTTTTCATAATCAACATTCATTCTGTTTAATTCGTCTTCTATAGTCGATATTTCCTGGTTTGGAAGAGCCTGTGGTTCACTGTTCATTTTATTTAAATACTGTGTAACTAAAAAAGTGTCCAGTACAAGGAAACATATAATAAAAATGGATTTAATTTGTCCCCATTTCATGACCGGCTTCCCCCTTGTACATTCAGCATATCTCCGTTTTCAGGTACAGGCATCCATCTGCCGTTTGATTTCATAAACCATGCAGGCTCCAGGGTTATGATATCAGATGAATACCCTTCCTCCTCACTACTCATGGTATAAACCATTTGAATATCCTCAATTGTCTTTTTCGGAACGGTCAGGGGGCCTTCCGCTTCTTCTAACAAATAGATGATATCCTCACCTGAACGAAGCGTAACCGTTTCACTGCCTAATGGGGTGGAAAGCCTCATTAAAGGCCTGATATAGGTGTTTAATTCCCTGTTGATCCACCTTTGCTCTATATGACCGAGTTTGCTCACAACCGGATAACCATTAAAAAGCATATCAAACGTAACCGTGGAATGTTCACTGTTAATTTCTGCATTTGTCAGCATATAATCCTGCGTCCATCCATCATGGTTGTTAATAAATAAATTAGCTTCTGATATGAGCTCCTCTCTGGAAAAGCCCGCTCCGACTTGTGCCTTCTCCTCATTTTTAGGATTTACAAAACGCATGTATTTCTGATTTGGAAACACCTGATATTCCTCCAGCATACGGCTCCCGTCAATATACCTGCCACCACTGGTTTCACGGACATAACTGGTGACTGGAAACAGGTTGTTGATTAAGGGTCCTACCGCTATGGAGCTTGTTGTATACGTTTGTTTGGATAACACCGTTTCATTTTCCGGTAAATAAATCACCCGATCATTCAGTTCATAGGCCACAAGTTCGCTCAGGGCATCCTCTGACTGTGTATAATTAACCAGAGCTGTATAAGACTCAGGATTCTGGACTTCTGCATTAAAGGTCTGTTCATGCTGTGTGGATCGAAAGGAAAGGGTAATACTGTCTGAATCATGATTAGGAATTAAAACCAATCGATTAAAGGACCAGTCCGGAAAGGAAGCATTTCTGTTTTCCTCAGAAAATTGCATCAGGTTAGGTAACAGATTCAATGGAATTTCTGCAGGATAAATCATTTCTACATAAGATGCCCCCGGATCTTGTGCGTTTGCCGCCTGATTCGATAAGCTCACGTTCCAATCCTGTATGTCCTGATAGAAGCTGAACTGATCCGTCCTGTTTTTCAGCTGATAAGACTGGTTCTGCTGATGGAATACCATCTGGGAAGGCAGAATTACCTCATTTAACTCCGCATCTTTTCCATTTATGGAAATTTGTTTGGTGGTCGCCTCATTAATTTCTTCGTAGTTGGAAAAATTCCATATACTTAAGGTTAAAACCATGCTCACGACCACCAGAAACGCCAGGATTCCTGATTTAATACTCTCTAAATTCATTATGCATCACCCCGTTTCTGATGCATCACAGGTAAAGTAATGGTAATGGTTGTTCCTCGGCCTTCCTTACTATCGGCCCATATTTTTCCGTCATGGGCCTCAATCATTTCCCTGGCAATAGCAAGTCCCAAGCCGGTACCTCCCAGTTTTCGTGACCTCGCCTTATCCACTCGGTAAAAGCGATCAAAGATACGGTCAACTTGATCCGATGGGATTCCGACGCCCTGATCTGTCACCGTAACGTTCAGCATTTTACCTTTGACATCCACTTTACAGGTGATGTCCCCCCCATCAGGAGAATATTTAATCGCATTGGAAAGAACATTATATAAAACCTGGGTCATTTTATCTTTATCAATCCATACCCAATGCGGCTTGTCCGGCAACTGACGCACGAAGGATAAGTCCTGCTCATACTTGTTCATTTCAAACCGGTCGATAATGCTATGGAAGAAATCTGTAAAATCCACTCTTTCTTTTCGCAAGTAGTTTTCTTCATTATCAAGCTTGGATAACTGTAACAGATCATTTACCAGGCGAATCATCCGCTCCGTTTCATTTTGTGTCACCCCTAAAAATTTAGGAGCAATATCAGGGTTCTTCCAGGTATCCCCGTCCGTTAGTGCCTCTAAATAGCTGCGCATCGTTGTCAGAGGGGTTCGTAATTCATGAGATACATTGGCTACAAATTCTCTTCTTTCCTGCTCAATCCGCTCTTCCTCTGTGACATCATTTAATACCGTAATAAAGCCGCTGACCCTTTCATGTTCATCATAAATGCCTGAAAAGGTAGCTTTAATCAGTAATTCTTTATGATCATTACTAAAATCAATCAGAACCGGCTCACGACTCGTTATATCCGAAACAGCCGTGAACTCCTCCTCTATCCCGAGAAGAGACAGGATGTTTTGCCCCTCAATTTTTCCAAAGCTTTGGCCGATAAACTCTTCTGCACGCTCATTCATTAAAATAATTTTTCCTTCACTATTACTGGCAATAACCCCTTCATTCATGTTTGATAAAACAGAGGTCAGCTTCCGACGTTCATCCTCTGTTACAGCATAGGATTCTTTCAATCGTTCGGTCATATGATTAAAGGAATTCGCCAGCTGTCCAATCTCATCCATGGCGTAAACATTTACCTTTTTGGTGAAGTTTCCACCGGCAACTACATTGGCCTGTTTTCTCATCTCAGAAATCGGTCTGGTAATCGTACGTGAGACGAGAATTCCGATCACAACAGTAATGGACAAAGCAATTAAAGTTCCATTCATAAAGATTTTGGTAATGTTTTCGAGCTGATTAAAGACCTCTTCCATACTCGCTTCAACAAATACAGCCCCTACAATTTCATCGGATTGATTAAAGACGGGAATAGTATTGACTAACGTTCGAGTGCCCGTTTCCGGATCATAGGTTTTTCGATACGGCAGCTGGGTCTGAAAGGAAAACAGTCTTTGGACATCCTCGCGTGTTGTAATCTTCCCGATAATATTCTCATTAAACTGGCTGGTGGTACCGATAATGCGCATCTCGCTGTCAATGACCTGCAGCTCTGTAATATCCTGAGAATCAAATTCCGATAAAATGGTCTGAACTTCCTGCTGAAGGCTGGGATCTCCCTCTGTTCTTTCTCTTGTAAAAGCCTCCTCCAGGCTGTAAGTCAGTAGTTGGATCCGGTTTTCAATCGAGCTTTTAAAATTTGACTCCATGTTCCTTTCGAGCTCTGTATCGAAATAAACCCCAATGAGTTCAATGGTAATCAGCAATAGAAATATATAAACGAGAATGATTTTGAACCCAACGGATTGAAAAAAGCTTACTTTGTTTTTCATAACACATTACTCCTGGTCAGGATTACGTAAATAATAGCCCACACCTCTGCGTGTAACGATCCACATCGGACTGCTTGGGTTTTCCTCTATCTTCTCCCGTAATCTTCGGACAGTCACATCCACTGTACGCACATCACCATAGTAGTCATAACCCCAGACCGTCTCCAGTAAATGCTCACGCGTCATGACCTGTCCAATATGCCGGGCCAGATAATATAGCAATTCAAATTCACGGTGGGTCAGCTCAATCTCTTCCCCATCCCTTGTAACTGTATAGGCATCCGGATGAATGACCAGCTTGCCGATTTGAATATTCTGGTGTCCACCGGCCCGCTGATCTTCTCCTCCCTGTTTATGTCGGCGGAGGTTGGCTTTGACTCTGGCAATTAATTCCCGGTTACTAAAGGGCTTTGTCACGTAATCGTCAGCCCCTAGTTCCAGACCGAGGACCTTATCAATTTCTGAATCCTTTGCGGTCAGCATGATAATCGGCATGTTAAAGAACTTTCGAAGCTCACGGCAAACTTCCATTCCGTCCTTATTAGGAAGCATGATATCAAGTAAAACGAGATCCGGATTCTCCTCCTGTGTAACCTTAATGGCTTCATCGCCATCATACGCACAGACAACTGTATATCCTTCTTTTTCAAGATTAAATTGCAGGATATCTGCAATTGGCTTCTCATCATCAACAACGACAATTTTCTGACTCAAGCTTTTCACATCCTTTTTTCATTTTTAAACGATCCAGTCTACTCCTATTTTACATTCTATCGTAAATTCTATAAAAAGTCTTTCTGCACAAAAAAACAAACAAATCACATTTTTAAAAGTGAAACTTCCATCAGTGGGGGTATAACGGTCAGTTAATACATGGTAAATTTCCGAATAACAAGAAAACTAGCAGAGTAATTGTTTTTCTAAATTACTCTGCTAGTTCCTTATTTCTTAATAAAATGACATCGGATTTACATAGGAACCATTTTTCAGAATTTCAAAATGTAAGTGAACACCTGTTGAGTAACCTGTATTTCCCATGACCCCGATAGCCTGCCCTTTCTTAACGGACTGACCACTGCTGACCCGGATGGATGCTAAATGATTGTAAGTGGTTTTGTACCCATTTCCATGGTTAATGACAACCCGATTTCCGTAGCCATTACTCTGATAGCCTGCTGTGGTCACAACTCCGCCATCTGCAGCATAAAGGGTACGGTTGCTTACACCGGAAATGTCTATACCACTATGGTAGCCACCGCCTCGAGGCCCCATATAACTGGTAATAATTCCACCTGCAGCAGGCCATTGAAACTGACCTGATCCTTTACGAGCGGGGCCCGATGCTGATTGATTTGATGTAGAAGTCTTTGTTCCTTTTAAAACAATCTTTTCTACAGGCTCTTTTAAAATTTCTTCATTAAGTTTTATTTTCTTCGTCACTTTCCCGTTTCGTTTTACAACTTTATATTGAATTTCTTTTTTCCCTTTTTCACCCTGTTGCTTTACCTTCCTGTCACCTGCATATAAGGTGGAGGTTTCCTCATATTCTGTATCATAATCAATGTCTTTATGTTCCATCTTTTCTTCTACGGTTACAACCTGTACAATAGGCTCCTGGTTTTCAACCTTTATCTCCTGTCCAATTTGCAGAATCTCGTCCTCTTCTAATTCAGGATTCAAATCAAGAATTTCATTTATGGACAAGTCGTAATCATTCGCAACGCTTCTTAAAAATTCGCCTTTCTCAATAACATGAACTTTTTCGCTGCTCTTATCCTGTTCCAACAGCTTCAACCCCTGTTCAATCGTTAATAATTCGTCGGGATTGGCCGTATCTTCCTCAATATGAATTTCCTCTGTTAAAGACAAATCCAGCATTTTGGACTCTCCCGCAGAAAGGGGGGCCTGCTGTTTGTCAGGATTCTCTTTCTGCTTGTCATTATTGGACTCTGTCTTTTTATCTTGTTTGTTTTCCAACTCTATGTTCAGCAAATGGTTTTCCTTGGCCCGCTTCAGCTGATCTTCTGTGAGATATTTAGATTGAAATTCCTTCAACAGCTTCTTTACCATTTCTTTCGTTTTAAAGTAGCCAATTACTTCCTCACCTACGATCAGCTTTTGGGCCTTCACATTAAAGGTGATTTTATTCTTCAGATTGTTAAGTACCTTCTTATTATTAAAAGAAGGCTGAAAGGCAAATTCCGATATGTATGTAATCTCTTCATTCACAGCAAGATTCAGATTTTCATCGTAATTCTTCTCTGCCTGTTCGACCTGTTCCTTTAAAAAGGATTCCACGATTTCTTTATCTCCTACCGAACCAAGATGTTCACCTGAGACATATACGTGATAAATCTTTGGGAAAGAATCTGTCTCTGCATGTACTGTGCTTACGGATAACAGCAGAGCCATACAAACAAGGAAAATCACCTTGCCATTAAAATGCATCCATCGCTTCTTTTTATATTTCATCGCTACTGTATCCTCCTATAGAGATCATTTAATCTGCTACGGTGGTTTTTTTACTATTCACAATTATAATACTAATCTACCATAAATCTACTAATCATATAAATAGAATTAGTAGAAATGTAATACACTTGTATAATAGTTGTTAAATTTATCCAATTTGTGTGAAACAATCTGACTATATCAGCCATTATTCGCAGAAAAGGCTTTTATTTCGACAGAGGAATGTAACAGGTTTATTACAGGGGGAGAGGACTGGCGGCTTCGTATATTGGCACGATTGAATCGTTGAATTTCCAGGGATCTATTAGGATTTTGATGGCACTGGTCAGCCTCGGAGTGCTTCTGAAGGACGAATAGAAGCTTGGATTTTTGTAGAAATGTCCTTCATACCGGTTTCAGTGATCAGGAGCAGTACCATTCCTCAGGGTATAAAAAAATCCACCTATTAGCTAAGGGTCTAATAGGTGGATCTATGCTGTGATGGCTCGGGACGGAATCGAACCGCCGACACACGGATTTTCAGTCCGTTGCTCTACCGACTGAGCTACCGAGCCCTTTATCTGGCAACAATGATCATAATATATCATAAAAGGAATCAGCAACGCAATCTATTTTTACAGTTTTCTAAGTTGATCACCCTGTTTGATGATAATATTTACATGACCCGCTGTCCCGCTTGTCACATGATTATCCACCTCTGAAACATCAATATTGGCTTTGATTGTCACTAATTTATAATTGTCCGCTTTAATGGTTGCTTTGTATGGTTCAATTTGGTTCAGTAATGAGACCATCCTTGCTTCTTCCTCAAATGGATATTGATCATAGAAATCAATATGAAACGAAACGTCCTTACCGTTCAAATTCTCAAAAGGAAGTTCACACACAGCCTGCATGGTATCGGCGGTTATCATTTCAAAACTGCACTCACTCGCTTCCTGATCATAGGAGATAGCGTAGATTCCGTCTGCTAATGTTTTTTGATAGGTATCAGCAAGAGCATTGGGCAGAAAGATACCAGCTATGATAGCCATAAGGACAAAACGTGACTGGTACTTTTTTAAGGAATTATAGAACATAAACAGGCTGATGATCAGTAAGAGCAGTGACGTAAGCCCAACAGATTGTAAACCATTTACTGTCGCCACCGGAATATTCAATATCGATACGATTTCCTCCCCAAAAGGATGTCGATGGGGAAATGGAAAGTTTAAAATCATTGCAGCTATAAACGGTATAAAGGCCATATAGAACAATCTTTGGTTTGCCAGCATGTTCATACCTCCCGAAAACCTTAGGGTACTTGCTCATAAGAAAAGGGACCACCTATATATATGGAGACCTGTCCTAAAGAGTTATCCCCTAATTGGACCATAACTCTTTAGCACACTGATAAGCGACTTTTAAAAACAGCACAACTGCAATAACCAGTAAAATTCCATTAAATAAAAAATCAAACAAGTATTGTATATAGACACCGACAAATGGGAATTCAAACAGTAACGGTAAATCCAGACTAGCTATTTTATGGATACCGAACACCAATAACAAACTAATGATCAGCTTGATTAAATAGTTTTTTAGTTGACTCAATGCTGCATTCCCTCCTCAGGCTCCCTCTTCACGACAAAAAGCATATCCATTTATACTACCTATAGATATGCTCATCGCTTATGACTAATTATATCATTTTATACTTCTACTGGTAAACCTTGGAATCTATCTGTTTTCCTGCCTTACTAACCCTGCTATTCACTGTAGATATCTTTCTGAACGATGGTCTGTGCACGATCAGGACCTACGGAAAAGATGGCAATAGGAATTCCCGTCAATTCGGAAATTCTCTTCATGTAATTTTGAGTGTTAACAGGTAAATCATCAAAAGAACGAACACCTGTGATGTCTTCCTTCCAGCCTGGCAGTTCCTCGTATACGGGGCTGCACTCAGATAGTACACTCAAGCTGGCAGGATATTCATCCATGTGTTTGCCCTGATATTCATAGGCTGTACATATTTTGACCGTGTCCAAACCAGTCAGAACATCTAATGAATTTAAGGATAGATCGGTAATTCCGCTTACTCTTTTTGCATGGCGAACCACCACGGTATCAAACCAGCCTACCCTTCTTGGACGGCCTGTGGTTGTTCCATACTCCCGTCCTGTTTCTCTGATCTGATTCCCCACTTTATCATGAAGCTCTGTAGGGAACGGGCCATCACCTACGCGGGTTGTGTAAGCTTTAGAAACGCCCATCACACGATCTATCTTAGAAGGGCCAATCCCGGCTCCAACCGTTACGCCCCCTGCAGAAGGGTTCGATGAGGTCACGAATGGATATGTACCCTGATCAATGTCGAGCATCACACCTTGTGCACCTTCAAATAAAATATCCTTTCCTCCATCTGCTGCGTCATTTAAAATGACGGAAGTATCGCATACATATGGAGCAATCTCCTGCCCATAGGCAAAATACTCTTCAAAAATTTCCTCAGCATTAACCGGCTCTGCATCATAAATTTTTTCAAACAGAAGATTTTTTTCTTCCACATTGGCCTGTAGCTTAGACCAGAAAATGTCTTTGTCTAATAAATCAGCCACACGAATTCCAGTACGTGCGATTTTATCTGAATAGGCCGGACCAATTCCTTTTTTTGTAGTGCCGATTTTATTATCGCCTTTGCTCTGCTCCTGAAGCTCATCCAGCTTGATATGATAAGGTAAAATAACCTGTGCCCGATTGCTGATCCGTAATTGGTCCAGGGAAACGGAGCGTTGCTTTAAATAGTTCATTTCCTCAATCAGTGCTTTTGGATTAATCACCAGGCCATTCCCCATTACACAGGTCTTATCCTCATAAAAGATCCCGGACGGAATTAAATGCAGTTTATATGTATCTCCATTAAATACGATGGTATGGCCGGCATTGTTTCCTCCCTGATAGCGGGCAACGAACTCAGCCTGCTTTGATAAAAAATCTGTAATCTTCCCTTTTCCTTCATCTCCCCATTGGGTTCCTACGACTACCGCTGTTGTCATTCAAACACACCCCCAAAAATATAACCACTCTAATATCCAAGCTAATTCTACCAATGTTATGGAATCATCGTCAAGCAGAATCCGAACATTATTAATCTATCGATATATATCATTCGATAAATTATATATTCCTCCCACCTCAGACGGTTAAATCATTTTCCTTTTTTAAATTCAATGCATTTTTAAGTAATTTCTGAAGTACACCGGCGAAAATTGCAATCACTAAAGAGGTAAAAATAATGACAAGTCCAATGATAGCTATTCCTGGATGAAGAGCGCTTTGCGTCATAAGAAATAACGCACCTGATGCATAAGAAATACTAATCGTTACTGCACAATATTTTATATAAATCAAAGCGGATGCAGACCTATCCGTAAAGGCATAATTCTGATCAATGAACTTTAAAAGCTGTAAAGCCTGATAAAGTGCCACCAGAAAAGGGATAACGGTTCCATACAATCCAATTAAAACAGGATACTGCAAATAGGCATATTCCGGGTACATTCCCGCTGTGTAGCTAGCTAATTGAGGCAACGCGAATACACACAAAACAAGAACGGTAACCCCTATGATGAAAATAATCGCTTTTAGGAATAGTGTTGCTCCTTGTTTCACGGGAAACACCTCTCTTTTTTATTCTATTCCAATCTTAATTCATATTATATTGTTTTACAATAAATTATTATTTGTTATTAATATTATTATATTGTTTTGTGAATTCCCTATGACTTATTAAATAAAAGGATAAACCATCTCAGCCTGTAAGACCCGCTTTCTGAAGGAGAGGAGAAGATTTATGCCCTATTACTAACTATTCTCATGCTAATGATCCTGTTTTCGATGCCGCTATTAAAACTTCTTAAATTGATAAGACAGGTTTGTTAGGATAGAGTTAATGGAAATTGAATTGAAAACGGAGGGGTAGTATTAAAAAGATCTATTTTTTAATTTTGGTGCCAGTGTTTCTATTAACGGGCTGCAGTACGCAAACGATGGAGGAAGTTTTCCACGAGGAAATGAACGATCATGATATTGAGAATTATTCCCTGTTTTATTTACATAAAGACAAAGCTGCTGAAAAAGGAATCATACTCTATCAAACGCCTCCTAAAAGAAATATCTCATTGGTTTATTTTAAAGCTAATCATTCAAAGGGTGCGGAAGACCATTGGGTATGGACGAAATCTGCAAGTTGCAATCAAAAATGGGGTGAGACAAAAATTGCAGACGGTGGCCCTTACATTTATTGTGGTACGGTTGGCAGCAAATATGAAAAAGTTCTGGTTAATGGGGAAGAGGCCAAAATGGTTACTTTGGATGAAGCGCAAATCTGGTACTATCTAACTGCGAATAAGAATGCAGAAGGAAAAGCGGTTTTAGTTGATGGCTCTGAGGAGTGGTTTCACAGAGATTAGCTTTGCATATTCAGAAGATAACATGGGCGTGAAGGACAAGTCGGGGTGTCTTTTGTCTGGCTTTTGTCCTTCATATTGTTTATGAAAGACAATACACCGATCATTTGATTGCCAACTGTCCTTCATAAGGCTGATGAAGGACAGTTCACTGGTGATTTGAGTGCTCAAATGGCCGTCATCACCCTTATGAAGACCCTTTCTCTGCTAATTTAAGTGCCATTTGGCCGTCATACCAGTTATGATGGCCATTATTATAAAATTCGAATCCCTTTTTGGTCTTCATCCACAATTCACAGCCAATACACCATCCTCCACATCCGTTATCCACAATCCACACCCACCAACTATCCTCTACATCCATTATCCACAATCCACAGCCTGCCTTATCACCCTGTCTATCTATGAAACCAAAAAAAAGAAACCTATCATTACTGAAATAGGTTTCTAAGCTGGCGGGATGTCCTCTTCGCCATACCTCTGATCTAAGTTTACGAATTTGTTGTATTCTTTCACAAAGGCTAATTCAACTGTGCCAACAGGTCCATTTCTCTGCTTGGCAATAATAATTTCAATGATATTCTCTTTCTCTGAGTCTTCCCGATTATAATAGTCATCACGATACAGGAAGCCGATAACGTCCGCATCCTGCTCAATACTTCCGGATTCACGAATGTCGGACATAATGGGACGCTTGTCCTGTCTTTGTTCGACCCCACGGGAGAGCTGAGATAAGGCAATAACAGGAACATTTAATTCTCTTGCAAGAGCTTTTAGCTGTCTCGAAATCTCTGAAACTTCCTGCTGGCGGTTTTCACCACTGCGCGTGCCAGAGCCCTGAATAAGCTGCAAATAGTCAATTAAAATCATACCAAGACCGCCATCCTGTTTTAAACGGCGGCATTTGGAACGTATCTCATTAACCTTTACACCAGGAGTATCATCAATATAGATTCCGGCATTTGACAGACTTCCCATTGCCATCGTCAGCTTACCCCAGTCTTCAGCTGTGAGATTTCCTGTTCTGAGTCTCTGTGCATCAATATTCCCTTCTGCACAAAGCATACGCATCACCAGCTGTTCAGCCCCCATCTCCAGACTGAATATGGCTACATTTTCGTCAGTTTGTACGGAAACATTCTGGGCAATGTTTAAGGCAAATGCCGTCTTTCCCACAGATGGACGGGCCGCTACAATGATTAAATCATTTTTCTGGAAACCGGACGTAATCTGATCCAGGTCTTTAAAGCCTGTAGCAACACCTGTAACTTCTGCATCATGATGATGAAGCTGTTCGATATTATCATAGACTTCAATTAAGACATCTTTTATATTTTTAAATTTTCCAGAGTTCTTTTGATTGGAAACTTCTAAGATGCTTTTTTCAGCATCATTTAAAACATTTGTTACTTCTTCTTCCTCGGAAAAACTTGTTTGTACAATATTCGTTGCTGCTGAAATTAATCGTCTTAGTGTGGATTTTTCCTCTACAATTCTCGCATAGTACTCAATATTTGCAGCTGTCGGAACTGAATTGGCCAAATCACTTAAATAAGATACACCACCAATGTCATCCAGCAGCTTTTGATCCTGAAGAAGGGTTGTAATGGTTACAAGGTCAATCGGCTCCCCACGATCGGAGAGCTGGAGCATCATTTCATAGATTTTCTGATGACTTGCCCGATAGAAATCTTCCGGAACTAAAATTTCCGAAGCTGTCACAACCGCTTGTGGTTCTAAAAAAATGGCACCAATAACTGCTTGCTCTGCTTCTATATTATGAGGTGGAGTACGATCATTCCATATCTCGTTCAAAACAAGTTTCCCCTTTCAGCTGAGGAAAATTTATTTTTCCCCAACATGTACTTTGATGGTTCCTGTAACCTCCTGATGAAGCTTGACTGGAACATTGGTATACCCTAATGCACGAATCGGTTCATCAAGTTCAATTTTACGTTTATCCACTTTAATATTATGAGTTTTGTTTAGTTCATCGGCAATTTGCTTGCTGGTAATTGAGCCAAACAAACGGCCTGCATCTCCTGCTTTTGCCTTCAGTTCCACAGTAAGATTGGCAAGGGTTTCTTTAAGCTTTTTCGCTTCTTCTAATTCTTCCTGTTCCTGCTTCTTCTGCTTGTTCTTCTTCGCTTCCAGTGCTTTTAAGTTCGCATTGGTTGCTTCCACGGCAAGGTTGTTTTTTAAAAGATAGTTACGTGCATAGCCTTCCGCTACATCCTTTACTTCGCCTTTTTTTCCTTTGCCTTTTACGTCTTTATTGAAAATAACCTTCACTTGTCTTCTCTCCCTTCCAGATATTCATCAATGATTTCCTTCAACTGTTCTTCGGCATCATAAACTGTTGTATCACCTATCTGGGTGGCAGCATTGGTTAAATGGCCTCCCCCATTCATTTGTTCCATAATGATCTGAACATTGATATCACCTAAGGAACGGGCACTTATCCCAATTTTATCATCATCACGTTCAGAAATAACGAATGATGCTTTAATCCCACTCATCGTCAGCAAGGTATCGGCTGCCTGTGCAATCAGAATTGGGCCGTACGTCTGCCCTTCCTCTGCTCTTACAATGGCAATTCCCTTTTGATAAACCTCTGCACGTTCAATCAGCTGACTACGCCTTACGTACACATCTAAATCTTCTTCAAGCAGCTTCTGCACTAGGACCGTATCTGCTCCCTTTAATCGTAAATAGGAAGCCGCATCAAACGTTCGCGAGCCGGTTCTCAATGTGAAATATTTAGTATCGACAATCATGCCGGCTAATAGAGAAGTTGCTTCATTAATATTCAGTTTCAATGTACTTGGCTGATATTCCAGCAATTCTGTTACGAGCTCAGCTGTAGAAGATGCATAAGGTTCCATGTATACGAGCGTAGGATCATCTATAAATTCCTCTGCTCTTCTATGATGGTCAATCACGACAACATGATCCGTTTTGGTCAGCAGCCTTTCATCCATCACCATAGATGGCTTATGTGTATCCACAACGACCAGTAAGGTGTTTTTGGTAACAATATCTAATGAATCGTCTGGAGAGATAAACCACTTCGACAGGGATTCATCCTCCTGCACCATATCCATCAGACGTTCAACCCCTGTATTTACACCATCAGGGTCAAAGATCACAAATCCATCCTTGTCATTGGCCTGAGCAACCTTCAAAATACCAATCCCTGCACCGATAGAGTCCATATCAGGGCTCTTATGCCCCATTACCATGACTTTATCACTTTCTTTGACTAACTCCTTTAAAGCGTGAGAAATGACACGTGCACGGACCCTGGTTCGTTTCTCCATAGGATTGGTTTTTCCGCCAAAGAATTTCACTTTCCCTGTTTCATCTTTAATCGCTACCTGGTCGCCCCCTCGGCCTAAAGCTAAGTCTAAGCTGGACTGGGCTAATTCCCCAATTTCACGGAGGCTCGATTCATGGCCAATTCCCACACCAATACTTAATGTGAGGGGAACATTTTTATCTGAAATAAGCTCCCGTACTTCATCAAGCACTTCAAACTTTTCTTTTTCCAGTCTATTTAAGATTTCCAGGTTCATCACTGCCAGGAAGCGTTCCTGGGAAGTCCTTTTTAAATAAATATCATTTTTTCTCGACCATTCATTCAGGATAGAAGTCATCTTGGAGTTCAAATGACTTTTTGTTGTATCATCCATGGCCTGTGTAACTTCCTCATAGTTATCCAAAAAGATAATGCCCAAAACCGTTTGTTCATTTTTATATAAGGTTTCAATTTCAACCTGTTCGGTTTTATCAAAGAAATAAATCAGACGCTCTTCTCTTTTAATCATAGCCTGGTACGTACGATCTTTATGCTGGAACCAGACTTCCGTTTTATCTTCTTTAATACTGGCAATAAAATCATCATAAATGGCATTTAAATCCTGACCCACCAGAGTGTCCTCTTCCTCTGTAAACAGATTGACAAAGGGATTTGCCCATTCTATTTCATAATCCTCACTAAACAGCAAAATCCCGATTGGCATCTCATGAAGAGCTTCTTCACCAACCTTTTTCACACGATAGGACAATGTTGAAATATATTTTTCCGTATCGTTTTCAATCTGTTTGTCTGTGCGGACACTATTATAAATGGTCATGAACAATATCAAGGCCAATGCTGCTCCAATCATCCAGTTGAAGTAGGCAATTACACCTATTAAAACTATGGTGAGTCCATACAGGGCCCGTGTGTGATAATTTACGGCCCCTTTCTTATAGAGTTTAGACATAGATTCGTCATCTCCTAACCCTGTATTACTTTTTGTTAGGGTTTAAACGGTCTCGCAGATTAAATCCTAAATCAATTATACCTAAAATCCTTAGAAGATAAAGGAAGATCGGCATAATTACTGCCGCGATAATGGCAACTACCGCTAATGTTTTTGTCATCTTTTTCACATGTATATAATAAAAAATAAATGACAGTCCCTGCAACACAAAAAGGAATCCGATTAATGTCGCAACATTAACACCCGCCTGATTTAAGAGCTCCCCTTGTTCCGGGAAGATCCAGGTCAGAATCAAGGCGAACAGATAGTACCATATGACGGCTATGGGTAACCGGAATTCACGAAATGGAGGAAATGACAGCTTCCCGTGATCAATATATAGCCTATTAATGATTTTATAACTTATCCATATGGTTAGAAAGGCGAAAATAATTCCAATGAAGGCAAAAAGCGTTGGCATCAGGTAAAAAATCTGATTAATTTGTTCACGCATTGCTTCCATTAGTTCATCCTGCGTATAACCGAGCTCCTCCATCACCTGTTCACTGGTATTCATGGTGGAATTAATCATTCGATTTAACTCATCCATTAAATGAATGTCCATCATCCATTGCCCTAATGCAAAAACAATCAAAAAGCCCAGAGCAAAAGCCACAGAACCAATTGCCCATGTTTCATAAGTTGATTTCCGGGCATAAAGACCAGCACCGATTGTCATACCCCCAAGAGCCGCAAATATGGTTAATGGTAAAGAAAGTACAGTGGCAAATACACTCGAAATGAGCAATGTCACCATAAACATAATTAAACCGGGTTTCCAACCATTTTTATAGACATATAAAATAAAAGGAACAGGGGTAAGAAAAATGGTAATATAAGATACCAGTGGAACAAAAACTGTCATTAACAACAGAATAATATATATTCCGGAAAAAAGAGCCCCTTCAGTAACAACATTTGATTTCTTCATCTCTTTTGCACCTCATTAAGAAAACTTATTCCATCTGTTTATCAGTGTACCAATAGTCATACATGAGTGAAAATAATTTCCCTCTATAGGATATCCATCATAACACAAATTCACTATTTAGAAGAGGAATATTCATCTTGTTTGGCAATCATGAACATCATTTAAATTGAATGAACAATTTTCCCATCGTTCACTGTTGGATGACCATACTAATCCCTGTTTTAAATAGCCTGCAAAGCATATCATCCAGGAAATAACCAAAGAAGACAAATATTCCCTTCTAAGTAGAAAAAGGCATAATGGGGAAGTTAAAATCCTCCATTATGCCTTTTCGTTTTACTCACTAACGTATGGTAACAGTGCCATTTGGCGGGCACGTTTAATTGCTTTTGTTAATTTACGCTGATATTTAGCAGATGTTCCTGTTACACGACGAGGTAGAATTTTACCACGTTCGGAAACAAATTTCTTAAGAAGGTCTACATCTTTATAGTCAATGTGTGTAATTCCATTGGCTGTAAAGTAACAAACCTTTTTACGCTTACGTCCACGACGAGCCATTGCTAAATCCCTCCTTTTTCAGTTTTAGAATGGTAAATCATCATCGGATAAATCAATTGGTTCACCATTATCTGCAAATGGATCTTCTTCACGACGATTATTATTATCTTGTGGAGGATTCTGATCTGCACGAAAACCTGATGAACCTCTGTCACCTTGTTGTGAGGATCCCCTTGATTCTAAGAACTGAACACTTTCCGCTACAACTTCCGTAACAAAGACTCTTCTGCCTTCCTGGTTGTCAAAGCTGCGTGTTTGAATACGACCGTCTACACCAATCATACTGCCCTTTTTCATGTAGTTTGCAAGGTTTTCTGCCGCACGTCTCCATACGACACAATTAATGAAATCAGCTTCCCGATTTCCCTGCTGATTTGAAAAGGGACGGTTGCAGGCTACGGTAAAGTTCGCAACTGCTACTCCATTTGGTGTATAACGTAAGTCAGGATCCTTGGTTAATCTTCCTACAAGAACGACACGATTCATCATCAGAATCACTCCTTATTGATCTTCTTCACGAATTGCCATATGGCGAATGATATCATCAGTAAACTTAGCCTGACGATCAAATTCTTCAACGGCTACAGCTTCGCTCGCAAAGTTCACAACAACATAATATCCTTCACGATAGTCGTTGATCTCATATGCCAAACGACGCTTGCCCATTTCATCAACTTTTTCAATCTCCGCACCATTATTGGTTAAGACACTGTTAAAACGCTCAACAATGCTTTTTTGAGTTTCCTCATCAACATCTGGGCGGATGATATACATAATTTCATATTTTGTCATCCGTCTTCACCTCCTTTTGGACTAAACGGCTCTGAATACAGAGCAAGGAGTAATTTGTCTAATTACTCACATCGATGTATTATACCACAAAAAAACAAAGTGGACAATAGATAGAAAAGCGAAGGCGACTGGTTAGGTCTGGCGGGATAAGCCGAAGACATGGAGTGGCGATAGCCACGGAAGGGCTTTGGCTTATATCCGCACTGACCTGGGAGCCGTAGCTGGACATTAGAAAAGCAAAGGCGACCGCTTAGGTCCGACGGCATAAGCATCAAGCTAAACCAGCATCTGACCAACCAGCATGTCCATCAAAAACAGCCTTCCATTAAACATTAAATCTAAATAAAATAACGTCTCCGTCCTGAACGATATATTCCTTACCTTCTGAACGGACTTTTCCACGCTCTTTAGCTGCAGCCATGGATCCGGCCTCCATTAGATCATCGTAAGAAACCGTTTCTGCCCGAATAAAACCACGTTCAAAATCACTATGAATGACTCCGGCAGCTTGTGGAGCCTTCATTCCTTTTTTAAAGGTCCACGCTCTTACTTCCTGTTCACCTGCTGTAAAGAAGGTAGCAAGGCCAAGCATATCATAGGATGCTTTAATTAATTGGTCCAGACCTGACTCTTTTATACCAAGTTCCTCTAAAAACATCTCTTTTTCTTCACCATCAAGTTCAGCAATTTCTGCTTCAACTTTAGCGCAGACTGTAATGACATTTGATCCCTCTTTTTCAGCGTATTCCTTCACAGCCTGTAAGTTTTCATTAGCATCAGGGTTTTGGATTTCATCTTCTCCAACATTAGCTACGTACAATACTGGCTTAATGGTTAGAAGATGATACTGTTGAACGGTTTTCATTTCTTCTTCTGAAAAATCAATCGCTCTGGCAGGCTTATCAGCTTCAAATGCCTCTTTCAATTTCGTTAATACATCATATTCTGCCAAAGCTTGTTTGTCCTTCTGTCTCGCCATTTTTTCCACTCGTGTAAGTCGTTTTGTAACAGTTTCCAGGTCAGCCAGAATTAATTCCAAATTAATGGTTTCAATATCATCAACTGAATTTACCTGGCCGGATACGTGTGTAATATTATCGTCACTGAAACAACGGACAACATGGCAAATGGCATCCACCTGACGAATATGAGATAAAAACTGGTTTCCCAGCCCCTCGCCTTTACTTGCCCCTTTAACAATTCCGGCTATATCCGTAAATTCAAATGCTGTAGGGATGGTTTTTTTAGGATTAACCATATCTGTCAGCTTTTGAAGACGATGATCCGGCACTTCAACAATTCCAACATTCGGATCAATCGTAGCAAACGGATAATTCGCCGCCTCTGCTCCGGCTTGTGTGATTGCATTAAATAATGTAGATTTTCCTACGTTCGGTAGTCCGACAATTCCTGCAGTTAAAGACATTTATCTTCCCACTCCTTTTATTCCTTCCCTCTCATCGTTGCTATCCTCATTATAGATTGGCATCTTATAAAAAACAAATCAATAAAAGAGCAAAAACAATCTCAATAAGCCATTGTTTTTGCCCTATTCCTGAGGAAAATTTAATTTTTCATTAGGTTTTTAACCAAAAGAAAGCAAATTTATAATGTTTCACGTGAAACATTATAAATTATTCTTCTGCCCTGGAAATAATTTTTTTGAGCTTTTTCTCAAATTTTTTCCTGGGTATCAGTACACTATGATTACAACCTTCACATTTTATTCGTATATCCATACCCATACGAATAATTTTCCATTCGTTTGTTCCACAAGGGTGAGGCTTTTTCATTTCAACAACATCATTCATTCCAAATTGTTTGCTTTGGTCCATCACCTATCACTCCTTGATTAATCTCGCCTACACTAGCTTACTATACTTTTATGATAAATGGAATTCCTGTGCATCCATCAACACTACAATTTATACAGAATCATATCGTTAATATTTTAAATCATCTTTATATCGATTGGCAATAGGATACAGCAAAATTGCCGACAGGATATATAAATTCAGTAAGCCGTATAAAGGATATAGATATTCAATTAAAGTAGCGAAACCAAATGATGTAAAAGGAATCATAATAACGACTGTAACCAGTGCTAACAGCCATAGAGGGACCTGGATTTTTTCCTGAATTCGCGTAATTAATCCCAAAACTCCGGATAATGCCGTAGTAAACAAGGCAATCCAAAGTAAAAATGAAATAAAAATAAACATCTTATAGGGATATTGCTTTAAAATGGCAAACAAAGGGATTTCGTAGAGCAGAATCTCCTCAGATATATGTATTAAACTGTTGTTATAAATGAAGGAGATAATCCCTAAAACAGCTGCACTTCCTACACTGGCAATCCATATTTCCCCTTTTTTCTTTACGTGCTTACCTACAGCACCAAGTACAGCAATTAATGGCAGGATATTCAGTGCAGTAAAAGGAAAGGCTGACACCCAATTCGTCTGTTCATGAATATGGGAAAGCAGCGATAAATCCTCCTGCCAGGTAAATAAAACAAGTACATATAACAGCCCACCGATCAACAGGGGTAAAATAATACTATTTAAAGATAGAATTCCATTAATATTCCAGACAAAGGCCAAAACCAGCGGAATACACAGTGCAGCAATACCAAACCAGTATGAATGACGAAAGGCCTGCCAGGTTGCCCCACTTCCTGCCATCATAATAATAGTGGTCGTAAATAAATAAAATAGAATGAGAAAGTCATATAATGAAGTTAAATGCTTGCCCACAATGATACGAAGCACAGGAACATAATGAGTGGACTGCTCATCATAGCTTATGGATAAAATCACATAACAGCAGACCCCAAACATAATGGCAAATAAAAGAATAGCTAGTCCACTTTCATGGCCAAAAAACTGCCACAGTTCTCTTCCTGATGCATATCCTGCACCGACCATTGTACCAATAATTAAGAACATCCATTTAAATCCTGCTTTTATCATATCATAGCCCCCATTTTTCTTGCCCGTAATGGTTTATTTTTACTTTGATTCACGTATAGAATTTAAACGTTTTCCGTATACTAATACTATTATGATGATGGAGGAGCAGCTATGAATCTAAAGGACATCCTTTTTCCAAAAAAGCAGGAAAAAAGGTTTTACTATGCGGAAAAAACAGCGACTTTAAAAATAGCTAAAACCTTAAAAGAATGGATTCCTAAACAAGAAAAGGACATTGTTGTGGTATGTATTGGGACAGATCGGTCTACCGGGGACTCCCTCGGCCCTATGGTCGGCACATTGCTCAAGGATCAATCATTAAACCTGAGTAATCTATACATATACGGAACATTGGAACAGCCTGTTCATGCAAAAAATTTAGAGGAGCAGCTGGAGGTTATTTCTGAAAAGCATCCTGATGCCAACATTCTTGCTATTGATGCCTGCCTGGGAAAACAATCCTCCATTGGCTCCATTATCATTGGTTCTGGTCCTATGAGGCCTGGTGCAGCAGTTCAAAAGCAATTACCTGAAATTGGCGACTTATATATAAGTGCAGTCGTTAACATTAGCGGCTATATGGAGTATTTTGTTTTGCAAAACACCCGTCTATCCATTGTTATGAATATGGCTAAGGAAATTGCCCATGCTCTGCGACTATTTGATTATTTGGTATCCAAGGAAAAGAAGGCAACAAAATAAGCATGTGCACAGCTATTTCTGTCCACATGCTTATTTACTTAAATCTATTTTATATTAGGCGTTAACCGGGCTACAACACCTTCCCTTGATGGGGGTTTTCCTTTATGTAATAGCCAGATACCCGGCTAAAATAAAACCTACTGTTAATATACCAGGTAATAGATTAGCAACCCTGATATTGGTGAGATTTAATAGATTCAGGCCGATAGCTAAAATAAGGAGCCCTCCTGTAGCTGTCATATCCTCAATGAATGTATTTAAAAAGGAATCTGGAAGCCAAATTTCAATTTGTGTGGCAAAAAGAGCTATGGAGCCCTGATAAAGCACAACCGGAATAATAGAAAATATAACACCAAAACCCAATGTTGTTGTTAAAACAAGAGCTACAAAGCCATCAATCATTGCTTTTGTAAACAGTATTTCATGGTCATTTCTCAAGCCACTATCCAATGCCCCAATGACAGACATTGCCCCAATCACAAAAATCAATGAAGCCGTTATAAAACCTTGGGCAATCATGGACTGACCTGATTGCTTCTGAAACTTTGATTCTATCCATTCCCCTAAACGATTCAGTTTATCGTCCAGTTGTAATAGTTCTCCGATAATCGCACCTGTCAGCAGACTTAACAAAATCACAATCACCCGATCAGATGTGAAACTCATACTTAATCCAATCATGACGACCGTCAGGCCAATACCGCTCATGATTGTTTCTTTCATTTTTTCAGGTATTTTACTTAAGAACAAACCAATGAATGTACCTGCGAATATTCCCAGTCCATTTACAAGTGTCCCTAACAACGCCATTTACTTCCCTCATTTCAGGTTATACGACCCCAAATGTTTCACGTGAAACATTTGGGATAAATGATATTTAAAAGTCTTTTCTAAAAGGTAAGGATAATGTGAGATGATAAAAAGCTGGTTGAAAACAGTTCTTCAACCAGCTTTTGAAACTTATTCATCGTCCCCATTTAACAAATCCATGATTCGATTTAGGTCATCCTGATTGAAAAATTCAATTTCAATCTTACCTTTTCGTTTGCTTTTCTGAATGGTCACATTTGTACCAAATCTTTCGCGTAATTCCGTTTCCTTTGCCTGCAGAAAAATATCTTTTTTCTCTTTCTTAGGCTTCGGTTTAATTTTTTTATTGTTTAAGTTCGAAATTAATAGCTCTAACTGACGTACATTCAGCTTATCTTTCCGAACCTTCTCCACTACTAATGGAAGTTTCTCTTCATCCTTTAATCCTAATAGCGCTCTTCCGTGTCCCATCGAAAGCTCACGGTTATTGATCAGCGCAATCACACTCTCGGGCAGTGATAAAAGACGTACAAGGTTGGCTATATGTGAGCGGCTTTTCCCCAATCGTTGAGCTAATACTTCCTGCGTGACGCCTAATTCATTAATAAGCCTGTCATAAGCCTGGGCTTCCTCTATCGGTGTTAAGTCTTCTCTTTGTAAGTTCTCAAGTAAGGCTAATTCCATCATCTGATCATCACTTAAATCACGAACAACTGCCGGGATGGTCTCTAAACCAGCCTCCTTAGCAGCACGAAAACGCCTCTCTCCAACTACAATCTCAAAGCCTTTAATACTTTCCCGTAAAATGATTGGCTGTAATATACCGTGTTGAATAATCGACTCTTTAAGCTCCTCTATCGCATCTGCCTGGAATGTCTTACGAGGCTGATAAGGATTTGGACGACATTGATTAATCGGAATTTCTTTAACAGACTCATCTTTGGCATCTACTTCATCTACATCGGGGAAAAAAGTACTTAAACCTTTACCCAACCCTCGCGCCATTCGCCATCACTTCCTTCGCTAATTCATTATAAACTTCAGCACCTCGTGATTTTGGATCATACGTGGTAATTGGTTCTCCATAGCTGGGAGCTTCGCCAAGTCTGACATTCCGAGGAATAATCGCTTGAAAGACCTTATCCTGAAAGTACTTTTTCACTTCTTCTATAACTTGAATACCCAGGTTTGTCCGGGCATCAAGCATGGTAAGTAATACGCCCTCAATCATTAATGATTTATTCAGTTGTTTCTGCACAAGACGAACCGTGTTAAGCAGCTGACTTAAACCTTCCAAAGCATAATATTCACATTGAACAGGAATTAATACTGTGTCAGATGCTGTTAAAGCGTTAATGGTAAGAAGGCCTAATGATGGAGGACAATCAATTATGATATAGTCAAACTGATCTTTAATCGGATCCAAAGCTTTCTTTAAACGAACCTCACGGGAAATCGTCGGAACTAATTCCACCTCTGCTCCTGCTAACTGTATCGTTGCCGGAATAGAATACAGATTTTCAACTGATGTGGGAACACAAACTTCCTGAGCATCCAGGTCTTCTATTAAAACATTATATATACACTGATCCATGTCTGCCTTATCGATACCTACCCCACTTGTGGCATTCCCTTGCGGATCTGTGTCTACTAGAAGTACTTTATTGCCTGCCTCCGTTAAGGATGCACTCAGATTCACAGAAGTGGTTGTTTTACCAACCCCTCCTTTTTGGTTCGCTATTGAAATGACTTTGCCCATGGTGTCACCTACCTCTATTTCATTCTCTTTTATTCAACAAAGATTTCTCATCTATGTTTAAAAACCCCATCAATAAAAGGAACGTGCAGCGAAAACAGAACACTGTCGTTACTCGGACTACACGTTGCACAATAGATGGGTTACTTCTATTCTATCATTTCTTTTTTGGTATTTTAATTGTTAATTGGTAGTAATCATCTAATTCTTCTTCATCTGTTTCCAGTTCAATCCCTGTGTCATTCACCATATGGATCGATTGCCGAAGTGTATTCATAGCAATCCTGATATCCTTACTGATCCCCTTCACACGAGGCTTGGACTTCTTTTTTGGCTTGGGATTTTTTAATTGTTCTATACGAGCCTCTGTCTGTTTTACATTTAAGTCTTTCTCCAAAATTTCCTTCAGAAGTTTTTCCTGCAACTCAGGTTCTTCCAAAGCAATCAATGCCCGAGCATGGCGCTCTGTAATTTGTTTATTTAAAACAGCCTCCTGTACAGGTTCCGGAAGCTTCAACAACCTGAGTTTATTAGCAATCGTTGACTGGCTTTTCCCTAAACGTTGAGCGAGCGCTTCCTGAGTCAAGCCGTGCATTTCAAGCAACTGACCATAGGCAATCGCCTCTTCAATCACTGTCAGTTCTTCCCTCTGTAGGTTCTCAATAAGAGCTACGGAAGCTGTTTCAGTGTCTGTCATATCTTTTACAATGGCAGGTATTTGCTCCCAATTGAGATGTTGCGCGGCCCTCCAACGTCTTTCACCAGCTATCAGTTCATATTTAACCCTGTCTTCATCTGTTTTCCGAATAACAATTGGCTGTATCATGCCATGTGTATGAATGGTTTGCGCCAATTCTTCTATACGGTCCTGGCTGAACGTTGATCTCGGCTGATACTGGTTCGGTTGAATTTCACTTACTGGTATCTGGACAACTTCTTCCTGATGACTTTGGTCTTTTTTGCCCGTATCCTGTTTTTCACCCACTCCAAAGAAACGATTTAATGGATGCATCCCCTTACATCACCTCTTTCGTAACAGTACCTTACTACTATTTCTTGGATGATTGCTGAATTTCCTGCCAATGTTTCACGTGAAACATTTACTCAAAATCTATTTAATTTTCCTATTCTGCGCCAGCTTATGTATAAAACAGATAGATATGGTATTTAGAACAAAAATAAAATAATACCCTGAAATTTCGAAACAACAGATAGCTGATGTTGCTATGCAATTCTATTAAAATAGCAAAAACGCAGCCCTTTTAACGGGAGCGTCCAGTTGCAATAATAATTATATTTTATCATATAATAGATAGAAATACAGAAAATCGCCGAAATTAAGTGATTGGATTTTTATTAGGAGTTCCTGGTTTTCGCGGAAAACGTTTTGGTGTTTGTTTTACTTTGTCTATTTCAGCAATGTAACGTTTGCTATCTTCCTCTGGCAATGGAAAGTCATAAATACGCTTCCATTCCCCGCCCAGCTGCTGGACAGCTTTTTCAGCCTCTTTTTCCTCTTCCTGAAATTTGGCCCCTTTCATAGCCAAAAAGGTGCCTCCAACTTTCACAAGTGGCAGGCATAATTCACTAAGGACAGACATTCTGGCTACCGCACGGGCAGTTACCACATCAAATTGCTCACGAAACGCTTTATTCTTACCAAATGTTTCAGCTCGATCATGATAAAAGGCTACATTCTCTAAACCTAATTGATTTGCTAACTCATTTAAAAATGTCACTCGTTTTTTTAATGAATCAACAATGGTGATCTGCAGCTGAGGGAAGGCAATTTTAAGGGGCAGGGACGGGAAACCCGCTCCTGCACCTACATCACATACCTTTAAAGGCTTATTAAAGTCATAATAAAAGGAAGCAGAAAGTGAATCAAAGAAGTGTTTTAAATACACTCCTTCCTCATCAGTGATGGAGGTTAAGTTCATTTTGTTATTCCATTCCACTAACATTTGGTAGTATTGATCAAATTGCTCCAACTGCTTTTGATTTAGTTCCATTCCTCTTTCATTCAGACTCTGCTGGAAGGTTTGTTTATCCATATCCAATACTCCTCCTATTCATTTGAAACGCGGGCGATATTCCCCTGCTCTATATAAACCAGGAGGACGGAAACATCAGAAGGGTTTACACCGGAAATTCTGGAAGCCTGGCCCACAGATAATGGACGGACTTTTTTCAGTTTTTCTCGGGCTTCAGTTGCTATTCCCTGAATCGCATCATAATCAATATCAACAGGAATCGTCTTATTATCCATCTTTCTCATTCTTTCAACTTTCTGGTTGGATTTTTCAATATATCCTTCATATTTAATCTGAATGGCAACCTGTTCTTCAACATCCAGTGGCAATTCTTCTTCTGGCTCACTTAAGTGTTTAATTATTGAGTATGTGACTTCCGGCCGTTTTAAGAGATCTGCTGCACTGACCGCTTCTTTTAGTTCACTTGCTCCTGCGTCTTTTAACACCTGCTGGACAGCGGATTCCGGCTTAATAATTTTTTTCCGCAGCCGCTTCTTCTCTAATTCAACCAAACGTTTTTTCTCAACAAATTTCTGATAACGTTCGTTGGAGACAAGTCCCATCTGATAACCGATTTCAGTCAGTCTCATATCTGCATTATCATGTCTTAATAGCAAACGATACTCTGCGCGTGAGGTGAGCAGACGATACGGTTCATTCGTTCCTTTTGTCACGAGGTCATCGATGAGAACACCGATATAGGCCTGAGAACGATCTAAAATGAGGGTATCTTTATCCAGAGCCTTGGCAGCAGCATTTATACCAGCCATAATTCCTTGCCCTGCTGCTTCTTCATAGCCTGATGTTCCGTTAATTTGACCTGCCGTAAATAAGTTTTCAATTTTTTTCGTTTCTAATGTTGGCCATAGCTGTGTAGGTACTATGGAGTCATATTCAATTGCATAACCAGCCCGCATAATTTCAGCATTTTCCAGACCCGGGATGGTTTCAAGCATTTTCTTCTGTACGTCTTCAGGCAGTGATGTAGATAATCCCTGAACGTATACTTCATCCGTATTTCTTCCTTCAGGTTCCAGGAAAATCTGATGTCTTGGCTTATCATGGAAACGGACGATTTTATCCTCAATAGATGGACAATAGCGAGGTCCTGTACCTTTTACCGCACCTGAATACATGGCAGACCTGCCCAGATTTTCATCAATAATACGGTGTGTGAATTCTCCTGTATACGTTAACCAGCAAGGCAATTGATCAGTAATAAAGTCCGTTGTTTCATAGGAGAATGATCTTGGCTCTTCATCTCCAGGCTGAATTTCCGTTTTAGAATAATCAATGGAATGACTATTTACACGTGGTGGAGTTCCAGTCTTAAACCGAACCAGATCAAATCCGAGTTCATCCAGTTGTTCAGATAATGTGATGGTGGGCCTTTGGTTGTTCGGACCACTTTCATAAGAAATATCCCCAATAAGAACTTTACCTCTCATAAATGTACCTGTGGTTACGATAACGGTTTTGGCATAATAAACAGCCTGTGTTTCCGTTATAACCCCTTTACACACCCCATCTTCCACTAATAAACGTTCGACCATTCCTTGTCTTAACGTTAAATTCTCCTGATTTTCCAATGTCTTTTTCATTTCTGACTGATAGAGTACTTTATCAGCCTGAGCGCGTAAAGCCCTTACAGCTGGGCCTTTACTGGTATTAAGAAGTCTCATTTGAATATGAGTTTTATCAATATTTTTACCCATTTCCCCGCCAAGTGCATCAATTTCCCGTACAACTACTCCCTTGGCAGGGCCACCAATCGATGGATTACAAGGCATAAACGCAATTAAATCCAAATTTAATGTTAACATAAGGGTTTTGGCCCCTCTTTTTGCTGAAGCAAGACCTGCTTCTACTCCAGCGTGGCCAGCACCAATGACGATAACATCATATTGCCCGGCATCATACATGATCGACCGCTCCTTACTTTCTCTTATTTTCCTAAACAGAACTGTGAAAATAATTGGTCAATTAAGCTTTCTTGAACAGTATCCCCAACTATTTCTCCTAATATCTCCCACGTTCTCGTTACATCGATTTGAACCATATCAATCGGCATACCTGCTTCCATACCTTCCATAGCTTCTTTCAGGGTTCTCTTAGCATCCTTTAATAATTGAACATGTCTCGCATTAGATACATAGGTCATGTCCGCGTTATTTAAGTCCCCTTCAAAGAAAAGATCCGCTATTTCAGACTCCAGCTGGTCAATTCCCTGTTCATGAAGAATAGAAGTTTCAATAATAGAAGCCTTTTCAGCGGTTTCTCTTACTTTATCCAAATCTAATTTTTGCGGAAGATCTGTTTTATTCACAATCACCAGCACATCCATACCGCTCGCTGCTTCAAAAAGCCGTCTATCTTCTTCGGTAAATTCCTCGCCATAATTTAAAACGAGTAAAACGAGATCTGCCTCTTTTAACACCTGGCGCGAACGTTCCACACCAATTTTTTCTACAATATCTTCAGTATCCCGAATGCCGGCTGTATCCACCAGCCGCAATGGAATCCCTCTCACATTTACATACTCTTCAATAACGTCCCTTGTGGTTCCTGGTACTTCAGTAACAATGGCCTTATTTTCCTGGGCAAGGGCATTTAATAAGGAAGACTTCCCTACATTTGGCCGACCAATAATCGCCGTTGCAATGCCCTCTCGTAAAATCTTGCCCTGCTTAGCTGTTTCAATCAGCTTTTCGATTTGATCATAAACCTTTTGCGATTTTTCGATCAGTAATTGGTTGGTCATTTCTTCAACATCATCATACTCAGGATAATCGATATTGACCTCGACATGAGCTACAGTCTCAAGAAGCTCCTGTCTCAGAGTATGAATCAGTTTAGATAAACGGCCGTCCATCTGTTTTAAAGCAATATTCATCGCCTTATCAGTTTTTGCACGAATTAAATCCATGACGGCTTCAGCCTGAGATAGATCAATCCGTCCGTTTAAAAAAGCTCTTTTCGTGAATTCACCAGGTTCAGCAAGTCTTGCTCCATTTGTCAGAACCAGCTCCAGAACGCGATTAACTGAAACCATGCCGCCATGGCAATTAATCTCAACAATATCTTCACGTGTAAATGTCTTCGGTGCCCTCATAACGGTCACCATAGATTCTTCAACCAGTTCATTGGTTTCAGGGTCAATCAGCTTGCCATAATTAATGGTATGGGAGGATACTTCATGAAGGTCTTTTCCTTGAAAAATATTGCTGGCAATGGAAACTGCTTCATCACCACTTAGCCGAACAATCGAAATGGCCCCTTCACCTACAGGAGTTGAAATCGCCGCTATCGTTTCTGTATCCATCCTTCCACCCCCTTCGTTTGATGTTTTTTTATCTCAAATATTACTCATTTTTTTATTCACTAACTTATTAGGTTATCATAAACCATCCCATATGAAAAAGCATATGACTTCATAGGCGAGCTGTTCAACTATTCCTATTTTACACAAACCCATTTACTCCCATACAAGCCCAAACAAAACACCTTCTTTTATAGTGAAAATCGCTTATAAAAGAAGGTGTTTTAAAACTTATCATATAATTTTAGCTTTCGTTATGGTGAAAAGCTGGTAAAAAGAGAAATTTCACTGTTACGGATTATTCCGGTTTAATGACAACGCGTCGATTAGGTTCAGCGCCATCGGAGTACGTAGAGATATTATGATTATGCTGTAAAGCTGTGTGAATAACCTTCCGTTCATAGGATGGCATGGGTTCCAGATAAACTTCCTTTTGAAGACGGACAGACTTTTTCGCCAGACGTTCGGCCAGCTGTTTTAAAGTCTCACTCCGTCTTTCCCGGTATCCTTCAGCATCTACAATTACAGCTTTATAACGGTCTGTATCCCGATTTACAGCAAGCTGCGTCAAATATTGTAAGGCATTCAGGGTTTGGCCCCTTTTACCAATTAGCCTGGCTATTTTCTCTCCGGTAAGGTTATAGTATATTTCCTTATCGTTTTCCTTTATCTCTATCTCCACCGGATTCCCCATTTGCTTAGCAATCTCACGTAAATATTCATCACCGGACTGGGATTGGTCCGGTATTTCTGTAACTTTTACGATTGCAGGTTTGGATCCAAAGACACCAAAAACCCCTTTTTTTCCCTCATCAATAACCTCTACGTTCACTTGATCATCCGATGCATCCAATTGACCTAATGCCGTTTGAATAGCCTCTTTAACCGTTTGGCCTGTAACAGTTACTTGTTTCACTTTTTCGCTCCCCCATTATTGTTTTTTCTTGTATGGACGATGAATTAACAAGGTTTGTCCAACCATAAAGATATTTCCGACTACCCAATACAGGGCAAGTGCAGATGGGAAGAATGCAGCAATAACACCAATCATAAGCGGCATTACGTAAAGCATCATTTGCATTTGCGGGTTTTGAGCCGCTGTTGCATTACTTGCCATCATAAGTTTTTGCTGTAAGAACGTTGCTCCGGCTGCCACCAGCGGTAAAATGTAATATGGATCCGGACTTCCCAGTTCAAACCATAGAAAAGTACCTTCTTTTAATACTTCTGAACGGTAAATTGCATGGTAGAAGGCAATTAAAATAGGCATCTGTACAAAAATCGGCAGACAGCCTGCCATAGGATTGACACCATGCTGCTGGAACAGATTCATGGTTTCCTGCTGCAGTTTCTGCTGTGTAGAAGCATCTTTAGAGCTGTATTTCTCTCTTAATTTCTGCAACTCCGGCTGAATTTCCTGCATAGCCTTTGAGGATTTTAATTGTTTTACGTTTAATGGAACTAAAATTAAACGAATTAAAATTGTTACAATGATAATCCCGATTCCGTGACTGCCACCAAAGAAGTCAGAGACATATACAATTAATTGGTGTAATGGCCATACAAAATACTTAGCCCACCAACCTCCTGTGTCTTCAGTTATCGGTGTATTGACATCCATACAGCCTGACAGGAAGACAACCATTCCCAGTAAAGCTGTAATCAACAGTATCTTTTTTCTCAAGCACCCTTCCTCCTTAAATACAAACACTCATTTTGCATCCTATGTATTACAAACTTCATTCTATCATTGTTACCTGTCTCATTCTATATAAAAATTAGCCTATTCACTTTATAAACAATTTTGATTTTCGAAATACATGGGATACGCTTTTTTTTACTTGGAAAAAGTTCAGTTCCCGGGCAGGATATCTGGCTATAATCACATAATCATACTGCTGCTTGATTTCATGATCCAGTTCTAACAGAGCCTGTCTTATATAACGTTTGACCTGATTTCTTAAAACAGCATTTCCAAGCCGCTTTCCAACAGACAGCCCTACCCTGAAATGCTGCTGCTCTGGTTTATGATAATAATAAAGAACAAATTGACGATTTGCAAAGGATTTTCCTTTTTTAAAAACCGTTTGAAACTCTTTATTCTTTTTAATTCTATAAGCTTTTTTCATCCCCTATTCACTCCAACAAAACAAAGACATCATTGCTAGTATTTCCAATTGAACAATGGTAAATAACTTGGCGGACTACAATATTTTTTTCCTTATTTAAGGGATGCTGGTTCCAACTGCATCTGATCCTTTAAATCGTTATAAAGTGAAACTTCCATCAGTGGAGTTTTTCCATCCCCAACTGATGGTTAGTGATAAAAATCAAATACAATATCTATTTTAAACTGAAAAAAAGACCACTGATGGATTCAGTGGCCTATGCGGATAAATTCTTTCTTCCCTTACGACGACGACGAGCTAAAACTTTACGGCCATTTTTAGAGCTCATGCGTGCTCTAAAACCGTGAACTTTGTTACGTTTACGTTTTTTAGGTTGGTACGTACGTTTCATTATATATACACCTCCTGAGGAAAGTTGTATTCAGTTATTGAAGATTACCGTTCAGTAATCCAGAAACACCTTTCCATACCTGAAGCAGGCATTAAAGGCGTAAGACAATCCAGTTCATTATATATAAATTACATATAAGATGTCAATAGTAAGAATAGTCAGGGCTGTCTTTTTAGAACTCTATTTAAAAAACTTCCCCAGGTTTTAAAAGTGAACCTTCAAGATCCATTTTATTCTCCAGATCTTATGATTTTGTTATGTCATTCATCCACATTTTTATCGAGACATCTTTTTTAAAATAATCCCCATTGTGAATAACTCATAAATACCGCCTGCACAACTTATCCACACGCTTTGTCGAATAAATTTATTCTCATATTTTCTATCCACAGCAAAAATCGACATTTTATACACAAAATCTAGTGCTGTGAATAATTTCTTTCTACAACCCGTTGAATTTGTGGATAACTAAGTAAATCGCATTGAAACTACGGGTTTTATTTGGTATCATATTTGTGTTTAACTAGTTTATAAATGAATTTGCATTTTATCTTTTCCACAGACTGTGGATAATGTGTGGACATTTATTCACAGATATGTTTACAGGGTTATGCACAAAAGTGTGGATAATGTCGATAATTGTCTGATCTCCTTGTGAGTTCATGAATCTGTTATCCACAGCCTGGATCGGGTTTTTAGTTATCATTTCCTGTCTTTTAACTGTCCTTATCCTTATTTTATTTCTGTAATGTTTTATTATGACTATTTTCTCCTCAGGGAAAAGAGGTGATCGTTTTGGAGAATATTCAAGAATTGTGGAAAAAAACACTGGAAACGATTGAAGGTAAAATCAGTAAACCCAGTTTTGATACATGGCTTAAGTCCACCGAAGCAAAATCCATTGAAAAAGACACCATTGTAGTTGCAGCACCTAATGAATTTGCACGTGATTGGCTGGAAAACAGTTACTCCACGCTGATTTCCAATACTCTGCATGAAGTAACTGGCAGCAAACTGAGCCCTAAGTTTGTGATTCCTGAAAAGGAAAAAGCTGAAGAGGATACAAAAAAGCCGGTTAAACCAGCTCCGAATATTTCTGGTTCCTCCAATCAATCGACAAAAACCATGTTAAATTCAAAATATACCTTTGATACTTTTGTTATAGGATCGGGAAATCGCTTTGCACATGCAGCTTCCTTGGCAGTAGCGGAAGCTCCGGCGAAGGCTTACAATCCTCTGTTTATTTATGGAGGAGTCGGACTGGGGAAAACACACCTGATGCATGCAATTGGACATTATGTGATTGAACATAATCCCCAGGCTAAAGTTCTTTACCTATCATCAGAAAAATTTACGAATGAATTTATTAATTCTATTCGTGATAACAAAGCGGTTGATTTCCGGAACAAATACAGAAATGTCGATGTTCTATTAATTGATGATATCCAGTTTTTAGCGGGCAAGGAGTCAACCCAGGAGGAATTTTTCCATACATTTAATTCTTTACATGAGGATAATAAGCAAATTGTGATTTCAAGTGACCGCCCACCTAAGGAAATACCGACATTGGAAGATCGTCTGCGTTCACGATTTGAATGGGGATTAATTACGGATATTACCCCTCCGGATCTCGAAACAAGAATTGCTATTTTACGTAAAAAAGCGAAAGCAGAAGGATTGGACATCCCAAATGAGGTTATGCTTTATATTGCTAATCAAATCGATACCAATATTCGAGAGCTTGAGGGTGCACTGATTCGTGTCGTGGCTTATTCATCATTAATTAACCAGGATATCGATGCTTCCATAGCAGCCGATGCCTTAAAAGACATTATCCCTAGCTCAAAGCCCAAAAAAATTACGATTCAGACCATTCAGGAAACCGTTGGCGAGCATTACAATGTTAAACTGGAAGATTTTGCGGCCAAAAAGCGGACAAAATCCATCGCATTTCCACGCCAAATTGCTATGTATCTGGCCCGGGAGATGACTGATTATTCCCTGCCTAAAATCGGCGAAGAATTTGGAGGCCGTGACCATACAACCGTGATTCATGCGCATGAAAAAGTAGCGAAAATGATTGCAGATGACCAGCAGCTTCATAGGGACATCGATGAACTTAAGGAAAAAATGAAACAAGGCTAGCCGTGAATAATGTGAATAAGGGGTACACACCTATACACAGTCTATCCACATGTGGATAGACTTTATTTGCTCAATTATTTTAAGGTTATCCACAAATTCACAAGCCCTATTACTATTACTTCTGTATTTTTATAAAAAATAATAATATATATGTCTCTTAGGAGGAATTTAAAAAATGAAGTTTAACATCCAGCGAAATCAATTGATGGAAAGTGTTCAGGATGTCATGAAAGCTATTTCTTCTAAAACAGCGATTCCTATTTTAAGTGGAATGAAAATGGAAGTAACAGAAGATGGCGTTACACTTACCGGAAGTGATTCTGATATTTCAATAGAATCCTTTATTCCAAAAGAAGAAGATGGAATTGTTTACATTGAGGGGATTGAACCTGGAAGTATTGTCCTTCAGGCTAAATATTTTCCCGATATTGTAAAAAAGCTTCCTGATCAGACAGTAGAGATTACTTCTGACGATCAGTTTAATGTAACCATCAAATCAGGACATGCTGAATTTAATTTAAATGGACAGGATGCTCAGGAATATCCACAGCTTCCAAAGTTACAAGCACAAAATAGCTTTCAAATATCTGTGGATTTATTAAAGGATTTAATTCGTCAGACCGTTTTTGCAGTATCTACATCTGAAACCAGACCGATTTTAACGGGAGTAAATATGTCTATTAAAGAAGAAAAGCTCCATTTTGTAGCTACGGATAGTCATAGATTAGCTTCCAGAAATATTCCTGTTCAGGAGACTGAAGAAACCAATTTCGGTTCTAATATTGTTATTCCGGGTAAAAGTCTGAATGAACTTAACAAAATTCTTGATGATACGCAGGAAAAAGTTGAAATAAGTGTAACGGATAATCAGATTCTGTTCCGTACTAAGCATTTATATTTTCTTTCCCGACTACTGGATGGCAATTATCCGGAAACTTCAAGACTTATCCCTGAACAGAGCAAAACGAATGTCGTCATAGACTCTAAAGACTTGTTACATGCCATCGACCGTGCCAGCTTATTAGCTAAAGAAAGTCGAAATAATGTTGTAAGACTTATTACCAAGGAAAATAACATTCTTGAAATTTCCAGTAATTCACCAGAGGTAGGTAAGGTGCAGGATGAAGTTCAGGCTGATTCTATTGAGGGAGAAGAATTAAAAATTTCCTTTAGTGCAAAATATATGATGGATGCTCTGAAAGTGATTAATTCGGAAAAAGTGATGATTTCCTTCACTGGAGCTATGCGGCCATTTATTATTAAACCAACAGAAGAAGCGGATGAAATCTTACAATTGATCTTACCTGTAAGGACTTATTAATTGAATTAAAGCAACTGAATTTCTAGAGAGAATTTTAAAATGAAGCAAGGGCAATCCCCTTGCTTTTATGTTATCATTAAATAATAGGTATGCATTAAAATGCACGGAGGATAAGGTGATAAGACATGAGTGAACCAATTGAAATTTCTACAGATAAAATTGCATTAGGACAATTTTTAAAGCTTGCCAATGTTATTGAGTCTGGTGGAATGGCCAAATGGTTTTTACATGAATTTAACGTCTTTGTGAACGGTGAACAGGAAACAAGAAGAGGAAAAAAATTACAACCAGGTGATGTTGTAGAAGTTGAAGGAATAGGATCATTTGAAGTGACAGTTGAATGACATTCCTTTTGCGTAAAGGGAGATTTACATGTATATCCAGGATCTATCTCTAACAAATTATCGTAATTATGAACAGATACAGGTTCAATTTGATCATAAGATAAATGTCATTATTGGTGAAAATGCACAGGGAAAAACAAACTTGATGGAATCCATCTATGTTTTAGCGCTAACAAAATCCCATCGGACTCCCCGAGATAAAGAATTGATTAAATGGGACTCAACTTATGCTAAAATAAAAGGGAGTATTATAAAACGAAATCACTCTCTTCCACTTGAAATTGTTTTTTCAAAAAAAGGAAAAAAAGCTAAATTAAACCATATTGAACAATCCAAATTAAGCAACTATATCAGCGCTTTTAATGTCGTTATGTTCGCCCCGGAGGATTTGAACTTAGTTAAAGGAAGCCCTCAGGAGCGTCGTCGTTTTATAGATATGGAAATAGGACAAATTCAGCCTGTCTATGTATATCATCTAAATCAATTTCAAAAGGTTTTGAAACAGCGGAATGCTTTATTAAAAGACTATCAGAGGCAACAAAATATGGACCGGACCATGCTGCGTGTTTTAACTGAGCAACTTATTGAACATGCAGCGATTATTGTTGAGAGAAGATTTGAATTTCTTAAGCTTCTCAGAGAATGGGCAGAGCCGATCCATACGGGGATCAGTCATGAACTGGAAAAACTGGAAATGACGTATGATGTAAGTGTGGATGTATCAGAAGGTATGGATTTGTCAAAAATAGTAAAGACCTATCAAACCCACTTTCAGGACATAGAAACAAGAGAAATTGAAAGGGGTACATCTCTTATAGGCCCACATCGTGACGACCTCTTATTTTATGTGAATGGAAAGGAAGTTCAAAGGTTTGGATCTCAGGGACAGCAAAGAACGACTGCATTATCACTCAAACTAGCCGAAATTGAACTTATTCATAATGAAGTGGGAGAATATCCTGTTCTTTTACTCGATGATGTATTAAGTGAACTGGATAATCAGCGACAGTCGCATTTATTAAATACGATTCAAGGTAAAGTGCAAACCTTTGTGTCGACTACCAGTGTGGACGGAATTGCGCATAAAACATTACAGAATGCCGAAATGTTTCAAGTTCAACAAGGCACAGTTTTTAAAGAAGGGTGAGGTTGAGTGTGTTTATACATATTGGGGAAGAACATGTTATACAATCCGGAGATGTTGTCGCCATCATTGATCGTGATTTAGTTAAATCCTCAACGATCATTGATGAAATGATTCAAAACCAGAAAAGAAGAAACATCGTAATTGATACATCCCATGACCAGGCAAAGTCTATTGTGATAACTACGGAATTTATCTATTTCAGTACTTTATCCGTTGCAACTTTACGTAAACGTTCAAGCTTGAACTTTACTTTAGATAAACTGGAAGATTACTCAGAGGACTATGAGGAATAGACTCAGCATTGGAAGCGTGTCAAAGAATGTAAGAATATTGGAAATGAAGGTGTGAACCTGATGGCTATGGATGAAAACTTAAATCAACAAGCATATGATGAGAATCAGATACAAGTTTTGGAAGGACTGGAAGCAGTCAGAAAACGCCCCGGGATGTATATCGGGTCAACGAATGAAAAAGGTCTTCATCATTTAGTTTGGGAAATTGTGGATAACAGTATTGATGAAGCTTTGGCTGGATACTGTGATCATATTCAGATCAAAATTGAAGAGGACAATAGTATAACGGTTATTGATAACGGACGGGGGATTCCGGTGGGTATGCACGAAAAACAGGGTCGCCCGGCTGTTGAGGTTATTTTAACGGTCCTTCACGCAGGTGGAAAATTTGGCGGTGGCGGCTACAAGGTTTCAGGAGGATTGCATGGGGTAGGTGCATCTGTGGTTAATGCATTATCTTCTGAGTTAGAGGTATTTGTGCATCTTGACGGAAAGGTTTATTACCAGAAATATCATCGTGGCATTCCTCATGAAGATTTAAAAGTGATAGGAGATACAGATATTACGGGTACTCGTATCCACTTCACCCCTGACTCCTCTATTTTTACTGAAACGACAGAATTTGATTACGACACCCTGGTCCAGCGTGTCCGTGAGCTTGCCTTTTTAAATAAAGGAGTCGCTATTTCGATTGAGGATAAAAGAGAGGTGCGCGAAGAAGAAACGTTTCACTACGAGGGAGGAATTTCCTCCTATGTAGAGTACTTGAATCGCAATCGCGAAGGTCTGCATGAACCATTTTACACAGAGAGTGAAATGGATAATATATCCTTGGAGATTGCACTCCAGTATAACGATGGTTTCGCTAGTAATATATACTCCTTTGCCAATAATATTCATACTTATGAAGGCGGAACTCATGAATCTGGTTTTAAAACAGCACTGACCAGAGTCATTAACGATTATGCGAGAAAAAACCAGATGTTCAAAGAAAGTGATCCTAATTTAACCGGAGATGATGTAAGGGAAGGTTTAACGGCCATCGTCTCTATTAAGCACGAGGATCCGCAATTTGAGGGACAAACCAAAACCAAGCTCGGAAATAGTGAGGTGCGAACCGTTACGGACTCCCTATTTAATGAGCACTTCTCAACCTTTTTATTTGAAAATCCGGATATTGCCAAAAAAATTGTTGAGAAAGGAATTATGGCTTCGCGGGCCCGTAGTGCAGCGAAAAAGGCACGTGAGCTGACAAGAAGAAAGAGTGCTTTGGAGGTTTCCAATCTCCCTGGTAAGTTAGCCGATTGTTCTTCCAAAGACGCTGCCATCAGTGAATTATATATCGTTGAGGGCGATTCAGCTGGTGGCTCGGCAAAACAGGGACGTGACCGTCATTTTCAGGCTATTCTTCCTTTACGAGGTAAAATTTTAAATGTGGAAAAAGCCCGTTTGGATAAAATTTTATCCAACAATGAAGTCCGTTCTATGATTACTGCGCTCGGAACAGGCATTGGCGAGGAATTTGATATTGAAAAGGCCCGCTATCATAAGGTTGTTATAATGACCGATGCCGATGTTGACGGTGCACACATCCGGACACTCTTACTTACCTTCTTTTATCGTTATATGCGTCCGTTAATCGAACATGGTTATGTTTATATTGCCCAGCCACCTCTCTATAAAGTTCAGCAGGGAAAAACGGTGTATTATGCTTATAACGATCAGGAGATGGAGAAACGGTTAAGTGAGCTGTCCGGCAATCCAAAACCAAGCTTGCAGCGTTATAAGGGTCTTGGTGAGATGAACCCGCCTCAGCTTTGGGAAACAACGATGAATCCGGAAAACCGAACACTGCTGCAGGTAAATCTTGAGGATGCGATGGGAGCCGACGAGACGTTTGAAATTTTGATGGGCGATAAAGTAGAACCGCGACGTGACTTCATTAAGGAAAATGCCCGTTATGTAAAAAATCTGGATATCTAAGGACATTGGCAAAACCCATTCCGTGGCCAAAGGTGTGGCACTTTATGGGTTTGTCCTATGCTTTACATTATCCAACTGCGGCTCCTAGGTATGCGCGGATATAAGTCAAAGCCTTTCCGTGGCTATCGCCACTGCAAGTCTTCGTCTTATCCCACGATACCTGACCAGTCGCCTACGCTTTTCTAATCATGTCTAGCTACAGGGCCTAGCCCCTAAGCTGATATAAGTCAAATTCATTACGTGGCAAAAGGCATGCCACTCCATGAATTCGTCTTATCCAGCCGGAGCTAAGCAAGGCCCTTCCGCTTTTCTAATAAGGAGGTTGTTTTATGGTGGATCAGGATCGTCCACAGGTTCAGGAAATAAATTTGAATCAGGAGATGCGTACGTCATTTTTGGATTACGCAATGAGTGTTATTGTTGCTCGTGCCCTTCCTGATGTTCGCGACGGAATGAAACCCGTACATAGAAGAATATTATATGCCATGCATGATTTAGGTATGCATGCAGACAAAGCTTATAAAAAATCCGCCCGTATTGTCGGGGAAGTTATCGGTAAGTACCATCCCCATGGGGACTCGGCTGTATACGATGCAATGGTTCGTATGGCACAGGATTTTAACTATCGTTATCCTCTGGTTGATGGACATGGAAATTTCGGTTCTGTTGATGGAGATTCAGCTGCTGCGATGCGTTACACAGAAGCTCGTATGTCCAAAATTTCCATGGAGATTTTACGGGATATCAATAAAGATACGATTGATTATATTGATAACTATGATGGGACAGAAAGAGAACCGGCAGTCCTGCCTGCCCGTTTTCCTAATTTACTGGTGAATGGTGCAGCAGGTATTGCAGTCGGAATGGCTACTAATATTCCTCCCCATCAACTGGGAGAGGTAATTGATGCGGTCTTAGCTGTCAGTAAAAACCCGGAAATCACCATCAGTGAACTCATGGAAAACTATATTTATGGACCGGATTTCCCTACTGGTGGACAGATTCTTGGACGCAGAGGAATCCGTCAGGCCTTTGAAACCGGAAAGGGATCCATTACGGTCCGTGCAAAATCAGAAATTACGGAAATGAACAATGGAAAATCATCCATTATTGTTACCGAGATTCCCTTCCAGGTAAACAAGGCAAAATTAATTGAAAAAATTGCTGAGCTTGTTCGGGATAAGAAAATTGATGGAATTACAGACCTTCGTGATGAATCCGACCGTGATGGTATGCGGATTGTGATTGAAATGCGCAGGGATGTGAATCCCAATGTCGTCCTAAATAATTTATACAAGCAGACAGCTCTTCAAACCACTTTCGGAATCAATACGCTGGCTCTGGTTGATGGAGAGCCAAAAGTTTTAAATCTAAAACAGGCCTTAACCCATTACCTAGATCATCAGAAAGTGGTCATTAAAAGAAGAACGGCTTATGAACTGAGAAAAGCTGAAGCAAGGGCTCATATTCTGCAGGGTCTGCGTATTGCCTTAGATCACCTTGATGAAGTTATTTCTCTTATTCGCAATTCCAAAACGACCGATATTGCCAGAGAAGAGCTGATCAGCCGGTTTGAATTATCCGAAAAGCAGGCACAGGCAATTTTGGATATGCGTCTCCAGCGTTTGACAGGTCTGGAACGTGAAAAGATAGAGAATGAATATAGTGACTTAATGAAGCTAATTGGAGAGTTAAAAGAAATTTTGGCTGATGAAGAGAAAGTACTGGAAATTATTCGAGAAGAATTAACCGAGATTAAAGAGCGTTTTAACGATGAAAGAAAGACAGAAATTATGACAGGTGGATCCGACTTTATTGAGGATGAGGATCTGATTCCTGAAGAAACCATTGTTGTTACGCTCACACATAAAGGGTATATTAAGCGTCTTCCAGCTTCCACCTATCGTACACAGAGACGCGGAGGACGTGGTGTTCAGGGAATGGGTACGAATGAGGATGACTTTGTGGAGCATCTTCTATCTACGTCCACACATGACACCATTCTTTTCTTCTCTAATAAAGGGAAAGTTTATAAAACGAAGGGCTATGAAATTCCTGCCTTTGGACGAACAGCTAAAGGAATTCCATTAGTTAATGTGCTGGAAGTTGAAAAAGGTGAATGGATTAATGCTATGATTGCCATCAGTGAGTTCTCTGAGGATTGGTATTTATTCTTCACCACTGAACAGGGAATATCCAAACGCACGACCCTATCTCAGTTTGCCAATATCCGCAGAGGCGGTCTCAGAGCTATTAATCTGAGAGAAGATGATGAACTGATTTCCGTGCGACTTACCGATGGAAATAAACAAATTATGATTGGGACCAGACAGGGGTACTTAATCCGTTTTGATGAACAGGATGTACGTTCCATGGGACGTACGGCTGCTGGTGTAAAAGGTATTACCTTAAGAGATGAAGAAGATAAGGTGGTATCCATGGAAATCCTCGATGAAACTACTCAGGTTCTGACGGTTACCAATAAAGGTTTTGGGAAGCGAACAAAGGCTGATGAATATCGAACAACAAACCGTGGCGGAAAAGGAATTCTGACCTGTCATTTAACAGAGAAGAACGGACATGTAGTTGCGGTTAAAGCTGTGACCGGTGATGAGGACCTGATATTAATTACGGAAAGCGGAATGCTTATCCGAATGCCTGTAGAAAGCATTTCCGAGACAGGTCGTAATACTCAAGGGGTTAAACTCATTCGCCTTGAAGAAGGAGAGGAAGTTTCAACCGTAGCAAGGATTGCCCAGGAAGATGAAGAAGATGAACAGGAACATGAAGAATCCGGTGAAGCAGACACGGATCAAGAACCTGATCAGGACGGGGAATTAACAGAATAAGTAATTGCAAGGATATGGAGGTGAAGAGAAATTGCTAGTTCATCCCAGTCAGCTTAAACCCGGTTGCATCGTAGAGCGGGAAGTAAAAGGGCATACAGCGAATCCGATAATACCAAAAGAAACAGTGGTTGGAACTGTTCATATACAGGTATTGGAGCACTTCGGGGTAGAAAATATAGAGGTTTCCTCATACCTTGTCAACGGAGAACTATTTACTCCGGAAGAAAAAGGAGAACAGGAAAGAAACATTGAACAGCAAATGGACCCCTTTGCCGTTAAATATGCAAAAGGCGTTGAGAAAACAAAGGAAATGTTTTTCAAATGGCAGGCAGGAAATCCGGTAGACCTTCCCAAAGTCAGAGAAATGCTCATCCCGCTGATCCTGCAGGCCGAAAATGACTCAGGGATTATCTTTTCTCTTCATCACCATGTGGATAAAGAAAATTATTTTTTCCATCACTTTGTGGCAAAAGCATTAATTTCAGCGTTTATTGCCAAACGCATGAATTTGCCACAGGGAGACCGGATTCAGACAGGTTTAGCTGCTTATTTAAGTGATTGCGGAATGTCCCGGATTCCGAAACATATTTTAAATAAATCCGAACGCCTGTCAACTGAAGAGTTTAATGAGGTCAAGCAGCACCCGATTTATTCTTACCGGTTGGCAGAAGATATGACAGCCCTGAAGCAGGAAACAAAAACATCTATTTTGCAGCATCATGAAAGAATGGATGGCAGTGGGTACCCATTTGGGCTAAGCCACCAGAAAATCCATTCGTATGCAAGAATGATAGCGGTAAGCGATATATTCCATGCGATGGTTTGTGAAAGACCTTATAAGCCTAGACAGTCCCCCTTTAGGGCTGTAGAGGAAATACAAAAACAAATGATTGGAAAACTGGACCTTGAAGTGGTTCAAATATTAGTGGCAGGACTGGCGAATTTTTCGAGTGGAACGAGAATCCGATTATCCGATCAGCGTGCTGGAGAAATCGTATTTATAGAGGAGAAAAATCCGACAAGGCCCATGGTACGGATGGACAATGATGGTGAGATTATTGTTTTAAAGGATCATCCACATTTGCATATAGAAGAAGTACTGGCATAAACAGGAGGTCAATCCTCATTATGTTTGGTTAAACAGATAATAACCAAGCATTATGGGGATTTTTTTGGCTGTAATACTTAAAAATTGAAGGATATAAGGATAATCATTATTACTGAACGAATGCAAGAGCTCTCCCCACCACTCTGTCTCATAGCGGCAGATCATACTTAAATTGTAAAGCAGCAGAAAGTGAGTCATGACCTCATGAAAAGGATAAAAAAAGGATCGATTTTTACAAAGATAGAGACAAGAACTTTCAGCATCCATGGAAAACAGATTGCTTTCATGAGGTAGCAGCCTTCTATCTGAAGTGATATAAAGATAATCCTGATCTAAATGCCAATCCTTGACTGAAAAATGGAAGTGTCTCAGTTTATCAACGAATCTCTTTTCAGATAAATGCCAGTCATTCACTGTATCGAGAGGAATAAGCAGCGTTCTTTCTCCATAATTCCCCACTTTTATCACTGGTTTTTCTTTATGCTGAATATCATATAAGTTGCTCATTTCCGGAACTCTTTTCAGCAGCTGTTCCATCGAAAATTTATCAACTGTAAATTGATGAATGGAGAACAGGTGACTGGTGAAGTAAGGAAAGAGCCCTTTTTGCTGAATTTTTACCTCATCCTGCAAAAAACGGTACGATTGTTTTTTACGCTTTCTTGCTGATACTCCGTGGGCAAGGAGACTTGTGTTTTCGGGATAGTGAGGCCTTTTGGTTATTAAACAGGTTTTAATAAGCTGTGTCAGTCCGTAAAAAAGCAGCATGGGTTGTATGGATACAGGAGCTTTTTTTGCCTGATTTAAATAAGTTTCCGCATGCTCCAGGTAATACACAAAACGATCCGCATTCTGAAAGCTGAGCTTCTCATGGTCCCTGAATTTGTCTCTCCGGTAGCATTCACTTAAAAAGCCTTGAACATAAGGAATCGATTTAAGCTGATGATAAAATGCAGACAGGTTTTTATCCTTCATAAAAATCTCCTTATATGTCCTTGAAATATTAAAAAAACTGGCGTATTCTATAAAATATTTACAAGAGTATTGTTGCCATTTCACAGCAAATTCATAATAAGGGGGCTAAAACATGCGGGAGGATAAGTTTGCCAAGGAAGGTCTGACGTTTGATGATGTATTATTGATGCCGGCTGAATCTGAGGTGCTGCCGAGGGATGTAAGTGTCCGTACAGAATTATCCAATCAGTTAACGTTAAATATTCCACTTATAAGTGCAGGAATGGATACGGTGACGGAAGCGGATATGGCGATTGCCATGGCCAGGCAGGGAGGTTTGGGAATCATTCATAAAAATATGTCCATTGAGGAACAGGCGGAGCAGGTAGATCTCGTTAAGCGTTCGGTCAATGGTGTTATTAACCATCCGTTTTTCCTGACACCCGGACATCAGGTGTATGATGCTGAGCATTTAATGGGAAAATACAGAATCTCCGGAGTACCTATTGTGAATGATGAAGAGGATCAAAAGCTTGTCGGTATCATTACCAACCGTGATCTTCGCTTTATTCAGGACTACTCTATACCCATTTCCGATGTTATGACACAAGAAAACTTAATGACTGCACCTGTAGGAACAACCGTTCAGGAAGCGGAATATATATTGGAAAAGCATAAAATTGAAAAACTGCCGCTCGTTGATAAAGCAAATCATTTAAAAGGGTTAATAACCATTAAAGACATTGAAAAGGTTATCGAATACCCGAATGCAGCGAAGGACGAGCAGGGACGTTTAGTCGTTGGTGCAGCAGTAGGTGTGACTGCGGACACAATGGTTCGTTTAAAGCAGCTGGTTGAAGCTGGAGTCGATGTAATTGTTGTAGATACCGCTCATGGCCATTCCAAAAGTGTAATTGAACAGGTGAAGGCGATTCGGAGGGAGTACCCTGGTTTGGACTTGATTGCCGGAAATGTGGCGACACCATCAGGAACAAGGGCTCTGATAGAAGCTGGCGCCAATATTATTAAAGTAGGTATTGGTCCAGGATCTATTTGTACGACCCGAGTGGTTTCCGGGATTGGTGTACCTCAGATTACAGCGGTATTTGACTGTGCAGAGGAAGCAGCCAAGCATGGGGTCTCTATTATCGCGGATGGAGGCATTAAATATTCAGGAGAAATTGTTAAAGCTATTGCTGCAGGCGGACATGCCGTTATGCTGGGCAGCATGTTTGCCGGAGTTAAAGAAAGCCCCGGTGAAACGGAAATCTATCAGGGACGGCAATTTAAGGTTTATAGAGGAATGGGTTCAGTAGGGGCAATGAAGGAAGGATCCAAGGACCGTTATTTCCAAAGTGAGTCTGAAACTAAAAAGCTTGTACCAGAAGGAATCGAAGGACGTGTCCCTTACAAAGGCCCCTTGGAAGATACCGTGCATCAGTTAATCGGCGGCTTGAGATCGGGAATGGGCTACTGTGGAACCAAGGATATTGAGGCATTGCGGGAGAATGGAAAATTTATTCGTATAACCAATGCAGGTTTACGGGAAAGCCACCCTCATGATGTACAAATAACAAAGGAAGCCCCAAACTATTCGTAATAGTAGAATTGACCTAATCCGTAAAACATAGATAGTGACTATTCACTGTCTATGTTTTTTTATACCGGTATGATAAAATTGCAAAGGATAGATTAAAATGGTGGAGGTTAGTTTAATGAAAAAGTCAGTAAAAGCTTTGGGAATGGTGATGACTGCCATTCTGATAACAATGGTTGCAATCATTCCAGCACCGATTTCAACTCATGCACAACCGAACAATATTGAAGCAAAATCAGCTATTTTAGTGGATGCAGAAACAGGCCAGATTTTATACGAAAAAGAAGCCGATTTAGCTTTGCCTCCAGCCAGTATGACCAAAATGATGACGGAATATCTGGTACTAGAGGCCATAGAAAATGGAGATATCAGCTGGGATACAACGACAACGATTTCTGATTATGCCTATTGGCTTTCTTCAGATAATGCATTTTCAGGAATAGGTTTGCGTCAAAATAAAGAATATACCGTAGAAGAACTTTACACAGCGATGGCGGTTAACTCAGATAATGCGACAACCGTTGCACTGGCCGAATTGGTCGCAGGCTCTGAAGGTGAATTTGTAAAAATGATGAATCAGAAGGCTCAGGAGATGGGATTACCAGAAGCTGAGTTTGTGAATTCCACAGGTTTAGGTAATAGTGATTTAGGAGAATATTACCCGGAAGGCACGAGCGCTGATGCAGATAACTATTTATCAGCCAGATCAGCGGCCTTACTTGCCTATCATTTAATTAATGACTATCCTCAAGCCCTTGATTATTCAAGTATTACAGAGGCTAAATTAGATAAAGAATCGTTTACAAACTGGAACTGGATGCTGCCTGGAATGCCGGGACAGCTTGCTCCATTTGGTTATGAAGGCCTGGATGGTATGAAGACAGGGTGGACCGATGAAGCAGGCTACTGCTTTACAGGTACTGCTGAGCGGAATAACCGCCGACTAATTTCTGTCGTGATGCGGACAGATTCTGAGGAAGCCCGATTTGAAGAAACAAGAAAGCTGCTTGACTATGGGTTCAACCAGACAAAGACAGCAGAACTTTATCCTGCCGACTATCAAAAGAAAGATGAATCAACACTCAAGGTCAATAAAGGAAAGGAACAGTCGGTGGATATAGCTACTGACGAGGCCATTCGTGGGGTTGTCCCTTCCGGTGAAGAAAAACCTTATGAAATTGAATTTACCCTTGATAAATCCAAACTGAATGAAGATGGCGAATTAACGGCCCCTCTTAAGAAGGGAGAAGCTGTTGGAACTGCACAAATAAAGTATACTGGTGAAGAGCTTTTTGGATATATAACGGAACACATCGGCAAAGATGCCAATGTTCAACTTGTTACTCAGGATGCTGTGGAAAAAGCCAATTGGTTTACTCTTACCTTCCGGGCAATTGGTGACTTTTTCTCAGATGTATTTGGTGGAATTGCTGATTGGTTCAAAGGTTTATTTTAAAACAAATTGGATTACTCGGGATTTTCCGTTAAAATAGAACTAAGAAGAAAGTATTTATTATATTCAGGGGGGAAACACCATGTCCAAAACAGGTACTGATCGTGTGAAACGAGGAATGGCAGAAATGCAAAAGGGCGGCGTCATCATGGATGTCGTGAATGCTGAACAGGCTAAAATCGCGGAAGAGGCGGGAGCCGTTGCGGTAATGGCCCTTGAACGTGTACCAGCTGATATCCGTGCAGCTGGCGGGGTGGCAAGGATGGCTGATCCAACCATTGTTGAAGAAGTTATGAATGCTGTTTCCATTCCAGTTATGGCAAAGGCAAGAATTGGCCATATTGTTGAGGCTAGAGTGCTTGAAGCTCTGGGCGTAGACTACATTGATGAAAGTGAAGTGCTGACGCCTGCTGATGAAGTCTATCATATCCATAAAAAAGATTATACGGTTCCGTTTGTATGCGGCTGCCGTGATATTGGTGAGGCCGTGCGTCGTATTGGCGAAGGAGCTTCCATGCTGCGGACTAAAGGAGAGCCTGGTACAGGGAATATTGTGGAAGCAGTTCGTCATATGCGTAAGGTTCAGTCCCAGATCCGTGAAATCTCCGGTTTATCAGAGGACGAGCTCATGGTTTATGCAAAAGAGACAGGCGCTCCTTATGAAATTCTTAAGGAAATTAAAACAGCGGGACGTTTACCTGTTGTTAATTTTGCAGCTGGCGGTATTGCTACACCTGCTGATGCTGCTCTTATGATGCAGCTGGGAGCAGATGGTGTATTTGTAGGTTCCGGTATTTTTAAATCTGATAATCCGGAGAAATTTGCCCGTTCAATCGTGGAAGCTACCACTCATTACGAAGACTATGAATTAATTGGACAGCTTTCAAAGGATCTTGGTACAGCGATGAAGGGAAGAGAAATGTCCACGTTGACAGATGCTGATCGCATGCAGGATCGCAGTGAGTAACTAGTAAAGGAGTCATCCATCATGGTAAAAATAGGTGTACTGGGATTACAAGGCGCTGTCCAGGAGCATGTCCGTTCCATAGAGGCCTGTGGTGCAGAAGCGGCTGTTGTGAAGCGTGTGGAGCAGTTAAAAGAGTTGGATGGCCTTATTTTGCCCGGCGGTGAGAGCACGACCATGAGGCGTCTCATAGATAAATATCAATTCTTTGATGCGCTGCGCAGCTTTGGTGAATCAGGAAAACCGATGTTTGGGACGTGTGCTGGTATGATTCTGCTGGCTGGCGAAATCGATGGACAGGAGGATGCTCATTTACAGCTTATGGATATGAAGGTCGCCCGCAATGCCTTTGGACGGCAAAGAGAAAGCTTTGAGGCGGATATTGCAATAAGGGACATAGCAGAATCGTTTAATGCTGTGTTTATTCGGGCACCCTATATTTTGGAGACAGGAGAAAATGCAAAAGCTCTTGCAACCTATGATGGTAAAATTGTAGCGGCAAGGCAGGATCACTATTTAACCTGTGCTTTTCATCCTGAGCTAACTGATGATCATCGTCTTACGGAGCATTTTGTCGATATGGTTAAGGATGCAACAGAAAAACTTGCATCTTTATCTTAAACAAGGTATATTATTAAGCAACTGGAATATCGATATTTTCGCAAAAGCGATGAGAGGAACCAGTAGCAATATGGCTTATCTCAGAGAACCGGTGGCGGCTGTGAACCGGTATAAGTCTGTTGTGAATCCATCCTCGAGCAGGTATACGGAACTTTAAGTAAGTATACCCGGTGAAACACCGTTATCAGAAACCAAGCTGGGGGGTCGTTTGCCCTCAACTAGGGTGGTATCGCGGGAAACGTAAACAAACTCTCGTCCCTTATTATAAAGGGATGGGAGTTTTTTGTTGTTCAGGATAGGATGATAAGATTAACGGCCAGTAAAATGCCGATAAATTTAAGGTGTGGATAATACCTCCACTTATGGAAGTTTCATCCTATATAAGTTAAGTTATGTTTTTTCATTATGTGCCGTTATAAGAAATAGAAAATGAAGGAGGAAGCTAATATGTTAGATTTAAAATATTTACGAGATCATTATGATGAAGTAAAAGAAAAACTTGCTCATCGCGGAGAGGATTTAACCGATCTGGATAAATTCGGTGAATGGGATGCAAAGCGCAGAGAGTTCATTCGTGAGAGTGAAGAACTAAAGGCTAAGCGAAATGACGTTTCCAAACAGATTTCTGAACTGAAGAAAGAGAAAAAAGACGCAGAACCGATGATTAAGGAAATGCGGGAAGTGGGAAGTAAAATTAAAGAGCTGGATCAGGAACTGAAAGATGTGGAAGAAAAACTGGAAACTTTGCTAATGTCGATACCAAATATTCCTCATGAGAGTGTACCCATCGGTGAGGATGAGGATGACAATGTTGAGATTCGTACCTGGGGTGATGTTCCGCAATTCGGGTTTGAAGCAAAACCGCATTGGGATCTGGCTGTTGATTTAAATATGATCGATTTTGAGCGGGCAGCAAAGATTACAGGCAGCCGTTTTGCCTTTTATAAAGGATTAGGAGCCAGACTGGAGCGTGCGTTAATAAACTTTATGATGAACCTCCATGTGGATGAGCATGGCTACTTGGAAGCTATGCCCCCATATATGGTCAATCGGGACAGTTTATCAGGAACAGGACAGCTGCCAAAATTTGAAGAGGATTTATTTAAAATAGCTGATTGGGATGGTTATTACTTAATACCGACAGCAGAAGTGCCTGTTACGAATTATCACCGGGATGAAATCTTAAGTGAAGAGGACCTGCCAAAGAAGTTTGCCGCTTATAGTGCCAATTTCCGTTCAGAAGCAGGATCAGCTGGTCGTGATACCAGAGGGTTAATCCGTCAGCATCAATTTAATAAAATTGAGCTGGTTCATCTTGCTAAACCAGAAGAATCCTATGAGGTGCTGGAGGAATTAACCGGGCATGCAGAGAAGGTTCTTCAGTTATTAAAGCTTCCATACCGCGTGATGAACATGTGTACCGGTGACTTAGGTTTCACAGCAGCGAAAAAGTACGACATTGAAGTATGGATGCCAAGTTCTGATACGTACCGTGAAATTTCTTCCTGCTCCAATTTTGAAGATTTTCAGGCCCGTCGTGCTAAAATTCGCTTCCGCCGTGGACAAAAAGGCAAGCCGGAATTTGTTCATACATTGAACGGGTCCGGATTGGCAGTTGGCCGTACAGTGGCAGCCATTATCGAGAATTACCAGCAGGAGGATGGTTCCATCTTAATCCCTGAGCCATTACGTCCTTATATGGGGAACCGTGAATATATTAAAGCGGAGTAAATGATATTTGTACAGGTAAAGAAATTACTTTCCAAATAGCCCTATGGATAAAAGGATCCATGGGGCTGTGTTTTTGGCTATGAGAGTATCTGTAGGTAAACTGGGATGAGGGTGAATTAAGTGCTGCTGCTGCAAATATAAGGCTTTTAGGGCAATACAGTGATTAAATGATCATTGAACTATGGACATTGGCAAGACAACGGATGAAATTAATATATTTTAACAATTCCTGCTTATTTATCTTGGAATTGTATGAAAAGTTTAATTTCTCTTTTCCCCTTGCAGAATAAAAAAGGGTATGATATATTATCATAGTGTCATTAAGGAGGAGTACCCAAGTCCGGCTGAAGGGATCGGTCTTGAAAACCGACAGGGGTGTCAAAGCCCGCGGGGGTTCGAATCCCTCCTCCTCCGCCATAAAATCAGCGTATAAATATTGGAGATATAACGGAAACAAGGAAATCGTTACTTTGGGTAACGATTTTTTTTATTATTATATAATTGTAAAAAAATCCGCTTAATCTCTTAGATAAGCGGATTAATTAACGTATATAACTATATAGATTATTCGACAAAATTCGGGTGGTGACAGGCACCACTACCAGTGTATTTACGGGAATGCTGGATAAAATGTCCGATGCGTTCCAAAATCGGCTCAATGGACGTTTGGTCATTAATAATATCGTAATCTGCAATGTTTATTCGCATGACCGGACAGGCATTGAAGTCGTTAATCCAGGCCTGATAACGGTCGTACATTTCCTTCCAATAATCTACAGGGGTCTGCTGTTCCATAGGACGACCACGCTTTTGAATCCGATCTAAAATATGATCAAAGGATCCCTCTAAATAAATGAGCAGATCCGGGTGAGGAAAGTATGGGGTCATCACCATAGAATCAAATAAACTTTTATAGGTCTGATAGTCTGTTTCCGACATCGTACCTTTTTCGTAATGCATCTTGGCAAAAATTCCGGTATCTTCATAAATGGAGCGGTCCTGAACAAATCCGCCGCCATATTCAAAAATCTTTTTTTGCTCCTTAAAGCGCTCGGCTAAGAAGTAAATTTGTAAGTGAAAGCTCCAGCGTTCAAAGTCATCATAAAACTTATCCAAATAGGGATTGGCATCGACCTTTTCAAAGGACGTTTTAAAGTTTAAAGCATTAGCTAGTGCATTTGTCATCGTTGACTTTCCGACCCCTACCGTTCCTGCTATGGTGATGACTGAGTCGTTAGGGATATTTACACGATGATTTCCGGTCGTCATAGTACGGCTTCCCCCTCTTTTAATGACTTTTCCACCTTTTTCAGGACGTATTCCAAGTCCTCTTGTCTATTTACAAAATCCAGCTCATCCCCATTAAAGCGGATCACTGGAATTTCCGGATTTTCCGTTTCAAACTGATTCATAAATACTTCATAATCATGAGATAACTGTTCTAAATAAGATGCCTGTATATTTTGTTCCAAAGAACGCCCCCGTTTACGGATTCGCTCTAACAAAGTATCTAAACTAGCATGTAAATATATCATAATATTAGGCCTGGGCATGTCATTAGTTAAAATATGGAAAATCTGATTGTATTTATCATACTGGTGGTCTTTAAGTGTACGTTTTGCAAAAATCATATTCTTGGAAATATGATAATCGGATACAACAGGCTTTCCCTGCTTCAAGTATTTTCGATCAATATCCTCCAACTGCTTATACCGGTTGCACAGGAAGAACATCTCGGTTTGAAAGCTCCACTCCTCAATGTTATCGTAAAATTTTCCGAGAAATGGATTTTCCTCTACAATTTCCTTTAATAAGTGAAATTGAAAATGGGCATTGATCTTTTTTGCCAATGAGGTTTTCCCGACTCCGATTGGACCTTCAACAGCAATAAAAGGTATTTGTCCCATGGTTTCGCTCCCTTCAACTACATCGCTCACTGTCCATGTTTCTACAAAAATAGACAGACTATATTTTATCATAGATACACCGGTCTGTGACATAAGAATAAAAATGCAATTTATGCAGGAATTTAAAATGGGTTTTATGGCTGTTGCAGGAAGGTGAGAACAGGCTATTTTCGCTTTTTGTTCTTGACATTTTCACACATTCCTTGCATAATACTATAAAATATACTGAATAATGATAAGCTTTGAACAGGCCAGTAGATAATGGCTCGGGTAAAAAGAGATTGGAATTCACCGGCTGAAAGATTCCATCACCTGGAGATTATCGAAACCTACCTGGGAGCTATCAGGGCGATAAACCTTGGTCGCAAGCCTAGCGTTACAGGCTGGAGAGGACATCTTTAAAACGGAAATCTTTGTCTAAACGTTTCCCTTTTTTCCAGATGTCAATTCAAGGTGGTACCGCGGATTCAGCCCATTCCGTCCTTAACGTAAGGATGGAGTGGGTTTTTTAATGATGGAATGTTGATCTATGTTTGTTTTGGATATAAACAATTTTAGGAGGAAAAAAGATGGTTAATAAAATTGCATTTGTAGGTGCAGGTGCCATGGCCGAGTCGATACTATCAGGAATTCTGAATAAGCAGGTCGTCCGTCCGGAGCAGGTTTGTGTGACCAATAAGGAGGATCAGGAACGCTTAAAACATATGAAATCGACCTATGGGGTAAAAACTTTAAGCGAAAAGCGGGAAGTTGTGGCAGATGCGGATATGGTCATCCTTGCTATGAAACCAAAGGATGTTACGGATGCCATTGAATCGGTAAGGGAGTTTGTTTCAGAGGATCAGATGGTTGTATCTGTATTAGCCGGAATTTCAACTTCGTATATAGAATCAGAATTAGGAAAAAAGATTTCGGTCATTCGTGCCATGCCGAACACTTCAGCGTCTATTGGTTTTTCTGCGACAGCTATTGCTGCCGGAACCTATGCAAATGCTGCTCAAATGGATATGGTCCAGGAGCTGTTTCAGACGATAGGTACGACGACGGTTGTAGATGAGGATGACCTGCATGTGGTTACAGGTTTATCCGGAAGTGGTCCGGCGTACATTTATTATTTAGTAGAGGCGATGGAAGCAGCCGCGAAGGAATCAGGCCTGAAAGAGGATATTTCAAAGGAGCTAATTGTCCAAACTCTAGTAGGAGCAGCTGAAATGCTGAAAAATACGGAATCAAGTCCTGAAGAGCTTCGTCAAAATATCACCAGCCCAGGTGGAACCACGCAGGCAGGACTCGAAACCCTGAAAAAATACAAATATCAGGAAGCCCTGATGGAATGTGTAAAAAATGCAAAAGAGCGTTCGATAGAGCTGGGAAGACCTTATCAGCGGGTTTAGAGGTTATGTCAGGGCCTGGGCAGAAGTAAGAATGGAGCAGTAAGCTTCGTGCGTGAGTATAACTGCTTATCCTCCAGGCCCACACCAAAGGGATTATTCAGACTGTCATCACAGGGTTTTAAGTGACCCCCTGCTCTTTGAATCAATCCTATCCCTTTTCAACTGGAGGATTCTTTTGTATAATAAATAATGTTTTCACTTTGGCTCCGTAGCTCAGGGGATAGAGCGTCGGTTTCCTAAACCGTGCGTCGCAGGTTCGAATCCTGCCGGGGCCATATAATATAGAAAGTTTTTAAAGATAGCCAGGTACATCTACATCTGTACTTGGCTTCTTTTTTGTTATATATAATAGATTTTCCGTTAAAACTCCTGTAAGATTCAGGTTAGAGACAGAAATTCAGGAGGTAAGCAACTATGATCAAACTAATTGTCAGTGATTTAGATGGGACACTGCTAAGCTATCATAAAGGACTTCTCGAACGGGATAAGGAAGCCATTCTGCATGCTGTCGGCAAGGGTACTGAATTCAGTGTTGCCAGTGGACGGATGGATGTGGAAATAAAAGAGGTGATGGGAATGATTGGTGCAACCGGTCACCGCATCAGTCAAAATGGTTCTTTTGTCTACTCAAAGGATGAGGAACGGATATACGGCCATGTGTTTTCCAAGAACGATGTGTTAGACCTTTATCAATTTTTAATTTCCACAGATGCTCCTTTAACAATTTTTTCTGAGAATCAGGGATTTGTAAATGATGCATCCCGGATAAAATCTGTATATATGAGCCGCTTATTTTTCCCGATTGAACTGGACACAAACCTTATAAACAGTATTCAAAAAGGCTTAGAGGTTTCAAAAATATCGGTGAACAGTCACCAGACAGAATGGTTAAAACAAATTCAGGCAAAGATTGAAGGACAATTTTCATCCATTGCAGATTCGTTTATTTCCGATCCGGAATGTCTGGATATTATGCCAAAAGCGATTAATAAGGGAAAAGGTGTAAAGGCGATTATGGATGCTTATCACTTACAACCTGAGGAAATTATGTGTATTGGAGACTCCTATAACGACATTTCCATGTTTCAATTAACACCTCATAGTTATGTGATGAGTCAGGCTGATGAAGAAGTGAAAGGCTATGCTGCACATGAGGTCAATTATGTATATGAAGCATTGGAAGCACTGCACAAGTAAATAGATGAAAAAGCTGATTGCAACACGCACCGATTCGGTGTAAACCCGCAATCAGCTTTTTTTTATTGTGATGCTTTAGTGCTTTAAAGCGGTGCGGGACAGTCCCGAGGTATAATCTTTATTTCCCGGCAGAAACTATAAACTGCGATGAGTTATTGAGTCAAAGGGGTTTACATACATGTTTTCGTTTAATAAAAGCGAGGTGGACCGGGTTAAGCCGGTCCTTGAAAAGGAGTTTAAAGGAACGGAGGATGCTCAGTTCCGAACGTTGTCACTGGAAAATGACCAGGAGATTGAACTGGTGTACATTCAGACGGTGATTGACAATGCCAACATTCATGAACAGTTTTTTAAGCCCTTTTTTGAAATCAATGATGTAAAGAGATATGAGTCCTATCTAAAATCTCTGCCGAATTTCAAGGAATTTAAAGATGAACAGGACACGGTTAAAGAAATGCTGCATGGCTCAGTCGTGATTTTTATTAAGGGTCAAGTATATATCGTCGGATTCATTCATCAGGAAAACTCACAGGTGCTGGATGCGAGTGTGGAAACGACGATTTTAGGACCGCAGAAGGCCTTAAGTGAGAATATCTATACCAATCTTAATCTTATTCGACACCGCTACCATAAAAAAAGCCTGAGGGTTGAAAAGGCACCTGAAATTGGCAGTAAGTCGAATATTCAGGTTTGTATCCTTTATGACGAAAAAGAGGCAGAGCCCCAAATAGTGGAGCAGGTAAAGAAAAGATTGGATCAGGCGAACCGTCCGATTGTTCAGTCTGCAGGAGAATTGCACAGAGCACTCACAAATAGGAAAAGACGTATGTTTCCTACCTTACTCGTAACGGAGAGGCCTGATCGAATGGCTTATAATTTATCGCGGGGAAAAGTCATTATTATGATTGAAGGAATCCCATTTGTTTTAATTGGTCCCACAGTCTTTTATGATTTTATGAGTTCAATGGAGGATTTTTACCAACCTTATTGGGTGTCTAAATTTCTCATTATATTGCGATATGTCGGTTTATTTATCAGTCTCTTTCTTCCTTCAGCATATGTAGGCATCATTTCGTATAATCCGGAAGTACTGCGGGTTCAACTTGCATTTTCCATCGCAGGCAGTCGAATGCCGGTTCCGTACCCTTCGTACCTTGAAGTGTTATTTATGTTAATTATGATGGAAATGCTTGTAGAGGCATCCATTCGTCTTCCTAAAACGATTGGCCCTACCGCTACCACGGTTGGTGGTTTAATTTTAGGACAGGCAGCAACCGATGCCGGACTGGTTTCAAACATTATGATTATTATTGTGGCTGCGGTGGCTATATCCAATTTCATTATTCCGATAAATGAAATGAGCTTCGCGATGAGGGTAATGAAATACCTGTTGTTACTGGTTACGACTCTATCGGGATTAATTGGACTTGTGCTGGGAACGGTTGGTCTTATTTATTATCTTGTTTATTTAGACAGCTTCGGACAGCCCTATTTAAAACTGTTTACGACTCGTCAAAAGCAACATATATAGGGAAGAAGGGATTCGGTGAGTCGCTACTATTACTATTTAGTGATTTTGAATATGCTTGCGAATGTTGTTGCTCTTGTGCCCAGGATTTTAATTGAAGAGCGGGTCAATGGTGTGGTGACCTCTTTAATGATTGCTATTCTCATTACCCTGGTTTATTGTCTTATTTATACAAATGCCATGCTTAAATTCCCTGGCCAGGGGCAGCCTGAAATCATTAAAAAATATACACCTAAATGGTTTGCATCCGGTTATTTATTTTTTATTGGAATTTTGTATTTCCTCGGAACCTGGTTTGTGCTTTTGTCCTTTATTGATATTACCAAGCGGTTTATTAATCCCGAAATGCCTGCGTTATATATATCGGTTCTCTTTTTATTTATTATTTGCCTGGGGGCTCTGATGAAGACGGAAAAAACCTTATATGCACTTGAAATTATCCTGATTATTAGTCTCCCACTCATTGTGGCTATTTTTTTAAAAGCTTTTTTGAATGAACACATGAGCTGGGATGCTATCCGAATTGTTTTTACACATACGATTGATTCCCCCTCCATTACCAGCATTGGAGCGGGTGCTTATTCAATGCTGGGCTTTTATTATATATCTATTTATAATCGTGTGCTGAAAAATAGAGTAGAGGGGATGGGAGTTTGGCGAATGGTGCTAATTGGAATTGCCGGGACCATTAACATTTTCACCTCCCTCTTGATTCCAATCGGTATGAATGGCATTGATGGGGCGGAGAATTATATTTATCCCTGGTTTTCAACGGCTGATGCCTTACGAATGGAATTTGGCTTTGTTGAAAGAGTCCTCTATATTTTTCTTTTACTTTATATAGGCATTTCCATGATAAGTGCAACCATTACCTGTCATATTGCGATGGAGCATATGAGAAGTGTCCTTCCGGAGATAAAATGGCAGGATGTAAAAATTGTACCGGTCATGATGGCTCTCCTTTTTTCGCTGGCTACCATTCTGGGATACTTTTTTCTTAGTCAGGTGCAGGTTTATGAACTGGCAAAAATGTTTTTTTCTTTATTATTGTTTGCGGGCGCATTTTCGTGTGCGGTTCTGTTCTATGCAGTGAGGAGGTCTAAGCAGAAATGAAGAACTTCTGCGGGCTTATTGGTTTACTTGTTTTTGTGATGTTTCTTTTAACAGGCTGCGGTTTCAAAGATATTGATAAGCGTGCATTTGTGGTCGGAATTGGTATAGATAAAACGGAACAGAATGAGGAGGGCTATGAAGTTACTTTAAAGGTGGCATTTCCCAGTTCTGGATCAGAAGAATTAGGGGACCAATTTGAGCTATTAAGTTCAAAAGGAAGTACGATTGCCGAGGCGATACAATTGATTAAAGCCAAGGTGAGTAACGAGCTGGACTTTGGTCACATGAAAGTTATTGTGCTGGGGGAAAAGGTGTTAAGTAAGGATATCGGCAAAACAATGGATTGGTTTACCAGAAGACGGGATATTCAGCAGATTGCACTTATCACCATCGGAAAGCCGGATGCAAAAGCAATCTTAAGTATCGAACCAAAAGGAGAACGTTTGCCTTCCAATAAGCTGTTTATGTTTTTTGACGAAACCGGGACTGAATCTCCCTATGTCACTACGAAGTTTCTCTATAACCTGCGCCGCGATCTGGAGGAAAGAGGAATCGATGGCTTTCTCCCAATTGTACAGGCAGAGGAGGATAACTTTTCGATAACCACAATGTCCGTTTTTAAGCAGGGTGTTCATCCTCTTCATCTGACTAAAAAAGAGACGAAGCTGTTTAATATGCTGAAAAAGGGTTATGACAAGGAAAGTATAAAGGTGAATGCCAAGGATGAATTTTTTATGCTGGCTGTTGATGCTCTCAATACGGAATACCAAATTAAACAAAAGCAAACCAAAAAGATGTCCATAGAGGTTACCGTAGATATATCTGGTGTGATTGAGGAGAGTAAAGTTGAACTTAAGGAAGGGAAACTGGATAAGTATAATAAGCTTACAGAAAAAGTATTGACAAAGGATATCCACAAGTTGCTGGCAAAATTTCAGGAAACGAAAATGGATCCAATTGGGTTTGGTTTAAGGTATCGTGCCACTCGTTCCGGCACAGAAAATGAAAAATGGAAGGCATGGAAGTCGTTATACCCAGACGCAAGCATCAACGTTCAGGTTCATGCTGATATTACAGGAACAGGAATTATTGAATAAAATAGGCGCCTGTAAACACTCATAGACTACGTATTGCATCTACTAATAAAGGCCGGCTCTGACTGTTTATCTGGAAAGGTGTGATACGATTCTGGAACAGTTATTAAGTATGGAGTTTACAGGTGTTGTTGCATTAACTTTCCTTTTATATGCAATTCGAAGGGCAAGTAAAATCAGTAACAGGCATATTCCACTTGCAGGTATCATTCTGGGTATTGGATTTGCTGCCTTTGAAGCAAAGGGATTCAGCTTTGATATTTTTATGACAGGATTGCAATACGCATTGTACGCAGTTGGAATGGTTGCCGGATATAAATATTCACGAGAAAAACCCAGCCAAAAGAATATTTCTCTATTAACAGGCTTAAAAAAGGGTATAGAGCTATTCACTAATAAAAAGAACGCCAACACTGATCGTAATGGTAGGAAGAAAGGAAGCAGCAGCCTCCCCCCTCAAGATAGGCAAAGCACCACCGAGAACACTCAGGAGAATAAGCGTAAAGAAATACAGGTGAACAGCAGTAAGTCTGTAAAAAATGAGGATTTACCCGTAAGCGGAGAGGCAGATATTTAATCTGTCTCTCATTTTTTACCTCAGGTAATCGGACGGCCTGTAAAATAGTAGTACATCCAAATTTAAGTCTGGACAAAGGAGAGGACATTTTTCCTAAATAACACCTGGATATAAAATAGGACTTTAAATATTTGGAATTTTTCGATAGAATAGAAAGGACAAAGGGGAATTTTTTTAATAAATAGTTTAGGTATTGCATAGGTTTATAGTAATTGTAAAAGCAATATGAAAACGATTTCAAAGGGGTGGAGAAACGTATGAATATGAATCCAATACCTGCCAGAGAAGGAAATCATAATTTACAGGATTATGAGAAGGTGTATAACAACTTTGACTGGAGCGAAATGAAGAGATATTTTTCATGGAGTTCAACCGGAAAAGTTAATATGGCCTATGAAGCCGTTGACCGTCATGCGGAAAATCCTGATAAAAAGGATCAGGCAGCTTTATTATATTCTGCACCTGATCGTGAAGAATCCTTAACCTTTGATGAGTTGAGGAAAAAGAGTAATCAATTCGCAAATGTTTTAAAGAAACATCAGGTTGAAAAAGGGGATCGTGTATTTCTTTTCATGCCGAGAAGCCCTGAGTTCTATATGAGTTTCTTAGGTATTTTAAAGGTTGGTGCCATCGCCGGCCCTTTATTTGAAGCATTTATGGAACAGGCTGTGCATGACCGCCTGGAGGATAGTGAAGCAAAGATGTTAATAACAACTCCTGAGTTACTGGGCCGTGTTCCACAGGATCAACTTCCTCATCTAAAACAGATTGTGTTAGTAGGTGGCATGGAGGAAGGAAGTCAGTATATCAGCTTTGAAGAGGAAATGAAGAATGCCTCTGAATCCTTTGATATTGAATGGGTTGATTTGGAAGATGGAATGGTTATTCACTATACATCAGGGTCTACAGGTAAACCAAAAGGTGTCTACCATGTGCATAATGCAATGATTCAGCACCTGGCCACAGGACAATGGGTACTGGATTTAAAAGAGGATGATGTCTATTGGTGCACAGCTGATCCAGGCTGGGTAACCGGAACAAGCTACGGAGTATTTGCCCCGTGGTTAAATGGAGTAACTAATGTTGTGCGTGGGGGACGATTCAGCCCGGAAGACTGGTATGGAACGATTGAAAAATATAAAGTCACTGTATGGTATTCCGCTCCAACAGCATTCCGTAAATTCCTTAGTGCCGGCAGTGAAGTGGCAAATAAGTTTGATTTATCATCGTTACGTCATATCCTGAGTGTGGGTGAACCACTGAATCCTGAAGTGATCCATTGGGGAATAGATGCCTTTAATAAGCGGATTCATGATAACTGGTGGATGACTGAAACAGGAGCCCAATTAATTAGTAATTATCCTGTTATGGATATTAAGCCGGGCTCTATGGGTAAGCCGATTCCAGGTGTTGAGGCTGCCATTATTGACAATGAAGGTAATAAACTGCCGCCTAACCAGATGGGGAACCTGGCGATTAAAAAGGGATGGCCGTCGATGATGCGTCAGATCTGGAAGCGTCCTGAAAAATATGAAAGCTACTTTATTGGTGACTGGTATGTCTCCGGTGACAGTGCTTATATGGATGAAGATGGCTACTTCTGGTTCCAGGGACGTCTGGATGATGTCATTAATACATCCGGTGAGCGTGTCGGACCATTTGAAGTGGAAAGTAAACTAATCGAGCATCCTGCTGTTGCCGAGGCCGGTGTTATTGGTAAGCCGGATCCGGAGCGTGGTGAAATTATTAAAGCATTTGTAACACTGCGTGAGGGTCATCAGGAGTCCGATGATTTACTTGAGGATATTCGGAAATTTGTTAAAACCGGTTTAAGTGCCCATGCTGCTCCAAGAGAAATTGAAATCCGGGATACCATTCCGAAGACTCGAAGCGGCAAAATTATGCGTCGCCTGTTAAAGTCCTGGGAGCTTGGGCTACCTACAGGAGATACATCAACCTTAGAGGAATAAGAATAGAAAAGATAGGGGTCAAAGGCTGATCCCTATCTTTTATTTTTCAAGCCGTTCCAGTCTTTCTTCAATTTGATCCAGTCTATCATGAACAGGTTTTAATGCTTCCTCCAGGATAGCCTTCAGGTTTTCCCTGCGTGTATCTTCCAAGAAGATCCCTCCTTATTTCTATTATTATTATAAGGGATTTTCATATCTTATAGAGTCAGGCATTTTAACATCTTTATGACATCTCTCCATTTCCTATCGCTGTAAACTTTAGTATGATGGAAATAGAATTTTTCTGCACGAGGAGTGGCCTTCATGAATTCAGTAAAAAACATACAAAACTCTACACTTGAAACCTTGCAATGGTTTATTTTTTTGTTAGCAAGCTCTATTGCACTGCCTATAGTAATAGGGTCAGTCTATGATATGTCCCTGTACGAGGTGTCCGGTTTAATGCAACGGACATTTTTTGTGGTCGGGATTGCCTGTTTTCTTCAGGGATTGATTGGTCATCGATTACCAATTGTGGACGGACCGGCAGGAATATGGATCAGCACATTTACCGTTTATGCCGCTACTGCGGTTGAAAGTGGCAGAAGTTTAGGAGAGACGCTGCAGGTCCTTCAGACAGCTATGATTTTAACGGGTCTCTTTTTGGTGATTTTTGGCCTGTTTCATTTATCGCAAAAAATGCTGTCTATTTTCACACCACTTGTTACAGGATCCTTCTTATTTATGTTAACCATTCAGTTAAGCGGAACCTTTTTACAGGGAATGATGGGGATAGGTGAAAAGGGCTCCACAGCTCAATTGGATGCTACCCTTATTTCCTTTTTCGTGTTTTTCTTTGTTTTGTTATTTTCCATTCTTGGAAAGGGTCCCTTAAAGAACTATGCCATTTTAATTGGTATCGGTCTAGGGTGGGCGATTTATGCCATTGTTCATGGACAGACCTCTGCAAATTCATCGTTACCTGTTATTCAAATTCCGGAAGTTTTCGCCTGGGGCTTACCGGTTTGGGATATAAGTATGATTCCTATTGCCTTTATTACAGCAATCATTCTGTTATCTAATATTGTTGCCTCGCTGGGGGCCGCCAATCAGACGATGAAGGGAAAAAGTTCTTTTACACCAGAGGAGATGAATAAAGGGAGCTATACGCTGGGAATTAATCAGGGATTGTCTGCTTTATTTTCCAGTGTAGCTGTTGTAACACTGGCATCTTCGTCAGGATTTATGGAACTAACCGGCCAAAGAAGAAAACGTCCATTTATGTATGCGTCCATTTTACTCATGCTTATCGCGTTCTTCCCGCCCATTGTTGCCTTTTTATCCAAAATCCCCTCCCCTGTTGCCAATGCTGCATTATTGGCTACTTTTGTTCAACTTATGGGAATTGGACTGTGGAATATCGTGAGTGAGAGGCTGGACCAGAGAAAGCTCACCATTTTAGGAATTACTTTTTTAACCGGAATCGGACTCATGTTTATTCCGGCCAGTGCTTTTGTTGGGCTACCGGGATTTGCACAAAATCTGGTCAGTAATGGATTGCTGATGGGAACGGTTATGATTATTTTATTGGAACAGTTTTGGAAGGATAAATAATAAAATAACGGTATAAAAGGATGGGTGAAAAGGAGGGGGTTCTGATGATTGTTGTATCTTCCGGAGAAATCATCCGGATGGTGGAACAACATGAACATGGGAAAGTTTCCGGGGAAATGGCTAAATACATTCATCCAGATTTATTTCCCGGAACTCCATTAAGGTCTGATGTGGAATTTGCCATTAGTTATCATGATTATGCTTGGAAAGAAATCGATCAGCATCCACGCTTGAATGATGAAACCGGTGCACCTTACTCTTTTACGGATTATCCGCTAACAGCTAAGTTGGCCAGCTATGAAAAGGGAATTGACTCTGTTCAGAATCACTCAGCATATGCCGGACTTTTATGCAGCCTGCATTATTCGTCGTTTTTCTCATCGGAATCGACAAATCCGGTCATAAAATCTTTTATTTCCCGGGAAATGAATAGACGTAAGCAACTGCAAAGTCGAAATGTTGCCTTTCAGAATGGGGAAATACTGGATTGTCACTTTAAATGGCTTCAGTTTTGTGACGATTTATCTCTTTATTTATGTATGAATGAGCCGGGTGTGGCTAAAGAAGATGAGGTGTCCTGGTTTCAAAATGGATTCAGACAAACCTTTCCGTTTGCACCAGGAGGGATGGAGGCAAACTGGAAGGATCCATATACGATTGGTGTAGCACCTTTTCCTTTTAAGGAGACGTTCCAGGTCAGGTTACCTTATAAAAGCTTCAATAAAAAAGATTTCCAGCAAAACGACCTTGAAGAAATCTATCAGAATACAGAGTTCTCAATGTTTACTTTTATCATTAGCTCTGAATAAATAAAAATGCTGCCTCAAACCGTAGTGAGACAGCAAATGATTGATTATCTTTCTTTCACAACATTAAATTGATGGTCCAGCAATACCCAGTTTTGCGGGAAGGCGAGGCCAAGCTTCCAGTAGCTCACTCCTCTGAGGTTCAGTTCTTTAACCAGATCAAATTTAGCCTGGATGGACCGGGCATCTTCAAACCAGACCTCATGGCGATTTCCATCCTGATCATAATAAAAGTAAAAGGGTGCCTGTGCTTCCTGGTCAAATTGAATTTCTGTATTGTTTTCCCGTGCCCGCTGAATGGCGGCCTGTGGACTTAATGCCTCAGCAAATTCTCCGCCGGGTTCATATGGAAGGGTCCAGTCATATCCATATAAGTTTTGCCCGAGAAATATTTTTTCAGAAGGCATAACAGACAAGGCAAAGTTAACAACGTCCCTTACAGGCCCAATCGGAGAAACAGCCATTGGCGGTCCTCCACTGTATCCCCATTCATAGGTCATAAGTACAACAAAGTCGACAATTTCACCATGAGCAGCGTAATCGTGGGCCGTATACCAGGCTCCTTCCTGTTCTGCAGATGTCTTAGGTGCTAACGCTGTCGACAGCATTAAACCTGCTTCTGATAGCCTTTGTTTTGCTTTTCGTAAAAAGTTGTTATAATTTTCTCTGGTTTCAGGAGGCAGAAATTCAAAATCAAAATGGATATCTCCAAATCCAACCTGGTTTGCTGTTTCTATAATATTGGTCAAAAACTGATCCTGAAAATTCTCATCGGTAACAATAATACGTCCGAGCTCGTCACTGAATGATCCTTCTTCAATGTTTGTCACGACCATCATTAAGAGAGCGTTGTTATTCGCTGCAATTTGCGGGAATTGATTTAAAGGTGGGGGAACTAATGAACCGTCACGATTCACCTTGTAATTAAAAGGAGCTAAGTATGTTAAATACTGGGCTTTAGTTCTGGCAGACTGCTCTAACGTTTGACTCACTTCACCTCCTGTAGGTTCAACGTAGGCATTGAACTGCTTGCTCACCTTTTCCGGCTGAGGAATAGTAAGGGTCTGACCGATTTGCAACGAATCATTTAGTGAAATTTGATTTGCTTCTGCCAACTGCTGATAGGGAACATTGAATTTTTGACCAATAACATAGAGTGACTCGCCAGGTTGTACGGTATACTGGTTAACAGGAACAACAAGTGCTTGCCCAACAACTAATTGACTGGGCTGATCAAGCTGATTTAACGCAATAAGCTCATCTGTGGAGACTTGATATCTTTGTGCAATATCATATAGTGATTCACCGGCCTTTACTACATAAATAACCAATAAAGGCTCCTCCTTCCATAGATATTCTTTTACATATTTATGGGATAAAACACTAAGTATTCTATGGCCATGCATAATAATGGTGAAAAAATTTTTGAAAATATTTTTTCCTATTTTAAAATACAGGGAAAAGAAGGGATCAATCATGGATCATGAAAAATATATGAGAATGGCGCTTAATGAAGCAGCTAAGGCGGAGCAGGCAGATGAGGTTCCCATTGGGGCCATTATTGTAAAGGATGAACAGGTCATTGCAAGGGCCGGTAATTTAAGAGAAACCTCACAGATGGCAAAAGGACATGCAGAGTTTTTAGCCATCGAAAAGGCCAATCAGGTTTTAAACAGCTGGAGATTGGATGACTGTACATTGTATGTTACATTAGAACCCTGCCCTATGTGTGCAGGTGCGATTCTGCAAGCCAGAATCCCAACGGTTGTATTCGGAACCTATGATCCAAAGGCAGGAAGCTGTGGTTCTTTGGTAAATCTGGTCGAGGATCCAAGGTTTAATCATCGGGCTGAAGTGATTCCTGAAGTGCTTCAAGAGGAGTGCTCTCTTATTTTAAAGCAATTCTTTAAGGGTTTAAGGGAAAGGAAACGACGGGATTGAAAAAAATGGAATGGTGAAATCATTGCAAAATCCATTAAAACCCGATATACTTGTTTATGCACATTAAGAAAGCAAGGCGCAATTGGATGAAGCAATCCAGGACAATAGCCGAGCTGGTCATGGACTGGCCGCAATAATGTGCACATATTCATTGTTAGCAGATTAGCCGTGCTAGGTGGGGAGGTAGCGGTGCCTTGTTACTCGCAATCCGCTATAGCGAGGCTGAATCCCTATCCGAGGTGAGCATTTTTGAGGTCTGCCGTAAGTAAGTGGTGTTGACGCTTTGGTCCCGCGCAACAGGAACCCGTGAACCCTGTCAGATCCGGAAGGAAGCAGCAGTAAGCGGTCATTCTTGTGTGCCGCGGGGTTGCCTGAGCCGAGCCACGAGCTTACGTAACGCTCAGGAATGCCTCATCGACGGTAGGTGCACGGCGTTACATAGACATTAAACTCATCCTTTTTAAGGGTGAGTTTTTTAATTATCCGGAGAAGTATTAGAGATCAATTGGATGAACAAGTTAAATAAATCCGTATAATAGGCAGTTTAAAAATTAACGATAATGTTTTTGAATGCAACATGTCTATAGGTTATAATGAGAAAAGAAACCACAAAGGAGAACGTGGCCATGAGTTATCAGGCATTGTACAGGGTGTGGCGGCCCACCACATTTGAAGATGTAGTGGGACAATCACATATAACCAGAACATTCCAAAACGCAATATTTAAGGATAAATTTTCACATGCTTATTTATTTTCCGGCCCAAGAGGAACAGGGAAAACAAGTGCTGCGAAAATTTTTGCTAAAGCAGTAAACTGTGAACGTTCTCCGGTTAAAGAGCCCTGCAACGAATGTTCAGCGTGCCGGGGAATACAGGATGGTACGATTTCTGATGTGATTGAAATTGATGCTGCCTCAAATAATGGTGTAGATGATATTCGGGACATTCGGGATAAAGTGAAATATGCACCCAGTTCAATCAAGTATAAGGTGTATATTGTGGATGAGGTTCATATGCTTTCCACGGGAGCCTTTAATGCACTGCTGAAAACATTGGAGGAGCCTCCCCGGCATGTGATTTTTATCTTAGCTACAACAGAACCTCATAAAATTCCCTTAACCATTATATCAAGGTGCCAACGCTTTGATTTTAAACGGATTTCTCAATCTTCCATTGTAAATCGACTGAAGGATATTATGGCCTCAGAACAGATTGAGGTTGATGATGACGCACTTCAAACCGTAGCTTTAGCTGCTGAGGGTGGAATGAGAGATGCTTTAAGTTTACTCGATCAGGCCATTTCCTATAGTGAGGAAAATCATGTGTCCGTTGAAGATGTACTGGCTGTCACAGGTTCGGTTTCTCAAAATAAACTGGGTGAAGTGATGGAGTCTCTTCATAATCAGGATGTGAAGCATGCCTTAGAGCTGATCGATGAGTTTTTAGAAGAAGGAAAGGACTCGGGAAGGCTCATTTTTGATCTTATCTATTATTTACGTGATGTTTTATTATATCAGTCATCAAATCAAATGAGTGATTTTTTGGAGAGAGCAATTCCCGATGAAAGATTTACGACCCTCACCCAAGATCTTGATTCAGTTTGGATTCAATCCGCTATCCGTCGATTAAATGAATGTCAGCAGGAAATGCGGTGGACCAATAGTCCGAAAGTGTTTATTGAAATTGCCATGCTAAACATTGCCAATACAGCCTCTTCTCATACTCAAAATCAGACAGAGGTTTCTCCGCAAGTGGTACAGAAGCTTGAGCAGCTTGAAAAAGAATTGAATACGATAAAACAGTCAGGGGTTTCCGCTCAGTCAGAAAAACCAAAAGCAAGTGAAGGGCGTTCGCAAAGACGTCCAAGCTCGGGGCGAAAATATCGCATTCCTTATGACAGAATTAGAAATGTATTAAATGATGCTTCCAAAGCTGAATTAAAAAATATTATGAATCACTGGGCAACATTTATGGATTCATTAAAGCAGGACAGCCCGCCAGCTTATGCAAAGCTAATCAATAGTAAACCAAGAGCTGCATCCAATGATTCACTGGTTTTATCCTTTAAATATGAAATCCATTGTTCACTTATGTTGGAAAACCAGGAGACCATCGAAGCACAATTATCGAATTTTCTTGGTAAGCAAGTGGCCATTATTCCGATTCCTGAAGCTGATTGGCAGGAATTAAGAGAAGAATATGTAAAGAAACAGCGCGATCAGGATGATGATGGAGAACAAACGGAGGAGCAAGCTGAAGAAGATCCTCTCGTTTCAGAAGCGAGAAAATTGGTTGGCGATGATTTGCTGGAAATACAAGATAACTAAGGAGGAATTTTGATGAAAGGCGGAATGGGAAACATGAACAATATGATGAAACAGATGCAGAAAATGCAGAAGAAGATGATGCAGGCACAAGAGGAGCTTCATGAGAAAAGCTTTGAGGCAAGTTCTGGTGGTGGAATGGTTAAGGTTGTAGCCAACGGAAAAAAAGAGATTACAGATATTGAAATCAATGAAGAGGCCGTTGATCCGGATGATGTGGAAATGCTGCAGGATTTAGTGCTGGCTGCTGTTAATGATGTCATTAAACAAATCGAGGATGAGACGAATTCAACCATGGGACAATTCACGAAAGGTATGAATATCCCAGGATTCTAGGGGGATTTTTAATGTACTATCCAGAACCAATCTCAAAGCTTATTGATAGCTTTACTAAATTGCCAGGAATAGGGCCAAAGACTGCGGTTCGCCTGGCTTTTTTCGTTTTAAATATGAATGAAGATGACGTATTGGACTTTGCTAAATCGCTTGTAAATGCTAAGCGTGAACTTACCCATTGCTCTACCTGTGGGCACATTACTGATCAGGACCCATGTCCGATTTGTCAGGATAAAGAGAGAGATGGGTCGGTCATTTGTGTGGTGCAGGATCCGAAAGATGTGATTGCAATGGAAAAAATGAAGGATTTCGCCGGCAAGTATCACGTTCTGCACGGAGCTATATCCCCAATGGATGGCATCGGACCTGAGGATATTAATGTTGCTCCACTTATCAACCGACTGAAGGATGAAGAGGTTAAAGAGCTTATCTTGGCAACCAATCCGAATATCGAAGGGGAAGCAACAGCCATGTATATTTCCAAACTTGTAAAACCGGCTGGAATTAAAACGACTCGTATTGCCCACGGACTTCCTGTAGGGGGAGATCTGGAATATGCGGATGAAGTAACACTTTCGAAAGCCTTAGAAGGCAGAAGGGAACTATGAGGTGAGTCGCTATGTTTGGTAAAGGGAAAATAAAAAAGAAAGATGCAGATGAGGAATTGATTCACAGGATCCATCAACTGAAAAAGGAAAAGGATCGAATGAATGCCCTTATGAAAAACAGCGTTGATATAAATGATGGCATTTTTGCGGACCAGGCTTGTACAGAGGGAAAATACTTTTTCCTTTTGCGGGAGGCCAGACAACGAAAAATAAGAGGCATTCATTAGTTCTATTTCTCCTTCGCTGTCATAGATATATAAGTAGAAGGACAAGCGAAAGGGGAATAAATGATGAACTCATATATGGTGATTGGCCTTATACTGGCAGTCATTATTTTAATTCTGGTTAAAGGCTTACCGGTACAGGCTCTTAAGTTTGTTTCGCAGGGCATGGTTAAAATCCTTATAGGCGCATTAGTATTGTTCTTTATAAATGTGTTTGGTGCAAACTTTGGACTCCATATTCCTATTAACGTGTTTACTACTGCTATATCTGGATTTTTAGGAGTTTCAGGGGTAGCTGCTCTATTCGCCATTCACTTTATCCTGTTGCCATAAATTACCGTTTTGAAATCCGGATCATCTTGTTGCATTTATTATATACACATGGTATATTTAAAAAGCCGTTGAAAGAGACGGCTTAAATTAATTATTAAAACTTAAAATTTCCTGTTGAAATCAGTTATTCAGCATGATATATTATTAATTGTCGCTTTGAAGAGCGCACAAAACAATGTAAAAAAGTTATTGACTTTGAGTTGATAGCTTGATATAATAATTAAGTCGCTTTGAGAGCGACATCGTTCGAACCTTGAAAACTGAACAAAACAACCAGTACGTCAATTCGCTATTTAGAATAGCATTTTGAATATGAGCATTATGGATATCAACATCCAAGTTTATTGGAGAGTTTGATCCTGGCTCAGGACGAACGCTGGCGGCGTGCCTAATACATGCAAGTCGAGCGCGTGAAACAAGTTGATTCCTTCGGGATGAAACTTGTGGAACGAGCGGCGGACGGGTGAGTAACACGTGGGCAACCTGCCTGTGAGATCGGGATAACTCCGGGAAACCGGGGCTAATACCGGATAACACCTCCGACCGCATGGTCGGAAGTTGAAAGACGGCTTTTATGCTGTCACTTACAGATGGGCCCGCGGCGCATTAGCTAGTTGGTGAGGTAAGAGCTCACCAAGGCAACGATGCGTAGCCGACCTGAGAGGGTGATCGGCCACACTGGGACTGAGACACGGCCCAGACTCCTACGGGAGGCAGCAGTAGGGAATCTTCCGCAATGGACGAAAGTCTGACGGAGCAACGCCGCGTGAGTGATGAAGGTCTTCGGATCGTAAAGCTCTGTTGTCAGGGAAGAACAAGTACAAGAGGAACTGCTTGTACCTTGACGGTACCTGACCAGAAAGCCACGGCTAACTACGTGCCAGCAGCCGCGGTAATACGTAGGTGGCAAGCGTTGTCCGGAATTATTGGGCGTAAAGCGCGCGCAGGCGGTTTCTTAAGTCTGATGTGAAAGCCCACGGCTTAACCGTGGAGGGTCATTGGAAACTGGGAGGCTTGAGTGCAGGAGAGGAGAGTGGAATTCCACGTGTAGCGGTGAAATGCGTAGATATGTGGAGGAACACCAGTGGCGAAGGCGACTCTCTGGCCTGTAACTGACGCTGAGGCGCGAAAGCGTGGGGAGCGAACAGGATTAGATACCCTGGTAGTCCACGCCGTAAACGTTGAGTGCTAGGTGTTAGGGGGTTTCCGCCCCTTAGTGCTGAAGTTAACGCATTAAGCACTCCGCCTGGGGAGTACGGCCGCAAGGCTGAAACTCAAAGGAATTGACGGGGGCCCGCACAAGCGGTGGAGCATGTGGTTTAATTCGAAGCAACGCGAAGAACCTTACCAGGTCTTGACATCCTCTGCTACCTCTAGAGATAGAGGGTTCCCTTCGGGGACAGAGTGACAGGTGGTGCATGGTTGTCGTCAGCTCGTGTCGTGAGATGTTGGGTTAAGTCCCGCAACGAGCGCAACCCTTGACCTTAGTTGCCAGCATTTAGTTGGGCACTCTAGGGTGACTGCCGGTGACAAACCGGAGGAAGGTGGGGATGACGTCAAATCATCATGCCCCTTATGACCTGGGCTACACACGTGCTACAATGGATGGTACAAAGGGCAGCGAAGCCGTGAGGTGAAGCTAATCCCATAAAACCATTCTCAGTTCGGATTGCAGGCTGCAACTCGCCTGTATGAAGCCGGAATCGCTAGTAATCGCGGATCAGCATGCCGCGGTGAATACGTTCCCGGGCCTTGTACACACCGCCCGTCACACCACGAGAGTTGGCAACACCCGAAGTCGGTGGGGTAACCTTTTGGAGCCAGCCGCCTAAGGTGGGGCCAATGATTGGGGTGAAGTCGTAACAAGGTAGCCGTATCGGAAGGTGCGGCTGGATCACCTCCTTTCTAAGGAAGAATTAAAAGCGGAGACGACCGTTTAGGCCCGACTGGATAAGCAAGACCGCGTAAAGGCTGTGTTCTTTCAGCCTTGGAGAGGGATTGCTTATCACAGCTTGGGCCTGGGAGTCGGAGCTGGATATCAGCAAAGACGACCGTTTAGGTCTGAGCTTTAAAAAAGAGCGTACTCGGTTGTTTTGTTTAGTTTTGAAGGATCGAAGGATTCTTCAGAGGAACTTCTGCTAAATTCGTCACATCCTCGAAAAAGCAAAGCTTTTTCTGCGAGGTAATGCTAACGTAGTATTCCTTTGTGTGACAACGCAGAAGCCTGCACGTCCATGTGCAATGAGCACCTTGAAAACTAGATAAGAAAGCAATCAAGAGCAGACAACGGACAATGATGTCCGTGTGCGTTAATAAGTTAAGTGAATAAGAGCGCACGGTGAATGCCTTGGCACTAGGAGCCGATGAAGGACGGGACAAACACCGATATGCTTCGGGGAGCTGTAAGTAAGCTTTGATCCGGAGATTTCCGAATGGGGAAACCCGCTGTCCGTAATGGGGCAGTATCCTTATCTGAATCCATAGGATAAGGAAGGTAACCCGGGGAACTGAAACATCTCAGTACCCGGAGGAAGAGAAAGCAAACGCGATTTCCTAAGTAGCGGCGAGCGAACGGGAAACAGCCCAAACCAGAAGGCTTGCCTTCTGGGGTTGTAGGACACTCCATACGGAGTTACCAAGAAATCAGGTAGATGAAACGGTTTGGAAAGACCTGCCGAAGAAGGTAACAGCCCTGTAATTCAAACCTGGTTTCCTCCGGAGTGGATCCTGAGTACGGCGGAACACGTGAAATTCCGTCGGAATCCGGGAGGACCATCTCCCAAGGCTAAATACTCCCTAGTGACCGATAGCGAACCAGTACCGTGAGGGAAAGGTGAAAAGCACCCCGGGAGGGGAGTGAAAGAGAACCTGAAACCGTGTGCTTACAAGTAGTTGGAGCCCGTTAATGGGTGACAGCGTGCCTTTTGTAGAATGAACCGGCGAGTTTCGATCTCATGCAAGGTTAAGCAGAAGATGTGGAGCCGCAGCGAAAGCGAGTCTGAACAGGGCGTATGAGTATGAGGTCGCAGACCCGAAACCGTGTGACCTACCCATGTCCAGGGTGAAGGTAAGGTAACACTTACTGGAGGCCCGAACCCACGTACGTTGAAAAGTGCGGGGATGAGGTGTGGGTAGCGGTGAAATGCCAATCGAACACGGAGATAGCTGGTTCTCTCCGAAATAGCTTTAGGGCTAGCCTCAAGAATCGAGTTTTGGAGGTAGAGCACTGATTGGACTAGGGGCCCTCATCGGGTTACCGAATTCAGTCAAACTCCGAATGCCAACAACTTGAGCTTGGGAGTCAGACTATGGGTGATAAGGTTCATAGTCGAGAGGGAAACAGCCCAGACCGCCAGCTAAGGTCCCTAAGTATACGTTAAGTGGAAAAGGATGTGGAGTTGCTTAGACAACCAGGATGTTGGCTTAGAAGCAGCCATCATTTAAAGAGTGCGTAATAGCTCACTGGTCGAGTGACTCTGCGCCGAAAATATACCGGGGCTAAACGTATCACCGAAGCTGCGGATTGTACCGTTGGTACAATGGTAGGAGAGCGTTCTAAGCGCAGCGAAGTCCGATCGGAAGAACGGGTGGAGCGCTTAGAAGTGAGAATGCCGGTATGAGTAGCGAAAGACAAGTGAGAATCTTGTCCACCGAAAGCCTAAGGTTTCCTGAGGAAGGCTCGTCCGCTCAGGGTTAGTCGGGACCTAAGCCGAGGCCGAAAGGCGTAGGCGATGGAAAACAGGTTGACATTCCTGTACCACCTTTCATCCGTTTGAGCAATGGGGTGACGCAGGAGGATAGGGAAGCGTGCTGATGGATATGCACGTCCAAGCAGTGAGAGTGATGAGCAGGCAAATCCGTTCATCGTAAGCTCGGGCTGTGATGGGGAGGGAAATAGAGTACCGAAGTTTCTGATTTCACACTGCCAAGAAAAGCCTCTCGTGAGGATGAGGGTGCCCGTACCGCAAACCGACACAGGTAGGCGAGGAGAGAATCCTAAGGTGAGCGGGATAACTCTCGTTAAGGAACTCGGCAAAATGACCCCGTAACTTCGGGAGAAGGGGTGCTCGTTCAGGCTTCGGTCTGGATGAGCCGCAGTGAAAAGGCCCAAGCGACTGTTTATCAAAAACACAGGTCTCTGCGAAGCCGAAAGGCGAAGTATAGGGGCTGACACCTGCCCGGTGCTGGAAGGTTAAGAGGATGAGTTAGCCCTTCGGGCGAAGCTCTGAATCGAAGCCCCAGTAAACGGCGGCCGTAACTATAACGGTCCTAAGGTAGCGAAATTCCTTGTCGGGTAAGTTCCGACCCGCACGAAAGGTGCAACGACTTGGGCACTGTCTCAACGAGAGACCCGGTGAAATTATACTATGCGTGAAGATGCGCATTACCCGCGACAGGACGGAAAGACCCCGTGGAGCTTTACTGTAGCCTGATATTGAATGTTGGTACAGCTTGTACAGGATAGGTGGGAGCCATCGAAACCGGAGCGCTAGCTTCGGTGGAGGCGCCGGTGGGATACCACCCTGGCTGTACGGACATTCTAACCCAGAACCGTGATCCGGTTCGGAGACAGTGTCAGGTGGGCAGTTTGACTGGGGCGGTCGCCTCCTAAAGAGTAACGGAGGCGCCCAAAGGTTCCCTCAGAATGGTTGGAAATCATTCGCAGAGTGTAAAGGCAGAAGGGAGCTTGACTGCGAGACCTACAAGTCGAGCAGGGACGAAAGTCGGGCTTAGTGATCCGGCGGTACCGAATGGAAGGGCCGTCGCTCAACGGATAAAAGCTACCCCGGGGATAACAGGCTTATCTCCCCCAAGAGTCCACATCGACGGGGAGGTTTGGCACCTCGATGTCGGCTCATCGCATCCTGGGGCTGTAGTCGGTCCCAAGGGTTGGGCTGTTCGCCCATTAAAGCGGTACGCGAGCTGGGTTCAGAACGTCGTGAGACAGTTCGGTCCCTATCCGTCGTGGGCGTTGGAAATTTGAGAGGAGCTGTCCTTAGTACGAGAGGACCGGGATGGACACACCGCTGGTGTACCAGTTGTTCCGCCAGGAGCACGGCTGGGTAGCTACGTGTGGAAGGGATAAGTGCTGAAAGCATCTAAGCATGAAGCCCCCCTCAAGATGAGATTTCCCATCATTTTAAATGAGTAAGATTCCTCAGAGACGATGAGGTAGATAGGTCCGAGGTGGAAGCGTGGTGACATGTGCAGCTGACGGATACTAATCAATCGAGGACTTAACTTATACGAAAAGCGTAGGCGAGCTTATGCGAGCCGGAGCTGGACAACACGAAAAGCGTAGGCGACTGTTCAAACAGGAGCTGGACACATAAAAAGCGCAGACGGACCCACAAGTCCAATGTATGCTCACATGATTGCCTTTCTTATCTAGTTTTGAAGGTGCTCATCACCTGAATTGAATAATGCTAAGGAAGTTCTGCTAAGAACGCTCACGTCCTATGAGCAACGCAGAACGACCTACATCCTGTAGGCCCAGTGGCGATGGCGGAGAGGTCACACCTGTTCCCATTCCGAACACAGTAGTTAAGCTCTCCAGCGCCGATGGTAGTTGGGGTTCTTCCCCTGCGAGAGTAGGATGCTGCTGGGCAGACCAAAAGACCTTGGAATCTAAAATGATTCAAGGTCTTTTTTTATAGTTCTAGGAAATTATAAAATAGGCGAATTTTGGATAAGAAAAACAGGTGAGGCCACGTCCGGCTCTAGCGACTAGGGATACTTCTTTTACCTCCGTAAGATCAGTCAACATCGACTCTCAAGGTTCGTCATGTTTCCTTTTCCGCATGTTTACTGTCTGTAAAACCTCTGTAGAAATAAATGAGGTCAACAGCCAGTAAACGGATGCTTACGACTTTGCTCTGTTAGTGAAACTATTTTTTCATAAAAAGTACTCCCCTTAAGCAGAGTTCAATCTGTTGACTTAGGGGGAGCTTTTCATTAATTGTATGATTTCCTGTTCTTTATTATTTTCTGACGGAATAATTGCTCGCTTTCTTTTTATTTTATCGCACATTAACAAGCCATATCCCCTCACTTCAAGTCTTGAGGGGACCCCAAGAGTAAATGGGGGATAAACGGCCAGTAAGTTCAACTAACCGTCAGTGGGTGATGGAGAACCCCCCATGACGGAAGTTTCACTTTATCTATGAAAACTGTGTTAATTGATTAATAACCTTCAGCCTATCCACAAAGTACTGATAATTTTCATCTCCTGGCTCAGTCTGGATCATTTCCTGCTCGCAGTCTGAGCAGATAAATGCCGTATATACTTTAATTCCTTTCGTTTTTTCCTTGTTACAAACGTTGCATAGTTTTTTAGTTATGGTTTGTTCACTCATCTTCCCCACCTCCATTTTCTATCATTTCCTAATCTAATAGTTTCTATACATGTTTATTATTTTTACTATCTTATTCATTGTTTTGTGCATTGGGATAGGTCAGGGATATAGTTAAAGACATAAATATAATAAAAATACCGGTCAGGTAATTGAGAGGTTTTATTACGGCGTCCATTTCACAACTTAAATCTTCCATGCTAGTATTAGTATCGTACAATCGAAATCAGGTATACCATCATTAAGGAGTATTTATTTATATGAGTGATTCCCAAAGTCAGCTACCCTTATTTCAAGTATTATTGAAGCACGCAGGTTTAGATGCATCCTCGTTTCACGTTCCTGGTCATAAAAACGGAATGATTTTTTCGGATGAAGGATATGATGTGTTTAAATCGATATTGCCTTATGATTTAACAGAGATTACGGGATTGGATGATTTGCATCACCCTGAATCAGCCATTAAGGAAGCCCAGGAGTTAACGGCTCAATTGTACGATGTTGAATCCACCTTTTTCTTAGTAGGAGGAACAACAGCTGGGAACCTGGCTATGATTTTATCTGTGTGCGGGCCAGAGGATTGCATTATTGTGCAGCGTAATTGTCATAAATCTATTATGAACGCTATTGAGCTGGCTGGGGCTAAGCCTGTCTTTATTTCCCCGGTCTATGAGGAACAAACCGGACGGTACAGCCGAATAAATGTATCTACTGTTCAGGAAACCTTGGCTGACTATCCCTATGCAAAAGCACTGGTTCTGACTTATCCTGATTACTTTGGCCATACATACAATATTCAGCCTATGATTGAAGCTGCTCACCAATATCAAATTCCTGTTCTCGTGGATGAAGCACATGGAGCTCATTTTATTTTAGGTAATCCATTTCCGCTTTCATCCGTTTCATTAGGTGCTGATATTGTTGTCCAATCCGCACATAAAATGCTTCCGGCCCTGACGATGTCCTCCTATTTACATTTTCAGTCATCGCTGGTATCAAAGGATAAAATCAGACACTATTTACAAATGGTGCAATCCAGCAGTCCTTCCTATCCACTGATGGCCTCCCTTGATCTGGCAAGGCATTTTTTGGCCCATATAGACGAAGGGCAGATTAAACAGATGGTTACCCATGCTAATCAAATCAGAGGCATATTGGATCAATCCACGCTTTGGGATGTAGTACCTGTTTATAACCAGGTGGATGACCCTTTAAAAATCACTTTACAGATTCATCCAGGTGTGGAGGCCCAGAGAGTATTGCATACGTTTGAACAGCGGAAGGTTTATCCGGAATTAGCAACAACAAGCCATCTCCTTCTCATTTCGGGATTAGGTATGAATGAAAGAGATCTACAAAGAATATCACGTGTTGTAAATAACTTTGATCATCAATTAAAAACGGGAAAGGGACATGGTAAAATAGAAGAAACAGCTGTTTACCCTGTTGAAATAAGTGAGCTACCTTATTCATTAAACGATTTACACAAAATGGATAATATATGGGCTACCTGGGAGCATGCGATTGGAAAACTGGCAGGAGAAATGATTATTCCATATCCACCAGGTGTTCCCCTGCTTATTAAGGGAGAACGAATAGAACGCTGGCACAGGGATGTCATGCTGTCCTGTTTAAAGGCAGGGCAGCATATACAATCTGAAAGTAATGATTTATACAAAGGTTTACGGACTTTTGTTGAATAACTACAGAGGAGAATGAACAAGTGAAAGGACTATTTATTACTTTTGAGGGCGGAGAGGGAGCAGGCAAAACCTCTATTATTGAAGAATTAAATGAAAAATTACTTGAAAAGGGCTATCAAACCATTAAGACCAGAGAACCTGGCGGGATAAAGATTTCGGAAAAAATACGTGAGGTGATTCTGGATCGCTCTCATACGGAAATGGATGCACGAACGGAAGCCCTTCTTTATGCAGCTGCCAGAAGACAGCATCTGGCAGAAAAGGTGATTCCAAAGCTGGAACAAGGGTTTATTATATTGTGTGACCGTTTTATTGACAGTAGTCTGGTTTATCAGGGCTATGCAAGAGGATTAGGGATTGAGGATGTCTATGATATTAACCGGTTTGCCATTCAGGATTGTATGCCTGATGTAACCTTTCTATTAGATATACCGCCTGAAAAAGGGCTGGAGCGAATACGGGGAAATGCTGAAAGAGAACAGAACCGGCTGGATTTAGAGGAGCTGTCCTTTCATAAAAAGGTACATGAGGGCTATCAGCTGATCGCTGACCGTTTCCCTGAACGAATCAGACGTATTGATGCGGGACAACCTTTCAACCAGGTTTTGGAGGCTTCAGTAAAGGAATTAGATGCCTATTTAAGATAATCAACATTTTAACGAATCGTTCATATGGTATAATATAGGCCTTCAGTTACAGGCCTATAACCATTGCGATGTTCCTTCTTTAAATCTTCTGAGCACTTTGCAAGTTCTATTTTCCCAGTAAATCACTCCATATTCATTGTATATTGTAAAGCTTGTTTATAGGAAAATATGATAAAATAGATGTAACAACTTGTGCGGTAGGTATTTGTGGTTATTTCAAAATTCAAGGGTTCACGGCCCGGAAAGGACAAGGAGGGAAAACCATGAAATTATTACTTGCTGTTGTACAGGATAAGGACGTCAACCGTTTAACCGATGCCCTGTCAGAAGAGAATTTTCAGACAACGAAGCTTTCTTCAACGGGTGGATTTTTACGGGAAGGAAATACCACATTAATCATCGGTGTGGATGATGATCGTGTGGATCCTGCACTTGATATTATCAGAAAGAATTGCAGTCACAGGGAGCAAATGGTAGCACCGATTTCACCAATGGGCGGAAATGCAGATTCTTATATTCCTAAACCTGTTAAAATTGAAGTCGGCGGAGCAACGGTATTTGTCCTGCCTGTTGATGCATTTTATCAATTTTAATTTGAAAATGAGGAGGGCGTGGGTTTGAAGATAGGCCAGGAGATTCGTTCACAGTTAGATCCTTCACAAAAAAATCCACCATTAAAATCAGTACAAGGGAACAACTTTCATTCTGCTATTCGTACGGAACAGCAGCAGATGAGAGAAACAGAGCTAAAACGTCTGCTGGAGCAGATAACAGCTCAAGGAGATAAAGTAGCCCGTTTCCGTTCCTTCAAAGACTTATCCAAATTTAAGGGATTAGTCAAACAATTTGTAAAAGAGGCTGTACAATACGGTTTAGATTTAAAGCAGACGAGAAACTTTTCGATGAACGGACAAAGCCGGAAGCTGACGACGGTGGATACGATTGATGAAAAATTGGTTGAATTAACAGACTCTGTTTTTGACCAGGAAAAGAAATCGATGGACATTTTAGAGCAAATTGGTGAAATTAAAGGATTATTAGTGAATTTATATACGTAGAAAGTAGTGACGGATTGTGAAGACATGGAGTGAGTTTGAAGAAGTTCAGCCAATTGTCTCTCAAATGCTGAAAAACAGTATTAAGAAGGGGAGAATTTCCCACGCCTATTTATTTCAGGGACCCAAAGGCACAGGTAAAAAGGAAGCAGGCCTATTATTAGCCAAAAGCTACTTTTGTCAGTATAAAGAGGATCATAAACCGTGTGATGCGTGTCGCGATTGCAGACGGATTGATTCCGGTAATCATCCGGATGTCCATATGATTGTCCCCGATGGTCAATCGATTAAAAAGGAGCAAATTGCTCATCTGCAAAAGGAATTCACCTATACAGGTCTTGAATCCAATCAAAAGGTATATATTCTGCAATCGGCTGATACAATGACAACGAATGCTGCAAACCAATTATTAAAGTTCCTGGAAGAGCCTAAACGAAGCACATTAGCCATTCTCTTGACGGAAAATGGACAATCTATACTTAATACGATTCGTTCCAGATGCCAGATTATGTCATTTAAATCCTTAAATACTGATCAACTGGAAAAGCAGTTGGCAGCCAGTGGAATGAGTGAATCCTTTCGAAAATTAACGGCATCGTTAACAAATGATTTAGAGGAAGCTCAGGCGATGGCTGAGGATGATTGGTTTGCTAAAGGTCGAAGTATAGTGATAAAATTAATAAAGGTACTATTAGAAGAAAAAGATGAAGCGTTTCTTTTTCTTCATCAACAATGGTTGCCCCATTTTCAGGATAAGGAACAGAACCAATTGGGCTTGGATTTATTGCTCATTTGGTATCGTGATTTTGTTTCCTATACGATAGAAAGAGAAGAGGCCATTATATATACAGATGAAAAGAAGAAGTTTGAAAATTTCTCCTTTTCTTTATCTCGTCATCAGGCTACGCAAGCGTTAAAGCAAATATCTGAAGCCAAAAATAAACTTAAGGCAAATGTAAATCCTGCACTTGTCATGGAGGAATTAGTGCTTCAATTACAGAGGTGATCAAATGGTTGAAGTTATCGGAGTACGGTTCAAACAGGCGGGAAAAATCTATTACTTCGACCCAAATGGTCTGCCATTAACGACAGATCATTATGTTATTGTTGAAACGGCGCGTGGCATTGAATTTGGGAAAGTAGTGATTGCGCCCAGACAGGTTGATGAGGAGGATGTTGTTCTTCCTTTAAAGAGAGTGATCCGTGTTGCTGATGAAAAGGATAAAGTAACCGTTTTAGAAAATAAGGATAAGTCACAGGAAGCCTATGAGGTCTGCAATGAAAAAATTGCTCATCATGATTTGGATATGAAGCTTGTAGATGTAGAATATACCTTTGATCGAAATAAGGTTATTTTTTACTTTACAGCTGATGGACGTGTCGATTTCCGCAATTTGGTTAAGGACCTGGCAGCTATCTTTAAAACACGAATTGAGTTACGGCAGATTGGTGTTCGTGATGAGGCCAAGCTATTGGGTGGAATCGGCCCTTGCGGAAGAATGCTTTGCTGTTCAACGTTTTTAGGAGATTTTGAACCCGTATCAATAAAAATGGCAAAAGATCAAAACCTATCCTTGAATCCAGCAAAAATTTCAGGTTTATGTGGTCGTTTAATGTGCTGTTTAAAGTATGAAAATGACGATTACGAACAGGCAAAGAAGGAATTGCCGGATATCGGTGAAGCTATAGATACACCTCATGGCCCAGGAAAAGTCGTAGGACTGAACATATTAGATCGTGTGGTTCAAATTGAAATTGAAGATGGTGCACGAGTGATTGAATATACATTGAAAGAGCTGATCAACGAAGGAGTTGTATCTACGTAAGCCACAAAGTAATGGGGTGGGGAACCAGCGTGAATAAAAAGGAATTATTTGATCGATTTACGTATTTGGAAAAACAAATTGGTGAACTACATGAACAGTTTGGTGAATTAAAAGGAAATTTGGTTCAACTCATTGAGGAAAATCATCATCTTTCAGTAGAAAACCATCACTTACGCAAAAGGTTAGAATCTGAGCACGACCAAAACGTAGAACAGAAAGATAAGGAAAATGGAGTACCTGATGACGAAGAAGCGACCCAAAGTGCTGTAGGGGAAGGCTATGATAACCTGGCCCGTATATATGAAGAAGGCTTCCACATTTGCAACGTGCACTTCGGAAGTCCAAGAGGGGATGAGGATTGTTTATTTTGCCTCTTATTTTTAAATAAACAGGCTTAAGGACATAGGTGGAAGTGCCCGTTTGCCCAATGGTGACTCTACAGTTGCCTCCTGATGGGAGTTTCACTTTCTCCACAATGGCTCAATTTTATCATTTGCTATATAATTAAAAAGCTGAGGCACTCGCCTCAGCTTTTCTGTACCCTTTGTCGGAAGGCTGGCAAAGGATTGTATTACATAAGAGAGGTTTGGTAATTGTGAAGCTTAAGGATGATGAACGACTGGATTATTTATTATCAGAAGAAGACATGCGCATCATTCAAAGCCCGACGATTTTTGCTTTTTCATTAGATGCGGTTTTATTATCGAAATTTGCATATGTACCGATTAAAAAGGGAAATATCCTGGATTTATGCACCGGGAATGGGGTCATTCCTTTGTTGCTCTCCCGTCGTTCAAAAGCAAAAATTACAGGTGTGGAAATTCAGAATCGGCTGCATGATATGGCGCTTCGTAATGTAGAGCTGAACAAGCTGAATGAACAGATTCAGATGGTGAAAGGTGATTTGCGTGACATGCCTGAGAGGTTGGGGCATGGAACGTATGATGTTGTAACATGCAATCCTCCTTATTTTCAAACGCAAACCAAAGAGGGGCGAAATCTCAATGATTATCAGGCGATTGCCCGGCATGAGATTTACGGGAATCTAGAGGATGTAGTGAAGTCCTGCAGCAAACTCGTTCGTCCCGGGGGTAAGGTTGCCTTGGTCCATCGCCCGGGTCGATTAGTGGATTTAATCACTTATTTTCGGAAATACCGTCTGGAACCCAAACGTATTCAGCTGGTTTATCCTAAATTCGGAAGGGAAGCGAACACCCTTTTAATAGAAGGAACTCGGGATGGGAAAGCTGATACCAGGATTTTACCTCCTTTGTATGTATACAATGAGGAAGACGAATATACAGAAGAGTTACAGGAAATTTTGTATGGCAATAGATAGACAGGAAAGGCAGGAAAACCATGCAAATTCAAAAGAGCTATGAAAACCATGAGGAAGGTGTCCTTTATATTGTTCCAACTCCGATTGGAAACTTGGAGGATATTACATTCCGTGCATTACGAACATTGAAGGAAGTGGATATTATTGCTGCTGAGGATACCAGACAGACCCAAAAGCTGCTGAATCACTTTGAAATATCCACGCCGACGATGAGCTATCATGAGCATAATAAGGGAAGTGCTGGTCACAAAATTGTCGGATTTCTGGAAGCCCATAAACAGGTAGCGTTAGTAAGTGATGCAGGTATGCCTGTGATTTCCGACCCTGGTTTTGAAATGATAACTGAAGCCAATCGGATAGGAAGGGTTATCGTATTACCCGGAGCCAATGCGGCTCTCTGTGCTTTAATAGGTTCCGGATTACCGGCCGAACAGTTTTATTTCTATGGGTTTTTGCCGCGGAAAAAGAAAGAGTTAAAAGCAGTTCTGGATGATTTGAAATACATAAAGGCAACTCTTGTTTTTTATGAGTCTCCCCATCGAATAAAAGAAACGGTAAAAGGATTGGAAAGTAGTTTAGGATCTGAACGCAGAATGGTTCTGGCAAGGGAGCTTACGAAGCGTTATGAGGAATATATCAGGGGGACGAGCCAGGAGGTTTTACAGTGGTTAGGCAGTGAGGAAGCACAAATACGGGGAGAATTTTGTGTTGTTGTGGAAGGTTCCAATGAAGACAGACTGGAAGAGGAAAAGTGGTGGGATGGCCTCTCTATCACCGAACATGTGAATGCATATATCCAAAATCAGGATATGACCAATAAGGATGCAATAAAGCAGACAGCAAAGGACAGGGGGATGCAGAAAAGAGAGGTTTATCAAATCTTTCATCAATCATAAAAAGGGTTGCCATGAACTGGCAACCCTTTTCCCATTCCAAACCAATTGAAGACTATGCGTCAACTTTATCTTTAAGTTCGCTTAATAATTGTTCAGCAGCCTGTTTGCTTAGGGTTAACTTCCCATCAGCAAAAGATATATTATCATCAGATACTTCCCCGGTCAGCAGGCAAGTATTTGATGGCGCGTATTTTTTTAAGACGATTTGATCATCGTCTACGTAAATCTCTAGAGAATCCTTTTCGTGGATATCCAGTGTACGACGCAATTCAATTGGAATAACCACACGGCCCAACTCATCTACCTTACGTACGATTCCTGTGGACTTCATGTACATTTCCCCTCTCGATCATTTTTATGTGTTTTATTTCTCTTTCGCCAACTTTCGACATAAAGTTTATCACTGGCTGACAATGTCTGTCAATTGATTTGTCTGGCATTTATTGCTTGAATAAAACATTTATTTACATGTCTTTTATTACCCTGTGAAAGGAAAGTTAAACCTCAAAATATAAAAATTTTATCATCTTCCTGGAGAAGAGGAAGGATAACAGTCAGTAAGAACCTGATAAGTTCGACTAACAATCTGAAGTTTATAAAAAGGGTCTTCAGATTGAAGTTTACCTATATGTATAGTAGTCTGTTAGGTATGGAAATCATGAGGTTAAAGCGTTAAAATGGTAAAGTATAAAGGTAACCGTAATAGGCTATACAAGTGATGGATTCATTTTTTTGAACGATTCGATAAGCTAAGGAGGTAAAGGAAGTGCCTGAGGAAAAAAATACGTTTTATCTTACAACGCCGATTTATTATCCCAGTGGAAATTTACATATTGGGCATGCGTATACGACTGTAGCCGGGGATGCGATGGCTCGTTATAAACGCTTACGTGGCTATGATGTCATGTATTTGACAGGAACGGATGAACACGGGCAGAAAATTCAGCGCAAGGCACAGGAAGAAGGGGTTTCCCCTATTGAGTATGTGGATGACATTGTAGGCGGAATTCAGTCTCTGTGGGATAACCTGGATATTTCTCATGATGATTTTATTCGCACAACACAGGACCGGCATAAACGGATTGTTGAAAAAATCTTTAAACAGTTGCTGGATCAGGGCGATATTTACCTGGATCAATATGAGGGTTATTATTGTACTCCTTGTGAATCCTTCTTTACTGAACGTCAACTGGATAATGGAAACTGCCCTGACTGTGGACGTCCGGTTGAGTTAGTGAAAGAGGAATCCTACTTCTTTAAAATGAGCAAATATGTGGATCGGTTATTACAGTTTTATGAGGATAATCCTCAATTTATACAACCGGAAACACGTAAGAACGAAATGATTAATAATTTCATAAAACCTGGTCTGGAGGATTTAGCTGTTTCCAGAACCACTTTTGATTGGGGAATTGAAGTCCCTGGCGATCCGAAGCACGTCATCTATGTGTGGATTGATGCGTTAACGAACTATATTACCGCTCTGGGCTATGGCACCGATGATGATGAACGCTATCAGAAGTATTGGCCAGCGGATGTTCATTTAGTAGGAAAGGAAATCGTCCGTTTCCACACGATTTATTGGCCAATCATGTTAATGGCCTTAGACCTTCCTCTTCCTAAGAAGGTTTTTGCCCACGGATGGTTACTGATGAAAGACGGTAAAATGTCCAAATCAAAAGGGAATGTAGTTGACCCGGTAGATTTAATTGATCGTTATGGATTAGACTCGCTTCGCTATTATTTATTACGAGAGGTTCCATTTGGCTCTGATGGTGTCTTTACGCCTGAGGGGTTTGTTGAAAGATCCAATTTTGATTTGGCTAATGATTTAGGTAACCTGCTAAATCGGACCGTGGCTATGATTGACAAATATTTTGACGGGGCCATTCCTGCTTTAAAAAATGGTGAGGAAGACGTCGATCAGGAGCTTGAACAGTTTGCTATTGAGACAAAAAATAAAGTTGAGGACTCCATGGAGAATATGCAATTTTCGATTGCACTGGCTGATTTATGGAAGTTTGTCAGCCGAACCAACAAGTATATTGATGAAACCACTCCATGGATTCTGGCGAAGGACGAATCCAAAAAGGAACGCCTTGGGAATGTGATGGCTCATTTGACAGAATCCATTCGTCATATGGCGATTATGCTTCAGCCATTCTTAACAAGTACGCCGGAAAAGATTTTTAACCAGATTGGGATTAAAGATGAAGCATTGAAAGCCTGGGACAGTCTTTCTCAATTCGGTATGATTCAGGCTGGAACTAAAGTTCAAAAGGATCAGCCTATTTTCCCTCGTCTGGACGCGGAGACAGAAGTACAGGCGATTAAGGATATGATGACAGGTTCCTCACAGCCTGAAGAGAGTGAGGAAAATGAAGAAGAAAACCAGGAAGAGGTTACCATTGATGACTTTATGAAGATTGATTTACGGGTTGCGGAAGTCACTGAGGCTGAAAAAATGAAAAAGGCTGATAAGTTGCTTCGTATTCAGTTGGATTTAGGCACAGAAAAACGTCAAGTCGTCTCCGGAATTGCTCAACATTACTCTCCTGAAGATTTGAAAGGGAAGAAGGTTATCTGTGTAACGAATCTCAAGCCTGTAAAACTACGCGGAGAACTTTCTCAGGGGATGATCCTTGCCGGAGAGGATGATCAGGGAAATCTGTCCTTAGCCAGTGTGGATCAGACGCTTCCAAATGGAGCAAAAGTAAAATAACCGAAAAAGGTTAGGTGCCTGGCACTTAGCCTTTTTTTACTAACGGCAAGTATGATTTCTATAAGGAAGGTGAGACGATGTTATTTGATACACATGTCCATTTAAATGTAGAGCAGTTTGAAGAAGATCGTGAAGAAGTCATGAAACGTGCAAAAGAAGCCGGAGTCGAATATATGGTCATTGTCGGCTTTGACCGGGAAACCATTCCAAAAGCAATTGAAATTGCTGAGCAAAATGACACGATTTACGCTGCGGTGGGCTGGCACCCTGTTGATGCCATAGATATGACAGATGAGGATCTGAATTGGATTGAGGAGCTTTCCTCTCACCCTAAAGTGGTCGCCCTGGGTGAAATGGGGCTTGACTATCATTGGGATAAATCCCCTCATGATGTGCAAAAGGAAGTCTTTCGGAAGCAGATTTCTCTTGCTAAAAAGGTGGATATGCCTATCATCATTCATAACCGTGAAGCTACTGAGGATATAGTTGAAATCCTTGAAGAGGAAAATGCAAAGGAAATTGGCGGCATCATGCATTGCTTCAACTCGACACCCGAACTCGCCCAGCGTTGTCTGGATATTAACTTCCATATCTCATTAGGAGGAATTGTGACGTTTAAAAATGCCAGGGAACCTAAGGAAGTAGCGAAAATGGTTCCACTGGACCGTCTGCTGATTGAGACTGATTGTCCGTTTTTAGCCCCTCATCCGTACAGAGGAAAGCGGAATGAACCGGCCTATGTGAAACTGGTAGCCGAAAAAATCGCTGAATTAAAAGCGTTATCCTATGATGAGATTGCCACTATAACAACCAAAAATGCCAAGGAATTTTTTAGGATAGAAGATTAAGAGAATGTTACAAAACCTCCTTTGTTTATTACATTTCCATTAAAAAAGGGCCAAAGGTGTTTAAAAATCATAGAAAAACCAATAATATTTAAGGAGTCAAGCACAGGTTTGGCTCCTTTTCATTTTCTGGCCGGACATTTAATGTTTGACAAGTTGTATGTGGTTATATCAGACACTGCGTACAAAAGGAGGCAAAAGCAGATATGCGAAACCTATTAAGTCGTGCATCGTCTTTTGTGAAAAATTACAGGAAGATGGTCATGATGGTAGCCAGTACGATTGTGCTCGTTGCCTCACTGGGGATTCTAATCTATGAAACAACGAAAAAAGATGTTGTTCTGGTAATCAATGGTGAAGAGCAATCGGTTCGTACACACGCTGATACTGTAGAAGAGCTATTAAGCAGCAGAGATATAAAAGTAGATAACTATGATGAAATACATCCGAAAACAGGGGAAACGATCGAACAGGGAATGAAAGTAGCCTATACAAAAGCAAAACAGGTTACTGTAAAAGTAGACGATCAATCGAATCAATATTATACGACTGCACAGACCATTGGCGAGTTTTTAAAGGAAAAAGATATTACCCTTAACTCCCATGATCAGCTTTCCGTTGAAAAATCAGATAAGGTTAAAGAAGGACTGGAGATTAAGGTTGATAAAGCCTTCCAGATTACCTTAAATGACGGCGGAGAGAAGAAAAAGGTCTGGACAACAGCAGATACGGTAGAAGAGTTTCTCAAGCAGAAAGAGATTAAATTGGATGACAACGATAAATTAAAGCAGAAAAAGGATCAGCTCATTGCCAAAAGTGATTCTATTGATATAACGAGAGTTGAAGTTGTAGAAGACGTCGTAAAAGAAAACGTAGAGTATGGTACAACAACCAGAAGTGATGACTCCATGACCAGAGGCCAGCGAAAGGTCATCCAAGAGGGCCAGGAAGGTCTTGTCACCAAGCGTTATGAAGTGACACTTGAAAATGGTGAAGAAGTGGATCGGGAACTTATTGATAAACAAGTAGAAAAAGAGAGTCAGGATCAAATTGTAGCTATGGGAACGAAGCCAGCAGGTCCGACTCCGACCGTTTCCCGTGGTGATAATGGTGAGGTTGTTGAGGAGTATATGATGACGGCCACTGTCTATACAGAAAAATGTAATGGCTGCACCGGGGTGACATATACCGGAATAAATCTAAATAAAAATCCTGATAAGAAAGTTGTAGCTGTAGATCCAAATGTTATTCCCCTAGGCTCTAAAGTATGGGTTGAAGGCTATGGATATGCTGTAGCCGGAGATATTGGCGGGGCCATTCAAGGAAGCCGTATTGATTTATTTAAACATTCCAGTAAATATAATGGCGGTTATGGACACCGTCAAGTAAAGGTGAAGGTATATAAGTAAGACAGAGGGTGACCCCTCTGTCTTTTCTTTTGCTTATAAAAGCTTTATTCTAAAAGGATAGAGATTGGAAGTACAGGAGGATAACAGACGTGTACATCAGGGAAATCATTATAGTAGAAGGTAAAGATGATACAACAGCTGTAAAAAGAGCCGTCAATGCAGATACTATTGAAACAAATGGTTCTGCCATCAATCAATCAACCTTAAATCAAATCAGCCATGCCCAGGAAAAAAGAGGGGTCATTGTTTTTACCGATCCCGATTATCCGGGACAGCGTATTCGCAGTATCATAGAGGAAGCTGTTCCAGGCTGTAAACACGCATTTTTACCGCGAAACGAAGCAATCAGTTCTAAAGGTCTTGGTATTGAACATGCCAGTCCGGAATCGATTCGGGAGGCTTTAAGCCATGTGTATGAGTTAACCGGAAAACCAGAGAATATGTTTACGAAAGCAGACCTGCTTGAATTTGGACTCGTGGGAAATCCGAGAGCGAGTGATAGGAGAAGGAAATTAGGGGATAAACTAAGAATAGGGTTCACCAATGCCAAGCAGCTGGAAAAGCGTCTTAATATGTTTCAAGTCTCAAGATCCGATTTTGCATCCGCTATGGAAGAGATATTGCAGGAGGAACAATAAATGGAACACCAAAAACCAATTGCCACTCCTTCACGAACGAAGGAGATTTTGAATAAATATGGATTTTCATTTAAAAAGAGCCTGGGTCAGAACTTTATGATTGATTCCAATATCCTTGAAAAACTGGTCACGAATGCGGGAGTAACTGCTCAGTCAGGAGTCATTGAAATAGGACCTGGTATTGGGGCCTTAACAGAACAGCTGGCTAAGCAGGCCAAGGAAGTGCTGGCATTTGAAATTGACCAGCGATTACTCCCGGTCTTAGAGGATACCCTTTCTCCCTATTCCAACGTATCCGTTATTCATCAGGATATTTTAAAGACAGATGTCACGCACTTTATTAAGGAGCAGTTTCCTGATCAGGAAGTAAAGGTCGTTGCCAATTTACCGTATTACATTACGACACCGATATTAATGAAACTGCTGATGGATCAATTGCCAATCACGGATATTACGGTACTCATTCAGAAAGAGGTAGCTGAACGGATGTCAGCACGGCCCAATACGAAGGAGTATGGGTCATTATCAATAGCGGTTCAGTATTATACGGAAGCAAAAGTCGTTATGAATGTCCCTAAATCCGCGTTTATGCCCCAGCCTAATGTGGACTCATCCGTTTTGCAGCTGAAAATGCGAAAAGAGGCCCCGGTTTACGTGGAAAATGAAACCTTCTTCTTTGAGCTTGTACAAGCCTCTTTTGGGCAGCGAAGAAAAACGCTCATGAATAATCTCGGTCGGCATTTTAAAGGTCAAATGTCAAAGGACGAAATTTCAGCAATATTGGAGAAGGTTCAGATTGACGGGCAGAGACGTGGAGAGTCGCTGTCTATTGAAGAATTTGCGAGCCTGGCCAATGGGCTTTATACGTATGTGAATGAATAATATCTAAGGAAGTAATGGATAGCAAAGGATTGTCCTGACATTCAGGGCAATCCTTTTCCTGTTTAGGGTGCTTCCGCCTTTTTTCCTGTTAGTGTTCGCACTGAAGGACATTTATCCCTTCATATTACCTGCTAATGGCCTTCATTAAGCCAGTGAAGGCCATTAAGCAAGGATTTTTTTCTGTTTAAGTCCTTCATTTGCCCCATGAAGGCCACTTTTATAACGGCTTAGTAAAATTCTGTCCTTTATAAAAGCGCCAGCCGAAGACCTTCCCTTCATAAGAGCCTCAGCCAAGAATTTGATCTGCCTATCTTTTGCACTTTCTGATTCACTCACCTATCCTTAAGCGGCCAACGACCTTTCTGCACTCCCTGGATATTTGTCACACCTTCATTCTCCCTAAAATAAGCTATTGTAGGAGTTCGTGTTTATTTCGAGGAGGATTCGTTATGAAGTGGCAAAAGGGAGACATTGTAACAAGAATATCTTATCAGCATGATCTATTGTTCCGTGTTCAATCCGTGGGAAACGAGCTTGTGAAGCTGTATGGAGAAGAATATCGTCTGGAGGCTGACGCCGCACCTGATGACCTGGTGATGGTCGAACGGGAGGAATTAACCAGAAGAAAAAAGGCAGAAAAGGAAAAAGAGGATTATTCCTTCCGTCTGTTTAGACAGGATTACCAACTGATGCGCAAGAAAAGGGAGCATGAGACGACGAGCGGATATAACCAGGAAATCAGACATTTCCAAATACCTCCCAGAATTTTACACATAGATGGTGATCCTATCTTTCTGAAAAAATGTATTCATCTGTATCAGCGGCTTGGATTACAGGTGCATGGAGTTCATGTTCATGAAAAGGAAATGCCTGATCAAATCCATTCCCTATTGAAAAAAATTCAGCCGGATATGATTGTAATTACAGGCCATGATTCCTTTTCAAAAAATAAGGGAGATAAGAACGATTTAAGAGCTTATCGCCACTCAAGATATTTTGCGGACACGGTTCGGAAAGCCCGGGAGTATATGCCTAACCTGGATCAACTCGTTATTTTTGCCGGTGCATGTCAATCCCATTTTGAATCGTTAATCCGGGCAGGAGCTAATTTTGCGAGCTCTCCATCCAGGATTAATATTCATGCTCTGGACCCGGTTTATATTGCAGCCAAAATCGGTTTTACTTCCTTTATGGATCATATTCAGGTCTGGGATGTTCTCCGGAATACACTCACTGGTGAAAAAGGTATTGGCGGCGTGGAAACGAAAGGATTATTTCGAACAGGTATGCCATACTCGGACGACGGTGAGGATGAAGAAATTCGCCCTTATTAGCCTGGATTCGTGGTGAAATGTTGTAAAAAGTCAGGAAATGTACAGCAAAGTCGAATAATTGTATTTTTTATGCATTTTTATGCTTGTTTTCGGAAAAATAAGAAGGAATAGTCCATTATGCGTTGACATAGACAACAAGTAGCTGATATAATGTAAGATTTTCTTTGACTAAACGCGTTGTTTGTGTTATTATTAATAACAGTGAGGTGGAGTGAATTGCCAAAAACATTAGCGGAAATTAAGCAATTATTGGATGGACGTATTGGGAAAAGGCTAACCTTAAAGGCAAATGGTGGCCGTAGAAAAACCATTAAACGCAGTGGCATTTTAGCTGAAACATATCCAGCTGTTTTCATCGTAGAACTGGATCAGGACGAAAATTCTTTTGAGCGGGTATCTTACAGCTATGCTGATGTGTTAACCGAAACTGTAGAATTATCATTTGTGGATGACCTTAGTAAAATGGCTTGAGGAAGCAGTAAACCGTGGTTTACTGCTTTTTTTACTTTACAGCTGTTATGTTTTAAAATGGAGTACATAAAGAAACAAGGACAGGTACTAAGACCTGTCCTTGTTTTCGTTCTCGTTGGTTAGCTGACCCTCTGCCATTTGAATGGCCCTTTTCACCATGTTTCCGGCATCCCTGGCACGAATACCGCCCCAGCCTTCTTTCTGCACCGTGTCGTAAAAACCTAAATCCTTAGCGATCTCTTCTTTAAACTGGTCTGACATAATCCCTTTTCGTCTGCCCAAGGTTCCCAGCCCCTTTCGAAGATCAAAAGTTTTTACGACATGCTTATTATCCCACTGAATTTAAGAATAATAAGAGTAAATGATTGGATACTTCTTTCCATTTAAAGGAGAAACTTCACATGAACTGGCTGGAGAAACGCCACTGATGGAAGTTTCCCTTTATCGTCAACCTTTCTCAAGTTATGTTACAATTTAAAGACTGATAACTGAATACGTGAGAAAGTGCAGGTGAGAGCGCATGATTGTGGAAAAGGCTCCCGCTAAAATTAATTTAACACTTGATGTTTTACATAAACGAGATGATGGATACCATGAAGTGGAAATGATTATGACAACTGTAGATTTATACGATCAGGTACAAATGATGGAGATAGAAGCAGATACGATTCAAGTACAATCTGAAAAGCGATTCGTCCCTGATGATCATCGTAACTTAGCTTACCAGGCAGCTGAAAAAATCAAGCAAAAATTTAATATAACAAAAGGTGTGAATATATCGATATATAAGCAAATACCTGTGGCGGCAGGACTTGCTGGTGGCAGCAGTGATGCCGCTGCGGTATTGCGGGGGTTAAATCAATTGTGGAATTTAAATTTAACACAGCAGGAACTGGCTGAAATCGGGACAGAAATCGGCTCTGATGTGGCTTTCTGTGTATATGGAGGTACAGCCCTTGCAAAAGGAAGAGGGGAACAAATCGAACCTCTGCCTGCACCCCCGAAATGCTGGGTCATTTTAGCCAAGCCTGCGATTGGTATTTCGACAGGTACCATTTATGGAAATTTAACAGAAAGTCATATGAATCAGGTACAAACAGACAGTATGATTGAGGCAATTACAGAACACAACTATCAAATGGTTTGCCAGGAATTAGCCAATGTATTGGAAATTGTTACAATGGAACATTATCCTGAAGTGAGACGGATGAAGTATCAAATGTTAAAGTCAGGTGCTGACAATGTACTGATGAGCGGAAGCGGCCCTACCATTTTTGGTCTTACACGGAAAGAATCCCGGGCAGAACGGGTGTATAACAGTTTAAGGGGCTTTTGTGAAGAAGTTTATATCGTCCGTATGTTAGGATAAATGCTTGAACAAACCCGTATAAAGATGTAATATTCAGATATAATAGTTCGGATTATGAGGTGTGAGCCATGAAAAGAAGTGAAAGACTCGTTGCAATGACCAATTATTTATTAAATCATCCGAGAAGACTTGTGTCATTGCCGTTTTTTTCGGAGCAATATGATGCAGCAAAGTCTTCCATTAGTGAGGATTTGGATATTGTCGATCAAATGTTTCAGGCCCAGGGAATTGGTAAACTTGAAACGGTTGCCGGTGCTGCCGGGGGAGTAAAATATATTCCTTTATATTCAACTGAAAATAGTGGACAGTTTATCAATGAACTGTGTAATCGTCTGGAGGACCCGGCCCGTATTCTTCCAGGTGGTTATTTATTTATGAGTGATTTGCTTGGGGATCCTGAACTGATGCGCAACCTGGGGAAGATATTTGCCACTGCCTTTGCAGATAAAGACATCGATTATATTGTCACTGTTGCAACAAAAGGGATTCCGTTAGCCTATGCAACAGCCAATGTCCTGAATGTGCCGGTTATTATTGTCAGACGGGATCCTAAAGTGACGGAGGGATCTACGGTAAGTATCAATTACGTTTCCGGATCATCAAGAAAAATACAAACGATGGTGTTATCCAAGCGGAGCCTGCCGGAAGGATCAAATGTGTGTATTATTGATGATTTTATGAAGGCTGGAGGCACCATTACGGGTATGCAAAGTCTTTTGAGGGAATTTAATGCACATGTACAGGGGATAGGTGTTTTGGCCGAAGCAGAGGATGAGGAAGAAGAACGGGTCGTAAATGACTATATCTCTTTAATAAAAATTCAGGATGTGGACATAAAGGGTAATAAAATTGAGGCCGTTAAAGGAAATTACTTTGACCTTTAAAGAGGAACACAGTTTCATATATGGAGCTGTGTTTTTTTAGATATGCAAAATTTATAAAAAAATTTTAAAAATTGGAAGGAATTTTTGTCCATTTGTGGAATATTGCATATAAGTTCTAAGGGAAAAGGTGGTGAGACATAATGGAAGTAACTGACGTAAGATTACGCCGCGTCAACACAGATGGAAGAATGCGGGCGATTGCATCAATTACCTTGGATCAAGAGTTCGTTGTGCACGATATTCGTGTCATTGACGGGAATAATGGCTTGTTTGTAGCGATGCCAAGTAAGCGTACTCCTGATGGTGAATTTCGGGACATAGCACATCCTATTAATTCTAATACTCGTGGCAAAATTCAGGACGCTGTTTTGGCAGAATATGATCGAGCAGGAGAAGAAGTTGAATATGAAGAAGCTGGTGCCTCGTAAATGAAGCGAAGCGAAGTCTAATCTCAAGGGATTAGGCTTCTTTTTTTGTTGTTATTTATCACGTACTAACTGGCTGTAATACCCCTGCTTCAACGCCTTGTATTTTTAGTTCATGTTTGCTTTATAATTTGCTATAATATGAGGGAGTCAATACATACTAAATTTTAGAGATAAAGATTACAGGAATTGTGGATGGAGGGTACTGAATGTCACAACGATTTGCAGTGGTTTTAGCTGCTGGACAGGGTACAAGAATGAAGTCCTCTTTATATAAAGTGCTTCACCCCGTATGCGGGAAGCCGATGGTTCAGCATGTAACCGATCAGCTGAATGAATTAAAGCTTAGTCAGTTGATAACTGTGGTTGGATTTGGCGCAGAAAAGGTCAAAGATGAACTGGGGGATGCCACGGAATTTGTGATACAGGAGGAGCAGCTGGGTACGGGTCATGCTGTGATGCAGGCGGAGGAATTGCTAAGTGATAAGGAAGGCACCACCCTTGTTGTCTGTGGGGATACTCCTTTACTCACAGCAGAAACGTTAGAGGCATTTGTTTCCCATCATGAAAAGGAAGCGGCCAAGGTTTCGGTACTTACAGCCGGAGCTGACGATCCTGCAGGCTATGGTCGTGTAGTACGGAATGAAGCCAATGAGGTAGAAAAGATTGTTGAACACAAAGATGCATCCCCAGACGAACTTGCCATAAAGGAGATTAACACCGGTACATACTGTTTTGATAATCAGGCTCTATTTAATGCCCTCAAGGATGTTTCCAATGATAATGCACAAGGGGAATATTACCTTCCTGATGTGATTGAAATTTTAAAATCACAGGGTGAAAAAATTGCTGCCTACCAGACCGATAACTTTGCGGAAACTATGGGTGTGAATGACCGTGTAGCCTTATCCCGTGCGGAAAAGCATATGCGAATTCGGATAAATGAAGGTCATATGCGTAATGGAGTCACATTGATTGATCCTGAACATACCTATATTGGTCCGGATGTAAAAATTGAACAGGATGTCATCATTGAACCAGGCTGTACCATTGATGGTTCTACAGTAATCAGAACGGAAGCATTTATTGGAGCCAACACCGAAATTAAAAACTGTGAAATTGGATCTGGAACAACGATTAAGCAAAGTGTAGCCCATGATAGTAAAATTGGAGAATATGTTAAAATTGGACCATATGCACATATAAGACCATCATCTGATATTAAAAACAACGTGAAAATCGGCAACTTTGTAGAAGTGAAGAAGTCCGTGTTTGAAGAAGGAAGTAAAGCTTCACATCTCAGTTATGTCGGGGATGCTGAGGTAGGCAAAGAGGTTAATATTGGCTGTGGAACGATAACAGTAAATTATGATGGGGAAAATAAACATAAAACCATTATTGAAGATGGAGCATTTATTGGGTGTAATTCCAATCTTGTCGCGCCGGTAACGATTGAAAAGGGTGCCTATGTAGCAGCAGGTTCCACGATTACAAAGAATGTGCCCGAAGAATCCTTATCTATTGCCCGCTCCCGTCAGACGAATAAGGAAGGCTACGTGGAAAGACTTAAAAATATTAGAAAAAAGTAATTGGAGGTCCAAATAAAGATGCCTAACACATACAAAGACCCATTCTTAAAGGTTTTCACCCTGAATTCCAATCCGGATCTTGCTCAGGAGATTGCGGAGAATATAGGTACAGAATTGGGGAAGTGTTCTGTAAAAACATTTAGTGACGGTGAAATACAGATTAATATTGAGGAAAGCATCAGAGGATGTGATGTGTATGTGATTCAATCCACCTCTGATCCGGTAAATGACCATCTGATGGAGCTGCTCATCATGATTGATGCTTTAAAACGAGCATCTGCAAAGACGATCAATGTTGTCATCCCGTATTATGGCTATGCAAGACAGGACCGAAAAGCCCGTTCAAGAGAACCGATCACCTCAAAGCTTGTGGCGAACTTATTAATGACTGCGGGAGCAACACGCCTTATTACTCTTGATTTACACGCTCCCCAGATTCAAGGCTTTTTCGATGTTCCGGTTGACCAATTATTGGGTGTAACCATTTTATCAGAGTACTTTAGTAAAAAAGGTATCGATGACCCTGTGATTGTATCTCCTGACCATGGAGGCGTAACACGGGCCCGCAAAATGGCTGATCTGCTAAAGGCACCTATCGCCATTATTGATAAACGCAGACCGAAACCAAACGTTTCCGAGGTTATGAATATTGTCGGTAATATTGAAGGAAAGACCGCTATATTAGTGGATGATATTGTTGATACGGCGGGCACGATTACCCTGGCTGCAAACGCCTTAGTTGAAAATGGCGCCAAAGAAGTATATGCTTGTGGTACGCATCCTGTTCTTTCGGGTCCAGCAATTGAACGTGTTCAGAATTCCAAGATTAAGGAATTAGTGGTAACCAACTCGATTCCACTTCCTGAAAGCAAAAAAATAGACAAGGTTACTCAATTGTCTGTTGGCCCATTAATCAGTGAAGCTATTACTCGTGTTCATGAACTCAAATCTGTAAGTGACTTGTTTGAATAAAGAAAAGCGAAGGCGACCGGCTGGACAAGAAAGGCGTAGATGATTCGAAGCAGGAAAGCAGTTTTACATTTGTAGCAGATTGCAGCAAATATGCGATAAGAGCTTTTAGCAAGTCAGTATTCAAGAATCAACACCAAAGAATAAACATAATTTTTTCATTGTTTCATGAGAACCACAGAGGTTTATCAAAGAAAGAAAAAGGAAAAAATAAAATCAGTGTAAAATTTGGAGGTTGATGAAGTTATGACAGCAACTATTAAAGCTAATGAAAGAAAGGATCTGCGTCGATCCAATAATAGGGAATTACGCCAAAATGGATTTATTCCTGCGGTTGTATATGGCAAGGATAAAGAACCTGTAACGGTTTCGGTGAATAACCTGGAATTGATTAAAACCGTTCGTGAAGAAGGTCGTAACTCCGTATTTTCTTTGGAAGTTCAGGGGAATAAGCCTTTAGATGTCATGTTATATGACTATCAGTCTGATTCGCTCAAAGGTGAAATTATACATGTTGACTTTTACCTGGTAGACAAGTCTTCAGTTGTGGATGTAGAAGTATCTATTAATTTAGAAGGAGATTCAGAAGGTGTAAGAGATGGAGGCGTTCTTCAGCAGACTCTGCATGAGCTTCATGTTCGTGCCAGACCTAATGAAATTCCTGAAGTGATTAATGTAGATATTTCTGAATTGAAAATTGGAGAAGGAATTGTTGTTGGGGACTTAAAAGGCAGCAAGGACTATGAGATTCTTAGTGACGATGAAACGACGATTGTGACAGTTCTGCCTCCTCAAAATGCGAATACTGATGAGGAAGGCGCTGATGAGGAAGAGCCGGCAGAGCCAGAAGTCATCAATGAGAAAAGCAATGATGAAGAAGAAGAATAAATACGTAATATAGTAAAAAAGGGGCCAAATTCCTAATTTGGCCTTTTTTACACTTTAAGAAGTTCGTACACCAATTATGGGATTGAAAGAGGGAAAAGCAATGAAATGTATTGTGGGACTGGGTAATCCGGGCTCCAAATTTGAAAACACCCGACATAATATTGGATTCCAGGTGATTGATGAGCTGGCTGAGAGAAATCACTGGTCCTTAAACAGAGAAAAATATAATGCTTTATATACGATAGAACATTTGAACGGTGAAAAGGTACTTATTTTAAAGCCGCTTACATATATGAATTTATCAGGGGAAGCTGTCCGACCGTTTATGGACTTTTATGACCTGGATATTGAGGATTTGCTGGTTGTTTATGATGATCTGGATTTGCCCGCAGGAAGAATTCGTCTGCGGCAAAAGGGTGGACATGGTGGACACAATGGCATACGCAATATTATTGACCAGACGACACTGAAAAATTTCAAACGCATACGTATAGGCATAGGGCGACCGGAAACGAATGTACCGATTATTGATTATGTATTAGGCAAATTTACAGAGGAACAGAAGCCAAAAGTTGAGGATAGTGTGAAAAGTGCAGCAGAAGCCTGTGAAATGTGGCTGGAAAAACCATTTTTAGAAGTCATGAATCATTTCAATTCTTAATATATTTGACTGTATAAGATCCCGCTGCCACGGGCAAACTTTTAATAAGTTTGTACCGAGGGAGGGTTGGTAATGGCTGTCATTTACCGTTGCCGCCATTGCGGAGATAAAATTGGAGAATTGCAGCAATCATATGTTCATGAAGAAGATTTAGGTCTTCACATTCTTTCCAATGAAGAGCGGAATGAAATGATTGATTACACAAAGGATGGTCATATGGAGGTTAAGGCCATCTGTGACCATTGTGAGGATGCATTAAACAACCATCCAGACTATCATGAACTTGACAGCTTTATTCAATAGCAGCACGATGGAATGAAAAAACAAGCTTTGGTGTTGGTCCACCAAAGCATTTTTGTACGTCTTAAGGGGGAGTAAGGTTTGCAGGGTTTAAAAAACTACCTTCAGGAACAAAATGATATACAGACCATTATTTCAGGCTTTTCATCAGGAATGAAAGAGCAGCTCGTGTCAGGCCTGTCCGGGGCAGCTCGCAGTGTTTTTATTTCCTTGCTTAATGAATCACTGGATAAGCCGGTCTTAGTTCTGACACACCACTTAAGTCAGGCTCAGGCACTTTATGAGGATTTATTAGATTTAAGTCATGAGGAAGATGTTTATCTTTATCCGGTTAATGAGCTTATGGCATCAGAAATTGCTGTTGCCAGTCCTGAGCTATTAAGCCAGCGGATGGAATCGTTAAACCAATGGATTCATAAGCGAAAAGGAGTATTTATTGCTCCTATAGCTGCTTGCAAACGAATACTTCCTCCTATAAAAAGCTGGGAACAATCACAGCTTTCTTTTCAAGTTGGTGAGGCCATTTCTATTCATGATTATACACAATCCCTGGTTGAAATGGGGTATCGCAGGGAGGATATGATTTCGGCTAAGGGTGAATTCAGTATACGCGGGGGTATTATTGATCTATTTCCACTGACAAGTGAATACCCGGTCAGAATTGAACTCTTTGATGATGAGGTCGATTCAATTCGTTATTTTGACTCAAATTCTCAGCGCTCGTTTAATGAAAAACTGTCATCCATTACAGTTGGACCAGCTGAGGAGGTCCTGCTCACGGACGAGGAACGGCTGACAGGCGCACAAAGACTGGAACAGGCCCTGAGTGAGTCCTTAAAGAAAATGAAGAATGATCACGCTAAGAAGGAATTAGTAGAAAATATTGATTATGATATTGAACGGCTGAAAAATGGCGAAACCTTTCAGGAGATTTATAAGTATAGTTCCTTATTTTATGATCAGGCCGCTAGTTTGATAGATTACCTTCCGCAAAATGGGTTGGTTGTCATTGATGAAATGAGTCGAGTGGAAGAAACAGCCTCCAGATTGGACCAGGAGGAAGCGGACTGGTATGCAAATTTATTGGAGCAGAATAAAATGGTGCGTGACCTCAGCGTCTCCTTTTCCTGGAATGATATTCAGGAAAAATTAACGGGGTACTCCAAGCTGTATATGTCGGTCTTTTTACGTCATATTGCCAATACAAATCCGGAAAATTTAATTAATATTTCCTGCCGTGCCATGCAGGAATTTCACGGACAAATGAACCTGCTGAAAAGTGAACTGAACAGATGGGATAAAGCAGGCTTTTCTGTTTTTATCGTGGCTCCTACCAAAAACAGGGTGGAGAAGGTGCAATCTGTTCTGGAAGATTACGGGATGGAAGCCAGAGTTGCTGATCAGGGAATTGAGTTTCCTTTAAAAACGCCAACTATTGTAGAAGGTCAGATAAGTGGAGGCTTTGAACTTCCGCTCTTTCGTGTTGCCGTAATCACTGAACAGGAGCTATTTAAAAAACAAACAAAACGTCCGAAAAGAAGGCAGAAAATCTCCAATGCAGAGCGTATTAAAAGCTATCAGGAACTAAAAATCGGGGATTATGTCGTTCATGCCAATCATGGTATTGGTAAATATGTTGGGATTGAAACACTGGAGCTAAATGGCCTTCATAAAGATTATTTGCTTATAAAATATTCTGGTGATGACAAGCTTTATGTACCCATTGACCAGATTGATCTTGTTCAGAAATATGTAGGTTCTGGTGAAGGAAAGGAACCTAAGCTGTATAAACTGGGCGGAAGTGAATGGAAAAAGGTCAAAAATCGGGTCCAGTCTTCCGTTGAAGATATTGCCGATGATTTAATCAAACTTTATGCTGAACGGGAGCGGACCAAGGGCTTTGCCTTCTCGGGAGATAATGAAATGCAAAGGGAATTCGAAGCGGCTTTTCCTTATGAAGAAACAGAGGATCAGCTTCGTTGTATTGAGGAAATCAAACAGGATATGATGAAGTCGCGACCAATGGACCGTCTGCTTTGCGGGGATGTTGGCTACGGGAAGACAGAGGTTGCGATCCGTGCGGTATTTAAAGCCATTTTGGATGAAAAACAGGTAGCGATCCTTGTTCCAACAACCGTCCTGGCTCAGCAGCATTTTGAAACCTTCCAGGAGCGGTTCCAGGATTATGGCATTAACATAGGACTTTTAAGCCGTTTTCGTTCTAGAAAGCAGCAGAAGGAAACGATAGATGGACTGAAAATGGGTCTGGTGGATGTTGTCATCGGAACTCATCGGATTTTATCCAAGGATATTCAATACAAGGACCTCGGTTTGTTAATTGTGGATGAAGAACAGCGTTTCGGGGTGAAGCACAAGGAAAAGATAAAGCAGTTTAAAACCAACATTGATGTTTTAACGTTAACAGCAACACCGATTCCGCGTACCCTTCATATGTCCATGCTTGGCGTAAGGGATTTATCCGTCATTGAAACACCGCCTGAAAACCGGTTCCCTATTCAAACATATGTGATTGAATATAATCCTCAGTTTGTTCGGGAGGTTATAGAGAGGGAGCTTTCCCGCGGAGGTCAGGTTTTCTTTCTTTATAATCGTGTGGAAAATATTGAACGAATGGCTGCCGAAATTGATGTGTTAGTAGAGGATGCCCGGGTGACGTTTGCCCACGGGCGTATGAATGAAAATCAGCTGGAAAATGTGATGTTTGACTTTTTAGAGGGGCATTCGGATGTTCTGGTCAGTACAACGATTATTGAGACAGGTGTGGATATTCCGAATGTAAATACTCTGATTGTCTACGATGCAGATAAAATGGGACTAAGTCAGCTCTATCAGTTAAGGGGACGTGTAGGCAGATCGAACCGGATTGCATATGCGTACTTCACACATCAGCAGAATAAAGTGCTGACAGAGGTGGCTGAAAAACGACTGCAGGCAATCAAAGAATTTACCGAGCTTGGTTCCGGGTTTAAAATTGCGATGCGTGACTTATCCATTCGTGGAACAGGAAATCTATTAGGTGCGGAACAGCACGGGTTTATTGATTCTGTAGGTTTTGATATGTATTCCAAGATGCTTAAGGATGCTATCGATGCGAAAAAAGAAGGAAAAACCTATGAAGAAGCCAAGCCATTTGACGTTGAAATCAATGTCAATCTCGATGCTTATATCCCACCTTCTTATATAGAAGATGAAAAACAAAAGATTGATATGTATAAGCGTTTTGGGGCTGTTGAAAATATGGATGAGATTCTGGATCTTCAGGATGAATTGATGGATCGCTTCGGGGAATACCCGGAAGAAGTGGAAAACCTCCTGCAAGTTACCAAGCTTCGTATCATGGCCAGACAGGAGCGAATTGAATCCATAACCGAGAAAAAATTAAATGTTGAGCTTCTTATGGATGGGGAAGAAAGTCAGCAGGTAGATGGATCGAAGCTGTTTGAACTGGCCAATGAATATGGCCGCTTAATTCAGCTTGGAACTGAAAATAATAAACTGAAAATGGTATTTAAATTCAGCCGGGATCAAGCTCATAAGCGTTACGATGTAATTTCCGAATTTCTGACAAAGCTGCCTCGTGTGAAACAGCAGGAGGTCGCTTCTTCCTAGCTATCATGGATGTGTGCGGAATTGCTGGTATGTGGTTAAATTGAAGGCCATTGCTGCTGGTTGTTAGTGGGTTAATGTCCTTCAACGTGGTTGTGAAGGCCAGAGGATGGGTGGATTTCCAGTGGAGTGGCCCTCATCAGACGAATGAAGGACAAAGGATGGGTGGATTTGCACTGGAATGTCCTTCATCGAGGCTATGAAGGACAAAGGATGGGTGGATTGCCTTTGGAGTGTCCTTCATCAGACGAATGACGGACATTAAAGCACATGAATTCCAAGCAAAAGGCCTTCATCCGCATCCCAACCGTCGGGCCTGACCAGTCGCCTCCGCTTTTCTTGTCCAGCTGCGGCTCCTAGGTCTGCGCGGATATAAGCCAAAGCCATTCCGTGGCTAATGCCACTTCATGTCTTCGTCTTATCCCGCCAGACCTGACCAGTCGCCTCCGCTTTTCTTGTCCAACTGCGTTCACCCTCGCTTTTCCGCCTTAATTTTTACCAACTTGTGTATAGTTTGCCCTTGTTGTTAAATACTAACTTTACGAAACGGTGCAAGAGAAAGTCACCATACGTAATCACATCCAAGAAAGCGAGGATTGAGTGAGTAAATGAAAGCAACAGGTATTGTTCGACGCATCGATGATTTGGGAAGAGTTGTTGTACCAAAGGAGATTAGAAGAACGTTGCGTATTCGGGAAGGCGATCCTCTTGAAATTTTTGTTGACCGTGAAGGAGAAGTCATTCTTAAGAAATACTCTCCTATAAATGAATTAGGTGATTTTGCAAAAGAGTATGCAGAGGCTTTATTTGACACATTGGGACATGCCGTTTTTATATCCGACCGGGATGAATTTATTGCTGTAGCAGGAGGCTCGAAAAAAGAGTACTTAAACAAAAAAATTGGATCTCATATAGAAAAGATTATGGAAGAACGTAATGTCGTTTCAGAAAGTAATGAACAAAGCATTGAATTTCTTGAAGGACAGGAAGAAACCATTTCTTCGTACGTGATGGCTCCAATCATAGCGAATGGAGACCCCGTAGGTTGTGTTGTGTTAACTTCAGAGGAGGCGTTAGGAGAAGCTGAGAAAAAAGCGGCTGAAACGGCAGCAGGCTTTTTAGCAAGACAAATGGATTAATGGGATGATTAGAGGGCTGGCTCATCATTGGGCTAGTCCTCTTTCGATGTTATCCGAGTATTGTAATGAATGACGGCTCCTGTGCTATAATGATGCCATACATAGAGAAGAGGAAAGGCGAACAATATGAGTCATAGACAGGTGTTTAAGGGAGCATTGCTATTAACAGCAGCAGGAATATTGGGAAAGCTTTTAAGTGCAGGATATCGTGTTCCGCTCCAAAACTTAACAGGAGATACGGGGTTTTATATTTATCAGCAGGTGTATCCCTTTATCACTATTGCATGGATGATGTCTGTATATGGTTATCCTGCAGCCATCTCAACTTTCAACCTGGAGACAAGGCAGGAAAGGCATTCGGGAAGTCACATTACGTTATATATCCCGATTTTTATATTTTTGTTTTTTCTTAATGGAGTCGTATTTCTGGTTTTATATTTCGGTGCTCATCGAATGGCGGGGTGGATGGGGGACCCCCATTTAGAGGGACCTATTCAATTTGCTTCGTTGCTTTTTTTGCTCATCCCCTTTACCTCATTCTTACGGGGAAGTTTCCAAAGTGCAGAGGATATGCGTCCTTCAGCTGTTTCTCAAACGGGTGAGCAGCTTGTACGGATTGGGCTCATTTTATGGTTTACGTATACTTTTCTTCAGCAGGGGAAATCGCTTTATGATATAGGTAGCGGGGCAGCATTATCCTCTTCTATTGCAGCTTGTGCAGCAGTACTCATATTGATTCTATTGCTTCTGTTTTTCTACAGGCGGCACCAGATTCATTTTTCCCTGAAGATGATCTCCATCAGAAGAATGGTAAAAGTTCTTTTTGAAACAAGTATGATTGCAGGATTAAATTATATGCTGCTCATCCTGCTGCAGCTTGTGGATGTGTTTACGATTATCCCTGGATTACAGGAGTATGGCCTAACCTTAAGCGAGGCGAAAGCGGAAAAAGGGATTTTTGATCGGGGACAGCCCTTAGTTCAATTAGGAGTGGTGTTTGGATCCTCTTTATCCCTGGCACTGATACCTGCTATTTCAAAAATGAAAGCCAGGGGTACCGGAAATTTAGAGGAGCAATCGGTAAAAAGAGCTTTAAAATTTACATGTTTTTTTGCAACAGCAGCAACCATAGGAATCATTTTAATTTTTCCATCGGCTAATATTCTGCTCTTTAAAACGAATGTGGGTACAGAAGCGCTGCGAATCTTTATGGTTATGATTTTATTGGTATCGATTACGCTGACACTGTCGACCTTTTTGCAGGGGCTGGGTTTTGTGAAACGACAGGCACTCTTGTTTGGACTGGCCGTCGTAATGAAAGGGATACTAAATGTCCTGTTGATTCCTGCTTTCGGAATTCAGGGAGCGGCAACGGCCTCTGTTGTGAGTGTGCTGATTTTGGCGGCAGCCTTTGCTCTTATGCTTAAAAGATATACAGGCCTTTCCTATCGCCGGATTTTGCCCTGGAAACCCTTTTTGTTCTCTTTAAGTATATTGGCGATCATCGTCCTCATGATGAAGCTGTTACTCTTAAATGGAGAAGTGAACCATCGAATGGATGTTTTAGGCTATATTATAGCAAGCACCAGTCTGGGGGCCCTGTCGTTCTTTGGAGCCCTCATTTGGAGCGGAGGGCTTACACTGAGGGAATTACGGCTGTTCCCATATGGAAAGCAATTAACCGAGTGGGTTGTCAGGAGGAGAAGACCATGAAAAAAATGATTACGATTTTAGGATTAGGGGCAGGGGATATCAATCAGATTCCGCTGGGGGTCTATCGTCAATTGGTTTCCTCTGAGTCAGTTGTCCATACACGGACGATGGATCATCCTGTGATAAAGTCACTGGTAGCGGATGGGGTACAGTTTCAATCCTTTGATGACGTATATGAAAAACATGATTCATTTGAGCCTGTTTATCAGGAAATAGTTCAGAATCTATTGCAGGCAGCAGAGAGTTTTCCGGTCATTTATACCACGCCGGGACACCCGATGCTGGCGGAAAGAGCTGTTCAAATTTTACTGGAAAAAGCTAAACAGGATTCGGCCGTGCAGATCCACATAGGACAGGGTCACAGCTATCTCGACGCGTTATTTGCCAGTCTGAAAATTGATCCTGTCGAAGGGTTTCAATTTCTGGATGCGACATCATTTAAACGCTTGGAAGTCCAATTTGACCAGCACGTTGTATTTACCCAGGTATATGATCAAATGATTGCTTCGGAAGTAAAGTTGACGTTAATGGAGGACTTGCCGGACCATTATCCTGTTACCGTTGTACATGCCGCAGGGAGCGATGAGGAGTGGACCAAAGAGGTTCCTCTGTTTGAGTTGGATCGGTCCGTGCCTTTAAGCAATTTAATCAGCGTTTATGTACCCCCGGCTCCCCCAGAATTGCGTCATCACCAATTCAACCGTCTTCGTGAGGTCATTGCGATTTTAAGAGGGCCTGATGGATGTCCGTGGGATCGCAAACAAACCCATGAATCCCTGCGTCCGTATTTACTTGAAGAAGCCTATGAGGTGATTGAGGCCATTGATGAACAGGATGATGAAAAGCTTGCGGATGAATTAGGCGATGTTCTCCTTCAGGTTATGCTTCATGGTCAAATTGGTGAAGATGAGGGATATTTCAGTGTGGATGACGTAATCCGGCATATTACCGATAAAATGGTTCGCAGGCATCCGCATGTTTTCGGGAATGTAAATCTGAATACCTCTGATGAAGTAGTTAAGACCTGGGATGAAATAAAAAGGGATGAAAAAGGCGGAGTTGAGGAAGAATCGATTGTCGATGATATTGAAAAGTCACTTCCTGCTTTACTGATTGCATTTGAATTGCAAAAGAAGACAGGTAAGGTTGGCTTTGACTGGGAGGACTTTCAACCTGTTTTTGATAAAATTATGGAGGAAATAAAGGAATTTAAACAGTCCTTAGCGAAACAAACAACTACCGAAATGGAAAAGGAACTGGGGGATATCCTGTTTTCCATCGTTAATCTGGCCAGACATTATAAAATAAATCCTGAAATTGCTCTGCAGCGAAGTAATCAAACCTTTAAGCGGCGCTTCCAATTCATCGAAAAGAGGACAAAGGAACAGGGGAAAACCTTGAATGATATGACTTTAGAGGAAATGGATCAACTTTGGAATGAAGCAAAGTCTAACGAAAAAGAGAGGTAAAGTCTATGCGATTAGATAAATTTTTAAAAATTTCACGTTTAATTAAAAGAAGAACATTAGCTAAGGAAGTAGCCGAGCAGGGGAGAATTCAATTAAACGGACAGCCTGCTAAAGCATCAACCAAACTATCCGCAGGGGATGAGTTAACCATACGCTTTGGCCAGAAGCTGCTGACCGTAAAAGTAAACGATCTCCGTGAAACCGTAAAGAAGGATGAAGCACAAGGTCTTTATACAGTTGTAAAGGAAGAACCTGTTCATCAGGACTAGTTTTTTCACGCATTAACAGGCCATAATTCCTCCTCGATGTTTCACTAATATCTCTTAAAAACTTATATTCGAGGAAAAAGCCAATGGAATACGGCCATTTAAAAAATATAAACTTTTAAGTTCTATACTTGTCCTTTTTATCATAGATTTTTAATGATAAGGAGGGGCGAGTATATGAATTATGAAAACCAATTTTATCCGAGCACAAGAGAACCACAGGAACACCATGTAAAGGTACTGAACCGAAGAGAGCTTGAAATTACAGGAGTTAAGGAAGTAGATAGCTTTGATAATGAAGAATTTTTACTTCAAACCTCGTTTGGCTACCTGGTTGTACGCGGCGAAAACCTGCATATGAAGAATTTAAATTTGGACGAGACTTTAGTATCCATTAAGGGGCGGGTATATGAATTATCATATATAGACGACCAGCAAGGAGATAAAGCTAAAGGTCTCTTTAGCAAGCTATTTAAATGAGTTTATCCCTGCAGTTTATAACCATGCTTGTGATGGCCGGTAGCGGAATTTACCTTGGGATGGCTGCGGATACCTTTCACAGATTCAATGAACGAAAAAAGCGAAAGCCTTGGATTCATTATTGTAATGAGATTCTGTTCTGGATTTTGCAGGGTTTAATAATATTTTATATCTTATACTTAACGAATTATGGACAAATTCGCTTTTATATCTGGTTAGCCCTTATTTTTGGCTTTGCGTTTTATCAAGCGCTTCTAAGGGTATGGTATTTAAAAGTTTTGGAGCATCTCATTCAGTTTTCCGTTACCACCTGGCAAGTATTGCGGAGGCTCATTCAACGTTTGGTGATCGCCCCGCTTTCCTGGATGCTGAAGGTGCTAACCTACCTCTTAACTCTTTTCTGGACGGCTGTCATCTGGGTCCTGTTCATTCCATGGAAGCTATTAAGAAGACCTCTGATATTTGTCTGGAATCAAATAAAAAAGCTTATTCCTGAGAATGTCAAAAAATATATTCTTTCTTTTTTAGAACTTTGTAGTAAAATAATAAATAACCTGGTTGACATTTGGAAATCGATTTTTGCAAAAAGGAGGTAAATCGACGATGAGTTCGGCTAATAAACGAGTAACCAGACTGGATTCAAATTATGTACGAGAATATGATGCATATGTGGAGCGGCAAAATAAGCGTAAAAAGCGTCTTTATCGTCGATTGACCCTTTTTGCAATTGTTGCAGTGAGTGTATTTGCTTATTTAATCACCTTTCATTTAAATCAGCGTGAACTTTATAAAGAAAAAGTCAGTGAATATGAACAATTAAATGATGAATTGGATAAACTAGAAGTAAAAGAAAAGAACCTGCAACAGGAAATTGACTTATTAAATGATACAGATTACATTTTACAAATTGCCAGGAAGGACTATTTTCTTTCAAAAGACGGGGAAATTATCTTTAATGTACCCGACGATGAGTCGTCTTATTGACACTTTTTTAAGTGCATATATATAATATATAAGAAGTACACTTTTTTAAAATTCTAAGGAGGAGCATTTTTTTTATGTCAGTTGAAGTAGGCAGCAAGCTGAAAGGCAAGGTAACGGGCATCACAAATTTTGGAGCTTTTGTAGAACTGCCTGATGGATCTACAGGGTTGGTTCACATTAGCGAAGTAGCAGATAAGTATGTCAAGGACATTCATGAGTTTTTGACAGTAGGAGACGAAGTAGAAGTTAAAGTTATTAATGTAAGTGAAGGAAAAATTGGACTTTCCATTAAAAAAGCAAAGGAAAACAAAAATCCTAACAACAACAACAACAAACGTGGAAATCCAAAGAGACGCAGTGAATCATTTGAAGCCAAAATGAACCGTTTTCTTAAAGACAGTGAAGATCGCTTAGCTTCTTTAAGAAAGAACACGGAATCTAAACGTGGTGGACGTGGTGCTAAAAAAGGTTAACTTGCTGTCTGACTGTATAAAATCAAAATGAATCATTTAACGTAATAGATATAAGGAAAAGCCCTGGAATGAGAATCCCGGGCTTTTTTTAATGTTCATAAAAATGGGCTCTATACTAAATGTGGTGGTATCTCCAGTATTATCAATACTTCATAAAAAACCCCCTTTTCAGTGACTCTTCTGTCCTGAAAGGGGGTTTTCTACTTAACATCTACGCTTTTCGTATGACCCGTACGGGATTCGAACCCGTGTTACCGCCGTGAAAGGGCGGTGTCTTAACCACTTGACCAACGGGCCGTAGTAAAGAAATGAAAATATGGTAGCGGCGGAGGGGATCGAACCCCCGACCTCACGGGTATGAACCGTACGCTCTCGCCAGCTGAGCTACGCCGCCAAATAGTTTATATCTGAAACGCACAAAAAATATAATACAACAGGATATATATTGTGTCAACCGTTCTATAAATTTTTTTATGACATATTAACTGACCGTACTATTCCCACTGATGGAAGTTTCACATTATCCAGCATTATTCTGATGGTCCACTTATACATGATCAGGGAAAAAGACTGGTAAAATTTTGATGATGTCGAGGGATTATGACACACATTGTTTCAAATGAATCAAACGTTCTTTTTTTCTTGTTGAATTGAAAAATCATTTTCAGAAAGACGTCGAAGATTTTTTTATGGTTGTCCTCCTGTTTTGACAAAAAAATTAGTGGTTATGTGGTTAAATCAATAGGTAAAGGAGTGATCGACCATGATTGAATCTGTAACAAGAAGTCAATCAAAATCATTATACCAGCAGCTTCGTTTTGCTTTGATAAATGCAAAAAGGAAGACGAAAGAACTTTCACAGCGAAAACTTATTGAAGAGGGCTGGCTTCTTCTATTTGCTGGATTTCTCTTAGGCAGAGCCATTATCCTTGAATCAGTTTCGCCCTTTGCGGTTGCTTTCTTTGCATCAATTTGGATGATCAGACGGAAATTATCCCTAAAAGTAGCCTTTGCCGTACTGGCTGGAAGCTTGACCCTTCATTGGGAGCATTCTCTGTTCTTACTTAGCAGTATCTTTTTATTTTGTGTTCTTGCGGGTATATTCAGAAAGACCACTAATCAGCAAAAATGGCTTCCGGTTTTTGTTTTCATTTCCTGCATCATTCCGAGAATTTCCGGATCTTATCTGGCGGGGCAAATGGAAACTTACCAGTGGGTATTATCTATTGTAGAATCCAGTTTAAGCGTGATACTTGTTCTCATTTTTATGCAGAGTGTGCCGATATTATCACCAAATGCCGTAAAAAAAGATTTAAAGAATGAGGAAATTGTCTGCATGATGATTTTGCTGGCTTCGGTGTTGACCGGAATGATCGGCTGGATTGTTTTGGATGCATCAGTGGAGCAGGTCTTTTCCCGTTATGTCGTGTTATTACTGGCTTATATTGCCGGAGCAGCGATCGGATCAACGGTAGGTGTAGTGACAGGACTGGTTTTGAGTCTGGCTGATGTTGCGAGTCTGTATCAAATGAGTTTGTTAGCCTTTGCCGGTCTGCTGGGTGGACTTTTAAAGGATGGTAAGAAAATTGGAGTAGGCTTGGGCTTGTTCGTCGCAACGCTTTTAATTGGAATTTATGGAGAAGGTCAGGGGGCTCCATTTAGACCGGTTATGATTGAGACGGGACTTGCTATCGCATTATTTTTTGCGACACCTGATGGCTGGATTCGTAAAATGGCCCGATATATTCCAGGAACAAATGAACATACAGAAGAGCAGCAGCAATATTTGCAAAAGGTCAGGGATGTGACAGCACAAAGAGTGGAGACATTTTCTGATATGTTTCAGGCTCTCTCCAAAAGCTTTTCGCGAATTGATGGGGTTACCCCTCAGACGCAGGATGGTAAGGAACGAGATTATTTTTTAAGCAACGTAACAGAAAAAACGTGCCAGTCCTGTTTCAAAAAGGAAAGCTGCTGGGTACATAAATTTGACCAGACCTACGACTATATGACGGAGATTATGGATGAGATGGAAAAAGGAACCTTTGATAATAAACGAAAATTAAAAAGAGATTTTGAGAATCACTGTGTAAAATCCGGGAAAGTTTATGAAACCATGAAAAATGAGCTTTCCTTTTACGAGGCGAATCAGCGTCTGAAAAAACAGGTGAAAGAAAGTCGGAAGTTTGTTGCGGAACAATTGAGAGGCGTTTCCGATGTCATGGACAATTTTGCTAAGGAAATTATGAAGGAACGGCAAATTCATGAGCAGCAGGAACAGGAAATTGTACAGGCCATTCGGAATCTGGGCTTTGAAATAGAGAAGCTGGATATTTATAGTCTTGATCCGGGCAACATTGATATCGAAATGAACCTGTCTTTTTATGATTATCACGGAGAAGGTTCGAAAGTCATTGCCCCGGCACTATCAGATATTCTGGAGGAAACGGTGATTGTTGATAAGGAAGAAGTATCTCCTTTTCCTAATGGCTATGGTTATTTCACCTTTAAATCAGCAAGACAGTACAATATTCAAACCGGTGTTGCCCACGCAGCCAAAGGCGGAGGACTAATTTCCGGAGACAGTTATTTAACGATGGAACTTGGAAGTGGGAGATATGCGCTGGCGATAAGTGATGGTATGGGTAATGGAGAACGGGCTTATATGGAGAGTATGGAGACATTACGGTTGTTAAGACAAATATTGCAATCAGGAATAGATGAAAAGGTTGCGATAAAATCGATTAATTCCATATTGTCCTTACGCACCACGGATGAGATTTTCTCTACTTTGGATCTAGCAGTTATTGATCTGCACCATGCCGGGGCCAAATTTCTGAAAATCGGGTCTACGCCAAGCTTTGTCAGACGGACCTCAGATATCATTAAGGTAGAAGCAGGAAATCTGCCAATCGGAATTATTAAAGAATTCGATGTGGATGTGGTCAGTGAGCAGCTGAAACCGGATGATATATTGATTATGATGAGCGATGGCATCTTTGAAGGGCCTGATCATATAGAAAATGTGGATATGTGGTTGAGAAGAAAGATTAAAAGTATAGAAACCAATGATCCGCAAGCCATAGCGGATATTATTCTGGAGGAGGTTGTAAGGACCAAATCAGGTGAAATTGATGATGATATGACCGTATTAGTAGCCAAACTGGAAGAACATATTCCGAAATGGGCTTCCTTTCCGCTTCATAAGGCGCAGTAATGGTACTGCGTCTTTTTGTGGCGGAGAGGCGGAGATTATTGGGGGTGGAGGTGTGTGACTAATGAATCGTGCTGGCCAGGCAGGAGTGAAGAACTGTATACCTGATTAATATTGGGTTTTTGGTCTTTATTGATGATATGAAGGCCTAGTCCATGGGTTAAAAATAATTTAATGTCCTTCATAGGATGGATGAAGGTCATTTCGGGTATGGTTGTACCTTTTAATGGCCTTCATTTCCGGTATGAAGCCCATTGTGGGTGGTATTAATTCTCTAAATGGCCTTCATAAGGTATATGAAGGCCATTTAGATTGGAACTCCCCCGGCAATTGTCCTTCACGTCAGTTATTCCTAACCCCTGAGGCCTGACCAGTCGCCTCCGCTTTTCTTTGTCTAGCTGCGGCTCCCAGGCCCAAGCGGTCATAAGCAGAATACCTCCATGGCCAAAAGCGGCCACTCCGGATATTCTGCTTATGCTGTCGGACCTGACCGGTCGCCTCCGCTTTTCTTTGTATATTTTCTTTTTTTTCGGGCAATGATGGTAGTAGATTTTAGGAGGGATTTGCATGAAGAAAGGTACAATTAAACAGATTCTATTAATTACGGATGGTTGTTCGAATCAAGGGGAAGACCCGGCTTCTATCAGTTCAATTGCCTATCAGCAGGGAATTTCGGTAAATGTGATAGGTGTTCTTGAGGATGATGATTCGGAGCAGCCGGAGGGATTGGAAGAAGTAGAGGACATTTCAACAGCTGGCGGTGGTGTGAGTCGAATTGTATACGCACAGGCTCTATCGCAGACGGTTCAGATGGTTACGAAGCAGGCCATGACCCAGACGCTGCAAGGGGTTGTGAATCAGGAACTTCAGCAAATACTTGGTGATGAGAAATCTATGGAAGATTTACCACCGGAAAAGCGCGGAGAAGTGATGGAGGTTGTAGACGATTTAGGAGAAACCAGTGATTTGGAGGTACTCATTCTAGTAGATACAAGCGCCAGCATGAGCCCGAAATTGGCAACTGTAAAAGAGTCATTAGAGGATTTATCTTTAAGTTTAAATGCAAGAACAGGGAAAAATCGGTTTGCCATTTACAGTTTTCCTGGTAAAAAGCAGCCTGTCAATGAAATCATGCCATGGACGAATAAACTGCAAAATATCTCGTCTGTTTTTCCTAAATTAACAAGCGGAGGAATTACACCGACGGGTCCTGCGCTTAAAGAAGCAATCCATCATTTCCAATCCACACCAAAATTAGAGGGATGGAGTTCAGAAAATGGGGATATCTACGAAGAAACCGGTTTTTAATTTACGTCCGGGTACAAAAATAAGAGGAAAATGGCATCAAAATACCTATCAAATTGTAAAAGTCCTTGGTTCCGGTGCTATAGGGACTGTATATTTAGCCCTTTATAACCAGCGGTCGGTTGCGTTAAAAATCAGTCATCAAGCCTCAGCGATTACAACAGAAGTGAATGTACTAAAAGCATTTGAAAAGGCCCAGGGAAAGCGTCTCGGGCCTTCTTTAATTGATGTGGATGATTGGGTGCCAAAACAAGCGGCTTCGTATTCGTTTTATGTGATGGAATACCTGAAGGGTCAGAGTCTGAATTCATTTGTTCAGCAAAAAGGGGATGATTGGCTCGGAATAATGATGATTCAGCTGCTGGGAGATTTACATCAATTGCATCAGATTGGCTGGGTTTTTGGGGATTTAAAGCCTGAAAATTTAATTGTCACTCATTCTCCATCGAGACTTCGGTGGATAGATGTTGGCGGAACTACAAAACAGGGCCGGGCAATAAAGGAGTACACGGAGTTTTATGATCGGGGGTATTGGGAGTTTGGTTCACGGAAAGCTGACCCCGCCTATGATCTGTTTGCCGTTGCAATGGTAATGATACAGGTTTACTATCCGGATCGATTTGATAAAGGTCATCAGCCCTATCAGACACTCATGAATAAAATTAAAGCAAACCAGCAGCTCCGATCCTATCGTACTTGTCTTGAGAAAGCCCTGCGCGGACAATATTCATCAAGCGCCCAAATGCAGAAAGAACTGGCCCGGAAAATTGCGGAAAATAGAAAGCAGCCAATACCGAGAAGTCAACCATCTGCTGCAACATCGAGACAAAAGAACTATACCTCTGTCCAGCAAAAATCCTCCCCTCCCAAATGGATGGAATCTTTGGGAATTGCTATGGTAACTGGAGTGCTCTACGTCTTCTATTTACTTTTGCAGGTCATCTCTACTTTTTAACTTTAGTTCTTGGTTTAGTAGTGGTACCATATGAATATGGAAAAGCAGAGCAGGAAATGGAGTGGGTGGATTGCTGGAAGATAAAGTTTTATCATTCTGTCATCGACACCAGTTGTTTCAGAGGGGAGACCCTATTTTTATTGCGGTTTCCGGTGGTGCCGATTCCCTGGCCCTTCTCCATTTTTTCACTTCTATTCGGGAGCGTTACCAGCTATCGATTACGGCCCTGACCTTGGATCACAGGCTTAGAGGAGAGGCCTCCCGGCAGGATGTGCAATTTGTTGAGAAGCTGTGCCGGGAGTGGAATGTAGCATGTATTTCAAAAAGCCTGGATGTGGCAAAGTATCAAAGAGAGCATAAGGCAGGTGTGGAGGAAGCAGCCAGAGAGGTCCGTTATCAATTTTTTGAGAATGAGATCAGGCGGTCCCATCATCCTGTCCTTGCTATGGGACATCACGGAGATGACCAGACGGAAACCATGTTTATGCAGCTGACGAGGGGAGTTCTTCCTAAGGGAATTCCTTATAAGAGGAATTTTGCAAACGGATGGATTATTCGCCCTTTCTTATGCTTAACCAAGCGGGAAATTGAGGATTATTGCCATTATCATCAGCTGTCGCCGCGTTATGATGAGACCAATGCAGATGAAGCTTATACCAGAAATGCCTTTCGTAAGCGCCTGGTTCCCTTCATCAAAAATTACAATCCAAGTATTCATGAAAGCATGCAGCATATGAGTGAGACCCTGCAGGAAGATGAAGAATTTTTATTGGCTGAAGCTCAAAAAGCGGTTGAACAGTCCGTCAGCACAGGCCAGGATGGGGAGGATAAAACGATTGATCTGGTACGGTTTCAGTCTTACGCACGTCCTTTACAAAGAAGGGCCTTTCATCTAATATTAAGGTATCTCTATCGTTCTAAAGGACAAGGTTATTCAGCGATTCATGCAGAGAAACTTCTTCAGCTTCTGGATACAGAAAGACCTAACCTTCAACTTGATTTCCCCGGTGGATTAAGAGTAATAAAATCCTATCATCAATTAATGCTGACGTTTAAATCCAGGGAAAACCGGACGTATTGTCAGGAGGTATATCCTGGTGAAAGGATGATCTTACCGGATGGAAGAGAGCTGGATGTAAAGGTGGAAGAAGCATGTGAAAAGCCGGGAGAAGCGAGCCCGTTTGAATTTGTTTGTGATGTTTCGCACCTGTCCTTTCCGCTTATTATTCGAACACGGGAAAAAGGTGACAGGATCAGAATTCGGGGTCTGGGAGGCAGTAAAAAGATTAAAGATATCTTTATTGATGAAAAAATTCCCGGACACAAGCGGGATGAGTGGCCGATTATCACAGATAACATGGGAAAAATTATTTGGTTATTGGGACTGAAAAAAGGGGAAGTTATAAGTAGTCCCTCCAATAATAAGTGGCTTCGGATTTCTTTAAAGACATAAAAATTGATTACATAAAATAGGAGGAGCTTTGGAATGCATAACGACATAGAGGAAATTTTAATTACCGAAGACCAGATTCAGAAAAAGATTCAAGTCATTGCGGATCAATTAACAGACGAGTATCAGGATCGTTTCCCGCTGGCTGTAGGTGTGCTTAAAGGTGCGTTGCCTTTTATGGCTGATTTGCTGAAGAGGGTTGAAACCTATCTGGAAATGGACTTTATGGATGTCTCCAGTTACGATGGGGGAATGAAGTCGACCGGTGAAGTGAAAATTATTAAGGATTTAAACACAAAAGTAGAAGGAAGAGATATCCTCATTATTGAAGATATTATTGATAGCGGGCTGACCTTAAGTTATTTAGTCGACTTATTTAAGTATCGTAAAGCTAATTCAATTAAAATTGTAACCCTGCTTGATAAGCCGACAGGACGGCAGGCGAAAATCAAAGCAGATTTGGCAGGTTTTGAAGTGCCGGATGCGTTTGTGGTTGGCTATGGACTTGATTATCAGGAAAAATACCGTAATTTACCATACATTGGTGTACTAAAGCCTGAAGTATATTCCATGAAATAATCCATATTTTTTATGCATGAAACCAATGTTCTTTGTTTAAATATTTAAAGAGGGTTATCAGTTGAGTATCAGGAATTTAATATGGTACTATTTATTATAGTTTTCTCGCTTGGGAGGAGGTAAGAAATGAACCGGGTATTCCGCAATACGATATTTTACTTAATTATCTTCTTAGTGGTTATTGGCATCGTGAGCTTAATTAACGGCCCGAATCAGGAAACCAAACAATTAACTTACACTGAATTTAAAGAGGCGTTAAATAACGGTCAAATAGAGCAAATGACCGCTCAGTATACAAATTATGCTTACGCCATTACTGGTGATATGTCACAGGAAGATAATAAAACAACTGCATTTGCAGCAGAAATACCTGCGAATGAAGAAATATTTTCTACCATTGAAAATGCAGCATCAGAACAAGGAATTGAAATGGATGTGATGGCGAAGGAAGAGCCTAGTGCTTGGGTAACCTTCTTCACCTCAATTATTCCATTTATTATTATATTCTTCTTAATTTTCTTCCTGCTCAATCAAATGCAGGGCGGCGGCGGCCGTATGATGAACTTTGGGAAGAGTAAAGCTAAACTTTACAGTGAAGATAAGAAAAATGTTCGTTTTAAAGATGTAGCTGGGGCAGACGAGGAAAAGCAGGAATTAGTGGAAGTTGTTGAATTCCTGAAAGATCCACGCAAATTCGCAAAAATTGGTGCGCGAATTCCTAAGGGTGTTCTGCTCGTAGGACCTCCGGGAACGGGTAAAACCTTGCTGGCACGAGCTGTAGCTGGTGAAGCTGGTGTACCATTCTTTTCCATCAGTGGTTCAGACTTTGTGGAAATGTTCGTAGGTGTTGGTGCTTCCCGTGTACGTGATTTATTTGAAAATGCCAAGAAAAACTCTCCATGTATTATCTTTATTGATGAGATTGACGCAGTAGGTCGTCAGCGTGGTGCAGGTCTTGGAGGCGGACACGATGAGCGCGAACAAACCTTAAACCAGTTGCTTGTTGAAATGGATGGATTTGGTGCAAATGAAGGAATTATTATCATTGCCGCTACTAACCGTCCTGATATTCTTGACCCTGCCTTATTACGTCCAGGCCGTTTCGACCGGCAAATTCCGGTTAATCGCCCGGATGTTAAAGGCCGTGAAGAAGTATTGCAAGTACACGCCAAAAACAAACATCTTAGTGATGACGTCAATGTAAAAACCATTGCGATGCGTACACCAGGATTCTCTGGTGCAGATCTGGAAAACTTATTAAACGAAGCAGCCCTGGTAGCTGCTCGTGCGGATAAAAGTGTCATCGAAATGGAAGATGTGGATGAGGCTATTGACCGAGTGATTGCCGGTCCATCCAAGAAGAGCCGTGTTATTTCAGATAAAGAACGAAATATTGTGGCCTTTCACGAGAGTGGACATACAATTATAGGAATGGTACTCGATGATGCGGATATGGTCCATAAGGTAACCATCGTTCCTCGTGGTCAGGCGGGCGGATATGCCGTTATGCTGCCTAGAGAAGATCGTTACTTCATGACCAAGCCTGAACTCCTGGATAAAATTACAGGACTTCTGGGTGGGCGTGTAGCTGAAGAAATCACGTTTGGTGAAGTCAGCACAGGTGCCCATAATGACTTTCAGCGTGCGACTGATATTGCCCGCAAAATGGTTATGGAATATGGTATGAGTGAAAAACTCGGTCCATTGCAGTTTGGTGGTAACCAAGGTGGTCAGGTATTCCTTGGCCGGGACATTCAAAACGATCAAAATTACAGTGATAAAATTGCGTATGAAATTGACACTGAAATTCAGAGAATCATTAATGAATGTTACGATCGTGCGAAAAGTATCCTGACTGAACATCAGGAACAACACCGCTTGATCGCTGAAACGTTGCTTGATGTAGAAACTCTGGATGCTGATCAGATTAAGAGCCTGTTTGAAGATGGACGTTTACCTGAAGTTGTAAAAGAGGTTAAAGAGGATGAAGGGAAAGAAGGCGAGTCCTCTGATAACAACGAAGCTAAACAGGATGACGTAAGGGTAAACATTCAGTCTAAGGATGAGGAAGAGAAGACTGGAGACACCAACCAAGGCGCAGAATCAGATCAAACATCAGATAACGATGACAATAAATAACTTCACAAATAAAAAAGCTTCAGTCAAAATAATGACTGGAGCTTTTTTTGGCTGCTTTGACCTGCGAGCCCCCTTTGTTAGGGTTAAGCAAATGAAAATCCTTTTTATAAACAATATGGTATGATGATTTCAGCAAGCTTATCTTGGAAAAGGACATTGATAAATGTTTTAATACAAGGGAACAAAAAGTAGTAAGGAAATGTAATAGGTGAAAGGATTGTTTGATGATATGAGTGATTATTTAGTTCGAGCTACAGCATTTGATGGATATGTACGTGCATTTGCCATTCAGTCCACAGAAACGGTTAATGAGGCTGCAGGCAGACATGATACGTGGGCAACTACTTCAGCAGCTCTGGGTCGTACCTTGTCCATTTCAGCAATGATGGGGGCCATGTTAAAAGGCGATGACAAACTGACCGTTAAAGTGGAAGGCAACGGTCCGGTTGGTGCGATTATTACGGATGCCAATGCTAAAGGAGAAGTACGTGGATATGTCCAAAATCCGCATGTGGATTTTGACTTAAGTGAAAAAGGAAAACTTGATGTGCGAAGAGCGGTTGGAACAGAAGGTTTTATCAGCGTCGTAAAAGACCAGGGACTGAAGGATTTCTTTACTGGACAAACTCCTATAGTTTCAGGTGAGATTAGTGAGGATTTCACTTATTACTTTGTTACCTCTGAACAAATCCCTTCATCAGTAGGCGCTGGTGTTCTCGTCAATCCGGATTTATCCATATTGGCAGCTGGCGGTTTTATTATACAAGTGATGCCAGGGGCAAGCGATGAAATCATCAGTCAACTGGAGGAAAGGATTCAACAGATTCCATCGATTTCACAACTGATTAGAGAAGGAAAAACACCGGAAGAGATTCTGGACATCATTCTGGAAGGCGGAGATATGAAAATATTAGGAACGCAGCCTGTTTCCTTTCAATGTGAATGCTCCAGAGAACGGTTGGCAAATGCAATTACAAGCTTAGGAAATGAAGAAATTCAGGATATGATTGAAAAAGACAACGGAGCAACAGCTACCTGCCATTTTTGCAATGAGGTCTATGAGTTTACAGCGGATGACCTGCAGCAGTTAAAATCATAAGCTTAGTGAAGAGGTGGAACAAAATTGTCTAAGAGGCTTTTATGGGGAATGATTACCGTCTTAATGGTCACCAATATTACAACCGTTCTGCTTTTCACAAACGGAAATCAGGCCTCTATTGATGAATTCGAGGATGGACGTAAGATCCCAAATGAAGTAGCCGTTGTAGGCGACGAATCAATAAAAGCAGAAGAATGGCTGGATGGGTTGGAACAGAATTATGGTAAAAGCTATTTAAAATCAGCCATTAATCAAAAGGTTGTTTTCCGGTTAGCTGAAAAACAGAACCTTTCCCTTAATGACAAACTGATTCAGAAAGAGCTGGCAACCATAGAAACCGCCTCAGGAATCATGAGTGACAAAGAAAGAGAGCGTAAAAGAGAGCAGTGGAAAAAGAACATTCGTTATCAGAATCTGCTCGAGGAACTGCTGACTCAGGATATTCAAGTGACAGATTCAGAAGTTGCTCAGGTATATGAGGAAGAACCGGATCAGTTTGATTTCCCGACTTCCTACCAGCTGTCGCAAATTATTGTGGAAGATGAATCCACAGCCCAAAAGGTTATTCGTGAGCTTGAAGGAGGTTCCTCTTTCTCCAGCTTGGCCAAAGAGTATTCTATTGATGAAAACACTAGTGAAAAAGGCGGCGTTTTAGGGTATTTCCCGGAAGACAGTACGTATCTGCAGGATATCTATTTTGAAACTGTTGAGAATATGGAGGAGGATTCATATAGTCAGCCCTTTGAAATTGAGGACGGAACTGTGATCCTCTATCTTCATCAGGTTCTGCCGGGGATTGATTTACAATTAGAAGATGCACGGAACGAAATCAGGCGGGAAATCGCCAAAAATAAAATGACCCAGGAAATCTCTGCAGAATACTTATGGGGAGAAGTCGGAGTTAACTGGATTTATGGCGATCAATCATAGATCGCCATTTATTTTTAGTTGTTGTTTTTTTAATAGCCGTAACATACGATGTAACAACACCTTTGAAAATATCTTAATGTATTTTAAAGGGGAATTAGCACCAAAATGTTTGACATTTCTGTCAGGTTCTCATATTCTATAATTAAAGTTTATAAAACATATTAAAATACTCGGAATTAGGGGTGTTAAGATGGAAGTGTTTGAAAATATTGTAGATGTTATTGGCAATACGCCAATTGTTAAGCTGAATGGTGCAGGTGACGAAAACAGTGCAGATATCTATGTGAAGCTTGAGTATATGAATCCGGGAAGCTCTGTTAAAGATCGTATTGCCAAGGCTATGATTGAAGATGCGGAAAAGAAGGGTGAGTTAAAACCGGGGGATACAATTATTGAACCGACAAGCGGAAATACCGGAATTGGACTGGCAATGGTTGCAGCGGCAAAAGGCTATCGTACCATTTTAACTATGCCTGATACGATGAGTAAGGAGCGTCGCAACTTGCTGCGTGCTTATGGCGCTGAGCTTGTTCTGACTCCGGGAAGCGAAGCCATGAAGGGAGCCATTGCCAAAGCAGAGGAATTAAAAAATGAACATGGATACTTCATGCCTCAGCAATTTGACAATGAGGCAAATCCTCGTGTTCATGCTGAAACAACAGGTAAGGAAATTGTAAAACAAATGGGTGATCAGTTAGATGCCTTTATTTCGGGTATTGGAACTGGTGGTACCATTACAGGTGCGGGAGAGGTTCTTAAAGAAAATTATGACCATGTTAAGCTTTATGCTGTTGAACCGGAAAATTCCCCTGTTCTTTCAGGTGGTAAGCCTGGTCCCCATAAAATCCAGGGTATTGGAGCAGGTTTTGTACCTGAAGTATTAGATACCAAAGTTTATGATGATGTCATTACCGTAGCAAACGAAAATGCCTTTGAAACGGCCAGAGAAATTGCTAAGTCTCAAGGAATTCTGGGCGGGATTTCCTCAGGTGCCGCTGTATATGCAGCGAAAAAAGTTGCTAAAGAGCTTGGTAAGGGCAAAAAAGTACTGGCTATCCTTCCAAGTAACGGTGAGCGCTACCTTTCTACTCCTTTATACAATTTTGAAGATCAATAAGAAGAAACTTTGGACCAGATACGTTCTGGTCCTTTTTTAATGATGAAATTCGAATAGGGTAGAAGAAGGGATAGCTATTACACTCTGAAAAAATATAAATTCTTTGATAAGATGAGGGAAATGGAAAAGATTTAGATGGGAGAGAACAAAATGAATCAGATGATCCACATCAACGATAAAAGCTATGATTTAAATAAAAAAACATTAGTTATGGGTATTTTAAACGTAACCCCTGATTCATTTTCTGATGGTGGGAAATTTTTTGATGAACACAAGGCAGTGGAGCATGCAAAAACGATGGTTCAGGATGGTGCTGATATGATCGATATCGGCGGAGAGTCCACACGACCTGGACATACTCCTGTTCCGGCTCAGGAAGAACTGGAACGTATTATTCCGAGTATTAAAGCTTTGAGAAAGGCTGTGGATGTGCCAATATCCGTAGACACATTTAAAGCCAGGACAGCCGATGAGGCACTAAAAGCAGGTGCCCACATCATTAATGACATATGGGGAGCAAAAAAAGATCCGGAAATTGCCGATGTAGCCGCTGATCATCACGCACCAATCATTTTAATGCATAATCGAAATAATCAGGATTACAGCGACATTATTGAAGATATGAAAAAGGATTTGGCAAAAAGTGTGGATATAGCCAAGGAGGCAGGCGTAAAAGATGAACAAATCATATTGGATCCAGGTGTAGGCTTTGCAAAATCAATGGAAGAAAATCTGCTGGTTATGCGTCGTCTGGATGAGCTTACTACCTTGGGATATCCACTTTTATTGGGAACGTCCAGAAAACGTGTAATTGATTATGTATTAGATCTCCCTGTGGATCAGCGTATAGAGGGAACAGGTGCAACGGTCTGTTTAGGGATTGAACGAGGAGCAGGAATTGTCAGGGTACATGACGTTAAGGAGATAGCCAGAATGACGAAAATGATGGATGCAATGCTGGGAAAAGCAGGTGATAATCATGGATAAAATACATGTAAAGGGAATGAAGTTTTACGGATACCACGGGTTGTATCCGGAAGAAAATAAACTGGGTCAGCGGTATATCGTTCATTTAACCATTGAAACGGACCTTTCAAAGGCAGGAAAGACCGATCATATGGATAATAGCATCGATTACGGCAGGATTTATGAAGTTACGAAAGAAATCGTTGAGGGAAGAGCCAGGAAGCTTGTGGAAGCATTAGCTGAGGACATTGCCAGTCAGCTGTTTCATGCGTTTCCGACCATCAACGGCATAAATGTGGAAATTGAAAAGCCAGAAGCTCCTATTCCAGGACAATTTGATGCTGTAGGGGTAGAGATTTACAGGGAGAATCCATTATGAATACGGCCTTTATTGCATTAGGATCAAATATCGAACCAAGAGAAGCATATTTGGAAAAATCCATTGCTTTACTATGTGAGCACCGACATATTCAGGTGAGAGCAAAATCGGAAATTTATGAAACTGCACCTGTTGGTTACACAGACCAGGGTCCCTTTTTAAATATGGTGATTCAAGTGACAACCGACTTGTTACCTTATGAATTATTGACATACTGCCAGAATATTGAATTAAAATTGGACCGGAAAAGGGAAATCCGTTTTGGTCCCAGAACTATAGACCTTGACATTTTACTGTATAATCAAGAGAATATGAATGATGGAAAGTTAACGATTCCTCACCCGAGGATGCATCAAAGAGCCTTTGTTTTAATTCCGCTTAACGATATACAGCCGGATTTAATGGTCAATGGTCAGAAGGTCCGGGAGTTATTGGAAGCATTACCAGAAAACGAGGATAAAGGAGTAGCGAAATGGAAGCCGAGAAGTGGGGAAGAAGAATTCGATCCTTTCGTAAATTAAAAGGATATACTCAAGTAGATTTTGCAAAGCATATTGGCTATTCCGTTTCCATCTTAGGGGAAGTTGAACGAGGGGCAAGGCTGCCTGACCAAACCTTTCTGACCAGAGTTTCAACAGTTCTTGATATTTCCATAGAGGAACTTACTCCGGAAGAATAGGTACTTGAATACCCCTGAAGGGAATGGTAAAGTAAGAAAACGTATAAACCATATGAAACCATTCGTTTAATTCACATTTCAGAAGACTATACTAATGAATTAGAAGCCAGGGCCGCAGCTTCCTGGACAGCCTGTTCATCAATAGATTATACACAAAAGCTGTCAGGTTATTCTGGCAGTTTATTTACATAGTTATGCTAAAAATATTGGAGTGATGACGTTGACAGAGGAAATGAATGACCTCGTAAGAGCCAGAATGGAAAAGCTTCAGAGCTACCAGGAACAAGGGATAAATCCGTTTGGAAGTAAGTTTGAGCGGACACATTTATCAGCGGATTTAATAGAAGGATATGATGAATATACAAAAGAGGAACTAGAGGAAAAAGAATTTCCGGCCACAATCGCAGGACGTATAATGACCAAGCGCGGAAAAGGAAAAGCCGGCTTTGCTCATATTCAGGATCTTCAAGGACAGATTCAGATTTATGTGCGTAAGGATGCTGTTGGAGAAGAAGCTTATGAGCTATTTCAGTCAGCGGATTTGGGGGATATTGTAGGTGTATCCGGTACAATGTTTAAAACAAAAGTAGGGGAACTCTCTGTAAAAGCCAGTGAATTTCACATGCTTACGAAGTCCCTGCGTCCGTTACCTGACAAATTCCACGGACTAAAGGATGTAGAGCAGCGCTATCGTCAGCGCTATTTAGACTTAATTATGAATCCGGATAGCCGGGATACCTTCATCACCCGCAGTAAGGTTCTGCAATCTATGCGGGAGTATTTAAATACAAGAGGGTTTTTAGAAGTGGAAACCCCTATGATGCATTCGATTCCGGGTGGTGCGTCTGCCCGTCCGTTTGTTACACATCATAATGCACTGGATATACCTTTATATATGCGTATAGCCATTGAACTTCATCTCAAGAGATTAATCGTTGGCGGCCTGGAAAAGGTTTATGAAATTGGACGAGTTTTCCGTAATGAAGGTGTATCCACTCGGCATAATCCTGAATTTACAATGATTGAACTGTATGAGGCTTATGCAGATTTTTATGATATTATGGAACTTACTGAGAACTTAATTGCTCATATTGCCAAAAATGTGCTGGGGACAACCAAAGTTCAATACGGCGATGAAGAAGTTGATCTTGAGCCTGAATGGAAGAGACTTCATATGGTAGATGCCATCAAAGAATTTACTGGTGTGAATTTCTGGGAGAATATGAGTGATGAAGAAGCTCGCAGCCTGGCTAAAGAGCATGGCATTGATATTGAGGATAATATGAAGTTTGGTCACATTGTTAATGAATTCTTTGAACAAAGAGTCGAGGAAAAGCTCATTCAGCCTACCTTTGTTTATGGTCATCCTGTGGAGATATCCCCGTTGGCTAAGAAAAACGAGGAGGATGACCGCTTCACAGACCGTTTTGAATTGTTTATTGTTGGAAGAGAACACGCAAATGCTTTTTCCGAATTAAACGATCCGGTCGATCAAAGAGAGCGCTTTGAAGCTCAATTACAGGAAAGAGAAGAAGGAAACGACGAAGCTCATATGATGGATGAAGACTTTCTGGAGTCACTGGAATACGGTCTTCCTCCAACCGGCGGATTAGGGATTGGTATTGACCGTCTCGTTATGCTGCTTACCAATTCTCCGTCTATTCGTGATGTTCTCTTGTTCCCTCAAATGAAAAATAAAGAATAAGCATACAGGAAGCCATAGCCGTTCATCTCTGCTGTGGCTTTTTTTTGTTGGTTAAGGTTCTGTGGAAGTTTGCTGTTTAAATGTATATGACAAGGGATAATATTATACGTGATTCGTTTCTGATTCTTATAACCTGAATCAATAATTATACGAAAACTATATTTACAACAGATCTTGAAGAGCTTATTTTCTGAACAAAACAGATAACAAACAGGAAATTCAACCTCCCCTCAGAACCGGAACAAAAGTGCTGATGAGGTTATATAATCAAAAATGTATATCACACGGTTCTAACAACTATACAGTTCAAAATCGCTTGCAAGTTTCTGAAAAAAATAACATTAATAAAACTGCTTGATTTCGCAAATAATCCATGGTACATTATTAAACGTTGCTTGCGAGGCAACAAAAACAAAACATTGATAAAGCCAATAATTGGTTCTTGAAAACCAAAGGCAAATCATGATAAATTATTAATTGTCGCTTTAAAGAGCAAACAACAAAGCGAACAAAACAATTTAAAAAAGTTATTGACTTTGAGTTGATATCTTGATATAATAATTAAGTCGCTTTGAGAGCGACATCGTTCGAACCTTGAAAACTGAACAAAACAACCAGTACGTCAATTCGCTATTTAGAATAGCATTTTGATTATGAGCATTATGGATATCAACATCCAAGTTTATTGGAGAGTTTGATCCTGGCTCAGGACGAACGCTGGCGGCGTGCCTAATACATGCAAGTCGAGCGCGTGAAACAAGTTGATTCCTTCGGGATGAAACTTGTGGAACGAGCGGCGGACGGGTGAGTAACACGTGGGCAACCTGCCTGTGAGATCGGGATAACTCCGGGAAACCGGGGCTAATACCGGATAACACCTCCGACCGCATGGTCGGAAGTTGAAAGACGGCTTTTATGCTGTCACTTACAGATGGGCCCGCGGCGCATTAGCTAGTTGGTGAGGTAAGAGCTCACCAAGGCAACGATGCGTAGCCGACCTGAGAGGGTGATCGGCCACACTGGGACTGAGACACGGCCCAGACTCCTACGGGAGGCAGCAGTAGGGAATCTTCCGCAATGGACGAAAGTCTGACGGAGCAACGCCGCGTGAGTGATGAAGGTCTTCGGATCGTAAAGCTCTGTTGTCAGGGAAGAACAAGTACAAGAGGAACTGCTTGTACCTTGACGGTACCTGACCAGAAAGCCACGGCTAACTACGTGCCAGCAGCCGCGGTAATACGTAGGTGGCAAGCGTTGTCCGGAATTATTGGGCGTAAAGCGCGCGCAGGCGGTTTCTTAAGTCTGATGTGAAAGCCCACGGCTTAACCGTGGAGGGTCATTGGAAACTGGGAGGCTTGAGTGCAGGAGAGGAGAGTGGAATTCCACGTGTAGCGGTGAAATGCGTAGATATGTGGAGGAACACCAGTGGCGAAGGCGACTCTCTGGCCTGTAACTGACGCTGAGGCGCGAAAGCGTGGGGAGCGAACAGGATTAGATACCCTGGTAGTCCACGCCGTAAACGTTGAGTGCTAGGTGTTAGGGGGTTTCCGCCCCTTAGTGCTGAAGTTAACGCATTAAGCACTCCGCCTGGGGAGTACGGCCGCAAGGCTGAAACTCAAAGGAATTGACGGGGGCCCGCACAAGCGGTGGAGCATGTGGTTTAATTCGAAGCAACGCGAAGAACCTTACCAGGTCTTGACATCCTCTGCTACCTCTAGAGATAGAGGGTTCCCTTCGGGGACAGAGTGACAGGTGGTGCATGGTTGTCGTCAGCTCGTGTCGTGAGATGTTGGGTTAAGTCCCGCAACGAGCGCAACCCTTGACCTTAGTTGCCAGCATTTAGTTGGGCACTCTAGGGTGACTGCCGGTGACAAACCGGAGGAAGGTGGGGATGACGTCAAATCATCATGCCCCTTATGACCTGGGCTACACACGTGCTACAATGGATGGTACAAAGGGCAGCGAAGCCGTGAGGTGAAGCTAATCCCATAAAACCATTCTCAGTTCGGATTGCAGGCTGCAACTCGCCTGTATGAAGCCGGAATCGCTAGTAATCGCGGATCAGCATGCCGCGGTGAATACGTTCCCGGGCCTTGTACACACCGCCCGTCACACCACGAGAGTTGGCAACACCCGAAGTCGGTGGGGTAACCTTTTGGAGCCAGCCGCCTAAGGTGGGGCCAATGATTGGGGTGAAGTCGTAACAAGGTAGCCGTATCGGAAGGTGCGGCTGGATCACCTCCTTTCTAAGGAAGAATTAAAAGCGGAGACGACCGTTTAGGTCTGAGCTTTAAAAAAGAGCGTACTCGGTTGTTTTGTTTAGTTTTGAAGGATCGAAGGATTCTTCAGAGGAACTTCTGCTAAATTCGTCACATCCTGTGACAACGCAGAAGCCTGCACGTCCATGTGCAATGAGCACCTTGAAAACTAGATAAGAAAGCAATCAAGAGCAGACAACGGACAATGATGTCCGTGTGCGTTAATAAGTTAAGTGAATAAGAGCGCACGGTGAATGCCTTGGCACTAGGAGCCGATGAAGGACGGGACAAACACCGATATGCTTCGGGGAGCTGTAAGTAAGCTTTGATCCGGAGATTTCCGAATGGGGAAACCCGCTGTCCGTAATGGGGCAGTATCCTTATCTGAATCCATAGGATAAGGAAGGTAACCCGGGGAACTGAAACATCTCAGTACCCGGAGGAAGAGAAAGCAAACGCGATTTCCTAAGTAGCGGCGAGCGAACGGGAAACAGCCCAAACCAGAAGGCTTGCCTTCTGGGGTTGTAGGACACTCCATACGGAGTTACCAAGAAATCAGGTAGATGAAACGGTTTGGAAAGACCTGCCGAAGAAGGTAACAGCCCTGTAATTCAAACCTGGTTTCCTCCGGAGTGGATCCTGAGTACGGCGGAACACGTGAAATTCCGTCGGAATCCGGGAGGACCATCTCCCAAGGCTAAATACTCCCTAGTGACCGATAGCGAACCAGTACCGTGAGGGAAAGGTGAAAAGCACCCCGGGAGGGGAGTGAAAGAGAACCTGAAACCGTGTGCTTACAAGTAGTTGGAGCCCGTTAATGGGTGACAGCGTGCCTTTTGTAGAATGAACCGGCGAGTTTCGATCTCATGCAAGGTTAAGCAGAAGATGTGGAGCCGCAGCGAAAGCGAGTCTGAACAGGGCGTATGAGTATGAGGTCGCAGACCCGAAACCGTGTGACCTACCCATGTCCAGGGTGAAGGTAAGGTAACACTTACTGGAGGCCCGAACCCACGTACGTTGAAAAGTGCGGGGATGAGGTGTGGGTAGCGGTGAAATGCCAATCGAACACGGAGATAGCTGGTTCTCTCCGAAATAGCTTTAGGGCTAGCCTCAAGAATCGAGTTTTGGAGGTAGAGCACTGATTGGACTAGGGGCCCTCATCGGGTTACCGAATTCAGTCAAACTCCGAATGCCAACAACTTGAGCTTGGGAGTCAGACTATGGGTGATAAGGTTCATAGTCGAGAGGGAAACAGCCCAGACCGCCAGCTAAGGTCCCTAAGTATACGTTAAGTGGAAAAGGATGTGGAGTTGCTTAGACAACCAGGATGTTGGCTTAGAAGCAGCCATCATTTAAAGAGTGCGTAATAGCTCACTGGTCGAGTGACTCTGCGCCGAAAATATACCGGGGCTAAACGTATCACCGAAGCTGCGGATTGTACCGTTGGTACAATGGTAGGAGAGCGTTCTAAGCGCAGCGAAGTCCGATCGGAAGAACGGGTGGAGCGCTTAGAAGTGAGAATGCCGGTATGAGTAGCGAAAGACAAGTGAGAATCTTGTCCACCGAAAGCCTAAGGTTTCCTGAGGAAGGCTCGTCCGCTCAGGGTTAGTCGGGACCTAAGCCGAGGCCGAAAGGCGTAGGCGATGGAAAACAGGTTGACATTCCTGTACCACCTTTCATCCGTTTGAGCAATGGGGTGACGCAGGAGGATAGGGAAGCGTGCTGATGGATATGCACGTCCAAGCAGTGAGAGTGATGAGCAGGCAAATCCGTTCATCGTAAGCTCGGGCTGTGATGGGGAGGGAAATAGAGTACCGAAGTTTCTGATTTCACACTGCCAAGAAAAGCCTCTCGTGAGGATGAGGGTGCCCGTACCGCAAACCGACACAGGTAGGCGAGGAGAGAATCCTAAGGTGAGCGGGATAACTCTCGTTAAGGAACTCGGCAAAATGACCCCGTAACTTCGGGAGAAGGGGTGCTCGTTCAGGCTTCGGTCTGGATGAGCCGCAGTGAAAAGGCCCAAGCGACTGTTTATCAAAAACACAGGTCTCTGCGAAGCCGAAAGGCGAAGTATAGGGGCTGACACCTGCCCGGTGCTGGAAGGTTAAGAGGATGAGTTAGCCCTTCGGGCGAAGCTCTGAATCGAAGCCCCAGTAAACGGCGGCCGTAACTATAACGGTCCTAAGGTAGCGAAATTCCTTGTCGGGTAAGTTCCGACCCGCACGAAAGGTGCAACGACTTGGGCACTGTCTCAACGAGAGACCCGGTGAAATTATACTATGCGTGAAGATGCGCATTACCCGCGACAGGACGGAAAGACCCCGTGGAGCTTTACTGTAGCCTGATATTGAATGTTGGTACAGCTTGTACAGGATAGGTGGGAGCCATCGAAACCGGAGCGCTAGCTTCGGTGGAGGCGCCGGTGGGATACCACCCTGGCTGTACGGACATTCTAACCCAGAACCGTGATCCGGTTCGGAGACAGTGTCAGGTGGGCAGTTTGACTGGGGCGGTCGCCTCCTAAAGAGTAACGGAGGCGCCCAAAGGTTCCCTCAGAATGGTTGGAAATCATTCGCAGAGTGTAAAGGCAGAAGGGAGCTTGACTGCGAGACCTACAAGTCGAGCAGGGACGAAAGTCGGGCTTAGTGATCCGGCGGTACCGAATGGAAGGGCCGTCGCTCAACGGATAAAAGCTACCCCGGGGATAACAGGCTTATCTCCCCCAAGAGTCCACATCGACGGGGAGGTTTGGCACCTCGATGTCGGCTCATCGCATCCTGGGGCTGTAGTCGGTCCCAAGGGTTGGGCTGTTCGCCCATTAAAGCGGTACGCGAGCTGGGTTCAGAACGTCGTGAGACAGTTCGGTCCCTATCCGTCGTGGGCGTTGGAAATTTGAGAGGAGCTGTCCTTAGTACGAGAGGACCGGGATGGACACACCGCTGGTGTACCAGTTGTTCCGCCAGGAGCACGGCTGGGTAGCTACGTGTGGAAGGGATAAGTGCTGAAAGCATCTAAGCATGAAGCCCCCCTCAAGATGAGATTTCCCATCATTTTAAATGAGTAAGATTCCTCAGAGACGATGAGGTAGATAGGTCCGAGGTGGAAGCGTGGTGACACGTGCAGCTGACGGATACTAATCAATCGAGGACTTAACTTATAGGAAAAGCGTAGGCGAGCTTATGCGAGCCGGAGCTGGACAACACGAAAAGCGTAGGCGACTGTTCAAACAGGAGATGGACACATAAAAAGCGCACACGGACCCACAAGTCCAATGTATGCTCACATGATTGCCTTTCTTATCTAGTTTTGAAGGTGTTAAAAATTTATTTTAAAAAACACTTGCTTTTTTAATCAAAAGTAAATATAATATTACTTGTCCTTGAAAAAAGAATAAGTTTATTATTGTCTGGTGGCGATGGCGGAGAGGTCACACCTGTTCCCATTCCGAACACAGTAGTTAAGCTCTCCAGCGCCGATGGTAGTTGGGGTTCTTCCCCTGCGAGAGTAGGACGCCGCCAGGCTTAAGATTTAGGAGGATTAGCTCAGCTGGGAGAGCACCTGCCTTACAAGCAGGGGGTCGGTGGTTCGAGCCCGCCATCCTCCACCATATAACCATTAAAATTTGCCGGCCTAGCTCAACTGGTAGAGCAACTGACTTGTAATCAGTAGGTTGGGGGTTCAAGTCCTCTGGCCGGCACCATTTTATTTTGAGCCATTAGCTCAGTTGGTAGAGCATCTGACTTTTAATCAGAGGGTCGGAGGTTCGAATCCTCCATGGCTCATCATCCTTGCGGGTGTGGCGGAATTGGCAGACGCGCTAGATTTAGGATCTAGTGTCTTTCGACGTGGGGGTTCGACTCCCTCCACCCGCACCATATATATTATAAATTATAGTGATTTTAAAAATGAAATATGTTAATATTTTATTTATTGGGTTTTAAACATTATATCTTGCGGAAGTAGTTCAGTGGTAGAACACCACCTTGCCAAGGTGGGGGTCGCGGGTTCGAATCCCGTCTTCCGCTCCATATAATGCCGGGGTGGCGGAATTGGCAGACGCACAGGACTTAAAATCCTGCGGTAGGTCACCTACCGTGCCGGTTCGAGTCCGGCCCTCGGCACCATGTATTTGCGCCCGTAGCTCAATTGGATAGAGCGTCTGACTACGGATCAGAAGGTTAGGGGTTCGACTCCTCTCGGGCGCGCCATTTAACGGGAAGTAGCTCAGCTTGGTAGAGCACATGGTTTGGGACCATGGGGTCGCAGGTTCGAATCCTGTCTTCCCGACCACTTAGTCATAATGGGGCCTTAGCTCAGCTGGGAGAGCGCCTGCTTTGCACGCAGGAGGTCAGCGGTTCGATCCCGCTAGGCTCCACCAATTATTTCGAACCTTGAAAACTGAACAAAACAACCAGTACGTCAATTCGCTATTTAGAATAGCATTTTGATTATGAGCATTATGGATATCAACATCCAAGTTTATTGGAGAGTTTGATCCTGGCTCAGGACGAACGCTGGCGGCGTGCCTAATACATGCAAGTCGAGCGCGTGAAACAAGTTGATTCCTTCGGGATGAAACTTGTGGAACGAGCGGCGGACGGGTGAGTAACACGTGGGCAACCTGCCTGTGAGATCGGGATAACTCCGGGAAACCGGGGCTAATACCGGATAACACCTCCGACCGCATGGTCGGAAGTTGAAAGACGGCTTTTATGCTGTCACTTACAGATGGGCCCGCGGCGCATTAGCTAGTTGGTGAGGTAAGAGCTCACCAAGGCAACGATGCGTAGCCGACCTGAGAGGGTGATCGGCCACACTGGGACTGAGACACGGCCCAGACTCCTACGGGAGGCAGCAGTAGGGAATCTTCCGCAATGGACGAAAGTCTGACGGAGCAACGCCGCGTGAGTGATGAAGGTCTTCGGATCGTAAAGCTCTGTTGTCAGGGAAGAACAAGTACAAGAGGAACTGCTTGTACCTTGACGGTACCTGACCAGAAAGCCACGGCTAACTACGTGCCAGCAGCCGCGGTAATACGTAGGTGGCAAGCGTTGTCCGGAATTATTGGGCGTAAAGCGCGCGCAGGCGGTTTCTTAAGTCTGATGTGAAAGCCCACGGCTTAACCGTGGAGGGTCATTGGAAACTGGGAGGCTTGAGTGCAGGAGAGGAGAGTGGAATTCCACGTGTAGCGGTGAAATGCGTAGATATGTGGAGGAACACCAGTGGCGAAGGCGACTCTCTGGCCTGTAACTGACGCTGAGGCGCGAAAGCGTGGGGAGCGAACAGGATTAGATACCCTGGTAGTCCACGCCGTAAACGTTGAGTGCTAGGTGTTAGGGGGTTTCCGCCCCTTAGTGCTGAAGTTAACGCATTAAGCACTCCGCCTGGGGAGTACGGCCGCAAGGCTGAAACTCAAAGGAATTGACGGGGGCCCGCACAAGCGGTGGAGCATGTGGTTTAATTCGAAGCAACGCGAAGAACCTTACCAGGTCTTGACATCCTCTGCTACCTCTAGAGATAGAGGGTTCCCTTCGGGGACAGAGTGACAGGTGGTGCATGGTTGTCGTCAGCTCGTGTCGTGAGATGTTGGGTTAAGTCCCGCAACGAGCGCAACCCTTGACCTTAGTTGCCAGCATTTAGTTGGGCACTCTAGGGTGACTGCCGGTGACAAACCGGAGGAAGGTGGGGATGACGTCAAATCATCATGCCCCTTATGACCTGGGCTACACACGTGCTACAATGGATGGTACAAAGGGCAGCGAAGCCGTGAGGTGAAGCTAATCCCATAAAACCATTCTCAGTTCGGATTGCAGGCTGCAACTCGCCTGTATGAAGCCGGAATCGCTAGTAATCGCGGATCAGCATGCCGCGGTGAATACGTTCCCGGGCCTTGTACACACCGCCCGTCACACCACGAGAGTTGGCAACACCCGAAGTCGGTGGGGTAACCTTTTGGAGCCAGCCGCCTAAGGTGGGGCCAATGATTGGGGTGAAGTCGTAACAAGGTAGCCGTATCGGAAGGTGCGGCTGGATCACCTCCTTTCTAAGGAAGAATTAAAAGCGGAGACGACCGTTTAGGTCTGAGCTTTAAAAAAGAGCGTACTCGGTTGTTTTGTTTAGTTTTGAAGGATCGAAGGATTCTTCAGAGGAACTTCTGCTAAATTCGTCACATCCTGTGACAACGCAGAAGCCTGCACGTCCATGTGCAATGAGCACCTTGAAAACTAGATAAGAAAGCAATCAAGAGCAGACAACGGACAATGATGTCCGTGTGCGTTAATAAGTTAAGTGAATAAGAGCGCACGGTGAATGCCTTGGCACTAGGAGCCGATGAAGGACGGGACAAACACCGATATGCTTCGGGGAGCTGTAAGTAAGCTTTGATCCGGAGATTTCCGAATGGGGAAACCCGCTGTCCGTAATGGGGCAGTATCCTTATCTGAATCCATAGGATAAGGAAGGTAACCCGGGGAACTGAAACATCTCAGTACCCGGAGGAAGAGAAAGCAAACGCGATTTCCTAAGTAGCGGCGAGCGAACGGGAAACAGCCCAAACCAGAAGGCTTGCCTTCTGGGGTTGTAGGACACTCCATACGGAGTTACCAAGAAATCAGGTAGATGAAACGGTTTGGAAAGACCTGCCGAAGAAGGTAACAGCCCTGTAATTCAAACCTGGTTTCCTCCGGAGTGGATCCTGAGTACGGCGGAACACGTGAAATTCCGTCGGAATCCGGGAGGACCATCTCCCAAGGCTAAATACTCCCTAGTGACCGATAGCGAACCAGTACCGTGAGGGAAAGGTGAAAAGCACCCCGGGAGGGGAGTGAAAGAGAACCTGAAACCGTGTGCTTACAAGTAGTTGGAGCCCGTTAATGGGTGACAGCGTGCCTTTTGTAGAATGAACCGGCGAGTTTCGATCTCATGCAAGGTTAAGCAGAAGATGTGGAGCCGCAGCGAAAGCGAGTCTGAACAGGGCGTATGAGTATGAGGTCGCAGACCCGAAACCGTGTGACCTACCCATGTCCAGGGTGAAGGTAAGGTAACACTTACTGGAGGCCCGAACCCACGTACGTTGAAAAGTGCGGGGATGAGGTGTGGGTAGCGGTGAAATGCCAATCGAACACGGAGATAGCTGGTTCTCTCCGAAATAGCTTTAGGGCTAGCCTCAAGAATCGAGTTTTGGAGGTAGAGCACTGATTGGACTAGGGGCCCTCATCGGGTTACCGAATTCAGTCAAACTCCGAATGCCAACAACTTGAGCTTGGGAGTCAGACTATGGGTGATAAGGTTCATAGTCGAGAGGGAAACAGCCCAGACCGCCAGCTAAGGTCCCTAAGTATACGTTAAGTGGAAAAGGATGTGGAGTTGCTTAGACAACCAGGATGTTGGCTTAGAAGCAGCCATCATTTAAAGAGTGCGTAATAGCTCACTGGTCGAGTGACTCTGCGCCGAAAATATACCGGGGCTAAACGTATCACCGAAGCTGCGGATTGTACCGTTGGTACAATGGTAGGAGAGCGTTCTAAGCGCAGCGAAGTCCGATCGGAAGAACGGGTGGAGCGCTTAGAAGTGAGAATGCCGGTATGAGTAGCGAAAGACAAGTGAGAATCTTGTCCACCGAAAGCCTAAGGTTTCCTGAGGAAGGCTCGTCCGCTCAGGGTTAGTCGGGACCTAAGCCGAGGCCGAAAGGCGTAGGCGATGGAAAACAGGTTGACATTCCTGTACCACCTTTCATCCGTTTGAGCAATGGGGTGACGCAGGAGGATAGGGAAGCGTGCTGATGGATATGCACGTCCAAGCAGTGAGAGTGATGAGCAGGCAAATCCGTTCATCGTAAGCTCGGGCTGTGATGGGGAGGGAAATAGAGTACCGAAGTTTCTGATTTCACACTGCCAAGAAAAGCCTCTCGTGAGGATGAGGGTGCCCGTACCGCAAACCGACACAGGTAGGCGAGGAGAGAATCCTAAGGTGAGCGGGATAACTCTCGTTAAGGAACTCGGCAAAATGACCCCGTAACTTCGGGAGAAGGGGTGCTCGTTCAGGCTTCGGTCTGGATGAGCCGCAGTGAAAAGGCCCAAGCGACTGTTTATCAAAAACACAGGTCTCTGCGAAGCCGAAAGGCGAAGTATAGGGGCTGACACCTGCCCGGTGCTGGAAGGTTAAGAGGATGAGTTAGCCCTTCGGGCGAAGCTCTGAATCGAAGCCCCAGTAAACGGCGGCCGTAACTATAACGGTCCTAAGGTAGCGAAATTCCTTGTCGGGTAAGTTCCGACCCGCACGAAAGGTGCAACGACTTGGGCACTGTCTCAACGAGAGACCCGGTGAAATTATACTATGCGTGAAGATGCGCATTACCCGCGACAGGACGGAAAGACCCCGTGGAGCTTTACTGTAGCCTGATATTGAATGTTGGTACAGCTTGTACAGGATAGGTGGGAGCCATCGAAACCGGAGCGCTAGCTTCGGTGGAGGCGCCGGTGGGATACCACCCTGGCTGTACGGACATTCTAACCCAGAACCGTGATCCGGTTCGGAGACAGTGTCAGGTGGGCAGTTTGACTGGGGCGGTCGCCTCCTAAAGAGTAACGGAGGCGCCCAAAGGTTCCCTCAGAATGGTTGGAAATCATTCGCAGAGTGTAAAGGCAGAAGGGAGCTTGACTGCGAGACCTACAAGTCGAGCAGGGACGAAAGTCGGGCTTAGTGATCCGGCGGTACCGAATGGAAGGGCCGTCGCTCAACGGATAAAAGCTACCCCGGGGATAACAGGCTTATCTCCCCCAAGAGTCCACATCGACGGGGAGGTTTGGCACCTCGATGTCGGCTCATCGCATCCTGGGGCTGTAGTCGGTCCCAAGGGTTGGGCTGTTCGCCCATTAAAGCGGTACGCGAGCTGGGTTCAGAACGTCGTGAGACAGTTCGGTCCCTATCCGTCGTGGGCGTTGGAAATTTGAGAGGAGCTGTCCTTAGTACGAGAGGACCGGGATGGACACACCGCTGGTGTACCAGTTGTTCCGCCAGGAGCACGGCTGGGTAGCTACGTGTGGAAGGGATAAGTGCTGAAAGCATCTAAGCATGAAGCCCCCCTCAAGATGAGATTTCCCATCATTTTAAATGAGTAAGATTCCTCAGAGACGATGAGGTAGATAGGTCCGAGGTGGAAGCGTGGTGACACGTGTAGCTGACGGATACTAATCAATCGAGGACTTAACTTATAAGAAAATCGTAGGCGACTGTTCAAGCAGGAGCTGGACACAAGAAAAAGCGCAGACGGACCCACAAGTCCAATGTATGCTCACATGATTGCCTTTCTTATCTAGTTTTGAAGGTGCTAGTCACCTGAATAATGATAAGGAAGTTCTGCTAAGAGCGCTCATGTCGTATGGGCAACGCAGAACGACCATGCCAAAGTCCAGTGGCGATGGCGGAGAGGTCACACCTGTTCCCATTCCGAACACAGTAGTTAAGCTCTCCAGCGCCGATGGTAGTTGGGGTTCTTCCCCTGCGAGAGTAGGACGCTGCTGGGCAAAAGCCAAGAAGACATTTTCTTCTTGGCTTTTTTTTCGTATAATAATATTTAATATAATTTATTGAACAAACATTTCAGGATCAGTCAGTGAATAATCTATATTAAACAAAAAATATAAAAGAATGACATTTAAATTTAAAAGGGAAAGCAGCAGGAGAAAAAATAAACTTCAATGATTATTGCTTAAACAAAAGGGACTAAGGGGAGAAAGCTATGTTTGAATCCGTCTATTGGTTAAATGATAACTTTGAAATTATGGCCTTTCGTCTTATATTGGCTGCAACTTTATGTGGGGTTATTGGTTTTGAGCGGGAGATAAAAAATCACTCGGCTGGTTTTCGAACTCATATATTAGTTGGTGTAAGTGCCTGCCTGATGATGCTATTATCCCTTTATGGATTTGATGAGTATCTGGATAATTTTAAAAACATCCGGTTTGATCCAGCGCGTATACCTTCTTATGTAATCAGTGGAATAGGCTTTTTAGGGGCTGGAACGATAATGGTTCATGGAATGACTATCCGGGGACTTACAACCGCTGCTTCTATATGGACGGTTGCAGGACTTGGTCTCGTTATAGGAGCAGGAATGTATGGACCTGCATTATTAACAACACTCGTCGTTCTTTTAAGTCTGATCTTCCTCAACCAATTTGAAAATCGTTTAGCGAAAAATAAAAAAAGTGATCGGAAAATCCGATTAATTTTAAACAAAGATGCAAAACTGAATGATCTCCTGAAGGTCTTTGATGACTTTCAATTAAGAGTAAAAAGGGTGGAAGTGAACCATCAGGACAATGATGAGAGATATTTATTAGTTGAAATTGATAAAGGTCAGGATTTTGAACGAAATGATCTGCTTGACCATTTAACCAAAATTAAAAATGTGACATATATTTATGATAAAAATTAAATGATTAATTATTAGTTTTGTGAGGTTTGATTTGGAGTTTAACGGATAAACTTTAAATAGAGAATCAATTTTTTTCAGAGATTTTTCGTTTGTTAAGGACATACATATTATTTGCATGAATGCGTAATTTGAGTATAATGAAGATAAAGTCAAAGATAGTCAAAGTCAAATTGTACAGAGATAAAGCGTTTATAGTGAAATGCTTTAAGGAGGAGGGAAGATGCGGAATATATCCGACATCATTGAGAATTATTTAAAGGAAGTTCTGAAACAGAGCCACCAGAATGCAATTGAAATTAAAAGAAGTGAAATTGCAGATCGTTTCCAATGTGTACCTTCTCAAATTAACTATGTTATTAAAACAAGGTTTACCATCGAAAAGGGTTACTTAGTGGAGAGTAAACGTGGTGGTGGTGGATATATTCGTATTATTCGTGTAAAACCACAAAGTAAAGTGGAATTAATTGAACAAATCATGGAGCTTGTCCAGCCTCAGATTACTCAGCAGGCGAGTTTGGATGTTATTGAGCGTCTGCTGGAAGAGGAGATTATAACGGAACGTGAGGCTAAATTGATGCTAAGTGCATTGGATCGTAATGTCATCTCCATTCAATTACCAGCACGTGACGAACTTAGATCTAAAATTTTAGTAGCTATGCTTGATGTATTAAGATACAGAATGTAAGGGAGGTTGATTCGCATGAAATGTCAGGAGTGCGAGAAAAGACCTGCTACCGTTCATTTCAGCCAGGTGGTAAATGGCGAAAAAACGGAAGTGCACTTGTGTGAATATTGTGCCCAGGAAAAAGGGTATATGGATCAATACAATCAGAATTTTTCCTTCCAGGATTTATTATCAGGTTTATTTAATTTTGATTCGGGAACATCATTTAAAGAAAGTCAAGGCTCGTCTTTTCAATCAAACCATTCGTTGCAATGTGATAAGTGCGGCATGACTTATGAAGAATTTAAACGGCGCGGAAAGTTTGGCTGTGACCAGTGTTATGAAACCTTTGATCAGCATTTAAACCCTATATTCAGAAGAGTCCATAGTGGAAATACAACTCATGATGGAAAAATTCCAAAACGAGTAGGAGGAAATCTTCATCTGAAGCGCAATCTTCAGCAGTATCGGCTGGAATTACAAAAATTAATTGAAAAAGAACAATTTGAAGAGGCAGCTAAAATGCGGGATCAGATACGTGAATTGGAAAAACAACTTAATGATGATAAGGGCGGTGAAGTCTAATGTCCTTACAGCAGTTTATTAACGAAGCTGTTAGCCCATGGTTAAAAGAAGATGGTCAGGACAGTGATATCGTTCTTAGCAGTCGCATTCGGTTAGCCAGGAATTTTAAAGAATATCCGTTTCCGATTGTGGCTAATTCCGATATGCTGAATAAAGTTCTGGATGTTTTTGAAGATCATTTTGAAAATCAAGCCTTAGAGAAGAACGCAAAGCTTGAATTAGTAAGGATGTGCGATTTAGAACCCATTGAAAAGAGGGTATTGGTTGAAAAACATCTCATCAGCCCGCAGTTAACCGAACATAATGAGTCAGGAGCTGCTTTAATTTCCGAGAATGAACAAGTATCGATTATGCTTAACGAAGAGGATCACATACGTATGCAGCTTTATTACCCTGGACTTCAATTAGAGAATGCCCTGGACTATGCTTCTAAAATTGATGACTGGCTTGAGGAAAAGATTAATTATGCCTTTGATAAAGATCGTGGTTATTTAACTAGTTGTCCAACGAATGTGGGGACGGGTATGAGAGCGTCGGTCATGATGCATCTGCCAGCTCTTGTCATTACACAGCAAATTAACAGAATGATTCCTGCCATCAACCAGTTAGGCCTGGTTGTGAGAGGAATTTATGGAGAAGGCAGTGAAGCGTTAGGTAATCTGTTTCAGATCTCCAATCAAATTACATTAGGTAAATCCGAAGAGGATATCGTTGAAGACTTAAAGAGTGTTGTTACACAGTTAATTGAACAGGAGCGCTATGCACGTCAGCGTTTGATGAGTAATTCAGGCATACAATTGGAGGATAAAGTGTTTCGTTCTTACGGAATTTTAGCCAACAGCCGGATCATCCAATCCAAGGAAGCAGCGCAATGCCTGTCTGATGTAAGACTTGGAATTGATTTAGGAATCATTGAGAATATCTCAAAAACAATTTTAAATGAACTGACGGTATTAACTCAGCCCGGTTTTCTCCAGCAATATGCGAAAAAGCCATTGAAACCGGAAGAAAGAGATATAAGAAGAGCTGCTTTAATAAGAGAACGACTTCATTTAGAAAAGATGTAAGGAGTGAATAGTGATATGATGTTTGGGCGATTTACAGAAAGAGCACAGAAGGTTTTAGCCCTTGCCCAGGAAGAAGCCATGCGTCTGGGGCACAACAATATTGGTACTGAGCATATTTTGCTTGGATTAGTAACAGAAGGAGAAGGGATTGCTGCGAAGGCCTTAACCACCCTGAACGTAGAACCGGATAAAATCCAGCAGGAAGTTGAGCAGCTAATCGGAAAAGGGGAGAAGGCTAATCAGACGATTCACTATACACCACGGGCTAAAAAAGTAATTGAATTATCCATGGATGAAGCCCGCAAGCTTGGTCATTCCTATGTTGGCACGGAACATATACTGCTTGGACTTATTCGTGAAGGCGAAGGGGTTGCTGCACGTGTTTTAAATAATTTGGGAGTCAGTCTCAATAAAGCCCGTCAACAGGTGCTTCAGCTGTTAGGAAGCAATGAATCGACTTCCAGCCATCGCGGAGGAGTCGGTCGTCAGTCTTCAAATGCCAATACACCAACATTGGATTCTCTGGCGAGGGACTTAACGGCTATCGCAAAAGAGGATCACATTGACCCTGTGATTGGAAGAAGCGAGGAAATTGAGCGTGTGGTTCAGGTGCTTTGCCGTCGAACGAAAAATAACCCTGTCTTAATTGGGGAGCCTGGGGTAGGTAAAACAGCCATTGCTGAAGGCTTAGCCCAGCAAATTGTAAATAATGAAATTCCGGAAATTTTACGGGATAAACGTGTGATGACCCTTGATATGGGTACCGTGGTTGCAGGTACGAAATATCGCGGTGAATTTGAAGACCGTCTGAAAAAGGTGATGGAGGAAATTCGCCAGGCAGGGAATATTATCTTGTTTATCGATGAGCTTCACACTCTAATTGGAGCTGGTGGAGCGGAAGGTGCGATTGATGCTTCCAACATCTTAAAACCGGCGCTTGCAAGAGGAGAGCTACAGTGTATTGGAGCGACGACGTTAGATGAGTACCGTAAATATATTGAAAAAGATGCGGCTCTTGAACGCCGATTCCAGCCTATTCAGGTGGATGAGCCAACTAAGGAAGAATCCGTACAGATTTTACAGGGATTAAGAGATCGCTATGAAGCCCACCATCGTGTCTCGATCACAGATGAAGCCATTGAGGCATCCGTGAGACTTTCTGATCGATATATTACGGACCGCTTTTTACCCGATAAGGCGATCGATTTGATTGATGAAGCAGCTTCTAAGGTTCGTCTTCGTTCTTACACAGCTCCACCTGATTTAAAAGAACTGGAGCAGCAATTGGAAGAGGTACGTAAAGAAAAGGATGCTGCGGTTCAAAGTCAGGAATTTGAAAAAGCTGCTTCTTTACGTGATAATGAGCAGCGCCTTCGTGAACGTCTGGAAAAAACACAATCAGAGTGGAAGGAAAAACAGGGGCAGGAAAACTCCGAAGTAACTATTGAAGATATCGCAAGTGTAGTATCCACCTGGACTGGAGTGCCCGTGTCAAGACTGGCTAAGGATGAGAGTGAACGCTTGCTTAACCTTGAGGAGACATTACACTCCCGGGTTATTGGGCAGGATGAGGCAGTTAAGGCTATTTCCAAAGCAATTCGCAGAGCCCGGGCAGGTTTAAAGGATCCAAAACGTCCAATCGGTTCCTTTATTTTCTTAGGACCAACAGGTGTAGGTAAAACGGAACTTGCACGTGCCTTAGCGTCATCCATGTTTGGTGATGAGGATGCCATGATTCGCATCGATATGTCCGAATACATGGAGAAACATTCCACCTCAAGACTTGTAGGGTCCCCTCCAGGTTATGTAGGATACGAAGAAGGAGGGCAGTTAACGGAAAAGGTACGTACAAAACCTTATTCCGTTGTACTTCTGGATGAGATTGAAAAGGCCCACCCGGATGTATTTAATATGCTTCTCCAAGTACTGGAAGATGGACGTTTAACGGACTCGAAAGGACGTACCGTTGATTTCCGTAATACGGTTCTCATTATGACTTCCAACGTAGGAGCTCGTGAACTGCGCAGAAATAAATATGTAGGGTTCACATTAGGAGATGAAGAGCAGGATTTCCAAAATATGAAGTCTAAGGTTATGGAGGAACTGAAGAAGGCATTCCGTCCAGAGTTCCTGAACCGAATTGATGAAACCATTGTCTTCCATTCCCTTGAGAAGAAGCATCTTAAAGAAATTGTCTCATTAATGATTGAACAGCTAAGAAAGCGCCTGGTAGATCAGGAGATTGATTTCGAGGTGACAGATCCGGCGCTGGATAAAATCTCAGATGAAGGCATTGACCTTGAGTATGGTGCCCGTCCATTACGCAGATCCATTCAGAAAAATATTGAGGATCTATTATCGGAGGAACTGCTTAAAGGGAATGTGGAAAAAGGTAAAAAAGTTACAATTGATACCAATGATGATGGAGAAATCATCGTAAGACCATAATCTTTTTCAAAAAAAGAAGGATAAAACGTGATAAAATTAAAAATATCGGAGGGTGATTCCCTTCCGATATTTTTTTATACTATTAAAAAGGTGTTCAATGATTTGTCACAAAAATGTGCAACTAAGTACACGTTTTATTCGTATATATATATGAAGGGGAAAGAAGGAAGGATATTATGGCTAAACCCAAAGTGAAATTTGTCTGTCAGGAATGTGGATATGAATCGCCAAAATGGATGGGGAAATGTCCCGCCTGTCAGACGTGGAATACATTAGTAGAAGAAAAGGAAATAACCAATACACGTCAGACGGTTTCCGGCGGCTCACAGAAGGCGAGCAAGCCTGAACGTATAACAGGTATTGCCATACAGGAGGAAAAACGCATTGCCACTCAAATGCCGGAGTTTAACAGAGTTTTGGGTGGAGGAATTGTACCGGGATCCCTGGTTTTAATCGGTGGTGATCCGGGAATAGGGAAATCAACCCTCCTATTGCAGATTTCTGCTCAGATGGCCCAAAAAGGACTGGATATTTTATACATATCAGGTGAAGAATCCGTTCGTCAAACGAAGCTTCGGGCAGACCGGCTTCAGATAAATTCCGACCGACTCTATGTAATGGCTGAAACAAATTTACAGCAGCTAGCGAATGCAATATATGATATGAAGCCCTCTCTTGTAGTGGTAGATTCTATTCAAACCGTCTATCATAGTGAGATCACTTCAGCTCCTGGGAGTGTTTCTCAAGTCAGAGAGTCGACATCGGAACTGATGAGAATTGCCAAGCAGAATGGGATTCCTGTGTTTATTGTAGGTCATGTAACAAAAGAAGGGTCCATTGCCGGTCCTCGTTTACTTGAGCATATGGTGGATACAGTCCTTTATTTTGAAGGAGAGCGGCACCATACGTTTCGTATTGTAAGAAGTGTAAAAAACCGTTTTGGAAGTACTCACGAGATGGGTATTTTTGAAATGAAGGAGGAAGGTCTTACAGAAGTTCTGAACCCTTCTGAAATTTTTCTGGAAGAACGCTCAAGCGGGGTGGCAGGGTCAACGATTGTAGCGTCAATGGAAGGGACAAGACCGGTTCTTGTTGAAATTCAGGCGTTAATTTCACCGACAAGCTTTGGAAATCCGCGTCGCATGGCAACGGGATTAAGTCAGAATCGTGTTCATCTTTTAATGGCGGTACTGGAAAAAAGAGCAGGTTTGCTGCTGCAAAACCAGGATGCCTATATTAAAGTAGCCGGTGGTATAAAACTTGATGAACCTGCGATTGATTTAGCCATCGCTGTCAGTATTGCATCCAGTTTTAGAGAAAAGTCACCCAGACCGGATGATATTCTGATAGGTGAGGTCGGACTGACAGGTGAGGTTCGCCGTGTATCAAGAATTGAACAGCGTGTTCAGGAAGCGTCCAAATTAGGATTTAAACGGGCGATCGTTCCAAACAATAATTTATCCGGATGGGACCCGCCTTCATCCATTGAAGTCGTTGGTGTAGACAGTATTCAGGATGCTTTAAAAGTTACTTTTGAAACATAAATGAAATGATCCAGGGTGCTTTATAGGTCTTTGGAATGACTAACCCCTTAACCTGACTCATAGGGGTTCAGGCGATAAAGTTCAGGGATATTCGTCTGCTGTTGATGGTGCCAGTATTTAAAGCGAATCAGGGAACGAATAAGGTCATTTTATAAAATAGGCAGAATTCCGTAATAAGTTTGACACATTGTAAAATAAGTGTTAAACTTGTCTGTTTAATATTTTGACTAGTGCATTTTAGCGTGATATAATAAGTATCTACCAAATATTTGTATTTGGTAGTCCATGAAATTATAATTTTTCTTATTATTTTTGTATTTTTTGGTAACAATAGTTGATAGGAGGTGAAATGGATGCTGAAAAAGATTATTCAGGTCTTTATAATAGTTGCCGGAGGGGCAATAGGCTATTTGTATGTCCCTGATCTCTTAAAGCTGAGTGGCCTTGAAAGTCCGTTATGGCTGTTATCGCCATACGTTGGTACGGTAATAGGTGCTATTATATTATTTTTATCTGCATTTTGGCTGGTTGACTATATTGTGAATTTCATCCGTTGGGTTGAGGAGACGCTGGTTAAAGTCCCTGTTACCGACTTATTGTTTGGAAGTGTTGGATTAATTATCGGTTTGATTATTGCGCTGTTGGTTAATATTCCGATACAGGATATTGAAATTCAGCTGGTATCACAGGTTATCCCTATTTTTCTAACGGTGATATTAGGTTACTTAGGATTTCAGGTTGGTTTTAAGCGGAGAAATGAATTTACCAATTTGATAGCCAATGCTAAAAAAGAGAAGCGGAAAACAGGAGAGGAAGAAGAGGATACGTCTGATGCCTTCCTGAACTCAAAACCGAAAATTCTTGATACAAGTGTCATCATTGATGGCCGAATCGCTGATATATGTCAGACAAAGTTTTTAGAAGGTACAATCGTTATCCCGCAATTCGTACTTGAGGAATTGCAGCACATTGCTGATTCATCAGATGTATTGAAACGGAATCGGGGCAGACGAGGTCTGGACGTATTGAATCGTATGCAAAAGGACCTTCCTGTTGATGTCCAGATCTATGAAGGTGATTTTGAGGATATTCATGAAGTGGACAGTAAGCTGGTAAAGCTCGCTAAAACGTTCCAAGGCATCCTGGTTACAAACGATTTTAACTTAAATAAAGTTTGTGAGTTTCAAAATGTTGAAGTGTTAAATATTAATGACTTGGCTAACGCTGTGAAACCTGTTGTTCTTCCGGGTGAAGAGCTGTCTGTTCACGTTATTAAAGATGGTAAGGAAGACAAACAGGGGGTTGCCTATCTGGACGATGGAACGATGATCGTCGTTGAAGAAGGTCAGAATTATATTGGTAAAACCATTGAAGTCATTGTCACCAGCGTTTTACAGACTTCTGCAGGACGAATGATTTTTGCAAAGCCAAAATTACTTGAAAAAGCACTGTAAAAACGGAATAATAAAAGGATGAGGACAAAAGTGATAACAAACTGGCTTGTTATCGCTTTTGTTTTGTTAAAGCTCGATAGGCATAAGGGAATGAGTTTTGAAAAAGGCGGTACATAACATGGATTATCAAGTGATTGTTCTTGCTGCAGGGCTTGGGAAACGAATGAAAATGGGAAGGAATAAACAGTTTTTACAACTTAACAGCAAACCATTAGTGATCCATACTCTGGAGGTATTCGAGCAAGACTCCTGGTGTACGGATGTTTATCTTGTCGTCAATCCTAAAGAAAAAAAGGATATGGAAGCTTTGGTGGATGAATTTCAATTTGCAAAGATTACGGAGCTTGTTGATGGCGGAGCGGAACGTCAGGATAGTGTGAACAATGGGCTAATGGCCTGCAAGTCAGAGGATATTGTCCTGATTCATGATGGAGCAAGACCATTTGTAGCAGAAGAAGCGATTCATCGGTTGGTGGAATGTGCTGAGGAAAAAGGGGCCGGGCTGCTCGCTGTCCCGGTAACAGATACGGTGAAGAGAAAAGAGGGAGAGCTTCTGGAAACCCTCGACCGGAAAACTCTTTGGGCTGCCCAGACGCCTCAGGGCTTTCAATATCAAAAAATTAAACAAGCTCATGATCAGGCAGGACGTGAAGGATACAGAGGCACAGATGATGCTTCACTGGTGGAGCGTCTGGGGGAGCATGTTGAAATTGTTCACGGCAGCTATGATAACTTTAAGTTGACAACACCGGAAGACATTAAGAAGGCTGAGAACCTGTTAAGAGAAAGGGAGGAGTCGCGCTTGCAAATAAAGGTAGGTACAGGTTATGATGTTCATCAGCTTGTTGATGGACGTCCATGTATAATCGGAGGCGTGACCATTCCATATGAGAAGGGATTGCTTGGTCATTCTGATGCGGATGTACTCTTACATACAGTAGCTGATGCATGTCTGGGTGCAATTGGTAAAGGGGATATTGGAACCCATTTTCCGGATACAGACGCTGCTTTTAAAGATGCCGATTCTAAGGTATTATTAAAAGAAGTGTGGAACCTGGTTAAGAATCAGGGGTTGCAGCTTGGAAATATCGATTGTACGATCATTGCTCAGGCACCCAAAATGTCCCCGTACATAGTACCAATAAAAGAAAATGTTGCTGAGATTCTGGAGGCAGATCCTTCGCAGGTCAATATAAAGGCTACAACAACTGAGAAGCTCGGTTTTACAGGACGAAAGGAAGGCATTGCTGCTCAGGCAACAGTCCTTTTGCAAAATAAATAAAGCAATCGTAAAATAAGTTTTACGTGGAATCATAATTGGAAAACGAGAATAAGGAAGGGGTATATATATGACTAATGATATTCGGGTAAGGTACGCTCCGAGTCCAACCGGTCATCTGCATATTGGAAATGCGCGTACGGCATTATTTAATTATTTATTTGCCCGTGCAGCTGGCGGTAAATTTATCATTCGGATTGAGGATACGGATCAGAAACGAAATGTAGAGGGTGGAGACATCAGCCAGTTAAAATATCTTAAGTGGTTAGGTATTGACTGGGACGAGAGTATCGACATCGGTGGAGATTACGGTCCTTATCGCCAAATGGAGCGCCTGGATCTCTATGAAAAGTACGCAAATGAACTTTTAGCAAAAGGTATTGCTTATAAATGTTATATGACCGAAGAAGAATTGGAAAAGGAACGGGAAGAACAGAGAGCACGGGGAGAAGTGCCTCGTTATTCCGGTGCCCATCGTGACTTGACCAAGGAACAACAGCAGCAGTTTGAAGCGGAAGGCAGAAAACCAAGCCTTCGTCTGAAGGTGCCTCAAAATCACACGTATCGCTTCAAGGATATTGTAAAAGGAAACATTACTTTTGAGTCAGAGGACTTCGGTGACTGGGTCATTATGAAGAAGGATGGGACGCCTACATATAATTTTGCTGTGGCCATTGACGATCATCTTATGGCGATTACTCATGTTCTGCGCGGAGAGGATCATATTTCCAATACACCAAAGCAAATGATGATTTACGAAGCGTTTGGATGGGACGTTCCAACCTTTTGTCATATGACCCTGATCGTAAATGAAGAACGGAAAAAATTGAGCAAACGGGATGAGAGCATTATCCAGTTTATTGAGCAATATGAGGAGCTCGGTTATTTACCTGAAGCACTGTTTAACTTTATCGCTCTTCTTGGCTGGTCTCCTGAGGGTGAAGAGGAGCTGTTTACGAAAGATGAATTTATTGAAATTTTTGATGCAACCCGTCTCGCTACATCTCCGGCTGTTTTTGATCCGAACAAACTAAAGTGGATGAACAATCAGTATATTAAAGAAGCCGATTTAGAGCGTATAATTGACCTGACGCTTCCGCATCTAGTTGACGCAGGGAAATTACCGGAAAATATGGATGATAATCAGCGGAAGTGGGCAGAGGAGCTGATTGGACTCTACCAGGAACAGTTAAGCTATGGAGCTGAAATTGTGGAGCTCACTGAACTTTTCTTCAGGCAGGAAATTGATTATGATGAAGCGGGCATGGAAATTTTAAGAGGTGAACAAGTCCCTGCAGTGATGGAAACCTTCCTGAATAAGCTTGAAGAACTGGAAAGCTTTGAGCCGCAGGAAATCAAGGCAGCTATTAAGGCGACGCAAAAGGAAACGGGTGCAAAAGGCAAGAAACTGTTTATGCCAATCCGTGTGGCCACTACAGGACAAAGCCATGGTCCGGAGCTGCCGAATGCTATTCACTTGTTAGGGCTGGAGACGGTTAAAGTGAGATTAAAAAATGTGATAGAGCGTATACGTTAACTTCACCAAATTTATCGTTTATAATATAGTATAATAGGAATATCTAGTTGAACGTTGATGAGGAGAAGTAAAAAGGCTTATCCTGTATACAGAGAGAATCGCCACTGGCTGAAAGTGATTCTACAGGACCCTTTTGAAATGCACCTCTGAGTCCCTTGTTGAATATAAGTATACAAGGGCGGCGATCTCCCGTTACGAGATTGAGTGGAGGAATGAGAACTCGTTCCTAAACAGAGTGGGACCGCGTGCGAGCGTCTCTGTATAGCTTTTATACAGGGACGTTCTTTTTTTATACTTTTTTAAGCATTTGAGTAAAGGAACTGGGGAAAGTCGTGTATATCTAAATGGATTTCAGATTTTGATGAATCAACAGGGAGGGGAAACAGGTATGGGTGGATTTTTTAAATTGTTAAAGGCTGATGTGGATGTGGTGTTTGACCAGGACCCAGCTGCACGTAATCGGTTCGAAGTTATTTTATTATATTCAGGTTTGCATGCGATATGGGCGCATCGGGTGGCCCATGCTTGTTATAAACGTAAGCTTTTGTTCCTTGCACGTTTGATTTCTCAGGTGTCCCGTTTTTTTACCGGCATTGAAATTCATCCTGGTGCCAAAATTGGAAAACGTTTTTTTATTGATCATGGCATGGGGGTTGTTATCGGGGAAACATGTGAAATTGGTGATAATGTCACCCTGTTTCAAGGTGTAACCTTAGGTGGTACCGGAAAAGAGAAAGGAAAGCGGCATCCTACTGTGAAGAATCATGCATTAATCGCCTCAGGTGCAAAAGTACTCGGGTCCATTACGATAGGAGAAAATTCAAAGGTAGGAGCAGGTTCGGTTGTGTTACGTGATGTACCGGATAATTCCACCGTGGTTGGTATTCCGGGTAAGGTTGTTGTCCAGGATGGGAAAAAGGTTCGGAAAGACCTCGATCATCATAAAATGCCTGACCCTGTAGCTGATAAAATCAAACAGCTGGAAGAGGAAGTACAAGAATTGAAATCTGCCATGCAAAGTGTGCATAAGGAGTGATGAGTAGTGGCCATTCAGATTTATAATACACTGACAAGACAAAAAGAAGCATTTAAAACGCTGGAAGAAGGAAAAGTTCGAATGTATGTGTGCGGACCTACCGTTTATAACTATATACACATAGGGAATGCTCGTCCAGCCATTGTGTTTGATACTGTACGACGTTATCTGGAGTACAGAGGATATGATGTGAAGTACGTCTTAAATTTTACAGATGTAGATGATAAATTGATTAAAGCGGCAAATGAATTAGGGATGGAGGTTCCCGATGTAGCGGATCGTTTTATTAACGCCTACCATGAGGATGTCCGTGCGTTTGGTGTGAGAAAAGCGGATCGCCATCCCCGTGTAACGGAAACGATGGACGATATCATTGAATTTATTCAGGGGTTAATCAATGCTGGCTATGCTTATGAAGAGGATGGAGATGTTTATTTTAAAACCAGGTCCTTTGATGAGTATGGAAAGCTCTCGCACCAGTCGATTGATGAACTGCGGTCAGGGGCAAGAATTGAAGTAGGCGAGAAAAAGCATGACCCACTCGATTTTACGCTCTGGAAGCCTGCTAAGCCGAATGAAATTGCCTGGGATAGTCCATGGGGCAAAGGTCGTCCGGGCTGGCATATTGAATGCTCGACGATGGCGAAAAAATACCTGGGAGAAACCATTGATATTCATGCTGGAGGGCAGGATTTATCCTTTCCGCACCATGAAAATGAAATTGCCCAATCTGAATCACTGAACGGAAAAACCTTCGCAAATTACTGGATGCATAATGGTTATATTAATATTGAAAATGAAAAAATGTCGAAATCCCAGGGCAATTTTGTCCTTGTTCACGATGTGGTTAAGGAACAGGATCCTAATGTAGTCCGTTTCTTTATGCTGAGTGTACACTACAGGAACCCGATTAATTTCAGCAAGTCCCTGCTGGAAAGTGCAGAAAATGGACTGGACAGAATCAGAACGGCCCGGGTCAATCTGGCTCATCGTAAGCAGGCAAGTACGGATCTTACCGGCCAGGACGATGAATGGTATCAAAGGATTGAAGAATTTAAAAACCGTTTTATGACTGAAATGGATGATGACTTTAATACGGCAAATGCGATTTCTGTTTTGTTTGATTTAGCAAAAGAAGGGAATGTGTATCTGCAGGAGAGCCATACGTCCACAGGGGTTATTGATGCTTTTATTCAGACCATTGATGACCTAATGAGCATCCTCGGTGTTTCGATTGCAGAGGAAGAGGATAAACTGCTTGATGATGAGATTGAACAATTAATAGAAGAACGAAATCAGGCCAGAAAAAACCGGGATTTTGCACGAGCAGATCAAATCCGCGATGAATTAAAAGAAAAAGATATTATTCTGGAAGATACTCCTCAGGGAACCCGGTGGAAAAGAGGCTAGAATATGACGGAGAAGAACCTGGATGTAAGACAAATGAAAAGTTTAACCCTTGCTTATATGGGGGATGTCATATACGACAAGTATATTCGGGAATATTTAATTCAAAAAGGCTTTGTCCAGCCCGATCAATTACATCATAAAGCTGTAGAGTTTGTGGCAGCCACGTCTCAGTCTAAGGTGCTGAAGACGTGGCTGTCAGAAGAGTTTCTTGATGATGAAGAATCAGGTGTTGTTCGCAGAGGCCGAAATGCAAAATCCAGAGTCCCTAAAAATACAGATGTCATGACGTATCGATATAGTACAGCCTTTGAAGCACTTTTGGGTTTTCATTATTTAATAGGCAATAACGAACGATTGGAACAGCTTATTTATCATGCCATACAGAATACTGAGGAAAGGAGCCGGTAGCTTATGAAGGAAGAATGGATTGTCGGCAAAAATCCTGTCATTGAAGCGTTGAAGTCGGGCCGTGAAATGAATAAAGTCATGGTTCTGGAAAATTTAAAGCCCCAGTCGGCAAAGCAAATCCAGCAGCTTGCGAAAACGAAAGGGGTAACAGTACAAGCTGTTCCTAAACGGAAGCTTGATCAGATCGGTCAGCACCATCAGGGGGTTGCTGCCTCCATTGCCGCTTATGATTATGCAACGCTTGATGAATTGTATGATCGTGCGGAAAAAAAGGGAGAGAGCCCCTTCTTCATCATTTTAGATGAGCTTGAGGATCCACACAATCTGGGTTCCATTTTACGTACAGCTGATGCAACAGGTGCTCATGGTGTCATTATCCCGAAAAGACGCTCTGTTCAGCTGACCCAGACTGTTGTTAAAGCCTCAACAGGTGCTGTTGAGTACATCCCCGTGGCCAGAGTGACCAACCTGGCTCGAACCATTGATGAGTTAAAAGAAAAAAATATCTGGGTTGCGGGTACGGATGCAAAGGGAACAGAGGATTATCGTGAATTGAACGGTGATATGCCCCTTGCTCTTGTGATTGGCAGTGAAGGAAAAGGAATGAGTCGTCTGGTCAGGGATAAGTGTGACTGGCTCGTCAGTCTGCCGATGAAGGGAAAGGTTACTTCGCTGAACGCATCTGTTGCCGCGGGATTACTCATGTACGAAGTCTATCGGAAACGCAGTCCAATAGGTGAATAGACAATGGATGTGCTAATTGTGGATGGATATAATATCATTGGTGCCTGGCCCGAACTGCAGGTTTTGAGAGATAAGGATCTGGCACAGGCCCGTGAGCTTCTGACAGAAAAAATGGCTGATTATCAAGCTTACACCGGCTCCCGCGTCATGATTGTTTTTGATGCTTATGGTGTACAGGGAATGGAAACGAAAAATAAACATCGAAATGTACAGGTGATTTATACCCGGGAACATGAAACAGCAGACGAACGGATTGAAAAGCTGGTAGGGGAGATCAAAAATATTAAGACAAAGGTTTATGTGGCTACCTCTGATTACACAGAGCAGCGCACGATTTTTGCTCAGGGGGCATTCCGGCTCTCGGCAAGGGAATTACTGATAGAAACGGAAAACATAGAAAGTGAAATTGAGCAGGATGTGAAGGTGAGACACTCTGTCCAGACCAGGGCAAAAATTCCGATTGATAAAGATGTTTTAGAAATCTTTGAAAAGTGGAGAAGAGGCAAGAAGTAAAATGAAGAACGTTGACGCAATTTTGACAATTCTTGTATAATAACGTTATATCACGGATTATGTGAATCAGGGGGAATCCTGTGTGACCATCAGACTCGGGGATCATGAAAACCAAGAGATTGATTTAGAGCATACTTCAGATGAAATATTAGTGGAGCTTGTTCATCATGGGAATAGTCAGGCGCTGGAGTACTTAATTAACAAGTACCGTAATTTTGTACGTGCAAAAGCAAGGACTTATTTTTTAATTGGGGCAGATCGTGAGGATATTGTACAGGAAGGTATGATTGGTCTTTACAAAGCTATACGGGATTATCAGGAGGACAAGCTATCTTCTTTTAAAGCCTTCGCAGAACTTTGTGTAACCAGACAAATTATTACCGCTATTAAAACCGCTACCAGGCAAAAGCATATTCCGCTTAACTCCTATGTATCCCTGGACAAGCCTATTTATGATGAAGAGTCTGATCGTACATTACTGGATGTATTGGAAGGTTCAAAGACGATGGACCCTGAACAGCTAATCCTCACACGGGAACGCTATGGGGATATGGAAGATAAGATGAGCGAAATCTTAAGTGACCTGGAAAAAGAGGTGCTGAATTTGTATCTGGATGGTCGCTCCTATCAGGAGATTTCCGCAGAATTAAATCGTCATGTAAAATCAATAGACAATGCACTGCAGCGAGTGAAACGCAAACTGGAACGATATTTGGAGCTGAATGGACTAACCCCCTAGTATAGATTGACAGACCCCGTGACTCATGCTAAATTTAGATAAGTGACAAGACCCTGATAGAGGGATGATCAATCGTGCGTAAGAAAATTATCTTGGCTTGTTCAGAATGCCATAATCGAAATTATACAACTTATAAAAATAGCAAATCAGATTCAGATAGACTTGTAATAAAAAAATATTGCAGGCAATGTGGAAAGCAAACACTCCATTCAGAAACAAAATAAACGACTGTTTTTTGCAGGTTGGGGGTTCAAACATGAAGTTTTTGAAAGATGTCGTTCGTGAAATGAAGAAGGTTAGCTGGCCTAAAGGCAAAGAGCTGACCCGTTACTCGATTACAGTTGTGACAACCGTTGCATTTGTAACCGTATTTTTTGCCGTTGTAGATTTAGGCATTTCACAAATATTAGAACTGTTTTTTGAATAAACGGACGATAAATATGCTATAATGTAAAATATAGTTATTTCATGGAAAAAACCCGCGATAAGGGTTTTTTTCTATTGAACAGATTTTCAGAGATGAAAGGATTGTCCGGAGTCTCATTATACATCAGCTGACACTAGATACTATGAGTAAGGGAGGGAAGGACAAAGGATTGTCCTAACTTATGGAAAAGAATTGGTATGTCGTTCATACGTATTCAGGGTATGAAAATAAAGTAAAAACAAATTTAGAGAAGCGTGTAGAAACCATGGGGATGCAGGATAAAATTTTTCGAGTTCTGGTTCCTGAAGAGGAAGAAACGGAGATTAAGAATGGGAAACGGAAAACCAATAAAAAGAAAGTTTTCCCGGGCTATGTAATTGCTGAAATGGTGATGACGGATGACTCATGGTATGTTGTACGTAATACACCTGGTGTAACAGGTTTTGTCGGTTCAACCGGATCTGGAACGAAGCCTATCCCTCTCTTACCGGAAGAAGTAGACACCATTTTGAAGCGCCTGGGTATTGATGAACCTGTGACCGATATTGATATTGAAATTAATGAAAATGTTCGTGTAACAGACGGACCGTTTGCCAATTTCGCTGGCACAGTGGAGCAGATTGATCTGGATAAACAAAAAATCAAGGTCCATGTAAATATGTTTGGAAGGGAAACCCCTGTAGAACTGGAATTTTCACAGGTGGAAAAACTATAATTCAGGAATACCCCTTGCAATTGTAAGGCAAAGATGCTAAAATTTTTATGTTCTTTATGCCTAGAGTATGAGGATTTTATAAAGTTGAAAATAAGTGGGAGGGGCAAGGTCCCCTAATACCACATCACGGACTTAAGGAGGTGTGTCTCGTGGCTAAAAAAGTAATTAAAGTTGTTAAATTGCAAATTCCTGCAGGTAAAGCGAACCCGGCTCCACCAGTAGGTCCTGCATTGGGTCAGGCTGGTATTAATATCATGGGATTCTGTAAGGAATTTAACGCTCGTACGCAGGAACAAGCTGGTATGATTATTCCGGTTGAAATTACGGTTTTTGAAGACCGTTCATTTACATTTGTAACGAAAACCCCACCTGCTGCAGTTCTATTGAAGGACGCGGCCGGTATCAAGTCAGGATCAGGTGAACCAAACCGCAATAAAGTTGCGACTGTAAAACGCGATAAAGTACGCGAAATTGCAGAGACAAAAATGCCTGATTTAAATGCTGCTAACGTGGAAGCTGCTGTGCGTATGGTTGAAGGAACCGCGCGTAGTATGGGTATTGTAATTGAGGACTAATCCCACGCTTTCGTGGAAGTAGGTAAAGGTTGCGGGGGTTCCAGTAAAACTTCCGCAACCTTTATAGTGGGAGGTAAAACCGTTAAAACCACAATTTTGAGGAGGAAATTAGTATGGCTAAAAAAAGCAAAAAGCATGCAGAAGCTTTAAAGCTTGTGGATCGCTCAAAAGCATATGAAATAAATGAAGCTGTTGAAGTTGTGAAAAAGGCTGCAACAGCAAACTTCGATGAATCTGTTGAAGCTGCTTTTCGTCTGGGCGTAGATCCTAAGAAAGCAGATCAGCAAATCCGCGGAGCAATGGTGCTTCCACACGGAACCGGTAAAACTCAGCGCGTATTAGTATTCGCTAAGGGGGATAAGGCCAAGGAAGCAGAAGCTGCAGGAGCTGATTATGTAGGAGAGCAGGACTACATCAATAAAATTAACCAGGGATGGTTTGATTTTGATGTTGTTGTAGCAACTCCTGATATGATGGCTGAAGTAGGTAAACTTGGTCGTGTGTTAGGACCTAAAGGACTAATGCCAAACCCTAAAACCGGCACTGTTACTTTTGAAGTAGAAAAAGCAGTTAACGAAATTAAAGCTGGTAAGGTTGAATACCGTGTTGATAAGTCCGGTAACATCCATGTACCAATCGGGAAAGTATCCTTTGAAGATCAAAAGCTTGTAGAAAACCTTGAAGCTGTTGTTGAGCAGGTTGTTAAGGCTAAGCCGCAATCTTCCAAAGGTATTTACATGCGCAACGTATCTATTTCTTCAACAATGGGACCTGGCGTACACGTGGACGTTTCTAAATATCTATAATTAAAATAGATATTGACACCGGGTTTAATTTTGAATATAATATGATTTGTTGTTAAATTAAATATAAGAAATACCGAAGACAGTAGGCGCGTTTATCGCTTAATTTCCTACCGAGGTGTGTTAATACGATATGTAAAACATACATCATGTATGTTTATAAATGGATTAACGCGTATACCTCCTCTGTCTTTCAGTGGAGGTATTTTTTATGAATACACCCACAATCGGTATAAACAAACCATAGGAGGTGGAAAAGTGAGCCAAATCATCGAACACAAAAAACAAATTGTTTCCGAGATTGCTGATCAACTAAAAGACAGCAAAACCACTCTTCTTGTTGATTACCGCGGACTTGATGTTGAAGAAGTAACTGAACTCCGTCAACAGCTGCGTGAAGCAGACGTGGATTTTAAAGTTTACAAAAACACAATGACTCGCCGTGCAACAGAAGAGACAGGCTTTCAGGAACTTGACGAAGTGTTAGTTGGACCAACAGCCCTAGCATTTGGTAAGGATGATGTTGTAGCTCCGGCTAAAATTATAAATAATTTCGCTAAAGAGCATCAGGATTTAGAAATTAAAGGCGGAATTATTGAGGGGAACGTAGCAACTCTTGATCAAATCAAAGAGCTTGCCGATCTTCCATCCTACGAAGGTCTTCTATCCATGCTGCTTAACGTGCTTCAGGCACCAGTACGCAACTTCGCATATGCTACAAAAGCTATTGCGGATCAAAAGGATGAAGAAGAAGGGGCTTAATCGCCTGGTTATTTAGATTTTGAAGTCAGTTTATATAGATAAGCCGACACAGAAACGGTTTATTAAATTCATTACAAATTATAAGGAGGAAATGAAATTGACTAAAGAACAAATTATTGACGCAATTAAAGAAATGTCCGTTCTTGAACTGAACGATTTAGTTAAAGCAATTGAAGAAGAATTTGGTGTAACAGCTGCTGCACCTGTTGCTGTAGCTGGTGGCGCTGCAGGTGGAGAAGCTGCTGAAGAGAAAACAGAATTTGATGTTGAACTTTCAGATGCAGGTTCTTCCAAGATTAAAGTTGTTAAAGCTGTACGTGAAATCACAGGTCTTGGCCTGAAAGATGCTAAAGATCTAGTAGATAACGCACCAAAGCCTGTTAAAGAAGGTGCTTCTAAAGAAGAAGCTGAAGAAATCAAAGGTAAACTTGAAGAAGCTGGTGCTTCTGTAGAATTGAAGTAATAAAATGATAGAGAGAGAAGCTCGCTGGACACCGGCGAGCTTTTCTTATATGGTGCAGGAATTGATGATGCATCCTCAATTTTATATCAGCTTTTCCTGTATGGAACTTTATGTTTGGGATAAAACTAGATTTAGACATGACAGGCTTGAAAACAGGTGGTGTGCATTCTTTGTCAGAGCATTATTATTCAACAGATCCTTCAAGTAAAAGTAACCCTGCAACTTGGACATACAGACTTCGAAACCATCCATTACAATTCACTTCGGATATTGGTGTTTTTTCAAAGGGCGGGGTTGATTTTGGTTCGGGCGTTCTAATAGAAAACTTCGAAGAGCCACAAGCAGAAGGTGATTTTCTGGACCTTGGCTGTGGTTATGGGCCCATAGGACTAAGCCTTGCAAAATCCTTTCCGCACAGACACGTTTTTATGAGTGATATCAACAAAAGAGCGTTAGGATTAGCTGTGCAGAATGCTGAACAGAATGGAATTTCAAATGTTACGGTTTTAGAGAGTGATTTATATGCGGCATTCGATCAGCAAAAGTTTGCAGCGATTCTTACCAATCCGCCAATCCGCGCGGGTAAAAAAGTGGTTCATACAATACTTGAAAAAAGTTATGATTGTATAAAGAGAGGTGGTGCCTTGTGGGTAGTGATTCAAAAGAAACAGGGCGCTCCATCTGCAAAGAAAAAATTAGAAGAAATTTTTTCGGAAGTAAGTGTGATGAAGAAAGATAAAGGTTATTATCTTTTAAGAGCAGTAAAGTTTGACTGAGTTTTTAAGCTGTGCTATTATTAAAAAATGCCAATAATAACTTCCTCTTGTCAAGGGGGATTTTTATATTTTTGATATAAGGTATAGAACATGCGAAAGTTTGGTTACACTAATAAAATCAGTAGAGATGTTGTAAGACTTATAAGAATTATGTGATGCAGAACTACATAACCATACTTCTCCATTAAGTGTAAATACCTTTCAGTCTTTTTACGTATATGTATTAGGATTCTATTTTTCTTTATAGTCCAGCATGCTACATCCTTGAATAAACACAGACGTCCATGTTGGCTTTTTCTTTGGAACGACAGCTGCCCGATGCTTGTGGAGATTTATAAACAAATCAGAAGCAAGCATGTTCAGTATGCCGTTCTGTTTCAGTTCAGGGTCCCGATAGATCAGGACCGGATTACGATTTTGTTCAGTAAACTCCGGGCTTTTAGAGTGTGGAAGTCTGGGTTTTCTATAATAAATATGCTTGTTTTGAGGGGTGAATCAGTTGGCAGGTCAACTAGTTCAATATGGTCGACTACGCAAGCGTAGGACATACGCACGTATAAGTGAGGTACTGGAATTACCAAACCTTATCGAAATTCAGACTGCATCCTACCAGTGGTTTTTAGAAGAAGGTTTGAAGGAAATGTTTAAGGACATTTCTCCAATTGAAGATTTTACAGGCAATTTATCATTGGAATTTGTGGATTACAGCTTTGGTGAACCAAAGTATCCAGTGGGTGAGGCAAAAGAGCGAGATGTCACTTATTCCGCTCCTCTACGTGTGAAAGTTCGTTTATTAAATAACGATACAGGTGAAGTGAAAGAGCAGGAAGTATTTATGGGAGATTTCCCTCTCATGACAGACACCGGTACTTTTATTATAAATGGTGCTGAACGTGTCATTGTTTCACAGTTAGTCCGTTCTCCAAGTGTGTACTTCAGTGAAAAAATCGACAAAAACGGTAAAAAAGGGTATACCACAACCGTGATTCCTAACCGTGGTGCGTGGCTGGAGTTTGAAACAGATGCGAAAGACGTTGCGCATGTACGTATTGATCGTACGCGTAAACTTCCAATCACTGTCTTGCTTCGTGCCTTAGGATTTGGAACAGATGAAGAAATTATTGATTTAATTGGTGAAAATCAATTTCTGAAAAACACCTTGGATAAGGATAACACCGAAAACAGTGAAAAGGCGCTGCTTGAAATTTACGAGCGTCTGCGTCCAGGTGAACCACCTACACTTGAAAGTGCAAAAAGTCTTCTGATTTCACGCTTTTTTGATCCCAAGCGTTATGACCTTGCACGTGTAGGTCGCTATAAAATGAATAAAAAACTGCATATAAAAAACCGTTTATTTAACCAGACATTAGCTGAAACCATTGTTGATGAGGAAACAGGTGAAGTGATCGGCCGAAAAGGGGATAAAATTGATCGACCACTTCTGAATAAACTTCTCCCTTATCTGGAAGGTTCTGAGGAAAATGTAGGCGAACAGATTCTTGAACCACATGAAGGTGTTCTTGATGATCCTGTGCGCATACAGTCCATTAAGATTATGGATCCATCAGACCCTGAAGGCGAGAGAACATTAAAGGTAACAGGTAATGCAGGTATTGACTATGATGTGAAGCATATTACCCCTGCTGATATGATTGCATCAATCAGTTATTTCTTCAACATCCTGCATGGTGTTGGAGATACAGATGACATTGACCATTTGGGTAACAGGCGCTTACGTTCAGTTGGTGAACTGCTTCAAAACCAATTCCGTATTGGTTTATCCAGGATGGAAAGAGTCGTCCGTGAACGGATGTCCATTCAGGATACGAATTCCATTACACCACAGCAGCTGATTAATATTCGTCCTGTTATTGCATCTATTAAAGAATTCTTTGGAAGCTCGCAGCTTTCACAGTTTATGGATCAGACGAACCCATTAGCTGAACTAACTCATAAACGACGTCTGTCAGCTCTTGGACCAGGCGGACTTACCCGTGAACGTGCCGGATTTGAAGTGCGTGACGTTCACTATTCTCACTATGGCCGTATGTGTCCGATTGAAACACCTGAGGGTCCGAACATTGGTTTGATTAACTCATTATCTTCTTATTCCAAAGTCAATGAATTCGGTTTTATTGAAACTCCTTATCGACGAGTGGACCCTGAGACAGGTAAAGTTACTGAGCAGATTGACTATTTGACAGCTGATGAAGAAGACAACTATGTAGTTGCGCAGGCAAACGCCAGCTTAGACGAAGAAGGCCGATTTTCTGAAGAAGAAGTTATTGCCCGTTTTCGAGGAGAAAATACAGTCGTCCGTCGGGATCGTATAGATTATATGGACGTATCACCAAAACAAGTTGTATCTGCGGCGACCGCCTGTATCCCATTCCTTGAAAATGATGACTCCAACCGTGCGCTTATGGGTGCAAACATGCAGCGCCAGGCTGTACCGTTGATTAATCCAAAATCCCCAATTGTGGGCACTGGTATGGAATACGTTTCCGGTAAGGACTCAGGTGCTGCAGTAAGAGCTAAGCATGCCGGGGTTGTTGAGCGAGTAGAAGCTAAAGAAGTACATGTTCGTCGCATTTCCGAAGTTGATGGGAAAGAGGTAAAAGGAGATGTAGACGTTTATAAGTTCCAGAAATTCATTCGCTCCAACCAGGGAACTTGCTATAACCAGAAGCCAATTGTAGAGAACGGGGAAAGAGTAAAACAAGGCGACATTCTTGCCGATGGACCATCCATGGAACAAGGGGAACTGGCTTTGGGCCAAAACGTCCTTGTCGGTTTCATGACTTGGGATGGATACAACTATGAGGATGCTATTATTATGAGTGAGCGCCTTGTAAAAGATGATGTTTATACATCCATTCATATTGAAGAGTATGAATCAGAGGCACGTGATACGAAATTAGGTCCTGAAGAAATTACCCGCGACATTCCAAACGTAGGTGAAGATGCCCTGCGTAACCTTGATGAGAGGGGAATTATACGAGTTGGAGCTGAAGTGGGTGACGGAGACCTCTTAGTAGGTAAAGTAACCCCTAAAGGTGTTACAGAACTAACAGCCGAAGAAAGATTACTGCATGCCATATTTGGTGAAAAAGCCCGCGAAGTTCGGGATACTTCATTACGTGTACCGCACGGCAGCGGAGGTATTGTCCTGGATGTTAAAATCTTTAACCGTGAAGACGACGATGAATTGCCTCCAGGTGTCAATCAATTAGTGCGTGTTTACATTGTTCAGAAACGTAAGATCAATGCCGGAGATAAAATGGCCGGACGTCACGGAAACAAAGGTGTTATTTCAACCATTCTTCCGGAAGAGGATATGCCATTCTTGCCTGACGGAACACCTATTGATATCATGCTTAATCCACTAGGTGTGCCATCTCGTATGAATATCGGTCAGGTATTGGAATTACATCTTGGAATGGCCGCTCGTGAACTAGGCATTCACGTGGCAACGCCAGTATTTGACGGTGCTTCCGATTATGACGTTTGGGATACATTGGAAGAAGCAGGCCTGTCCCGGGATGCAAAAACCGTTCTTTATGACGGTCGTTCAGGGGAGCCGTTTGACCACCGTGTCTCCGTCGGTGTCATGTACATGATTAAACTGGCACATATGGTTGATGACAAACTGCACGCTCGTTCAACCGGACCATACTCTCTTGTAACTCAACAGCCACTTGGTGGTAAAGCACAGTTCGGTGGACAGCGTTTTGGAGAGATGGAGGTCTGGGCATTAGAGGCCTATGGTGCAGCCTATACACTCCAGGAAATCCTGACTGTCAAGTCGGATGATGTTGTCGGTCGTGTAAAAACATACGAATCTGTTGTTAAGGGTGACAATGTTCCTGAACCAGGCGTTCCAGAGTCATTCAAGGTATTAATTAAAGAATTGCAAAGTCTTGGTATGGATGTAAAGATTCTATCAAGTGATGAATCTGAGATTGAAATGCGTGATATTGAAGAAGATGATCAATCTGCCGAACAATTAAATGTAGATATGGAACAACGTGAAGACGCAAATTGATAAAAGGTGAACTAGCGAAAATCCGGATAATCTAAGGGAGGTAGGCCCTTTGCTAGATGTAAATAATTTTGAATACATGAAGATAGGTTTAGCCGCACCTGAAAAAATTCGTTCCTGGTCTTATGGTGAGGTTAAAAAACCAGAAACTATTAATTATCGTACGTTAAAGCCGGAGAAAGACGGTTTATTCTGTGAACGAATTTTCGGCCCTCAAAAAGATTGGGAATGTCATTGTGGGAAGTATAAACGGGTGCGTTATAAAGGGATTGTTTGTGACCGCTGTGGAGTGGAAGTTACAAAATCCAAAGTACGAAGAGAGCGTATGGGGCATATAGAATTAGCTGCCCCTGTTTCTCACATTTGGTATTTTAAAGGAATTCCGAGCCGTATGGGTCTGGTACTGGATATGTCCCCTCGTGCGCTTGAGGAAGTCATTTATTTTGCGGCTTATATTGTAACTGATGTTGGTGACACACCACTTGAAAAGAAGCAATTGCTTTCCGAAAGAGAATATCGTCAATACCGGGATAAATATGGCGCAACATTCCAGGCTCAAATGGGAGCTGAAGCCATCCGCAAGCTTCTTCAGGATGTTCATTTGGACGAAGAAGTGGATATGCTTAAGGAAGAGCTGAAAACGGCACAGGGTCAGCGCAGAACCCGTGCCATTAAGCGCCTGGAAGTACTTGAATCCTTCCGTAATTCCGGCAATGATCCGTCATGGATGGTGTTAGATGTATTACCGATCATACCTCCAGAACTTCGACCAATGGTTCAACTTGATGGTGGCCGTTTTGCTACATCCGACCTGAACGATTTATACCGTCGTGTGATTAACCGTAACAACCGCTTGAAGCGTTTGTTGGACTTAGGTGCACCAACGATTATCGTTCAAAATGAAAAACGTATGCTTCAGGAAGCTGTAGATGCCCTGATAGATAATGGACGCAGAGGCCGTCCGGTTACAGGACCTGGAAATCGTCCGCTGAAATCCTTATCTCATATGTTGAAGGGTAAGCAGGGTCGTTTCCGTCAGAACTTACTAGGTAAACGTGTAGACTATTCTGGCCGTTCCGTAATTGCGGTTGGTCCGAGCCTTAAGATGTACCAATGCGGTCTGCCAAAAGAAATGGCTATTGAATTATTCAAACCATTCGTTATGAAAGAGCTTGTTGACCGCGGTATTGCTCATAATATTAAATCTGCAAAACGTAAGATTGAACGCCTGCATCCGGAAATTTGGGATGTTCTCGAAGAAGTCATTAAGGAACATCCGGTGTTATTAAACCGTGCACCAACCTTGCACAGGCTTGGTATTCAGGCATTCGAACCAACATTGGTAGAAGGCCGCGCCATTCGACTTCACCCATTAGTTTGTACAGCTTATAATGCAGACTTTGACGGTGACCAGATGGCTGTGCACGTTCCATTATCTGCGGAAGCACAAGCGGAGTCCCGTATTCTGATGCTTGCTGCTCAGAACATCTTAAATCCTAAAGATGGAAAACCAGTTGTTACCCCATCACAGGACATGGTGTTAGGGAACTATTATTTAACTCTTGAGAGAAAAAATGCTGTTGGTGAAGGTAAGGTATTTAAAGACTTAGACGAAGCTTTAATGGCTTATCGTAACGGCTATGTACACCTTCACACACGTGTTGCTGTAGATGCCGGGTCCTTAAATAACAAAACCTTTACGGAAGAACAAAACAATATGCTGCTTCTGACTACTGTCGGTAAACTAATTTTTAATAATATGCTGCCAAATGCATTTCCTTATCTGAATGAGCCGACAGCTGATAACTTAGAGGTAAAGACACCTGAAAAATACTTTGTTGCCAAGGGCACGAATATACCGGAAGAAATTTCTGATCGAGAAGTTATTCCTCCATTTAAGAAAGGTATTCTTGGAGATATCATCGCGGAGGTCTTTAAACGCTATAAGATTACAGAAACATCCAAGATGCTTGACAGAATGAAAGACTTAGGTTTTGAGTACTCGACGAAAGCAGGTATTACTGTTGGTGTATCTGATATCGTTGTTCTTTCTGAGAAGCAGGAAATCCTGGATGAGGCTCAGGAAAAAATCGATAAAGTTGTTAAACAGTTCCGCCGAGGCTTAATTACCGGTGAGGAACGTTATGATCGTGTGGTCGCTATCTGGACGGAAGCAAAAGACGATATTCAGGATAAACTGATGCAGTCTCTTGAATCGACAAACCCAATCTTTATGATGAGTGATTCCGGTGCACGTGGTAACGCATCAAACTTCACTCAGCTTGCAGGTATGCGTGGTCTGATGGCCAATCCATCCGGACGAATTATTGAACTTCCGATCAAATCCAGTTTCCGTGAAGGACTTACAGTACTTGAGTACTTTATTTCCACACACGGTGCCCGTAAAGGTCTTGCTGATACCGCGCTTAAGACCGCTGACTCCGGATATCTGACACGTCGTCTTGTAGATGTTGCGCAGGATGTCATTGTTCGTGAAGATGACTGTGGTACCGACCGCGGTATGTTCGTCAGTGCCTTAAAAGAAGGGGACGAAATTATTGTTCCATTAATCGACCGTCTTATCGGACGTACAGCCTTTAAGACTCACCGTCACCCTGAGACCGGTGAAGTCCTTCTTCGTCGTAATCAATACATTACTGAAGACAAAGCAAAAGAAATTGTTAATGCAGGTATTGAAGAAGTTTATATTCGTTCCGTATTCACATGTAATACAAAACACGGAGTATGTAAGGAATGTTATGGACGTAACCTCGCTACAGGTTCAGAAGTTGAAGTGGGAGAGGCAGTGGGAATCATTGCAGCTCAATCCATCGGCGAACCAGGTACACAGCTAACTATGCGTACCTTCCACACTGGTGGGGTAGCAGGAGACGATATCACACAAGGTCTTCCACGTATTCAGGAATTGTTTGAAGCAAGAAATCCTAAAGGTCAGGCCGTCATCAGCGAAATATTTGGTACGGTTGAGAACATTAATGAAGTGAAAGATAAACTTGAAATTGTTGTACAGGGTGAAGTCGAAAGCAAGACTTATAATGTGCCTTACAACGCACGACTAAAAATAACTCCAGGAGATAAAGTTGAAGCGGGTCAGCCGTTAACAGAAGGCTCTATTGATCCTAAAGAGCTGCTGAAGGTTAGCGGTACAAAAGCAGTTCAGAAGTATATTCTGAAAGAGGTTCAAAAAGTTTACCGTATGCAGGGTGTTGAAATCTCTGATAAGCACATTGAAGTTATGACACGTCAGATGTTCAGAAAAGTTCGTGTCGTTGAATCTGGTGAAACAGATGTACTTCCAGGATCACTGCTGGAAACATTCCAATTCAGAGATGCGAATACAAAGGCGCTTAGAGATGGAGAAAATCCTGCTGTAGGTAAGCCGGTTATTCTAGGTATTACCAAAGCATCCCTTGAAACAGATTCATTCTTATCAGCCGCATCCTTCCAGGAAACAACAAGGGTACTGACAGATGCAGCAATCAAAGGAAAACGGGATGAACTATTAGGCTTGAAAGAAAATGTGATTATTGGTAAACTTGTTCCTGCTGGTACGGGAATGAACCGTTACCGCAGCATAGATATGAAAAAGAACGTTGAACCTGAAGTTGTTTCAGAGGAAGTTAACGAAGAAATAACAACACAGTAATCAATGTTAAATAGGTAAGTAGAGCACCTTGAATGTTATGAAAATCAAGGTTGACTTTCATAATTCAGAGTGATAATATATTCAAGGTGCTTCTATTTAGCCTTGTTGCTTTGGAGGATGCTTATGTCTTATGAAAAAGTAGCACAGGATAAATCGAAAGCAGTAATAGGTACAAAACAGACGATGAAGGCTTTAAAGAGCGACCAGGTTTCAGAGGTATTCGTTGCAGAGGATGCTGAACGAAAAGTAACTGATAGGGTAGTCCGCCTGGCTGAAGATTTAAACACCCCCGTAGTATATGTGGATTCCATGAAGCAATTGGGAAAAGCATGCGGGATTGATGTTGGTGCAGCTACCGTCGCAATAAAGAAATAAAGCTCTGGCGATTATGTGATCGTTAAGACTTTGTTTTTTTGCCTTTTTATGAACCACCTGGATGTGTGGTATTACAAAACAGCGAATGAAGGGAGGAAAACTAAGATGCCAACTATTAACCAATTAGTACGTAAAGGTCGTACAACCAGAACTGGAAAGTCAGACTCTCCAGCACTAAATAAAGGATATAATAGTCATAAAAAGAAAATGACTGATCAATCCTCACCACAAAAACGTGGCGTGTGTACACGTGTGGGAACACTAACCCCTAAGAAACCGAACTCAGCACTTCGTAAATATGCGCGTGTTCGTTTAACAAATGGAATTGAAGTTAGTGCCTACATTCCTGGTATTGGTCATAACTTGCAGGAGCACAGTGTTGTATTGATTCGTGGTGGTCGTGTTAAAGACTTGCCAGGTGTGCGTTACCATGTTGTGCGTGGTGCTCTTGATACTGCAGGTGTTGAAGGTCGTCAGCAAGGTCGTTCCAAATACGGCACAAAGAGACCTAAGAAAAAATAACTTTTATACAATCCAGAATAATTGAACAGAATGAAAGGAGGGGAACGTATGCCTCGTAAAGGTCCAGTGGCAAAACGTGACGTACTGCCAGATCCAATTTATAATTCTAAACTTGTGACACGTTTGATTAACCAGATCATGGTTGACGGTAAACGTGGAACCGCACAAAAGATTTTGTACAAAGCGTTCGAACTAGTTAATGAACGCAGCGGACAAGATGCTATGGAAGTATTTGAAGAAGCGATGAAAAACGTAATGCCTGTACTTGAAGTTCGCGCCCGTCGTGTTGGTGGTTCAAACTATCAGGTACCAGTTGAGGTTCGTCCGGAACGTCGTCAGGCATTAGGTCTTCGTCATATTGTCCTTTACTCCCGTCAACGCGGTGAGAAGACAATGGAAGAACGTCTTGCAAACGAAATTCTTGATGCATCCAACAACACAGGAGCAGCAGTAAAAAGACGTGAAGATATGCACAAAATGGCAGAAGCCAACAAAGCATTTGCTCATTATCGCTGGTAATGACATTCATTCTACAAAACTAGACTCTAGGAAGGAGAAAAGTTCATGGCTAGAGAGTTCTCCTTGGAAAGAACACGTAATATTGGGATAATGGCCCATATTGATGCCGGTAAAACAACCGCAACTGAACGTATTCTTTTCTATACAGGACGTATCCATAAAATTGGGGAAACTCACGAAGGTGCTTCCCAAATGGACTGGATGGATCAGGAGCAGGAACGCGGAATTACCATTACTTCCGCTGCAACAACTGCTCAGTGGAAAGATCACCGTATCAATATCATTGATACACCAGGACACGTGGACTTCACAGTAGAAGTTGAACGTTCATTGCGTGTTTTGGATGGCTCCGTAGCCGTACTGGATGCGCAATCCGGAGTGGAGCCGCAGACAGAAACGGTTTGGCGTCAGGCTACAACTTATCATGTACCTCGTATTGTTTTTGTTAACAAAATGGATAAAGTAGGGGCAGATTTCTTATATTCAGTAAGTACCCTGCATGACCGTTTGGGTGCAAACGCACAAGCGGTTCAACTTCCTATTGGTGCAGAAGATGAATTTGAAGGTATTATTGATTTGGTTACCATGGAAGCATTTTATTACATGGATGATCTTGGTACTCGTACCGAATCAAGACCTATTCCTGATGAATACAAGGAGCAGGCAGAAGAATACCGTGGCAAATTAGTGGAAGCAGTCGCTGAGTTGGATGAGGACCTCATGATGAAGTATCTTGAAGGTGAAGAGATTACGAATGAGGAACTTAAACAAGCAATTCGTACAGCTACACTAAACGTTGAGTTCTATCCTGTTCTTGTAGGTTCTGCCTTCAAAAACAAAGGGGTTCAATTACTGATTGATGCAGTTATTGACTATCTGCCATCTCCATTAGATGTACCTCCAATTGAAGGTAAAGACAGAGAAACAGAGGAAGAGGTTGTTCGTAAGGCGGATGACAATGAGCCATTCTCAGCTCTTGCCTTTAAGGTAATGTCAGACCCTTATGTTGGTAAACTTACATTCTTCCGGGTATATTCAGGTACGTTAAGCTCTGGTTCCTATATCAAGAACTCAACGAAGGATAAGCGTGAACGTGTAGGACGTATTCTGCAAATGCACGCAAACTCCCGTGAAGAAATTTCAACGGTATATGCCGGTGATATTGCTGCAGCTGTTGGTTTAAAAGATACAGGTACTGGAGATACTCTGGTTGCAGAGAAAAGTAATATTATTCTTGAATCCATGGAATTCCCAGAGCCGGTTATCTCTGTGGCTATCGAGCCAAAATCAAAAGCAGACCAGGATAAAATGTCCGTTGCCTTGGGTAAATTAGCTGAAGAGGATCCAACCTTCAAAGCTGAGACCAATACAGAAACGGGTCAGACCATTATCTCTGGTATGGGTGAGCTTCACCTTGATATTATCGTTGACCGCTTGAAGCGTGAATTTAAAGTGGAAGCAAACATTGGTTCACCACAAGTTGCTTACCGCGAAACCTTCCGTGCATCCGCCGAGGTTGAAGGTAAATTTGTTCGACAATCCGGTGGACGTGGGCAATATGGTCACGTTTGGGTTAAGTTCGAACCAAATGATGAAGGTGCAGGATATGAGTTCGTCGATAAAATTGTCGGAGGAGTTGTTCCTCGTGAATACATTCCATCCGTCGATCAGGGAATTCAGGAAGCTCTTGAAAACGGAGTTCTTGCAGGATACCCTCTTATCGATGTAAAAGCTACTTTATATGATGGTTCCTACCATGACGTTGACTCTAACGAGATGGCGTTTAAAGTGGCAGCTTCAATGGCTGTCCGTGAGGCGAAAAACAAATGTAACCCGGTTCTTCTTGAGCCAATGATGAAAGTGGAAGTTGTGATTCCTGAAGAATATATGGGTGACATTATGGGTGATGTTACATCCCGTCGTGGACGCGTTGAAGGTATGGAAGGACGTGGAAACGCACAGGTGGTTAACGCGTTTGTTCCATTATCAGAAATGTTTGGTTATGCAACGTCTCTACGTTCCAATACACAAGGACGCGGAACGTACACTATGCACTTCAGTCACTATGAAGAGGTACCAAAATCTATTTCTGATGAAATTATTAAAAAAAATAATGGATGATAATTGATTTTTTCATCTTCATCCATTATAAATGAAGTTAGAGGCTTGGAAGTGTGTGTAAGTCTCAATGATTCGCACTTCCAAGTAAACTATATAAATTCTATCCATAGGAAACAATTAATTATTTAAGGAGGAAATATAAATGGGTAAAGAAAAATTTGATCGTTCCAAATCGCACATTAACATTGGAACTATTGGTCACGTTGACCATGGTAAAACGACTTTAACAGCAGCTATCACTACTGCTCTTTACAACAAGACAGGTACTGGTGAAGCAATGGCTTATGACACTATCGACGGTGCTCCAGAAGAGCGTGAACGTGGAATCACAATCTCTACTGCACACGTTGAGTATGAAACAGATACTCGTCACTATGCACACGTTGACTGCCCAGGTCACGCTGACTATGTTAAAAACATGATCACTGGTGCAGCACAAATGGATGGTGCGATTCTTGTTGTTTCTGCAGCTGATGGTCCAATGCCACAAACTCGTGAACACATTCTTCTATCCCGTCAGGTTGGTGTGCCAGCGATTGTTGTATTCCTAAACAAAGTTGACATGGTAGACGACGAAGAGCTATTAGAACTAGTAGAAATGGAAGTACGTGATCTTCTATCTGAATACGACTTCCCTGGTGACGACATTCCAGTAATTGCCGGTTCAGCTCTTAAAGCTCTTGAAGGTGAAGAAGAGTATGTAAATAAAATCTTTGAACTTATGGATGCTGTTGATGAGTACATTCCAGCTCCAGACCGTGACACTGATAAGCCATTCATGATGCCAGTTGAGGATGTATTCTCCATTACTGGTCGTGGTACAGTTGCAACTGGTCGTGTTGAGCGTGGACAAGTAAAAGTAGGTGACGATGTAGAAATCATCGGACTTGCTGAAGAATCCTCCAAAACAACTGTAACTGGTGTTGAGATGTTCCGTAAGCTTCTTGATTACGCTGAAGCTGGTGACAACATTGGTGCACTTCTACGTGGTGTAGCACGTGAAGATGTAAACCGTGGCCAAGTTTTAGCTAAGCCTGGTTCCATCACACCTCATACAAAGTTTAAAGCAGAGGTTTATGTACTATCTAAAGATGAAGGTGGACGTCACACTCCATTCTTCTCTAACTACCGTCCACAGTTCTACTTCCGTACAACAGACGTAACTGGTGTTATCCAGCTTCCTGAAGGAGTAGAAATGGTTATGCCTGGCGATAACGTAGAAATGGATGTTGAGCTTATTTCTCCAATCGCTATCGAAGACGGTACGAAATTCTCAATCCGTGAAGGCGGACGTACTGTAGGCGCTGGCGTTGTTTCTACAATTGAAAAGTAATGAATAAGATTTATAAAAAGGAGTTATCTCAATGATTGAGATAACTCCTTTTTTATTGGATGATCTATAAGATGCAGGAAATATGGCAAAGTTGATGTTCATGATGAAAGACGTAGAGGAAAATAAAGGACGAAAACGACTTACTGAATCGTCATTATCCATAAGGAAGATGACAACCTTAAATAGTAATCGTGTTAAAATATAATCTTCATCAGGTGAAAAAAAGGACAGCTCCTATCAAGTAAAACTAATTGATAATGAAAGATGTGTATAACAGTTTGTGTGGTAAAATATCCCATATATAACTGTGTGTTGAAATCTGATGAATATGTATGTATAATATATCAAGTGTCAATCATGCATAAGGAATGAATTCATGGTTGCAATCCGCCTTTATTTTCTATATAATAAGAAATGTTGGCTATAAAGGCGATGATGCGAAAGGTTGCCGAAACACCCGGCCCCTTTGCCATGGCGGGTGGTTGGGAAATTTTCGCGGAGTATGTCTATTCAAAATGGGCGAAAAGGAGGGAAAGTAATGGCAAAAGAAAAGATTCGTATTCGTTTGAAAGCATATGATCACAGAATTTTGGATCAATCAGCTGTAAAAATCGTGGACACTGCGAAGCGTTCTGGTGCTAATGTTTCAGGGCCAATTCCGCTTCCAACAGAAAGATCGGTTTACACAGTTCTTCGTGCTGTACACAAGTACAAGGATGCTCGTGAGCAGTTTGAAATGCGCACACATAAGCGTTTAATTGACATTGTGAACCCAACTCCACAGACAGTTGATTCACTTATGCGTTTGGATCTTCCGTCTGGCGTGGATATTGAGATAAAACTATAAAAAATATGATTGAAAAATAGGAGGTGTAACGGATGGCGAAAGGAATCTTAGGTCGAAAAATTGGCATGACTCAGCTTTTCTCTGAAGAAGGAGAAATGGTTCCTGTAACAGTCGTTCAAGCTGACCCTAACGTAGTTTTACAAACAAAGACTGTTGAAAACGATGGTTATGAAGCTGTTCAATTGGGAATTGCCGATAAAAAAGAAGTTCGATCAAATAAACCTGAAAAGGGTCATGCTGAAAAAGCAAACACGAACCCTAAGCGCTACGTTCGCGAAATCCGTAATACAAATCTTGACGACTATGAAGTGGGTCAAGAAGTGAAAGTGAATGTTTTTGAACCTGGAGAAAAAATTGATGTAACAGGTACTTCTAAAGGGAAAGGGTTCCAAGGTGCCATTAAGCGGCACAATCAGGCCCGTGGACCAATGACACACGGTTCTCATTATCACAGAAGCCCAGGTGCAATGGGTGCCATTGACCCTATGCACGTATTTAAAGGGAAGAAGCTTCCTGGACAAATGGGTGGAAACACGGTTACTATTCAAAACCTTGAAGTCGTTAAAGTAGATGAAGAAAACAATCTACTACTTATTAAAGGAAATGTGCCAGGTGCCAAAAAATCTTACGTAACGATCACAAGTGCGGTAAAGGCGTAAAAGACTATTAAATGAAGGGAGGATATGTCATGCCTAAAGTAGCACTATACAAGCAAGACGGCTCAAATGCTGGAGATGTAGAACTAGTAGAAGCTGTCTTTGGAATTGAACCAAACACTCACGTATTGCATGAAGCGGTTCAGTCACAACAGGCTTCTTTGCGTCAAGGTACGCATAAAGTGAAGAACCGTTCTGAAGTTAGTGGCGGAGGTCGTAAGCCATGGCGTCAAAAAGGAACAGGACGTGCGCGCCAAGGTTCTATCCGTTCACCACAATGGGTAGGTGGAGGAACTGTATTCGGTCCTACACCGCGCAGTTACAGCTATAAGCTTCCTAAAAAGGTTCGCCGTTTAGCATTAAGATCTGCACTTTCTTCTAAAGTAAAAGAAGAGAGCATTTATGTGTTAGATAACCTTTCTTTTGATGCACCAAAAACAAAAGAAGTTGTAAAAATGCTTGAAGGTTTAAATGTTCCGGAAGATACGCTAATTGTAACTGCTGACAGTGATGAAAATGTTGAGCGTTCAGCTAATAACATCCAAGGTGTTAAAGTGCTGACAGTTGAACAGGTGAACGTTCTTGACCTGTTAACTCATGACAAGTTAGTGATTACGAAGGATGCAGCCGAAAAAGCAGGGGAGGTGCTCGCATAATGAAAGATCCACGCGATATTATAAAGCGCCCTGTCATTACGGAGGCTTCAGCCGACTTGATGATTGACAAGAAATATACTTTTGAAGTTGATTCAAAAGCAAATAAAACAGAAATCAAAAAAGCGGTTGAAGTAATTTTTGGTGTTCAAGTAGATAAAGTAAACACATTGAATCAAAAAGGTAAGTTCAGAAGAATGGGACGTTACGGTGGATATCGTCCAAATCGTAAAAAGGCTGTTGTGCAGCTAACAGAAGACAGTAAAGAACTGGACTTCTTTGAAGGTGTATAAGCCGAACAATTGAAACTAAAGGAGGGAAATAGAGATGGCGATTAAAAAATTTAAACCAACATCAAACGGTCGTCGTAATATGTCTGCATCAGATTTTGCTGAAATTACGACGAACAAACCTGAAAAAACCTTGCTTGCACCACTAAGCAAAAGAGCAGGTCGTAACAATCAGGGTCGTTTGACCACTCGTCATCAAGGTGGCGGCCATAAGCGTAAATACCGTATCATTGACTTCAAGCGTGATAAAGATGGTATACCAGGGCGCGTTGCCACTGTAGAATATGATCCAAACCGTTCTGCAAACATTGCACTTATCCATTATGCAGATGGTGAAAAGCGATATATCCTTGCACCTAAAGGCCTTAAAGTAGGCGATGAAATTCAATCAGGTCAAGGTGCTGACATAAAAACAGGAAATGCTTTAGAGCTTAAAGACATCCCTGTTGGTACAATTATTCACAACGTAGAATTAAAGCCTGGCCGTGGCGGACAGCTTGTTCGTTCAGCAGGAGCGCAGGCGCAAATTCTTGGTAGAGAAGGAAAATATGTATTAGTACGTCTTGCATCCGGCGAGACACGCATGGTTTTATCTTCCTGCCGGGCAACTGTAGGTCAAGTAGGAAACATTGAGCACGAACTTATTACTGTAGGTAAAGCTGGCCGTACTCGCTGGCAAGGTAAGCGTCCAACAGTACGTGGTTCTGTTATGAACCCAGTTGATCACCCTCACGGTGGTGGTGAAGGTCGCGCACCAGTCGGACTTCCATCTCCAATGTCACCATGGGGCAAACCTACACTTGGACTTAAGACTCGTAAACGTAACAAACCATCTGATAAATATATTGTACGTAGACGTAAGAAAAAATAGCGGGATTGAAAGGCGCTGCGTTTAAGTCTATCAATCGCGAAGGGAGGTTTACTGATGGGTCGTAGTTTGAAAAAAGGACCTTTCGTGGATGATCATTTAATGAAAAAAGTTGAGAATCTGAACGAATCTAATAAAAAGCAAGTCGTTAAAACATGGTCTCGTCGTTCTACCATCTTTCCTAACTTTGTAGGACACACCATTGCGGTATATGATGGACGCAAACATGTACCTGTTTATGTTACGGAAGATATGGTCGGTCATAAATTAGGTGAATTTGCACCTACACGTACATTTAAAGGCCATGCCGGCGACGATAAAAAAACAAAACGCTAATGAGAGGAGGCACACAAGATGCAAGCTAAAGCCGTTGCAAAAACTGTTCGTATCGCTCCTCGTAAGGCTCGCTTAGTGGTTGACTTAATTCGAGGAAAAGAAGTTGGCGAAGCTTTTGCTATTTTAAATCATACAAACCGTGCGGCTTCTCCAATCGTAGAAAAAGTGTTAAAATCTGCTGTTGCGAATGCAGAGCACAATTATGAATTGGATCCTGATAACCTGGTTATTTCAGAAGCATTTGTAAATGAGGGTGTTACGTTGAAACGTTTCCGTCCTCGTGCACAAGGTCGCGCAACCCAAATCAATAAACGCACTAGCCATATTACGGTTACTGTATCAGAAAAGAAGGAGGGATAATCTGTGGGTCAAAAAGTTAATCCTGTAGGTCTGCGAGTAGGCGTTATTCGCGACTGGGAATCAAAATGGTACGCAGGAAATGATTATTCAGATTTATTGCATGAAGATATTAAAATTCGTGAATATATTGAAAACCGCCTGAGTGATGCTGCCCTTTCCTCTGTTGAGATCGAGCGTGCAGCTAGCCGTATCAATATTACCGTTCACACAGCTAAGCCAGGAATGGTAATCGGTAAAGGTGGTTCTGAAGTAGAAGCGCTTCGTAAGTCATTAAACAACCTTACAGGTAAGAAAGTTCATATCAATATTGTTGAGGTTAAGAAACCAGAACTTGATGCAGCACTAGTTGCAGATAACATTGCTCGTCAATTGGAAAATCGTGTTTCATTCCGTCGTGTCCAGAAGCAGGCCATTCAAAGAGCTATGCGTGCAGGCGCTAAAGGAATCAGAACTCAAGTATCAGGTCGTCTTGGCGGTGCTGATATTGCTCGTATTGAAGATTACAGCGAAGGTACTGTACCACTTCACACGCTTCGTGCAGACATTGATTATGGAACTGCAGAAGCAGACACTACTTACGGTAAACTAGGTGTTAAAGTGTGGATCTATCGTGGTGAAGTCCTTCCAACGAAGAATGAAGATTAAGGAAGGGGGAAAAGCAAAATGTTAATGCCTAAACGTGTTAAATATCGTAAACAATTTCGTGGTAACCTGAAAGGTCGCGCTAAAGGTGGTACGAGTGTTTCTTTTGGTGAATACGGACTTCAGGCAGTTGATGGTGCATGGATTACCAGCCGTCAAATCGAAGCCGCTCGTATCGCTATGACTCGTTACATGAAGCGTGGAGGTAAAGTCTGGATTAAGATTTTCCCGGATAAGCCAAAAACTGCTAAGCCGCTTGAAGTTCGGATGGGTTCCGGTAAAGGTGCTCCTGAAGGATGGGTAGCAGTTGTTAAACCTGGTAAGATTATGTTTGAAGTTGCAGGTGTTTCTGAAGAAGTTGCTCGCGAAGCATTACGTCTTGCTTCTCACAAACTGCCGATTAAAACTAAATTTGTAAAACGTGAAGAAATTGGTGGTGAAAATAATGAAGGCTAATGAAATAAGAGATTTAACCACTGCCGAAATCGAACAAAAAGTTAAGTCTTTAAAAGAAGAGCTCTTCAATTTGCGTTTCCAACTGGCTACCGGACAGCTTGAAAACACTGCCCGTATCCGGGAAGTTCGTAAATCAATTGCTCGTATGAAGACCGTTGTACGTGAAAGAGAACTCGCCGAGTAATTTCAATATTTGAGAGGAGGTATACCTCGATGAGCGAACGTAACAATCGTAAAGTTTACACTGGTCGTGTTATATCCGACAAAATGGATAAAACCATCACAGTATTAGTTGAGACTTATAAATTCCATTCCCTATATGGAAAACGTGTTAAATATTCTAAGAAGTTCAAAGCTCATGATGAAAACAATCAAGCTAAAAAAGGTGACGTTGTAACCATCATGGAAACTCGACCACTTTCAGCTACAAAACGTTTTCGTTTAGTTGAAATTGTTGAAGAAGCGGTTATTATATAAGGTTTCAGAAGCTATAACGCATTTTGAAGGGAGGTCACACCGCTATGATCCAACAGGAAAGTCGTTTAAAAGTTGCGGATAACTCTGGTGCTCGTGAAGTTTCCACGATTAAAGTATTAGGTGGTTCAGGCCGCAAAACAGCCAATATCGGTGATGTTATTGTTTGTTCCGTAAAGCAGGCAACACCAGGTGGCGTTGTCAAAAAGGGTGAAGTAGTCAAAGCTGTTATTGTCCGTTCAAAAAGCGGAGTGCGTCGTAAAGATGGTTCCTATATCCGTTTTGACGAAAATGCTGCCGTAATCATTCGTGATGATAAAGGACCACGAGGAACACGTATTTTCGGACCTGTAGCTCGTGAATTACGTGATAATAAATTTATGAAAATTGTATCTCTAGCTCCAGAAGTTCTATAAAGAACTTAATTACGAAAAGCCTTGTAAGGAGGTGCGCGAGTCATGCATGTGAAAAAAGGTGACAAAGTTATGGTTATCTCAGGTAAGGATAAAGGCAAACAAGGAACTGTTTTACAGGCTTTCCCTAAGAAAGATCGTGTTTTAGTGGAAGGCGTAAACCAGGTGAAAAAGCACGCTAAGCCTTCTCAGGATAATCCGCAGGGCGGTATTTTAACTCAGGAAGCTGCTATTCATGTTTCAAACGTTATGCCAATTGATCCAAAATCCGGTGAACCAACACGTGTTGGTTATAGTGAAGCAGATGGTAAAAAAGTACGTATTGCAAAAAAATCCGGTGAACCATTAGATAAATAAGTCTAACGGCGAAAGGAGGGCTTAAAAGATGAGCGAACTTAAATCAAAATATAGAAATGAAATTATTTCATCCTTAATGGAAAAGTTTAATTATGATTCTGTTATGGAAGTACCACAAATCGAAAAGATTGTAATCAACATGGGTGTTGGTGACGCTGTCCAGAACGCAAAAGCACTGGATAATGCAGTAGAAGAGCTAACCCTTATTTCAGGTCAAAAACCAGTCGTAACACGTGCGAAAAATTCAATCGCCGGTTTCCGTCTGCGTGAAGGAATGCCTATCGGTGCAAAAGTAACTCTTCGTGGAGATCGTATGTATGAGTTTCTACAAAAGCTTATTGACGTTTCTCTTCCACGTGTTCGTGACTTCCGCGGGGTTTCCAACAAAGCCTTTGATGGTCGCGGAAACTACACATTAGGTGTAAAAGAGCAACTGATTTTCCCTGAAATTAATTACGATAAAGTCGATAAAGTTCGTGGTATGGATATTGTGATTGTTTCAAGTGCCAATACTGATGAAGAAGCTCGCGAACTTCTAACACAGTTCGGTATGCCATTCAGAAAATAGTTCCTATGTAAAGGAGGTTCATTCATGGCCAAAAAATCAATGATCGCGAAGCAAAAGCGCCAGCAGAAGTTTAAAGTCCGCGAATATACCCGTTGTGAAAGATGTGGACGTCCACACTCCGTTATTCGTAAATTTAAACTTTGCCGTATTTGTTTCCGTGAATTAGCCTATAAAGGTCAAATTCCAGGCGTCAAAAAAGCTAGTTGGTAAACCCCAATAGGGAAGGAGGTAATATAAAATGACTATGACAGATCCAATTGCAGATATGCTAACTCGTATTCGTAACGCAAACATGGTACGTCATGAAAAACTGGAAGTCCCTGCTTCTAAGTTAAAACAGGAAATTGCAGATATCTTAAAGCGTGAAGGATTTATTCGCGACTATGAATTTGTAAGTGACGACAAACAAGGAATCATTCGTCTGTTCCTTAAGTACGGACCAAACAATGAACGTGTAATTACGGGTCTTAAGAAAATCAGTAAGCCAGGTCTTCGTGTGTATGCTAAAGCCGACGAACTTCCACGTGTTCTTAACGGACTAGGTGTAGCAGTTGTATCCACATCAAACGGTGTTTTAACCGACAAAGAAGCTCGTCAGCAAGCAGTTGGTGGCGAAGTACTCGCGTATATTTGGTAATCTATTACGACAGGAGGTGTAGAGAATGTCTCGTATAGGCTTTAAACCAGTTGAGATTCCTGAAGGGGTAGAAGTGAACGTTAACGATGATAAGATTGAAGTTAAAGGGCCAAAAGGTGAATTGGCTCGCTCTTTTAACCCTGACATGAATATTAAGATTGAAGATAATGTTCTAACTGTAGAACGTCCTAGTGAAAGCAAGGAGCACCGTTCTTTGCATGGAACAACACGCAGCTTAATCAGCAACATGGTTGAAGGTGTTTCCAAAGGGTTCGAAAAAGCCTTGGAAATCACAGGTGTTGGTTACCGTGCACAAAAACAAGGTGAAAAAATCGTTGTGAATGCCGGATATTCACATCCAGTGGAGATCGAACCAATTGAAGGCATCGATATCGAAGTTCCATCCAATACCAGAATCGTTGTAAAAGGTATTGACAAAGAAAAAGTTGGTGCTGTAGCAGCTAATCTTCGTGCGATCCGTCCACCTGAGCCATATAAAGGTAAAGGTATTCGTTATGAGGGCGAATATGTACGTCGTAAAGAAGGTAAGACAGCTAAATAATGTTCATGTAAGGACAGAAAGGAGTGACCCAAATGATCGCAAAGAAGGACAAAAACGCTGTGCGTAAAAAGCGCCACAGTCGTATGCGTCGAAATTTATTCGGTACAGAATCCCGCCCACGTTTAAATGTGTATCGTTCAAATAAACACATTTATGCACAGCTAATCGATGACATTAATGGTGTTACGGTTGCAAGTGCATCAACTGTGGATAAAGAATTTGACCTTGACACAACAGGCAATGTTGAAGCTGCCCAGAAGGTTGGCGAACTAGTTGCTAAACGTGCTTTGGATAAAGGCTTCAAATCAATCGTATTTGATCGCGGAGGTTACTTATATCACGGACGTGTAAAGGCATTAGCTGATAGTGCTCGTGAAACAGGTCTTGAATTTTAATCGTAAAAAGGAGGGAAATTGATGCGTACTAATATCGATCCAAACAAATTGGATATTGAAGAACGTGTAGTTACGGTCAACCGAGTAGCGAAAGTTGTGAAAGGTGGACGTCGTTTCCGTTTTACAGCTCTAGTTGTTGTGGGAGATAAAAATGGCCATGTAGGTTTTGGAACAGGAAAAGCGCAAGAGGTTCCTGAGGCTATCCGAAAGGCTATTGAAGACGGTAAGAAAAATCTGATCCAGGTGCCAATCGTAGGTACGACTATTCCGCATGAGATTCATGGTGAATTCAGTGCTGGAAACATTCTTCTAAAACCTGCTGCTGAAGGTACAGGAGTTATTGCTGGCGGACCTGTTCGTGCAGTATTGGAACTTGCTGGTATTGGCGACATTCTATCGAAATCTCTAGGATCCAACACACCAATTAACATGGTTCAAGCAACAATTAACGGCCTTAACAATCTTAAACGTGCTGAAGATGTTGCAAAACTTCGTGGCAAATCAGTAGAAGAATTGCAAGGATAAGGAGGGAAAAAACATGGCCAATAAAATAGAAGTTACCCTCACTAGAAGTTTAATTGGGAGACCAGAAGATCAGCGTGAAACAGTAAAAGCATTAGGTCTTAAGAAAATTAACCAAAAAGTTGTTCATGATGACTCACCAGCCATTCGCGGAATGGTAGATAAAGTGTCCCATCTTGTAGCAGTTAAAGAAGCGTAATGTAAAATAGCTTAAGAGGAGGTGCAACCATGAAACTACATGAGTTAAAGTCTGAAGAAGGTACTCGTAAAAAACGTAATCGTGTAGGACGCGGAATGTCTTCAGGTAATGGTAAGACATCCGGACGTGGCCACAAAGGACAAAAAGCCCGTTCAGGCGGCGGTACTCGTCCAGGCTTTGAAGGTGGTCAGATGCCATTGTTCCAACGCCTTCCAAAACGTGGTTTTACAAACATTCATCGTAAAGAGTATGCTGTTGTAAACCTAGAAGCACTTAACCGTTTTGAGGATGGTACAGAGGTAACTCCAGAATTGTTGATTGAATCAGGAGTTGTGAGCAAGCTGAAGGCTGGAGTTAAGGTACTTGCAAAAGGTAATCTTGAAAAGAAATTAACTGTTAAAGCTCACAAGTTCTCTGCTTCAGCTAAGGAAGCTATCGAAGCGGCGGGCGGTCAAACTGAGGTGATTTAATGTTCCGTACTCTCTCCAATTTTATGCGCGTAGCTGATATCAGGCGGAAAATATTATATACCTTAATGGCACTATTTATTTTCCGCTTAGGTACTTTTATACCTGTTCCATTTACCGATAAGGATGCCATTGACTTTATGAACCAATCCAATGTATTTGGCTTTCTGGATACATTCGGAGGAGGAGCTTTAAGTCAATTTTCCATTTTTGCTATGGGGATCATGCCTTACATTACGGCATCCATTGTTGTTCAGTTACTCCAAATGGATGTCGTCCCTAAATTTACGGAGTGGAAAAAGCAAGGGGAAATGGGACGAAAGAAATTAGCACAAGTAACCCGATATGGCACAGTTGGTCTGGCATTCGTTCAGGCAATTGGGATGTCGGTTGGTTTTAATGCTATGACTGGTGGTCAATTAATTTCTGATCCTGGTCCATTAAAGTTTGTGATGATTGCCATTGTTCTTACTGGTGGTACTACTTTCCTTATGTGGCTGGGAGAACAAATCACGGCCAATGGGGTAGGGAATGGCATTTCAATCCTGATTTTTGCAGGTATAGTTGCTGCTATTCCAACTGGTGTTAACCAGTTATATGAACAATATATCTCAGATGCTGGTGATCAGTTATTTATTAATCTGGTTATTCTGGCATTGATTGTACTTGTTATTCTTGCTGTTGTCGTAGGAGTTATCTTTATTCAGCAGGCATTACGTAAAATTCCTGTACAATATGCAAAGCGTCTTGTAAATCGTTCACCGGTTGGCGGACAATCTACACACTTACCATTAAAGGTTAATGCTGCGGGAGTTATTCCTGTCATTTTTGCCATTTCATTCATTATTGCACCCCGAACTGTGGCGCAATTCTTTGAAGGCGATGTTGCAAGCTTTATTGAGCGTGTGTTTAACTATGAAGAACCAATTGGTATGTTGATTTATGTTACGTTAATTATTGCATTTACGTACTTCTATACATTTGTGCAGGTCAATCCTGAACAAATGGCTGATAACCTGAAGAAACAAGGTGGATATGTACCGGGTATTCGTCCTGGTAAAAATACTGAGACGTATCTTACGCGTGTCATGTACCGACTGACTTTTGTTGGTTCGATCTTTCTTGCATCAGTATCGGTACTGCCAATTATTTTAGGTTCGTTAGCAGGTCTTCCATCTGCAGTTCAAATTGGCGGAACCAGCTTACTCATTGTTGTCAGCGTAGGACTTGAAACGATGAAACAACTGGAAAGTCAATTGGTTAAACGCCATTATAAAGGGTTTATTAAATAACTGAAGCTTGTGTAACAAACAGCTTTTGAACGGTAAACGAGAGCGAGGGGAAAAGCATGAATTTAATTTTAATGGGTCTGCCAGGTGCCGGAAAAGGTACGCAAGCAGAGAAAATTGTTGATAAGTATGGAATCCCTCATATCTCAACAGGAGATATGTTCCGCTCAGCTATTAAAGAAGGTACTGATTTAGGTAAACAGGCGAAGTCATTCATGGATAAAGGTGAACTTGTCCCGGATGAGGTAACCATTGGTATTGTTCGTGAGCGTTTAGGCAAGCCTGATTGTAAGAATGGATTTTTATTAGATGGTTTTCCAAGAACGATTGCTCAGGCAGAAGCACTTGAAAACCTATTGACTGATATGAATTCCAAGCTTGACTACGTACTTCATATCGATGTACCTAAGGAAAAGCTGGTTGATCGTCTGACGGGTCGTCGAATCTGTCCGAAGTGCGGGGCAACCTATCATGTTGAATTTAACCCTCCTGAAGTGGATGGAAAATGTGATGTGGATGGGGAAGCGTTAATTCAGCGTGAAGATGATCAGCCTGATACCGTTAAAAATCGTCTGGAAGTAAATATGAGCCAGGCAGAGCCATTGTTAAACTTCTATGATGAAAAAGGTTATCTGGTAACTATTGATGGTGATCGGGATATTGATCAGGTATTTTCTGATATTGATAATAAACTTGGAAAGATTTCTTCATAATCATTTGCAAAACCCCCTGTGAAATTGTTATGATTCGATAGTCCTTTATTTTCACAGGAAGATAAGTTTGTTATGCCATGGTGGACTATACATTGATACTCTACTGAAGGTATAATAGACGTTGTGAAGGAATGCCGGAGTTCACAGACAATGAAAATGTGAATGATGGGATTCTCATGATTTAAGAAGATTGACAGCTAAAGTTTAGAATTAAAATAAATGTTCTTTTTGGCATATATTAATCGTTACTTGAGGAGTTAAAAGGAAAAAACCCCAAGTGAAGGTGATGACATTTGAGTGATCCAGGGTCGAGTCCGAGGTTAGGGCAGGTTGTTCGAATTTCGAAGGGCCGTGAAGCCGGACAGTATGCTATTATTATTGAAGTTGTTGAAGGACGTTCTGTATTATTGGCTGATGGTGACAAGCGAAAGTTTGATAAGCCAAAGAGAAAGAATATCCAGCACATTGAAGTGAGTGAATATGTTTCACCTGAAGTGAGAAACAGCTTGTTAGAGACTGGTCGAGTGACAAACGGTAAATTGCGTTATGCCTTATCAAAATTCATCAATGAAAACTTGATTGATTTGAAGAAGGGAGATCAACTCGATGGCGAAAGATGATGTTATTGAAATAGAAGGTAAAGTTGTCGAGACTTTGCCGAATGCACAGTTTAAAGTAGAGTTGGAAAATGGCCATACAGTATTGGCGCATGTTTCAGGAAAAATCCGCATGCACTTTATCCGGATTTTAGCTGGAGACAAAGTGACGGTTGAATTATCTCCATATGATTTAACCAGAGGTCGAATTGTCTACCGTTATAAGTAAATACTCCGAGTAAAAGGAGGTAAGTGAAATGAAGGTAAAACCGTCAGTTAAACCAATGTGTGAAAAGTGCAAGGTTATTCGTCGTAAAGGTAAAGTAATGGTGATATGCGAAAACCCTAAACACAAACAAAAACAAGGATAATGAAGGAGGTGCAGGTCTAAATGGCACGTATTGCAGGTATTGATGTTCCTCGCGATAAAAGAATTGTTGTTTCATTAACATACATTTACGGTATTGGTAAATCTACCGCTGCAAAAGTTGTAGAGGATGCAGGTGTATCCGCTGATACTCGTGTGCGCGATCTTACAGAGGATGAGCTTTCCCGTATCCGTAACGAAGTGAATAACCTTACTGTTGAAGGTGACCTTCGTCGTGAAACATCTTTAAACATTAAACGTTTAATCGAAATTGGCTCTTATCGCGGTATCCGTCATCGTCGTGGTTTGCCACTAAGAGGTCAAAAGACTAAAAACAACTCTCGTACACGTAAAGGTCCAAAACGTACAATTGCTAATAAGAGAAAATAACTAAAAAAGGAGGTTAGCTAAATTATGGCTCGTAAATCTACAGCAGCTCGCAGAAAGCGTAAAGTGAAAAAGAATATAGAAACGGGTGTGGCACATATCCGTTCAACATTTAATAACACTATTGTTTCGATCACAGATACTCAGGGAAATTCTCTTGCATGGAGCAGTGCTGGTGCATTAGGTTTTAAAGGTTCTCGTAAATCTACACCATTTGCTGCACAAATGGCCGCAGAAGCAGCAGCTAAGGCTTCCATGGAGCATGGTGTAAAATCTATTGAAGTAGCTGTAAAAGGCCCTGGTGCTGGTCGTGAAGCAGCTATCCGTGCGCTTCAGGCAGCTGGTCTTGAAGTAACTGCCATCGCTGATGTGACACCGGTGCCTCATAATGGGTGTCGCCCACCAAAACGTCGTCGTGTTTAATATCGTTTTGTATAGACATTTGTTACCCTGTCTATAATGGGTTATGATAGCTTATACACCAAAGCACGCTTGCAGCAGGACATTTTAGTTTCACGTGAAGACACGGGGGAACTTGCCTACCTGAGGAATTTCGGTTAGACATCCGGTCTAGCCGGGGTTTCGACGTTTTGAAGGAGGGTTTTATAGATGATTGAAATTGAAAAACCAAAAATTGAGGCGGTTGAAGTAAGTGAAGATGCTACATTTGGAAAGTTCGTTGTTGAACCACTGGAACGTGGATATGGTACAACAATGGGTAACTCCTTGCGTCGTATCCTATTATCCTCACTCCCGGGTGCAGCTGTAACATCTGTACAGATTGACGGTGTTCTTCATGAGTTTTCAACAATAGAAGGCGTTGTGGAAGATGTTACAACCATCATTTTAAATCTTAAGAAACTGGCACTCAAAATCTACTCTGATGATGTTAAAACGATGGAAATTGATGTTCAGGGAGAAGGAACGGTAACAGCTGCTGATATCACCCACGATAGTGATGTAGAAATCTTGAACCCAGATCTTCATATCGCAACACTATCCAGTAATGCACATCTTCATATGCGTATTACTGCAGAGCGTGGCCGTGGCTATCGTCCGGCTGAGGACAATAAGAAAGAGGATCAGCCTATTGGTGTCATTCCAGTTGACTCTATCTTCACACCAGTATCCCGCGCGACTTATCAGGTTGAAAGTACGCGTGTGGGTCAAGTAGCTAATTTTGATAAGTTAACGCTTGATGTTTGGACAGATGGTAGTATTCGACCAGAAGAAGCCGTTTCTCTAGGTGCAAAAGTATTCACAGAACACTTAAATATTTTTGTAGGACTTACAGATGAAGCACAAAATGCAGAAATTATGGTAGAAAAAGAAGAAGATCAAAAAGAAAAAGTCCTTGAAATGACAATTGAAGAACTGGACTTGTCCGTTCGTTCTTACAATTGCTTAAAACGTGCTGGTATTAACTCTGTTCAGGAACTCACTCAAAAGTCAGAAGAAGATATGATGAAAGTGCGTAATCTGGGTCGTAAATCTCTGGATGAAGTAAAATATAAGCTCGCCGATTTAGGACTTGGGCTGCGTAACGACGATTAATAATATGCATCCATGATCTTTCATGAAAAAGGAGGGAAACGAAATGGCTAGAACGAAACTTGGTCGTACAACTGATCAACGCATTGCGTTACTCCGAAATTTAGCTACAGATCTTATCGTTAAAGAACGCATCGAGACGACTGAAGCAAAGGCGAAGGAGTTACGTTCTGTTGTTGAAAAAATGATTACTCTTGGTAAACGAGGCGACTTGCATGCCCGTCGTCAGGCAGAATCATTTTTACAGAATGTGAACGTTGATGAAGAGGACAAACAAACAGCTCTTCAGAAGCTGTTTGCCGATGTGGCACCACGTTATGAAGACCGTCAAGGCGGTTACACTCGTATCCTTAAATTAGGAGAGCGTCGTGGAGACGGTGCAAAAACGGTGATTATCGAACTAGTATAATCTTCGCAGGTGAAAGGGCGGGAAGCATCCTGAGATGTGATTCCGACCCTTTTTTTGTTTTATCACGGATGAACCGGCCGTAATCCCCTCAATGATGGAAGTTTCACTTTATGATAAAATAAAAGGAAATTTCCATTCGTGTTTACCAGTTTCACAGAGCCAAAAATCCATTGGTTTTTGGCTGAAAATAATAGGATATTACCTAGGAAATAGTCGAGGCAGAGAAGAGCGGAGGTAAATTTATGAGTACAGCTTATGATATTGAATTTAAAAATGTCTCCTTTCAATATCCCCAGAGTGATGAGTGGGCTTTAAAGGATGTCTCCTTTCATATAAACGAAAACGAATGGGTAGCCGTTATTGGTCATAATGGTTCAGGCAAATCCACCATTGCCAAGCTGATGAACGGTTTACTCACTCCACAGCATGGTCATATCAACGTAAAGGGTATGGAAGTAAACGAGGAGCACATTTGGGAAGTACGTAAAAGGGCAGGCATGGTCTTTCAAAATCCTGATAACCAGTTCGTGGGAACAACGGTCATCGATGATATTGCTTTTGGACTGGAAAATCATGGTTTCCCTCGGAGTGAGATGCTCAAACGGATGGATTACAGCCTGGAAGCTGTAAATATGGAAGGATATGAAAATCATGAACCTCATCATTTGTCCGGTGGTCAAAAACAAAGGGTGGCCATTGCCAGTGTTCTAGCTGTTGAACCTGATATCATCATCCTGGATGAGGCTACTGCTATGTTGGATCCTAAGGGGCGCGGATCGATTATGGATACGGTTCATCATGTCAGACGGGAGCGGGATGTTTCCGTGATTACGATTACGCATGATTTAAATGAAGTCCTTTTTGCCGATCGGGTCATTGTTATGAATGATGGAAAGGTCTGGAGAGAAGGAACCCCAAGAGAAATATTTAACCTTCATGAAGAACTTAATCAAATTGGATTAGACACCCCGTTTGTTACACAACTGTCAAGTTCGTTAAAAGCAGAGGGTATAGAACTTTGTCAGGAACCATTAACACATAAGGAATTGATGGATGAATTATGGACATTTTATTCAAGAATGTAAGCCATATATACCAAAAGAATACACCATTTGAATTCAGAGCACTTGAGGATGTCTCCTTTCAGATTCCCACTGGATCATTTGTGGCGGTCATCGGACATACCGGAAGTGGGAAGTCAACGCTCATCCAGCATTTTAACGGCCTGCTCAAACCCTCAAGCGGGCGAATACAAATGGATGATTTTGAATTGAAAGCTGGAGAGAAAGTAAAGGATATTATGAATTTACGAAAACGAGTGGGTGTGGTTTTTCAATATCCTGAGCATCAGCTTTTTGAAGAAACGATAGAAAAAGATATTAAGTTCGGGCCACAGAATTTCGGGCTGTCCCAGGATACGATTGATGCGCGTCTTCCTGAAGTGCTCAAATCAGTAGGTTTGTCGGAAGGACTTCTGTCAAGATCCCCCTTTGATTTAAGCGGTGGACAAATGCGAAGAGTAGCCATTGCAGGGGTATTAATGATGGATCCTGATTTACTCGTGTTAGATGAACCAACAGCTGGTCTGGACCCTCGTGGACAAAAAGATATTATGGATATGTTTGCACAGGTTCATAAGGAAAAACAGCGGACAACGATTCTTGTGACACATAGTATGGAAGATGCCCTGAAATATGCGGACTATGTGTTCATTATGGATCACGGGAAGCTCGTCATGGAAGGGAATCCTGTAGATCTTTTTCAAAAGGAGCAGGCGTTACATGAAGTAGGATTAGATGTCCCTGAAGTGATTAAATTTCTTAATGAATTTAAGTCCAAATTCGGATACTCCATTCCTTTTTATGGCCAGTCCATTCGGGAGTTAGCCAAGGATATGGCGAGAATTATCAAAGGGGGCATAAAAGATGAGTAGCTCTTTTATCATCGGACAGTATGTTCCCGGTCAATCGCTGGTTCATCGTCTGGATCCACGCATGAAAATTGTTATGGTCTTTCTTTTTATTATATTTATTTTTTTAGCAAACAGCTGGTTAAGCTATATGGTCCTGACGCTATTTGCGCTGTTAAGCGTAGTGACGACAAAAATTGCTCCCTCTTATGTAATAAAAGGCCTTAAGCCTGTCTGGTTTTTGATTATTTTCACCTTTATCTTACATTTAATCGTCACAAAAGAGGGACAGATACTGTTTTCAATCTGGAATTTTGACGTTTATTCGGGAGCCTTATGGAAAGGTCTTGAGATTTCTTTACGTTTCTTTCTGTTAATTTTAATGACGACTTTATTAACATTAACGACGACCCCGATTTCGATAACAGATGCGATTGAAAGTCTGTTTCAGCCTCTGAATAAGGTCCGGTTTCCTGTCCATGAGCTGGCATTGATGATGTCGATTTCTTTACGGTTTATTCCGACGCTCATGCAGGAAACAGATAAAATATCAAAAGCTCAGGCATCCCGCGGTGTAGATTTTCGTACAGGACCGGTAAAAGAGCGACTGAAGGCCGTTGTCCCGTTGCTTGTTCCATTGTTTGTGAGTGCGTTTAAGCGTGCGGAGGAGCTGGCGATGGCAATGGAAGCCAGAGGTTATAAAGGCGGAGAAGGCCGGACCAAGTTCCGCGAGCTGAAACTGAAAAAAGCGGACATATGGATATTGATCTTTTTTACTGCTGTACTGATTCTATTCTGGATGTTACGAGCATAGAGGGTGAATGAAGTTGGAACGAATAAAATGCACATTACAATATGACGGAACCTTTTTTTCCGGTTTTCAGGTCCAGCCTGATCAGCGTACGGTCCAGGGGGATATTGAAGCGGCTCTCCGGCGTATGCACCGCAATCAGCTTGTCCGGATTACGGCTTCAGGAAGAACGGATACAGGAGTACATGCTCTGGGACAGGTTTTTCATTATGACACGGATTTAGAGCTTGAAGAGGAAAAATGGAAAAAGGCTTTGAATTCTCTGTTACCGGATGACATTTATATTACCGATGTCAAAAAGGTTTCGAATGACTTTCATGCAAGATTTAATGTAAGAATAAAGGAATATCGATATAAATTATTGAATCAGAAAAAACCTGATATTTTTCACCGTCATCATTACTGGCATATTAATCAGGATCTGGATGTCGAAAAGATGCGACAGGCTGGAAAGTACTTCATTGGTACTCATGATTTTACTTCATTTTGTTCGACCAAAACAGAGGTTCAAGGTGACAAAATCCGCACCATGTATAATGTGGAAATTTTACAGGATGATCCTTTGCTAACGGTAAGTGTACAGGGAAGTGGATTTTTATATAATATGGTACGCATCATTACAGGAACACTTGTGGAAGTCGGACAGGGCAAGGTCCGTCCGGATGAAGTAAAAGCGATTCTGGAAGGTAAAGACCGGACGTTGGCGGGCCTGACTGCGCCGCCCCAGGGTCTGTATTTATGGCAGGTGGTTTATAAAGATTAAATGACTTGCACGATTCCATCATCAGAGGATATCTTCTGATGATGTGGACGTTTTACTTTATTTTTCATACATAGGGGAGTGGAGAAAGATGAGGATTAAACGTGCTTTACTGAGTGTTTCCGACAAAGTGGGGATTGTTGAATTTGCCCGAATACTTGCAGACAATGGTATAGAGCTATTGTCTACAGGGGGAACGAAAAAGCTGCTGGATGTTCAGGGGATTCCTGTTGTTAGCGTGGAAGAAGTAACCGGATCACCGGAAATTCTGGATGGTCGAGTGAAAACCATGCACCCGGCGATTCATGGAGGAATTCTTGCCGGGCGCAATCAGGCAGAGCATCTAAGGGAACTTGAAGAGCAGAATATTCAGCCAATCGATTTGATTGTTGTGAATCTGTACCCATTTAAGGAAACCATTTTGCGTGAGAATGTAATAGAGGAAGAGGTTATTGAAAACATTGATATAGGTGGCCCCGCCATGCTTCGTGCAGCAGCGAAAAACGCCCGTGATGTAACTGTAGTCATCGATCCGAATGATTATCAGGACATTGGAACTGAGATTCAAGAGCATGGTGCTGTTTCTCCAGAGAAGCGCAGAAGATTGGCGGCTAAGGTGTTTCGTCATACAGCCCATTATGATGCTTTAATTAGTCAATTTCTAAGTGAACAGACGAATGAACATGAACCTGATTATCTCACGCTTACTTATGAGAAAAAGCAGGATTTGCGTTATGGGGAAAATCCTCATCAAAAGGCAGCTTTTTATAAACAGGTCCAGGCCGATTCCTCGTCAATAGCAAACGTCGAACAGCTTCACGGGAAGGAGCTTTCCTTTAATAATATTCAGGATGCAGACAGTGCCCTGGGGATGGTAAGGGAATTCCAAGAGCCTGCCGTTGTAGCAGTAAAGCATACAAACCCATGTGGAGTGGCTACAGGGGAAACCCTGGATGAAGCATGGCAACGGGCTTATGAAGCAGATCCTGTATCGATTTTTGGCGGAATTGTAGCGTTGAATCGAAACGTGGATGAAGGTGTCGCAAAACAGCTAAGTGAAATTTTCCTCGAAATTATACTGGCCCCGTCGTTTTCTGAGGAAGCCCTGTTTATTTTGCAGAAAAAGAAAAACATCCGGCTGTTAACGGCTGATTTTAGCGAAAATCAGAGAGTTCGTCAGCAGATCAAGTCGGTTCGTGGCGGACTGCTCGTTCAGGAGGAGGATGTTTATTCTTTTAAACAGGCCACCATTCAAATTCCGACAAAGCGGAAACCAACCGATGAAGAATGGGCAGATTTAAAACTGGCATGGCAGGTTGTCAAACACGTGAAGTCAAATGCCATTCTCCTTGTAAAGGATCAGAAGACCATAGGAGTCGGTGCCGGTCAGATGAACCGAGTAGGAGCTGCTGAGATTGCCATTAAACAGGCAGGAGAAAGTGCAGAAGCGGCAGTAATGGCCTCAGACGCCTTTTTCCCGATGGATGATACCGTAGAAGCGGCTGCTCAGGCAGGGATAAGGGCAATTATTCAGCCAGGTGGGTCCATCCGGGATGAAGACTCAATTGAAAAATGTGATGAATATGGCATTGCGATGGTGTTTACAGGTGTTCGTCATTTTAAGCATTAAAACTGGCTGAACGCTATTGGATGAGCTGTAATGGCAGGATATAAAGGTTTATTTCCGCTGTAAATAATGGAAATGGGAACAATCAGGAATATATCTTGACATTCATACCTCAGCTATTATAATATTATCTATGGCATTTTATTTCAAAACCACGATTAGCCCCGGAACTATTCGTGTTGAGATAATGAAAATGAACAGTGAAATTAAGAATTTTGAATGATTGATAATAGGAGGGAAAACCACATGCGTACAACATTCATGGCGAATGATCAGAACGTTGATCGTAAATGGTATGTTGTTGATGCGGAAGGACAAACTCTTGGTCGTCTGGCTAGTGAAGTTGCCGCTATTCTCCGTGGAAAACATAAACCAACATACACACCGCATGTAGATACTGGTGATCATGTAATCATCGTGAACGCAAATAAAGTAAACCTGACTGGTAAAAAGCTTACAGATAAAATGTATTACCGCCATTCAAATTATCCTGGTGGTCTTAAAGCTCGCAGCGCAAATGAAATGCGTACGAACTATGCAGAAAGAATGATTGAAATTACCGTTTCAGGTATGCTTCCTAAGAACAAATTAGGTCGTAAAATGATCAAAAAACTTCATGTATTTGAAGGACCTGAACACAATCACCAAGCACAAAAACCAGAAGTTTATGAACTTCGTGGGTAATTTTAAGGAGGTTGACTAGAGTGGCTGAAGTACAATACTACGGTACAGGACGTCGTAAAAGCTCCGTAGCTCGTGTTCGTCTCGTTCCTGGTACTGGTAAAGTAGTTGTGAATAAACGCGATGCGGAAGATTATTTCCCATATGAAACACTACGTCGTATTCTAAACCAGCCTTTAGAAGTTACAGAAACTAAAGGCAGCTACGATGTATTGGCAAATGTTGATGGTGGAGGATTCACTGGTCAAGCAGGTGCAATCCGTCTGGGTATTGCCCGTGCTTTGCTTGAAGCAGATCCTGAGTATCGTTCTGCTCTTAAGCGTGCCGGTCTTCTTACTCGTGATGCCAGAGAGAAAGAGCGTAAGAAATACGGTCTTAAAGCAGCACGTCGCGCACCACAATTCTCAAAACGTTAATATATGTTTATCAAAGACTCTTTTCACTTATGTGGAAGGAGTCTTTTTTGTTGTACAGGAGATTATAAATTTTAAAGATTGAGCTGAATGCAGCAGGGATATGAGATATGTCGGAGTAAGCGCTCATTGATCCGTGATCCGTGGTGACTGGGATTCGTCCAGAAGCAAAGTGATTCATCTTAGTTAGGAAAAATCAGTAAGATTTGATGAGAATTAAGCCAGCCGACACAGGAATTCGACCTGTTTTAGAAATAATTAATCGGGAAATGAAAATAATTTGTCCAGTTTTGAGAAAGATTAATCCGGAATATATGGAATTGATCAGATTAAGTAATTATTTTGCCATAAAATAATGAATTATGCCTGAATAGGTCTGATTCTGCCAGGTCCGGTCGATATGAGCCGAAGAAAAACTATTTAATCCAAAACCACGGCAATTAAGCCCAAACTAACCTATTTAATCCAAATCCACAGCAATTTAACCCAAGACAACGATAATTAATCCAAACTTCATCAATTTATCCAGAAATTAATCTTCTTTAAAACCATTCCATTTAAACTGCATAATCCCCACCCTTGTCCCATATAGTTTAACGAGCGTAATATGGGGAGGAAATGGTATGAATAGAATGCCTATTTATCGGTTACTATGGTTATTAGGCTTTATCGCCCTCATTGTTTTACTGAGATATCCGGTTGCGACCGAAAAAGCAGGAAACTCTTTTTCGCTTCCTTTGTCCGGAAAGGTCATTGTACTGGATCCTGGACACGGTGGTGTAGATGGTGGAGCTGTAGGTAAGGATGATTCCCTGGAAAAAGATATAGCTTTGAGTACAGTGAAGTATTTAAGGGATTATCTGCAGGAAGCGGGGGCGCTGGTTTATCTGACAAGAGAAGGTGACTATGATTTAGCAGCTGAGGGAACGCAAGGCTATTCCAAGAGGAAAGCAGAAGATATTCGAAAGCGGGTCCAATTTGTTAAGGATAAAAATCCGGATATGTTTATTAGTGTCCATTTGAATGCCATACCACAGACAAAATGGTCCGGTGCTCAAACTTTTTATCATCCATCTGTAAAGAAGAATGAGCATTTAGCCAAATTTATACAAAGTGAAATTCGTCGCAATTTGGAAAATACCACACGGAAGGCACAGTCCGTCGACAATATTTATATCCTTAAACATACAGATCAGCCGTCTGCATTAGTGGAGATTGGTTTTTTGTCGAATCCCCATGAGAGAGACTTATTAAAAACAGATGAGTATCAACAAAAAATGGCTGCTTCCATCTATGAAGGGGTTTTACGTTACATAACAGAAGAAGAATATCCAGAAGAATCATAATTTTTGTGTTATCATGAGGTGTATATCACTTAGAATTCCAGTAATATGTGTTATACTTGTCTTAGGTAAAAACTAGCAAAGGACGGTGGCAAAATGTTATCCAAGTCAGAAATTATCGAAATTTTACATCCTTTTAAAGATCCATATTTACATAGAACCTTTGAAGAAACAGGTGCTATCCAGGAGATTTCTATCAAAGAAGAAAAAAATCATGTCAGTATAAAATTGGCTATTGGAAACCCGAATTCTGCTGAGCAGATGCAGCTTCAACAGGAAATTGTAAACGCATTAAAAAAGGAAGGAGCTGCTACAGTAGGCTTGCGCTTCTCGAAACTGCCTGATGAGGTCATGCAACAGTATGAAGGAGCAGCGAAAAAGAGTAAAGAGGCAGAGCTATTAGGTGGACAGGAGGATGTTAACTTTATCGCGGTTGCCAGTGGTAAAGGTGGTGTAGGAAAATCCACCGTAACGGTTAACCTGGCTGTTGCTCTTGCCCGCTTAGGAAAAAAGGTCGGGATTGTCGATGCTGATATCTACGGGTTCAGTGTCCCAGACATGATGGGAGTGGAAAATCGCCCGCAAGTACGCGGTGAAAAGATTATTCCAGTCGAACGTTTTGGTGTAAAAATTGTTTCGATGGGCTTTTTCGTGGAAGATAACTCCCCGATTATCTGGAGAGGCCCAATGCTCGGTAAAATGCTGACAAGCTTCTTTAAAGAAGTGGAATGGGGCGATCTTGATTACTTGTTACTTGACCTGCCTCCAGGGACAGGGGATATGGCTCTCGATGTGCACTCCATGCTGCCATCTTCCAAGGAGCTGATTGTGACAACTCCACACCCTACAGCTGCATTTGTCGCTGCACGTGCGGGTCAAATGGCTCTGAAAACCGAGCATGAAATATTGGGTGTTATCGAAAATATGGCCTACTTTGAAAGTACACTAACGGGTGAAAAAGAGTATGTTTTTGGACAAGGTGGTGGCGACAAGCTTGCCGAAGTCTTAAAAACAGATGTACTGGGACGCCTACCTCTGCAGCAGCCTTATGAAGAGGAAGACGAATTTGCTCCTGGTGTGTATCAGAAAGACCATCCAACCGGAAATACATTCCTGAAAATCGCCGATAAAATCACGAAAAAGTTTGGTGAGTAATGAGAAACCCTTGCTGAAGTAAAATCAGCAAGGGTTTTTGCTATACCATTTCCTGCAATAATAAATAAAGCAGCCAGATAATCATTTATGAAGAACCTCCTGATCCTCCACCGCCACCGGATCCGCCAGAGCCGCCGGAGCCTCCTCCGCTTTGGCCTCCGCTGCCCTGTCCGGAGCCTGATTGACCGCCTTGCTGCTTTTGCATGTCTTCAGCGGCTTTTAGGAGGATTTCACTCATTTTTGCTTTAAATAATGGACTCTCCAGTGTTTCCTGGATGGACTTCTCCAGGTGCTCTTTAAATTTTTGACTCTGTAAAGTCTGCTGAATCATATCCTCCATTTCCGGATTCTGCAATAAATCCATCATTGACTTTTGATATTCGGAGTCCTTCATAAGTCCCTTTATTAATTTCTCCTGAGAATCCTTAGTTGCTTCTGTATAGGTTTTAACAAACTTCGGATCTTCAAACAGTTTGCTCCAGAACTTTTTCCCTTTATCCGAAGTCAGTGTACTATTTATAGCATCCTTTACCATGGCTGAATCCATAACTAATTGCTGTTTCATTTTTTCATCACTTAGAACTTCCTGAAGGGCTTTTTTTCCTTCATCGGTTTTTACAATATCAACCACCATTTTTTTGGTTGTTTCATACTCCGCGTCGCCTTGAGATTGCCCTGTATCTCCTCCGCAAGCGGTTATAAACATGAAAATGGTTAAGATGAGCAACCATTTTTTTATCATGGATGGATCTCTCCTTCAATCCGACATCCTATTTTTTAATATGGGAATAAGCCTTGAATTTATACGTTTAACAAATAGGAAATATTAGTGAAAACATGTTAAAATACGATAGAATGAACGAAAACGTATTGTAGGAGGAAATGTTGTGACAACTCAGAAGTGGGTTCACTTATTTTTTAAAACATTATTTTTAGGGGCTATTGCTGCCATTGTTACAAGCTTCTTTGTGAAAACCGATTCATACACAATGTTTATGGACCCAATAAATGTATGGGAACTGTTTGGTGCCCTCATCTGGTTCATGGGTATTGGCTTTCTTTTTAGTGTTGTGAGTCAGACCGGATTCTTCGCTTATTTATTTCTGAACCGCTTTGGATTGAATATCTTCCGTGGGTTTTGGCGTCCTGTTCAGATGGTTCTCATTGCGTTTGTTTTGTTTGATCTTGTATATTTCCCTTACCAGAGTGCAGGGGACGATGCAAACCTGGGCCCATATGTTCTAACCGCACTTGGTCTATTTTTATATGGAATGGCCGTGGCGTATTTCAAGGCAAAGGAAACAATTCAGAAAGCTTTTCTTCCTGCTGTTTTCTTTATGGTGGTTGTAACGGTTATTGAATGGGTACCGGTGTTAAGAACGAATCAAACGGACTGGATGTGGCTTATGATTGTCCCATTACTGGTCTGTAATACATATCAATTAATGCAGCTTCACCGGCTTACAAGACCCAATGAAGAAAAGCCGGCCGTAACTGCACAGAACCATAATGCAAATTCAAATGTTAAATAAGAGTTAAAGAGCTGGGCTAAAGCTGGGATAATATACGTTTTCCCAGCTTTTTAATTGAGTGCCTCACTTTCCGATGAACTGTTAGAAATGAGCTCGGAAATCGTGACGAATGATAAATCTCTTTTTAGTTTTGGTATGGTTTCCTTCAGTGCAGACCCCGTATGTTTAATAACATCAGAAGCATGCAAAAGGATAATGTCTCCGCCTGATGCTTTATCCAGGATTGTATCGGCAATCTTTTTCGTGCCGGGATTTTTCCAGTCATCAGGATTTATGCTCCAGTAAATGGTTGTCAGTCCTAATTGATCCACTGTTTTTAATACCTCTTCATTAAAATGACCACTTGGAGGTCTTAACAGCTTGATATCCGGATAGCCCAACTTCCGGAATACCTCTTTCGCCCTTAATAAATCCGTTCTCACTTCTTCCATATCCTGCTTCACGTAACTTTTATAACGATAACCGAGCATTCCTATTTCGTGATTATCCTCAGCTATCTGTTCCAATATCTTTGGATGACGTTCTGCCCACTCACCACTGACAAAAAAAGTGGCGTGAATGTCCTGCTCCTTTAAAATATCCAAAATATCAAATACCTTTTCCTGTCCCCAGCTTATGTTAAAAGTAAGGGATATCTGATCTGAATCTTCCTCTCCACTTTTGATAAAAGCTTTAGGTTCTTCCTTTTTGGATACTATCGAAAAAGAACTCGTTGTTTCGGCAAAAAGATAGAGAGCCGCAAAAAAAGCGGTGATGAATATGATGAGCCACCGATTTTTGTTCGTTCTATAGTTCGATTTCATTCTCTGTCCCTCCTATAAGGTCGGTGTAACTTATTATATGAAGGCATGTCCTCCCTTATGTAACTGTTTGTTGCTCATAAATTGTTCCTGAAATGGAGAGGATGATGGATATAAAATAAGAATGAGGAGAATGACACATGTATGGATTAATGTTAAATGATATGGAGAGAAAAGAATTCGAGTACTTATTAAAACGGGAAATGGAAGAACTAATATTAGATTTAAAAAGCAGAAATATTGATCATGTTGTAAAAAGAGCGATGAGAGAACGTTATGAGATATTATTTCGATTATTTAAGAGATTCGCAAATAAGTCGGAGTGTTTAAAGTATATGCCGTCTAAGCATTTTTCTAAGCATTCCGGATAATTTCCTTTAATTCCCACTAGTCATATGCCTCAAGCCGTATTATAATGATTTTTGGCTTTAAAAAAGCTGAAAGGGAGAGGAAATTAAAGTCAAACACTCATATATTGTTATTTATTCCTGTATTTTTATTGATGATTAATAGAGTGTAGAAATGGAAAAAGAGATGATAGCTGTTAAATCAAAGAACAGCATAACCTTTTGCGGGCTTTAAAATGAACTTTTATCACGTATAATCTCTTTTCAATTTTCTTTTCAAAAGTGTGTTGACATTCTTATTAATCCATGGTAAATTTATTTTCGTCGTCAGGAAAGACGGCCATGTAATTAAAAAAATAACAAAATAAATTGTTGACTTTAAAACAACTATTTGTTATTATAATAAAGTCGCTGTTTTGAAGGGCGACGGACTTCGAACCTTGAAAACTGAACAAAACAACCAGTACGTCAATTCGCTATTTAAATAGCATTTTGAATATGAGCATTATGGATTTTAACATCCAAATTTATTGGAGAGTTTGATCCTGGCTCAGGACGAACGCTGGCGGCGTGCCTAATACATGCAAGTCGAGCGCGTGAAACAAGTTGACTCCTTCGGGATGAAACTTGTGGAACGAGCGGCGGACGGGTGAGTAACACGTGGGCAACCTGCCTGTGAGATCGGGATAACTCCGGGAAACCGGGGCTAATACCGGATAACACCTCCGACCGCATGGTCGGAAGTTGAAAGACGGCTTTTATGCTGTCACTTACAGATGGGCCCGCGGCGCATTAGCTAGTTGGTGAGGTAAGAGCTCACCAAGGCAACGATGCGTAGCCGACCTGAGAGGGTGATCGGCCACACTGGGACTGAGACACGGCCCAGACTCCTACGGGAGGCAGCAGTAGGGAATCTTCCGCAATGGACGAAAGTCTGACGGAGCAACGCCGCGTGAGTGATGAAGGTCTTCGGATCGTAAAGCTCTGTTGTCAGGGAAGAACAAGTACAAGAGGAACTGCTTGTACCTTGACGGTACCTGACCAGAAAGCCACGGCTAACTACGTGCCAGCAGCCGCGGTAATACGTAGGTGGCAAGCGTTGTCCGGAATTATTGGGCGTAAAGCGCGCGCAGGCGGTTTCTTAAGTCTGATGTGAAAGCCCACGGCTTAACCGTGGAGGGTCATTGGAAACTGGGAGGCTTGAGTGCAGGAGAGGAGAGTGGAATTCCACGTGTAGCGGTGAAATGCGTAGATATGTGGAGGAACACCAGTGGCGAAGGCGACTCTCTGGCCTGTAACTGACGCTGAGGCGCGAAAGCGTGGGGAGCGAACAGGATTAGATACCCTGGTAGTCCACGCCGTAAACGTTGAGTGCTAGGTGTTAGGGGGTTTCCGCCCCTTAGTGCTGAAGTTAACGCATTAAGCACTCCGCCTGGGGAGTACGGCCGCAAGGCTGAAACTCAAAGGAATTGACGGGGGCCCGCACAAGCGGTGGAGCATGTGGTTTAATTCGAAGCAACGCGAAGAACCTTACCAGGTCTTGACATCCTCTGCTACCTCTAGAGATAGAGGGTTCCCTTCGGGGACAGAGTGACAGGTGGTGCATGGTTGTCGTCAGCTCGTGTCGTGAGATGTTGGGTTAAGTCCCGCAACGAGCGCAACCCTTGACCTTAGTTGCCAGCATTTAGTTGGGCACTCTAGGGTGACTGCCGGTGACAAACCGGAGGAAGGTGGGGATGACGTCAAATCATCATGCCCCTTATGACCTGGGCTACACACGTGCTACAATGGATGGTACAAAGGGCAGCGAAGCCGTGAGGTGAAGCTAATCCCATAAAACCATTCTCAGTTCGGATTGCAGGCTGCAACTCGCCTGTATGAAGCCGGAATCGCTAGTAATCGCGGATCAGCATGCCGCGGTGAATACGTTCCCGGGCCTTGTACACACCGCCCGTCACACCACGAGAGTTGGCAACACCCGAAGTCGGTGGGGTAACCTTTTGGAGCCAGCCGCCTAAGGTGGGGCCAATGATTGGGGTGAAGTCGTAACAAGGTAGCCGTATCGGAAGGTGCGGCTGGATCACCTCCTTTCTAAGGAAGAATTAAAAGCGGAGACGACCGTTTAGGTCTGAGCTTTAAAAAAGAGCGTACTCGGTTGTTTTGTTTAGTTTTGAAGGATCGAAGGATTCTTCAAAATATTACATGGGCCTGTAGCTCAGCTGGTTAGAGCGCACGCCTGATAAGCGTGAGGTCGGTGGTTCAAGTCCACTCAGGCCCACCATGTAAATACGGGGCCTTAGCTCAGCTGGGAGAGCGCCTGCTTTGCACGCAGGAGGTCAGCGGTTCGATCCCGCTAGGCTCCATTTAGCACCTTGAAAACTAGATAAGAAAGCAATCAAGAGCAGACAACGGACAATGATGTCCGTGTGCGTTAATAAGTTAAGTGAATAAGAGCGCACGGTGAATGCCTTGGCACTAGGAGCCGATGAAGGACGGGACAAACACCGATATGCTTCGGGGAGCTGTAAGTAAGCTTTGATCCGGAGATTTCCGAATGGGGAAACCCGCTGTCCGTAATGGGGCAGTATCCTTATCTGAATCCATAGGATAAGGAAGGTAACCCGGGGAACTGAAACATCTCAGTACCCGGAGGAAGAGAAAGCAAACGCGATTTCCTAAGTAGCGGCGAGCGAACGGGAAACAGCCCAAACCAGAAGGCTTGCCTTCTGGGGTTGTAGGACACTCCATACGGAGTTACCAAGAAATCAGGTAGATGAAACGGTTTGGAAAGACCTGCCGAAGAAGGTAACAGCCCTGTAATTCAAACCTGGTTTCCTCCGGAGTGGATCCTGAGTACGGCGGAACACGTGAAATTCCGTCGGAATCCGGGAGGACCATCTCCCAAGGCTAAATACTCCCTAGTGACCGATAGCGAACCAGTACCGTGAGGGAAAGGTGAAAAGCACCCCGGGAGGGGAGTGAAAGAGAACCTGAAACCGTGTGCTTACAAGTAGTTGGAGCCCGTTAATGGGTGACAGCGTGCCTTTTGTAGAATGAACCGGCGAGTTTCGATCTCATGCAAGGTTAAGCAGAAGATGTGGAGCCGCAGCGAAAGCGAGTCTGAACAGGGCGTATGAGTATGAGGTCGCAGACCCGAAACCGTGTGACCTACCCATGTCCAGGGTGAAGGTAAGGTAACACTTACTGGAGGCCCGAACCCACGTACGTTGAAAAGTGCGGGGATGAGGTGTGGGTAGCGGTGAAATGCCAATCGAACACGGAGATAGCTGGTTCTCTCCGAAATAGCTTTAGGGCTAGCCTCAAGAATCGAGTTTTGGAGGTAGAGCACTGATTGGACTAGGGGCCCTCATCGGGTTACCGAATTCAGTCAAACTCCGAATGCCAACAACTTGAGCTTGGGAGTCAGACTATGGGTGATAAGGTTCATAGTCGAGAGGGAAACAGCCCAGACCGCCAGCTAAGGTCCCTAAGTATACGTTAAGTGGAAAAGGATGTGGAGTTGCTTAGACAACCAGGATGTTGGCTTAGAAGCAGCCATCATTTAAAGAGTGCGTAATAGCTCACTGGTCGAGTGACTCTGCGCCGAAAATATACCGGGGCTAAACGTATCACCGAAGCTGCGGATTGTACCGTTGGTACAATGGTAGGAGAGCGTTCTAAGCGCAGCGAAGTCCGATCGGAAGAACGGGTGGAGCGCTTAGAAGTGAGAATGCCGGTATGAGTAGCGAAAGACAAGTGAGAATCTTGTCCACCGAAAGCCTAAGGTTTCCTGAGGAAGGCTCGTCCGCTCAGGGTTAGTCGGGACCTAAGCCGAGGCCGAAAGGCGTAGGCGATGGAAAACAGGTTGACATTCCTGTACCACCTTTCATCCGTTTGAGCAATGGGGTGACGCAGGAGGATAGGGAAGCGTGCTGATGGATATGCACGTCCAAGCAGTGAGAGTGATGAGCAGGCAAATCCGTTCATCGTAAGCTCGGGCTGTGATGGGGAGGGAAATAGAGTACCGAAGTTTCTGATTTCACACTGCCAAGAAAAGCCTCTCGTGAGGATGAGGGTGCCCGTACCGCAAACCGACACAGGTAGGCGAGGAGAGAATCCTAAGGTGAGCGGGATAACTCTCGTTAAGGAACTCGGCAAAATGACCCCGTAACTTCGGGAGAAGGGGTGCTCGTTCAGGCTTCGGTCTGGATGAGCCGCAGTGAAAAGGCCCAAGCGACTGTTTATCAAAAACACAGGTCTCTGCGAAGCCGAAAGGCGAAGTATAGGGGCTGACACCTGCCCGGTGCTGGAAGGTTAAGAGGATGAGTTAGCCCTTCGGGCGAAGCTCTGAATCGAAGCCCCAGTAAACGGCGGCCGTAACTATAACGGTCCTAAGGTAGCGAAATTCCTTGTCGGGTAAGTTCCGACCCGCACGAAAGGTGCAACGACTTGGGCACTGTCTCAACGAGAGACCCGGTGAAATTATACTATGCGTGAAGATGCGCATTACCCGCGACAGGACGGAAAGACCCCGTGGAGCTTTACTGTAGCCTGATATTGAATGTTGGTACAGCTTGTACAGGATAGGTGGGAGCCATCGAAACCGGAGCGCTAGCTTCGGTGGAGGCGCCGGTGGGATACCACCCTGGCTGTACGGACATTCTAACCCAGAACCGTGATCCGGTTCGGAGACAGTGTCAGGTGGGCAGTTTGACTGGGGCGGTCGCCTCCTAAAGAGTAACGGAGGCGCCCAAAGGTTCCCTCAGAATGGTTGGAAATCATTCGCAGAGTGTAAAGGCAGAAGGGAGCTTGACTGCGAGACCTACAAGTCGAGCAGGGACGAAAGTCGGGCTTAGTGATCCGGCGGTACCGAATGGAAGGGCCGTCGCTCAACGGATAAAAGCTACCCCGGGGATAACAGGCTTATCTCCCCCAAGAGTCCACATCGACGGGGAGGTTTGGCACCTCGATGTCGGCTCATCGCATCCTGGGGCTGTAGTCGGTCCCAAGGGTTGGGCTGTTCGCCCATTAAAGCGGTACGCGAGCTGGGTTCAGAACGTCGTGAGACAGTTCGGTCCCTATCCGTCGTGGGCGTTGGAAATTTGAGAGGAGCTGTCCTTAGTACGAGAGGACCGGGATGGACACACCGCTGGTGTACCAGTTGTTCCGCCAGGAGCACGGCTGGGTAGCTACGTGTGGAAGGGATAAGTGCTGAAAGCATCTAAGCATGAAGCCCCCCTCAAGATGAGATTTCCCATCATTTTAAATGAGTAAGATTCCTCAGAGACGATGAGGTAGATAGGTCCGAGGTGGAAGCGTGGTGACACGTGTAGCTGATGGATACTAATCAATCGAGGACTTAACTTATAAGAAAATCGTAGGCGACTGTTCAAGCAGGAGCTGGACACAAGAAAAAGCGCAGACGGACCCACAAGTCCAATGTATGCTCACATGATTGACTTTCTTATCTAGTTTTGAAGGTGCTAGTCACCTAAAATGAATAATGATAAGGAAGTTCTGCTAAGAGCGCTCATGTCGTATGGGCAACGCAGAACGACCATGCCAAAGTCCAGTGGCGATGGCGGAGAGGTCACACCTGTTCCCATTCCGAACACAGTAGTTAAGCTCTCCAGCGCCGATGGTAGTTGGGGTTCTTCCCCTGCGAGAGTAGGACGCTGCTGGGCAATTAAAACAATTCCACCGTAGCTCAGAGGTAGAGCAATCGGCTGTTAACCGATCGGTCGCAGGTTCGAATCCTGCCGGTGGAGCCATACTGCTTCCATAGCTCAGTCGGTAGAGCGCTTCCATGGTAAGGAAGAGGTCGCCGGTTCAAGTCCGGCTGGAAGCTCTTTGGAAACTTTTTCAGCATGAAGTTTTATTTTGAATGGCCCGTTGGTCAAGTGGTTAAGACATCGCCCTTTCACGGCGGTATCACGGGTTCGAATCCCGTACGGGTCATCGTGAATATAAGGGTAGATGCTGGGAAGACAAGCATTATCCTTTGTCGGAGGATTAGCTCAGCTGGGAGAGCACCTGCCTTACAAGCAGGGGGTCGGTGGTTCGAGCCCGCCATCCTCCACCATTCAACACTTAAAAATTGCCGGCCTAGCTCAACTGGTAGAGCAACTGACTTGTAATCAGTAGGTTGGGGGTTCAAGTCCTCTGGCCGGCACCATTTTAAACTCTATTGTTATCAATGGAGGGGTAGCGAAGTCTGGCTAAACGCGGCGGACTGTAAATCCGCTCCCTTTGGGTTCACAGGTTCGAATCCTGTCCCCTCCACCATTTTGGGCCATAGCCAAGCGGTAAGGCAACGGGTTTTGATCTCGTGATGCGCTGGTTCGAATCCAGCTGGCCCAGCCATGAGCCATTAGCTCAGTTGGTAGAGCATCTGACTTTTAATCAGAGGGTCGGAGGTTCGAATCCTCCATGGCTCATCAAGGAAGTTATGGTTGGATTCTCACCTGCGGTTCCCCTTGTTATCTATTTCTATAAAGGTAGGAAACAAGGACTAGCCGGGGCGTCGGAATCCTCCATGGCTCATTTTTATTTTTGCGGAAGTAGTTCAGTGGTAGAACACCACCTTGCCAAGGTGGGGGTCGCGGGTTCGAATCCCGTCTTCCGCTCCAGAAGAAATGAATGGATATTAAGGGGCCTTAGCTCAGCTGGGAGAGCGCCTGCTTTGCACGCAGGAGGTCAGCGGTTCGATCCCGCTAGGCTCCACCAGAATATAAATAGTAAACAGTGTACTGTCTCGAATTGTCCGTGACAGTTTTTTTGTGTACAAAATTATAAAATAACTGATTTACCCCGTATTAACCAGCCGTAATACCCCTACTAATGGAAGTTTCTCTTTATTAAAGAATAATTATATTCAAGCAGCAGATTTTATATAAAATAAAATGATTAATTAGGAACAAATAGGTAATAAATGGTGTATCGCTCAGTGACGTTATTAAACGTATTTATGATTCAGGAATCATCCACATTTCTAAAACCCTCCAGCGTCGTCAGCATCCATTATATATCTTCATAACCATCTAACTGAATCCGCTCTTCGCTTTTCTCTCACCGTATATATATACATAATTTTGTCAGGTTGAAACATCATCTCATTTGTATCTAAAATAGTGATAACTGAAGGAGGGGGAGAAGTATGAACAAACATATATCATTGATAGGGGTGCCGATGGATTTGGGCCAAAATCGGCGTGGGGTTGATATGGGTCCCAGTGCCATCAGGTATGCGGGAATTATGGATCGTCTTGAAAAACTGAATTATATGATAGAAGACTTAGGAGATATTGATATCCCTAATACGGAAAACCGTACTGATGATAAGGGGCTGAAAAATTTAGAAGAAGTATCAGAAGGAAATATTCGCCTGACCAGTGTTGTGGATGAAGCAGCAGCAAAAGGTTATTTTCCCTTAGTTTTGGGAGGTGACCATAGTATTGCTATTGGTACCCTTGCAGGGATTGCCAAGCATGCCGAAAACCTCGGAGTCATCTGGTATGATGCCCATGGAGATTTAAATACCGGAGAAACGTCCCCATCAGGAAATATTCACGGAATGCCGCTTGCGGTCAGTTTAGGGATAGGAAATGAAAAACTGACTCAAATCGGAAATTATGCTCCGAAATTACGTCCGGAAAACATCGTTATTGTAGGAGCAAGGTCTTTGGATGAGGGAGAAAAGAAGCTCTTAAAGGATCAAGGAATAAAGGTGTACACGATGCATGAAGTAGACCGGCTGGGTATGACTCAAGTAATGAATGATACAATTGAATATTTGAAGGAGCGAACAGATCAGGTTCATTTAAGTCTGGATCTGGATGGATTAGATCCACAGGATGCACCGGGAGTAGGGACGCCTGTGGTTGGCGGGCTGAGTTTCAGAGAAAGTCACCTGGCCATGGAAATGCTCGCGGAAGCAGATATTGTTACCTCAGCAGAATTTGTGGAGGTAAATCCAATATTAGATGAAAAAAATAAAACAGCCTCTGTAGCCGTTGATTTAATGGGTTCTTTATTTGGGGAAAAATTGTTATAATTATAGCTGTATAACAAACGTCAGCAACTTGTCTTTACACAGGTTGCTGAATTTTTATGACGCATTGCTGGCAGAATTGTCTCCTATTTCAGGTCTTGAGGGTATTCCAACAGGACTAAGAGAGGGAATAACGGCCAGTAAATTCCTGATAAGTATAACAAACCATCAATAGGGGTGAAGAGGAATCCTGCTGATGGAAGTTTTACTTACTATAAATCACTTCCAATGGACAAAACGGACAACATGATAAAAAATTTTATAAAAATGAAACCTGATTTGTCTGGTGTTCGTACATATAGAGAACCCGCAGATCTAGCGGAGGTACAGGGATGGAAACGATAATTAAACAAAAAGTTCGGCAGGTTAAAAAAGGAGATCAATCCGCATTTGAAGATATCGTTAACTTTTACCAAAATAAAGTTATCCAGATATGCTATCGAATGCTCGGAAATTTACATGAAGCAGAAGATATAGCCCAGGAAGCGTTTGTGAGAGCATATACAAACATCCAATCCTTTGACGAAAAACGTAAATTTTCCACCTGGTTATATCGAATTGCAACAAATTTATCGATAGATCGAATAAGAAAAAGGAAGCCAGATTTTTATTTAGATGCCGAAGTTAAAGGAACAGAAGGATTAACGATGTATTCACAGCTTTCTATGGATGAACCCTTACCAGAGGAAAAAGTAGAAAGTATGGAGCTTAATGATTACATTCAAAGACAAATTTTATCCTTACCGGAAAAATATCGATCGGTTATTTCCCTTCGCTATGTCGATGATTTATCATTGCAGGAAATTAGTGAAGCGCTGGAGATGCCAATGGGGACAGTTAAAACTCGAATACATCGGGGAAGAGAAGCTTTACGGAAAAAGCTTCGCGATTTGTAAAGGGGTGATACCTTGAGCTGTTCAAAGCGCTATATTGAATTAATGCATAAATATCTGGATCATGAAATTCTGAAGGATGAAGAGGATGAGCTAAAACAGCATTTGATGCAATGTGAGTCCTGTCAATCACACTTTCATGAATTAAAGCGAACGGAAGCGCTGCTTGAGAGTCCTTCTCATGTGCAAGCTCCGAACGACTTTGTACAACAGGTCATGAATAAACTTCCAAGGGAGAAGAAATCAGTAAGTTACAGAAAATGGCTGAAGGCGCACCCGATTTTCACCGCAGCTGCTATCTTTTTTATTCTGATGTTTTCCAGTGTTGTGTCCCAGTGGAGCCAGGATGGACAATTGACGGTTTCAAAGCAGGAAGGGATTGTTATTGAAGATGATACGGTTATTATCCCGGAAGGCCGGACAATCAGTGGAGACCTGGTTGTGAAAAATGGAGATGTGCAAATTGAAGGAAAACTGCAAGGCAATCTTGTATTGATTAATGGGGAATTAAAAAATAGAAATGCTTTACGGGCTTCAGCTGGAGAAGTGACAGGTCAGATTGAGGAAGTAAATCAGGTTTTTGAATGGATCTGGTATCATTTAAAAGAGGTTTCCAGTGATATCATCCCCTAATAACACATGAAGCGATTAACGTGGACTTCCCGTATAAAAAATGGCCGCGAATGAAGCGGTCATTTTTTTACGTGGTATAGAAAAATGGTTACATAACAGAGGAGCGGACAGGAAATCAGGAGAAACCACGTCCGCCTCCAGCCACCCAGCGCCACTACCTGCATTGAAACATACCACGACGCACACAGTTTTTGTCGTGAATTCTTTGTTCTAAGATTGTTCACTTTGAGGTTTAAAGGGTTATGCCTATAGGGAAATATGGTATAATAAGGGAAGTTCACGATTTAACTACATAGTGATGGTGATTTGTCGAATGATGTTTTACTTCGTCACAATGAAAAACAACGGCAGAAGGAAGTGTGCGCATGCTTGATGGGGGATTTAATTTCGTAGAACTTTTACGAATTGTTGTGGATGTCACCCTCGTATGGTTCGTTTTATATAAATTATTTATGCTGATTCAGGGAACAAAGGCTGTTCAGCTGTTAAAGGGAATATTTGTCATTTTAGCCATTTTTTTCGGCAGCTCCCTCTTAGGGTTGCAGACGGTTCAATGGCTGATGTGGCAAACTATGATGTTTGGTCCTCTCGCCATTATTATTCTCTTTCAGCCGGAATTAAGAAGAGCCTTGGAACAATTGGGTCGGGGAAAATTTTTCTCAAGAAACACACATTCTGAGGAAGAGGAAATGAAGGAGTCAATAGAGGCCATTATTAAATCCTGTAAATATATGGGAAAGCGTCGAATCGGTGCTCTCATATCCATTGAAAGAGAAACCGGTATGAGTGATTATGTGGAAACCGGGATTAAAATTAATGCAAATCTGACGAGCGAACTTTTGACGAATATCTTTATTCCAAATACCCCGTTACATGACGGTGCTGTTATAATTAAAAGAAATGAAGTGATAGCAGCTGCGTGTTACCTTCCGTTGTCTGAAAGCCCCTTTATTTCAAAGGAACTGGGAACGCGCCATCGTGCAGCATTAGGAATCAGTGAAGTAACCGATGCATTAACCATTATTGTATCTGAAGAAACAGGAGCTATTTCCTGTACCAAAAATGGTGAATTGCATCGTGACTTAGAAGAAAATGCATTAAGGGAAATTCTGACGAGCGAGTTAAACCCTGAGTTTGATCAGACATCAAAAAGCTGGAACTGGAGGGGGAAGAAGAATGGATAAGTGGCTAAAGTCCCCTTGGTTTATTCGAATCATTTCATTACTTCTGGCTATAGGTTTATATGTATCTGTAAGTTTGAGCGATAATGAAGCGAGTGCATTGCTTCCAAAGAGCTCCAGTGAAACAGCAACGATGAGTAATATTCCTTTACAGGTCCGGATTGATGAGGAGAAATATGTTGTACGAGGGGTTCCTCAAACCGTAAATGTTTCGATTGAGGGATCGGGAGGTATCGTTACGACAACAGAGAGAGTAAGGGCTTTTAATGTATTTGTTGATTTGGAAAAGCTTGAACCTGGTAAACATGATGTGAGGGTTCAGCATCAGGGATTTTCAAACAATTTATCGGTTAATATTGAACCTCAGACCATTGAGGTGGTCATTGAAGAACGAGCAACAAAAGAGTTTAATACAGAAGTAGATATCATGAATCAGGATCAGTTAAATGAAGGCATGATCTTGGGTGAACCTGTTGTTGACCCGGAAACGGTGGAAGTAACGGGAGGAAAATCCGAGGTTAATAAAATAGCGATGGTAAAAGCCATTGTAGACCTGAATAAAATAGATGGAAAAAAAATTAGTATTGATAACGCCCCTGTTAAGGTCTATGATGAGCAGGGGAATGAGCTGAACGTTTTTGTAGACCCATCAACTGTACAAGTTGATATTCCGGTTGAGGGGGGACAAAAAGAGGTCCCATTATCCGTCCAGACAAAAGGAGAACTTCCGGATGGATTAAGCCTGCAATCCATATCAACCAAACCTGAAACGGTCACTGTTTTTGGACAGGAATCCCTGCTGAAAGATGTAAAAGAGATTTCAAACTTAACGGTGGATCTGTCATCCTTTGAGAAGGATGGCTCGGTTGAAATAGATATTCCTCTGCCATCAGGGTTAACAAGAGTGGAACCGTCCACTGTACAAGCCCAAATTGACGTGGAGGAAACCGTTGAAAAAATGCTGGAGGACATACCTGTTCAGGTAAATGGTTTGGAAGAAGGCCGTGATATTACGTTTATTGAGCCTGAAAACCAGGCCATCACAGTTACGGTAATGGGTACTGAGAAGCAGCTTCAGGAAATTACAGCGGAGGACTTTACTGCTACGATCGATGTACAGGGTTATTATGAAGGTGAATTTGACGCTGAAATCCAAATTAATGGTCCTGAGGGCTTTGATTACACAGCGAATTTCAATTATGCACGAGTTCAAATTGAATAAATAGAATGTAAGAACTAACAGGATAAAATGAAAAAGCCTTGCGCTTAAAGGACATAGCCTGAAGTTCAGAACACTGATGAATGAACGGTCTCATGCTTGGGCTAAGCAGGCCTTTGCGCTTTGAAATAAGGACGAAGGAGCGATTATTAATGGGAAAGTATTTTGGTACGGATGGTGTCAGAGGCATAGCAAATAAAGACTTAACACCAGAGCTGGCTTTTAAAGTTGGCCGCTATGGCGGATATGTATTAACAAAAATGAGCGACAGTCAGCCAAAGGTGTTAATTGGTCGTGACACCCGTATCTCCGGTCATATGCTGGAAGGAGCTCTTATAGCCGGATTGATGTCTATTGGAGCTGAAGTGATGCGTATTGGCGTAATCTCGACTCCTGGAGTTGCCTATTTATCCAAAGCAATAGAAGCACATGCGGGAGTGATGATCTCCGCTTCCCATAATCCTGTTGAGGATAACGGAATTAAGTTTTTTGGACCTGATGGGTTTAAGCTGACGGATGAGCAGGAAGCTGAAATTGAAGAACTCATGGACCGTGAGGAGGATGATCTTCCTCGTCCTATCGGTGAAGAAATCGGACAGGTGAATGATTATTTTGAAGGTGGTCAGAAGTATCTTCAGTATTTGAAACAGACCATAGACTTTGATTTTGAGGATATGCATATAGCTCTGGATTGTGCACATGGTGCGACATCCTCCCTTGCTCCTCATTTATTTGCGGACCTTGAAGCTGACATTACAACAATTGGGACCTCACCAGATGGTTTAAATATTAATAATCAAGTAGGTTCCACCCATCCTGAAGCATTACGGGAGGTTGTTCTGGAAAAAGAAGCAGATGTAGGTCTGGCCTTCGATGGAGATGGGGACAGACTTATTGCGATTGATGAAAAGGGAAATATTATTGATGGCGACAAAATTATGTATATATGCGGAAAATACTTAATGGAAACCGGGCGTCTTAAGCAAAATACGGTAGTCTCTACAGTAATGAGTAATATAGGTCTCTATAAAGCTTTAGAGAACCATGATATTTCCAGTGTGAAAACAGCTGTCGGTGACCGTTATGTAATGGAAGAAATGAGGAAGAATGATTACAATCTTGGCGGTGAGCAATCAGGTCACATCATTTTTCTTGATTATACGACAACCGGTGATGGAATGCTTTCTGCCCTGCAATTAGTAAATGTGATGAAGGATACCGGGAAGCCTTTATCGGAATTAGCGGCGGAAATGGAGAAATTTCCACAGGAATTAAAAAATATAAAAGTGGTTGATAAACATCAGATCCACACCAATCAGCGAATTCAGGAAGAGATTCAAAAGGTAGAGGACATTCTTGGAGACGACGGTCGTGTACTTGTTCGTCCATCAGGTACAGAGCCTCTCGTTCGTGTCATGGTGGAAGCACCGACAAGGGAAGATTGTGAAACGTATGTGGAACAAGTATCAGCTGTTGTTCAGCAGCAATTAGGAATGAAGGAAGAATAGGATATGCGCAGGTATCACAAAAAAGGGTACCTGCGCATATTTTATTATTGATCGTGCAGAGGCCTTTATAAAAAAGATTATATTGACGCATGCTTCCCTTTTCCGATAGAATATTAGTGCATCTTTGTTTTTTAACCAAAAATTCAAAGATGCTATTCAGGAATGGAAAAGGAGGATGGCAGTTTATCATTTCGTTTGAAAAGCGCCAGGACTATTTCTGCTTAGGGAACAGGGATTGTATTTTTTTATTGGAGTACACTAAGAAAAATCAGGTATAATCCTTATCCTTAGGGAGGAAATAGTTGACGAGGAGGAGGTTCATCGAGATTTCGGCGGATGCCTCCCGGTTGCCATCATCTCAACCGTACGTTTTAAACGAAAAACAAAGAGGTGACTCTTTGCACAAACGTTTAAAACAAGATGAGCGGATGAAATGAACACGAGAAAGGGGCAAACATCGCCCCTATTATGAAAATAGTACTTTGTTTGCCCCTTTACTTAAAGGGAGGAAACAACGATGTGTGGAATTGTAGGATATATCGGACAGCAGGACACAAAGGATATTCTTTTAAATGGATTGCAGAAGCTTGAATACCGCGGCTATGACTCAGCCGGGATTTCGGTATTAAATGAAAATGGAGTTCATCAGTTTAAAGTAAAAGGAAGAATTGCCGCGTTACGTGAAGAAGTCGATGAAAACGTTCATGCAACAATGGGAATCGGTCATACAAGATGGGCCACACACGGAGCGCCAAGTGTGGAAAATGCTCATCCACATCAGAGTGTGTCTGGCCGTTTTACCCTTGTGCATAATGGTGTCATTGAAAATTACACAGCATTACGTGGAGAATACCTGCAGGATGTCCAATTACAGAGTGAAACGGATACAGAGGTAATCGTTCAGTTAATCGAAAAGCTTAGTGAGCAATATGATCGTGTAGAAGTAGCATTCCGTGAAGCGGTACGTTTACTTGACGGGTCTTACGCAATTGCCCTGATGGATGAAAGGAATCCAGACCAGATTTATGTAGCCAAAAATAAGAGTCCTTTACTAGTTGGTCTTGGTAAAGATGGATTCAACGTTGTATCCAGTGACTCTTTAGCTATGCTGCAGGTAACGGATCGGTTTTTGGAGCTTATGGATAAAGAAGTGGTCATGGTGAAACGTGACAAGGTAACCATTCAGGATTTGGATGGTAATGAAGTGAACAGAGAACCATTTACGGCTGAAATTGATGCCAGTGATATTGAAAAGGGTACCTACCCGCACTTTATGCTTAAGGAAATTGACGAACAGCCTCTTGTAATTCGTAAAATTGTTCAGGAATATCGTAATGAACAGGATGAGATTAAGCTCGATTCTGACATTCGTCAGGCTATGCTGGATACGGATCGTGTCTATATTATTGCTGCAGGAACAAGTTACCATGCCGGACTTGTAGGAAAACAAATGATTGAAAAACTGGCCAACGTCCCTGTTGAGGTTCATGTAGCGAGTGAATTTTCCTATAATATGCCGTTATTAAGTGAAAAACCACTGTTTATCTTTATTTCTCAAAGTGGGGAAACAGCTGATAGTCGTTCGGTGCTTGTTCAGGTAAAAGAGATGGGTCATCCAGCCCTTACTGTTACGAATGTTCCGGGATCAACCCTTTCTCGTGAAGCGGATTATACCCTTCATCTTCATGCAGGACCGGAAATTGCGGTAGCTTCAACAAAGGCTTATACCGCTCAAATTTCCGTCTTAGCGATCCTTGCTGTGGATACAGCGAAGGCAAAAGGCATCGACCTTGATTTCGATCCACTGCAGGAGCTTGCGATTGTTTCCTCTGCTATGGAAACCCTGTGTGATCAGAAGGAAGAAATCGAAAAGATTGTTTCGGAATTCTTAGAAACAACCCGAAATGCATTCTTTATTGGCCGGGGCATTGATTATTTTGTCGGCCAGGAAGGCGCATTGAAGCTTAAAGAGATCTCCTATATTCAAGCGGAGGGCTTTGCTGGTGGAGAGTTAAAACATGGAACCATTGCTTTAATTGAAGATGGAACTCCGGTTATTGCTCTTGCCACTCAGGAAAATGTAAATTACTCCATCCGTGCCAATGTGCAGGAGGTTGTTGCACGTGGAGCCAATGCCTGCATCATTAGTATGGAAGGATTGGATGAGGACGACGATACATTTGTGGTTCCAAAAGTGCATGAACTGCTTACCCCTCTTGTTTCGGTCGTCCCTATGCAACTGATTGCTTACTATGCGGCCCTTCATCGTGATTGTGACGTGGATAAACCACGGAATTTGGCTAAAAGTGTAACAGTGGAGTAAGATGGCAGTATGTCATACGAGGATTTGTCTCCCCGTAACTTTCCCTTTCAAAAATGCAACTCTTAGTACAAAATGTAAGTAAGTCTTACAAAGAAGGGGAAGCGGAGGCACTTATGTATCGGTTCTTATGTAATACTCCAATCAGAATCGGGAGCGTACCGTTGGTACGTCATCTCGGTTCTTTTTTATGGATAAAAATACCGAAATCGCATGTGGAGTGGGGAGGGAAAGGTTTAAGTTGAAAGAACAATAGGATGAAAAAAGTTAAAAAAGCGTGGGTGAGAGTTTTGTAAACCTAAGTTCCTTCTAAGAGAATTAGATATTGATTATTCTGAGAAAATGGAATATAATGGCGTAATATTTATTTTCAATCAACTCAAAATTTGTTTCTTTCCTCAGAAGAGTTTAGCGGTTGTGCTTATGATGTAGCTTGGTATCTATTTCAATATAATAAGGCAAAACAAAGAGGAAATGACTTATGGGCTGTGGAGATGTTGCAACACGTTATGGTCAACCTATCTAAAGTGTTGTTACATAGATATAGACCTGAAAAAGCTCAATTAGGATTAAAAAGTCTTGAATCACAATTACCTCCTATTCAACTGGATAGGGTAAAAACGATTTTCATGCATATAACACCTGATTCCCATAATAAGGCAGTACATTACTTAATTAAATTATTGAGTGATGAAATCGATTGGATAGAATCCAAGGTGCAAAAGGATTCCCAAGCAGTCCCATTTATAAGAATGATGATAACCTCTAGATTTTAATGAAGAGCCTCCAATAGATTTATTGCTATTGGCTGATCCTTCTCGAAAACTAATAGAGGAATATTTAAACAGGACAGTATGTTATGTAGCTGAAAACAATAAAGAATTAATAGGGGCTACTGAAAAATCTTCTACAGGCTTTTCCGCCAAGAGATGAATTGGGGATTTCGATTGAGTTTCTAAAATGGGTATGGGAATACCCCAAAACAAAGAAACCTGTTATTATGAATAAAGTTGAAGTCGTTTTCACAGGAAAAAGAAGTAATTATTTTAACTTCTCCAAGACAGGTTGAACAATTCTTGAAGGAAATTAAAATCTCAGTTCAGCAAACTTGAATGGATATTATAGGAAAAGAAAGCAGGTGTTTTGTATATGTTTGCACCTCAGAATATTCTTAACGTATGGAGGAAATTTGATGAATTTCCTATGGAAAGATTAACTAAATTATGGTTTTATAATCAAGAGTATCATAAAAAACAACGGGATGTTGCATTAATGAAGGAACATCGAAGTCAGTATGGTATATCTGGAAACTGTTTTGACCTTGCAATATGGTTGCTCGATGAATTAAAAAAAAATAGAATTACAGCATATCCAATTGGTCATGACTTGAACAGTGAAGATGCTCATGTTGCAGTAGTTGCTTTGGATGAATCAGGAAATAGTTATTTGTGTGATTTAGGTGATCAATGGATAAACCCAATTCTGGTTGATAAAAATAGTGAGAATTACACGAATGAAAAAACTTAGTGGGTTTTTCCCTGGTGCAGAAGTACAGGTAATGCAAAAAGGTCAAAATATAGAGATACTTTATCACGGACCAAATGGAAGGATATCTAAACAAGTATATAATATTAGTCCAATAGATATTGACTACTTCTTGCGGGCCGCTGAATACTCTCAGAATTTGATTAATCCAAAGCCTTTATTAGAATGTAGAATTCCTTATAAGAATGAATTAGCACATTGGGAATTTAGCAATTGGAAGAGTTTTTTAAGTACAAGTGAAGGATTATTTGTTGAACAGAAGTTAGATACAATAGAAAAATGGGCATTTAAAATAAATGAAGTTACTGGTTATGATACGAAGTTTTTGATTAATGTTTTAGAGCAATATAAAGAGTTAAGGAAATAACTGAAATAGTAAATTATCGTCCAGTCTACTGGTGTGTGATAGACACCTGTTTGGAGGTGGAAAAATGATATCTGAGAATTGGAAAGAACTGATTAAAGAAACCCTGGAAGACCGCTTGCAGCCGGCATTTATGATTGTATTTGGTTCTTATGCCAAGGACTCAGCCCGTGATGATAGTGATCTTGATCTTGCTTACTATTCAAATCAATTCCTTACTAGTTATGAACGATTTTTGCTAATGGAAGAGCTTGCAGAAAAATGTAAGGTTAATGTGGATCTTGTAGATTTAAAAATTGCCGACACTGTCTTTGCTGCACAAATATTTACAACCGGTGAACCGATTTATGTTGCGGATAAAAATGTATTCGTTAAGGAACGAATGAAAAGTCTTTCCATGTATGCGCGATTAAATGAACAACGTGCAGAAATTTTACAAGGAATCAGGGAAAGGGGGAATATTTTTGGTTAGTGACGTAGTATTAAATAAAGCGGAAACCATTGAAAGGTGTATAAAGCGTATCGTCGATGTTTACAGTGATAATCCGGACAATTTAAATGATTTTACGAAACAAGACAGTATCATTTTAAATATCCAGCGCGCCTGTGAGGCAAGTATTGATTTAGCTATGCATATGGTTAGTGAAAGGAAACTTGGGCTGCCGAAGTCCAGTCGTGATGCATTTAAAATGTTAGAAGAAGAAAATATTATAGATAAAAAATTAGCAAAATCATTGAAGAGTATGGTAGGCTTTCGTAATATCGCAGTTCATGATTACCAGGCGATTAAACTTGATATTTTGCAGGCAATTATTGAGAAGCATTTACATGATTTTAAGGATTATACCAGGATTATCTTAAGTTTTAAATAAAGTTACCCATCCAGACTGGAAAATTATATAACTGCTGCTTTATAAATTTTCACATTTGATACCATGTGATTATTAAGTCCAAAAGTAAAGGAACCGGAGAAAATCATTCCTCTCCGGTTCCTTTTGTTACGTTTTCTATTCCCTTGGTATCCCTTTCAGCCATTCATCTACTTTGTCAGGGTTATTTTCAATAAATTCCTTAACAACATCAGCTGGGTCCTGACCGTCCTTATGAACTTTAGGCATCATTTCCTCCAGCATCTCATAGTTTTCATTATATTGTTCCATTACTTTGTACGCTCTTGGGGCATCTTCTTTTAATCCTTTACGGGCAACCGTGTAAACCTGGTCACCGTCACCGCCATAGATTTCTTTTGGATCTTCAAGCATTTTCAGATCCATGGTTCCGAAAGCCCAGTGTGGTTTCCAAAGAGGTACAATAATAGGCTCCTCGTTTTCAATAGCTGATTGCAGCTCAGCAAGCATGGCTGCTTCAGAGCTTGTTGTCAGACTCCAATTTTCTAAACCGTATTCTTTAATTACTTGCTGAGTATTTTGCATGATGCCGGCACCAGGGTCTATCCCGATGATCTCCCAATCGACGGATTCCCCAAGTTCTTCATTGCCTTTTAGGTCCTTTATTGAATTTACATCTTCCATGTAGCTAGGAACAGTTAAAGCTAATGGGGCCTTATCAAGGACCTGCTTTACTTTCACAATATCACCCTGGTATTCTTCCCAGTAAGAAGCGTGAGTGGCCGGGAGCCATGCAGATGTGTGGAAATCTGCTGAACCCTCCGCAACACTGGACCACATCGGACCAGCTTCTACTTGTGACAGTTCTACATTATAGCCGACCATCTCAAGCAATGCACCAAGCATGTGTGTACTAACGGTTTCTCTGGCCCATGCCACATATGGCTGCGTTAATTCCTTTTGACCGATTGCAGGTCCTTCCGTTGTTTCTCCTGAATTTTTATCGTCTGAGGAGTTGCTATTGTCCTCCTCATTACTATCTCCGCCGCATGCAGCTAGAAACATCATAAGCACTAAAGCGAAAACCGTAAGACTAAATTTGAATTTACGATCTGTAAAAATAATAATACCTCCCAAATGAAATTTAGTACCGTACATTAAAGCTATTAAAACTATAATGGGATGTTAAAAAGCTGTTACCTGAGTACTGGTAACCATTGACCAAAATTTAAACACTATTGCTAATCATACCAAAAAACTCACATAAAACTAAATGAGCATTTTAAAGATATAGTGCATAAACGAGTATATATCCGGGATATAAAGTGCTATATGAAAATATTAAATAATTTCCATAGATTATTTTAAATTACCAGACTTTTTGCCCGGATTCTTTCGTCAGTGAAACTTTTTTCTATCAATAAATGGGTCAAGGGGTTTGACGATTCCATCAGAAGCTGATATTTTTATCATAGTAGAAAGATTGTTCTATCTAACTGAAGGAGAAGTAGATAATATGAGTCGATCTGTAAAAAAAGAAGCACTGCTTGAAGTAGCTGAACGGCTATTCTATGAGCATGGATTTCGTGGTGTAGGTTTAAAGCAAATTATTAATGAAGCGAATGTTGCGACGATGACCCTTTATAACCATTTTGGTTCCAAGGACAATCTGGTTGAGGAAGTACTTAAGCAGCGGGAGGCACGCTATTGGTCCTATTTGGATTCGTACGTGGAAATGGATTCAGATTCACCTTTTATTCTTGCTGTTGAAGCGCATTGCCGCTGGCTAAAGGAACAATCCTACCAGGGGGATATGTTTTTAAGGGCGATAGAAGATTATGCTGGAACGGATAATGAGATTGAAAGCATTGCAAGAGGTCATAAAGCTAGATTACTTCAATATTTTCAGCGGTTAGCTAAAAAGAAAGGTAAGGATAACAAACGGGAAATTGCTTATCAGCTTACATTGCTGCTTGAAGGAACCACATCTATGACCACACTAATTGGTGCAGAGAAAGCAACCGAACATTCGATTGCGATGGCCAGGACGATTGTCCGGCATACATCGTAATTTTTTTCCACAAAAATATAAAGGTCGTTCTATCTATTTGTTGCGAAAACGGGGAGGTGGAGATGATGAAATTTTCAAAGCTGGTTTTGCCAGGAATTACGATGATTGCGGTCACTTATGGGTTAGCGAGGTTTAGTTTTGGATTGCTTCTTCCGGATTTGAAGCAGTCACTTGAAATGTCCAATTTTATATCAGGGATTATCTCTTCATTATTTTATTTGTCCTATTGTTTTACCATTATTTTATCTACGGTCATTACAACAAGAGAAGGGCCGAGAAGGATGATTATCGCTGCCGGTCTATCGGCTTTTGCCGGATTAATGCTGATGGCAGTAACTCCAAACGTATGGATGCTGGCATTAGGTGTTTTACTGGCTGGAGGAAGCACAGGCCTGGTATCCCCGCCCTATGGTGCAGCGATATCTCTTTGGATTCAGAGGGATGAACAAGGGAAAGCAAATACATGGATCAATTCCGGAACCAGTTTTGGAATTGCTCTTACTGGAGCGGGAGCGATCTTATTATCCCCTAATTGGAGACTGACCTATTTGATCTATGCGATGCTGACACTCCTTATTTTGATCTGGAATTACCGTATCATTCCAAAAATCAGTGCAAATCCAAAGATCATGCTTGAGAAAGGGAGGTATTCGATACAAGGGGTTAAGGGTTCCATTCCTTTGATTCTGGCATCCCTGATTTTAGGGATTTCTACAGCAGCCTTCTGGTCATTTTCCAGAACGTTTATTCAGGTGGCTGGTGATTACAGTGAATGGCAGCTTGCTGTATTCTGGATTGTTATAGGTTTATTTGGAGTGCTGGGCGGATTTTCCGGATCCTTAGTTGAAAAAGGAGGCTTATCATTCTCATATAAATTAGGAAGTATCGCTATTGCCTCCGCATCAATAATTCTATCGGTGGCTCCTGAACATTTATTCATAGCTTATTTATCAGCAGGACTTTTTGGGAGCTCCTATATCTTTTTAACAGGAGTCCTTCTTGTCTGGGGAATTCGAGTATTTATTGATCATGCATCATTGGGCATTGGGGCTCCGTTTTTGCTTTTGGCGGTAGGCCAGGTGATTGGTTCTGCACTGGCCGGCTGGCTGATTGGAACATGGGGCTATGCTCCTTCGTTTGTCCTTTATGGTTCCATTGGCATGGCTGCTGCTCTTTTAGCTCCTAAAAAGAGAAAAGAAGCGACTGGATTTCCTGGGAGTCTGGAACAGAACATAACCGAGAGTACAAAGTAAAGAGACTGTGACAGATAGCGCTGACGAAAGAACAATGGAATCAAAAACCGGGAAGGCCATACAGATGGTCTTCCCGGTTTTATAAAGATGAATGAAACAATGTATTATGCTTTAGTATGCTCATTTTTCGTTAATGTAAAAAAGGCCATACAGCCAATCAGTGACGTACTGAACAAGATTGCCCCCATCGGTACTGCCGTTGATTCATCAAGGCCCACAAGCGGTGAAACCAGGGAACCCAATAAGAGGGGAAGCATACCAAGCACGGCACTGGCACTTCCAGCCCGTTTCTCCTGATGCTCCATAGCCAGTGTAAAGGTGCTCGTTAAAACCATTCCCATAGACGTCATATAAATAAAAATGGGAATCACAAGGCTGAATAACGGTCCTTCAACAATAGCCATCGTTAAAATAACTGTTGTTGCACTTAAGGCAATAATGACAGCTGTACGCAGTAATTTTCGTTCAGGAATAATTCCCCCTAAACGGCCAATAATAAAACTTCCTGAAATAATAGCCAGTCCATTGATGCCAAACAGGACCCCGTAGACCTGTGGGGAAACCCCATAAATTCCCTGATAAACGAATGGGGTCCCTGAGACATAGGCAAAGCTGCCCCCGTGAACAAAGCCTACAACCAGTGCGTACCCAATGAATGAACGGTCTTTCATCAGACTTCCCATTGTTTTGATTGTATTTCCGACTGAGCCCGGAATCCGCCGCTCTTCAGGCAGAGTTTCTTTCAGTTTCAATGCTACGGTGATCACAATTAAAATTCCAATAATCCCTAAAAAGTAAAAAATCGTTTCCCAGCTGGCAAAAGGTAACGCTAAAATGGCGCCTCCTGCCATTGGGGCTACCATAGGCGCAACCGCATTAATGACCATTAACAGGGCAAAAAATTTTGTGAGCTCTCTGCCACTGAATACATCACGGACCACTGCCCGTGAGAGCACCACTCCGGCAGAAGCGGTAAAGCCCTGGAGGAAACGCCCGATAACGAGCGTCGTAATATTCGGTGCAATGGCACATATAAAAGAGGACAGAGCAAACAGGGAAATGGAGATTAATAGAGGCGTTCTTCTTCCCTGAGAGTCACTGATCGGTCCAATGATGATTTGACCAATAGCAAGGCCAATTAAACAAGTTGTTAAGCTGAGCTGTACGAGCGAGGCACTGGTATGTAAATCATCGGCAATGCCGGGGAAGCTGGGGAGATACATGTCGATATTTAGCGGTCCTAATATCCCCAGCATGCCAAGAAGAAAAGCCAGTCCCAGACGCTCTTTTCCTGCTGGATTATGAATTTCGAACACTCTCCCTATCAAATAGTGTGTAAGTTAATACAAATAAGATTAGTATAAGGTAAGAAGGAATACCTGTCCAGAGAAAGAAATCCTCAAATAAATCTTTATGCTTATGATTCTGTTTTTACTTCATTTGCCCGTTCCTGATACCATCTGAGAAAACGTCTTGAAGTTTCTGTGGAGATGTCTTGAATATGCTCAAGATGTATCGGTTTTGTACGATTAATGGTACTTATCGTAGCAAGACTGAATTTTTTCTGGAGAAGGCTTTGTTCAACTTCTGCCTCCACAATTTTTTTTCGATCCGTAATAAACAGCTTTGTCCCTAAACCTTTCACTTCAAATTGGATCAATCCGTTATTCATTAAAAAACGGGTATTTTGATAATGAAAGATACGCTGCATATAAGTTAGAACAAAGAGAATAATGGAGCCATACCACCATTCCGGTTTCAGCCATAAAAGAAGTCCTGTAGCAATGATCCACAACCACGGAATTCTCAGTAAACGAACAATCAATGCCACTCGCGGCAGCTTATTTGCTGCTGGCTGGATTTTAAAGTCCGGCAACAGTTCCTCAATAAGGCTATAGGTACGTTCGATTGGAATAAAAGGATAGAGAGTACTAATTTCTTCTGTCTGATCGTCAATTTTATTTTCAGCACTAATAAGCTTCACTTCAGCAAATCCTAATAGTCTTTTGAGAAACGATTGAGTAACTTGAATCGCCTGAACATTTTCCTTCCGAATAGACAGAGCCCTTTCGTTTAATACGCCGCTATGAATAAAAATTCGCTCCGGATCAGATGCAATCTCATATTTCCCATACTTTAAAAATGTCCGTATAATGCCAAATGCTGCTGCGATGAGAACGAGCAGTGTTATCGCAGCTGCCATGAATAGCCATGAGCTGGTTAAAAAGGCAAGAAAACCATGCAGTTTTTGTTCCAGGTTCATTACATGATTAAATTCCTGATAGACTGAACCAAGAATGGGGATGAGAGCTACGAAACTTAGAGAAAGAAATGAAGCCTTTAAAACATCTTTTCGTGTCGGACTGAAATGCACCGTACGTTCCTTTTCCTCAGGGTAGTCCTTTAAAGATTCATCTCTCTGTTCGGATGCAAATCTTTTTTCTTTATAATCATTTAATTGCTGTTCAATCCACTCTGCTTCCTTTTCTTTTATGGCTTCAAACTTTATTGAGCCCTCTTCATTTGTCGTACTCGTTTCTAAAGATAAATAGGTCAGGTGAAACAATCTGTATATAGGAGGTGAATGCCACTGTACATTTTGCACTTGATCAAGGGGCACATTGATTGTTCTTTTTGTAAATAATCCACGATATAAATGAATGGACCCTTCCTTTATTACATATTTAGTTTTCCACCATTCAATGATAAGGTAAATAAATCGAAGTACAAGAAAAGCGGCAAAAGCGAATTTACCAAAGACGATAAATGTGGATTCATCTTTGAAATTTAAAACAAATAAGTAGATGATGAAAAAAAGACTGTTTTTAAGTGTTTTTATAATAGAATAAACAATCTTAAGTGGATGCATTTGTATTGGTGTCATCACTGATCACTTCCTTAATCTTTGCGTTTTGAGCAATTTCGTCTCTTAATGCAAATGCCTCCTGTTTGTAGAGTGCCGGAATGGAATGCGAAGAACGTATAGTCCCGATATTTAAGGTATACAGATTAAATTTACGAAGGAGTGGTCCCTGTTCTGCTTCTACAAATTGAACCTTTGTCATGGGAATCATAATATGTTTTTGCTTCAATAAGCCAAACTTTAACTGAATAAATTCTTCGTTAATTCCATAGCACCAGTACTTTTGTAAGTAAACAGGTCTCATCCATATCGACCAGATGATTGAAAAGGGGGCGATGACTATAAGGATTTGAAAAATGAGAATAATCCAGTGATACCAGTCAAAGTTTAAGCCGGCAATAAGCAGGCCTGTGATAATGATAAGTCCGATACCTTCTTCTATTAGACTGCTTAATCGCCAAACCTTAACGGCATCCTTGGAAATTTGGTTTTCAGGTTCTTGAATAGGCTTCATCGGTTGATTCTCCTTTTTTTTTCTATGACTACTATGACTAACTCATACGATTGTTTTGCTGATACGTTTCATCTCTTCTGTTTGGTTTTTATTTATAAACGATTATAAATACAAAATAAATCCACCAGGTAACGAAACCTGAGTGGACTTATCTTCTCCAACTTATATTGTAACAGAATACATTTTTTAGAAAACATAACCTAAGACCTGTTTTTACCATTAAAAATCATATTTTGCCTCTTCTGCCTCACGGACCTTTGCATACGTTTCCGATAAAACCATCGTATCTTCAACAAGCCGGTCGAGACGTAAAAGAACATCATCATTGGTGATTTCCCTGCGATAGAAATCCTTTTCTTCAATAAATACATAGGTTGGAACAATGTGTGCTTTCATATAGGTTAGTATGGGCTTTAACTGCTGCTCGGCAATCAGGTAATGCTTTGGTGAACCGGCTGTGACAATCATACTTACAACCTTATCAAGAAAAGCCTGCTGGGGAAGCAGGTCAAAAATATTTTTTAATGTAGCGGGAATGGATGCCTGAAAAATCGGTGTGCCAATAATGATGGTATCGGCATCCATAAGGGTCTCTGCTACATATTTCGTATCCCCTTCATATTCTAAATAGTTTCGACCATCACTGAATTGGATGTGATAGTCCGCTAAATCAATCACGGTAATCTCCGCATCCGGATAGCTTTCAGAAAGGGATTGAACGGTATAATGGATAGCTGTTCGTGTTTTTGATCCAACAATGGACCCTGACAAAGCCACGACGTTCATATTATGAGTACCTCCTAGTCTTTTGCTGTATATTTTTTGATGGCAGGAATAATTTCTGTACCAATGATTTCAAGATTTTTCTGTAATTTTTTAAATGGCATACCGCCAAAATCAATCTGGGCAATATAGCGCTGGTGGCCAAATTGTTCATGCTGATAGAGAATCTTTTCTATGATCTCCTGTGGGCTGCCAACATTCATGATATTCCGACGATCAACACCCTGTGCAAAAAGCTGTTTAGCAAAACCCCGGCCGTTGGTTTTCTTCATCCCCTCATTTATATGAGGATAAAGCTCTTTTAACGCCTGCTGGGAGGTTTCTGCTGCGTAGAAAAATCCTGCTGTTGCTACCGGAAGCTGAGCTGGATCATGACCGCTGCGACGTGCTGCTTCCCGGTAAGCATCCACGGTTTGTTTAAATACGGAAACCGGTCCGCCCAGATGAGCCATAAACATGGGAACACCGGCAAACCCAGCTTTTATGGCACTGGCAGGGGTGCCGCCAACTGCCCTCCAAATAGGGAGAGCCCCTTCTTTTGGACGAGGAATCACCTGTGCATTTTCCAAGGGTGCGCGGAATCGTCCTTCCCAGTTCACGGTTTCCTCCTGATTAATTTTTAATAGCAAGTCAAATTTCTCTTCATATAAATCCTCGTAATCATTTATATCATAACCGAGTAACTTGAATAGTCCAACTCTGGAGGCTCGACCGGCAACAAGCTCGGTTCGTCCTTCTGAAATCAGATCAATTGTTGAAAAGTCCTCATAGACGCGTACAGGGTCGGAGGTACTAATAATGGTAGATGAACTTCCGATTTTTATTTTTTCCGTTGCCTGAGCGATCGCTGATAATACAACGGTGTGTGCCTGGGTTGCAAAATATTCCTGGTGGCTTTCTCCTACACTGAAGAAGTCTACACCTGCCTGTTCCGCCTGTTTGGCATATTCAATAAGTTCATGTATACGCTGCTGTGCAGAAATTCTTTCCCCTGATGATGGGTCGGGGAGATGGTCCCCTAATGTGTAAATGCCGAATTCCAAGCCTTTTTCCGGATTGAGTCGATACTGTTCCATATATCTTCACCTTCTTTTCATAGTTAGTCGTCCTTCTATCATTTTACCATTGGTATGTAAAATCTTTAGTATAAATGTTCCCACTGTTATTATAGTTTAAAAGGGTTTATCGTGTAAGTACACACTTTTTAGTATTATAGTATACAAAAGGATACTACGGAGGTCGAAATATGAAAATAGAGCCGGAATTATGTCGTGTTGAGGACGCTTTAGGAATTTTAGTAGGAAAATGGAAACCGATTATTTTGCTTCATTTATTAAAAGAAGGGACGCAGCGGTTTAGCGAATTGAAACGTAATGTACCTGGAATTACACAGAAGATGCTTACAAAGCAGTTGCGGGAGCTGGAAGAAGAGGATATTGTCGAGCGTGTCGTTTATCCTCAGGTGCCTCCTAAGGTAGAATACTCCATTACGGAATATGGAAAAAGCCTGCAGCCGATCTTGGAAGCCATGCATGAGTGGGGGAAAAAGCATACACAGCATAAGCAGGAGAAATTAAAAAGGGAAAAGTAAACAAAAAAAGCGGGAATTTTTGGTTAATTTGCAGAACCATATATATGAAGAAACATTCAGGTGTTAATTTTCGGTTTCACTCATAAGATGGTGAGAAACGGCTGTAAGACTCTCTGCCTTCATTAGAAGGTTGAAGAAGAGAAGCTACTAAAAGCTCACTTATCCATACTAAGGCAGGCTGATTTCACAAAAGGAGGATCAATATGGATAATCGGGAATATAGGAAGGCAATGGGGAAGTTTGCCACGGGAATCACGGTGGTTACCGGTGAATTTGACGGGGCCGTTCAGGGGATGACAGTTAATGCGTTTATGTCTGTTTCCCTGGATCCGAGGCTCATTACCATTTCGATTGATGAACGGGCCTCCATGTATGAAAAAATGCAGAGTCATGATCGCTTCGGGGTCAGTGTATTATCAGATGATCAACAGCCCTTCTCCATGATTTTTGCCAAACAAATGGAGCAGGACAGAGACATTCCATATGAATATAGAGATGGGGTACCCGTCATTAAAAATTCGCTGGTTACATTATCCTGTAAAACCGCAAACAAAATGAAGGCCGGGGACCATATGCTGCTAATTGGCGAGGTCACAGATGTTCAGGTTAAAGAGGGAGATCCGCTACTTTTCTTTAACAGTGAATATCGTCATATAAAAGAAAAATAGATGCACAGGGCTGATGAGATCAGTCCTTTTTCTATAGGGGGATTCTTTATGATCATTCATGGACATGCAGTAGAGGGAAAGGTGCGGGATAACCAGACCCGCTGTGAGCATTATCATGGACCAAGAGATATTATCGCCATCAAATTTAAGTGCTGTCAGACCTATTATCCCTGCTATAAATGCCATCAGGAGAAAGCGGGTCATCCCGTTAGCGTCTGGAAAAACGGTGAATTCGAGGAAAAGGCCGTTTTATGCGGAGGGTGCGGATGCGAATTGACGATTCATGAGTATTTACATAGCCAATCGATGTGTCCGAATTGTAAAGCATCCTTTAATCCCAACTGCGAATATCATTATCCAATGTATTTTGAGAGCAATTAGCGGACACAGCCTCCTGTCTTTCATGACTTTTTACTATATTGATATAGGTCAATTTCTTTTTACAGCCTGGACCTTATAATAAAAGTACATTAAAGATAAGGAGGAAATACACATGAGTAAAGCTGTCTTTCAATTAGAACCGCTCACTTGCCCATCCTGTATAAAAAAGATTGAAGGAACTCTAAATAAAACGGAAGGTGTCGACACAGCCAAGGTATTGTTTAACTCCAGCAAAGTTAAAGCCGAGTTTGACGAAAAAGCCGTTGAGGCGGCTCAATTGGAAAAGGCTATAAGCAATCTGGGTTATGAGGTGAAATCTTCCAAAGTGTCATAATAAGAAAGAAAAACCTGCAACAGGTTCAAGTGCCTGTTGCAGGTTTTTTTGACATTCCCAAAAAAAGATCCGGACTTGATAGAGGTCAATTCCAAATTTTCTGCTACTCGTTAAGATAAAACTATAGAAAGATTCATAAAAGGAGAGAGGAACTCATGATCAAATGGATCAATAAACAGAAGAAAACCATAACGTTTACAGCAGGATCGTTGTTAATTCTCGCATTCATTTTTCATATCACGAATTTGGATTCTATCAAACAGACAACACTCATTGTGACTAGTATCATCGCAGCCGTTCCTATTTTTGTGAAGGCATACCAGGCCCTGCGTATGAAGGCGTTCAGCATTGAGCTACTCGTTTCGATTGCGGTTATCGGTGCATTCATTATTGGGGAATATGTCGAAGCGGCTGTCGTTACCTTCCTCTTTTTATTCGGGGATTATTTGGAAGCCAGAACTTTGGAAAAAACCCGTTCTTCCCTTAAAGAACTCATCGAGATGGCACCAGAAGAAGCCACGGTAATCCGAGATGGAGAGGAGACGACCATTGATGCTGAGGATGTTTTAGAAGTAGACCGAGTGATCATCCGTTCTGGCAGTAAAATTCCCGTGGATGGAAAGATTATCAGCGGGCAGGCCTCTTTAAACGAAGCGGCTGTTACGGGAGAATCCGTTCCGGCCGTAAAAAAGCAGGATGACCAGGTCTTCAGTGGAACAATCGTCGACCAGGGGTATATTGAGCTAATAGCAGAAAAAGTTGGCGATGATACAACCTTTGCCAAGATCATTGAATTGGTTGAAGAAGCTCAGGAGTCGAAATCAAAAACGGAGAAGTTCTTAGATAAATTCGCCAATATCTACACACCTGGAGTGGTCATTTTATCGATTCTCGTTTATGCAATCACCCAGGATTTACACCTGGCCATTACCTTTCTTGTAGTAGCTTGCCCTGGCGCATTAGTGATCGGAGCACCTGTCTCTAATGTAGCCGGTATAGGCAATGGAGCGAAAAATGGTGTGCTGGTTAAAGGCGGGGAAGTCATGGACCAGTTTGCTAAGGTTGATACGCTTGTCTTTGATAAAACCGGTACATTAACGAAAGGAAAGCCGGAAGTAACTGATATTAAACCATTTAATCAGCAAAATCCCGAGGAACTATTACAGCTTGTAGCGCAGGCTGAAACCATTTCTGAGCATCACTTAGGTCAAACGATTGTAAAACAAGCAAAAGTACAAAAACTTCCTTTAAGTCAGGAGATAAAGAACGGTGAAGTGATAAAAGGGAACGGCATTTATGCTGAGGTGAAGGATCATGTCGTTGTCGTAGGGAATCGGAAATTGATGGAATCCCACAACATCAAAATACCTGATAATGTGACAGCTTATGCTACCGGGCGTGAAAAGGCTGGAAATACAGCGATATTTGCTGCGATAGATGGGGAAATAGCCGGAATTTTCTCGATTGCCGACCAGATTCGGGCGGATGCGCCGCGAGCACTGGCTCAGATGAGGAAAAACGGGATTAAAAAAATCGTCATGCTTACGGGTGATAACAGACATACGGCAGAACTGGTTGCCAATCAGCTTGGCATTGATGAAGTACACGCAGAATTGCTCCCCGAAAATAAAGTGGAAATGGTCAAAAGGCTGAAGGAACAAGGAAACGTGGTAGCGATGGCCGGGGATGGAATCAATGATGCACCAGCTATTGCTACAGCTGATATTGGGCTCTCCATGGGGGAGGGTGGAACCGATATCTCCATGGAAACGGCCGATGTGGTCTTAATGGCCGATAAGCTCATGCAGTTCTCTCATGCTTATTCTTTATCAAAAGCAACCATCCGAAACATGAAGCAGAATACATTTTTTGCAGTCGGAACGGTGTTTGTCCTGTTGCTAGGGGTGCTAATGGGGTCGATTCACCTTGCAAGCGGCATGTTTATCCATGAGGCAAGTGTACTCCTCGTTATCCTGAATGCAATGAGATTGATCGGGTTTCATAGGACATCTGTTAAAAGGGAAAGAACATTACAGACTGCAAGAGCTTAGAGGATATTCTATATAATAGGTGAATAGAATTTTGAGAAGAGAATCAGGAAGCCAGCCTTGATTCTCTTTTTGCGCATGAACTGGCCGTAACCCCCACTGATGGAAGTTTTACTTTATAAAAATGGTTGCTATGAAACGTTTATCACTTAACACTCGTATAGAGGAGTAAGATGTTTTTTTATGGATTTTTAAACAACAGGGAGGAATAACAGGTGAATGAACTTATACTGACTGCTCTGATTCTATTTATCCTTTATAAATCTTTCCGTTTTTATCAAGTCATCGCACGAATGAAAAACATACGATTTCCAGCAATGGAAGATATGGCCGAGATTCGGAAACTTCCGGAGAAACCATTAAACACCCCTTCCTATTCTCACCAGAAAATAGGGATGACCATTTATATACTAATGCTCGTTTTCTTACTGATTATGTTTTCGATAGGAATATTTATAGGAGGACCACAATGGTATTCTTTTCTGCCCCTGCTCGTCCCATTTGTATATACCGGTGATTTGCTGAATCTATTTGCGATTTCAAATGATGGAATATTGTCAAGTACCAGGTTTATCCCGTGGAAGAGTATCCGTTCATTTGAATTTGTGCAAATTGATGTAAATCATCGATATTATGGTCATTCTAAAGAGGTGAATGACACTTACGAACTTAAAATTAAAACGAGAGGATTTCCTATTCGTATTGTGGTAATAACAGATGAGATGAAGGAGAAATTGACAGAGATCTTAAATAATAACTAAGCAACCGTTCATCTCCCCTCGTTACTGAACGGTTTCAAAAGAATGATTGTGTAAGCCTGTTTATAACTTATGAGCAAAAACAGGCTTATTTAAAATCATTTCTATTGGAAATCTGGTAGCATTCATGCTCTTTTCTCAAGATTCTTCGCTGTCTTGCTTTTTTCAACTTCATCATGATGTCTGTATGTCCCCAGTGTTTTATCAACGGAGGTGTGTATTACACCGTACCAGTAGTTTTCATTTTTATAGTGATGCCATAGATGTGTTTTCTTAATCTGTTTCCCAAACTTAGTTTTTGGCTTGATCGGTTTATGGGCAACATAATGTTTCCATTCATAAAAAAGGAAATAAGTGATCAATCCTGTAGCAAATGCAATGGTTAACTTTAGACTAGTGGAAATGGAATAGAAAATCAGTGATAGGATGATAAAGTTAGGAAGACTGAACCATAGAGGTAAAAATAGCAGTTTTACATCTTTTGGATCCACATGATGATCATAGTGCAGACGTTTAATCATTTTTAATAAAACAGGATTTTCAGGGGTCTGCATATGAAATACAAAACGATGAACCATATACTCGCTGATTGCATAAGCTATCGCTCCAATAATCATTGCAATCCATGTACCAATCTGAAGCATATGCTGAAATGTATAAATGGCAACAGCGAAAAACAGGATAAGCATAACGGTGACATCCGGAAAGAAAACAAACTCCTTTAGATATTTCTTCACAAATATCTTCTCCTTTTTAACGAATAGTATCTTCACCCTCTTTTTTCGGTAGAAAGAGCAGACTGATTCATGTTTTCCTCCATTTGGTAAGACCAATTAGCATTGTGTTATTACCATACATAATAAAGTGTTCAGAAAATTAGGTCAACACGCTATTTAATCATTATATTTTATCCATGAAAGGAAAAAGGTATGGAAAGTTGACATAGTAAATAATGATCCGTAGTATCTTCAACGGGCAAAACATTTTTCCGTGTGTTCGGTCAGACTGCTGAAGAATGTCTGGACAAAATCCGGGCTAAAATTGAAGAGGAATTAGCTGTATTTACTTAAAAAGGGACTGTCCGACATGTTATAAAGCACTAATGCTTTAGCAACTAATGTTGAGGCAGTCCGTTTTGTTTTCCAATGAAACCAATGGATGGCCTGATTCGTATTAGTAGAAAAGAATTTAGGGGGATAATCATGCAGAATAATCCCATCATAGATTTACCTCCCAGCAGAACGGTTAACAGGCTAAATGCGATTACTTTGATAATTATATTAGGTACTTATATTTATCTAGCTTTTGTTTTCCCTGGTCTGCCTGAGGAAGTACCTATACATTTTAATTTTGCCGGTGAAGCTGATCATTGGGGGAACAAGGCCTTTATTCTGATTTTTCCACTCATTTTTACTATAATCTTATTGCCTTTACACTTTTTGCAAAGGACTCCATACATGCACAATTATCCTGTGAAGGTGACTGATGAAAATGCAAGTCGTTTATACCAGCTGGGACGATTACTTCTGGCTGTTATGAATGTGGAAATGGCTCTGCTCATGGCATTAATCACCTGGGCGATGGTTCAGTCTTCCAAGGGCTATCCATTATTAAATGCAGGGATTATGATTGCCTTTCTTATCCTTCCATTGGTCACTACGCTGGTTTTCATTATAAAGATGATAAAATCTAAGTAAGAGGAGCTGATAACGGTGAGTAAAACGTTATTTTCATTTCAGATTTCAACCCATGAAAAACAGTCTTTTACGAACTTAGGTCATTATATACAGGATGCCCTGGCAGGAAGCAATGTTAAAGACGGGATTATGGTGGTCTATTGTCCTCATACCACCGGAGGAATTACCATCAATGAAAACGCTGATCCAGATGTTAAAACCGATCTAAAGCTTGGCTTAAATGAAACTTTTCCCAATAAACCGGAATATGTACATATGGAAGGGAATTCAGACGGTCACATGAAGTCATCCGTCGTTGGGGCGAGTGAAACCCTGATTATTTCGAACGGTCAGCCTGTGCTTGGCACCTGGCAAAGTGTATATTTTTCCGAATTCGACGGACCAAGAACAAGAACAGTTTATATAAAAATCATTGAAGGGTAATAGAAAAGCGTAGGCGACTGATCAGGTCATGCGGGATAAGACGAAGCCATGGAGTGGCACGGGTTTGGCCACGTAAAGGCTTTGACTTATATCCGCCTTGACCTAGGAGCCGGAGCTGACAATAAGAAAAGCGGAGGCGACCGTTTAGGTCCGACGGCATAAGCAGAAGTTCCGGAGTGGCTTGTTTTTCAGCCACATAGGAGCTAATGCTTATGACCGCTAGGACCTGGGAGCCGCAGCTGGACAAAAGAAAAGCGGAGGCGACCGATTTCCCGGTCGCCTCTGCTTTTGTTCAAAAGCTATTCTCTCTGCCATTCCTTATGGTTTTGCACAGAATACGTACTCCTAATGGACAGTATGGCTGTCACAAGGGATATGCCAATCAGAATGGCTCCAATAAAGGCATTTTGTTCAACGGAATTCTGTTCAATGATGATACCACCCAGTAAAGAACCGAACGCAACACCGAAATGCAGGGCGGAGTTACTTAAACTTTGCTGAGTATCTGATGTTTCTGGTGATGTGTCGATTAAATAGGTTTGCATTGCAGGGGAAATGGCCCAGCTTAGAATCCCCCAAATGAGTACCCCTATAAATAATAAGGGGATATTAAACGTCATATAGGGAATGGAATACACAATAACCCCAAAGATAATCAGTGAATAAACAATCGTTTGCTTTGTACCGAATAAATCTCCCAGCGTACCCCCGATTCCACCGCCACTGACAGCAGCAAATCCGAACGCAAAGTAAATCACGCTAATCCAGGTTCCATCCAGATTGGTTGAGGACTGCAGGAACGGTTTTAAATAGGCATAAAGAGCCGTGTGACCGGTCATATACAGAAACGTCGTAGCGTGTGCAAATACAATTTTGGAGCTTTTTAAGGTCCTTAACTGATCTCTGAGCGGTACAGGCGGAATCGGTGCCTTTCTTTCCATTAAAAAGTAAACACCGGCCATTGAAATGATTGTCAGAATTGAAATCACAACAAAAGGTGCACGCCATCCAAATCCTTCACCGAGTAAAATACCAAAAGGGACTCCTAATACGATGGCTCCACTGACTCCCATGGATACCATTCCGATAGCTCTGGCCCGGTACTTACGCTCAACCAGACCCGGGGCCATTACCAGACATAATATAATGAGTAACGCCCCGCTTGTTGCCGAAATCACACGACCAAGAAATACAATACTGTAGGTAGTACTGAAAACAGTGACTACATTTCCAATGAGAAAGATGAATAAGGAAACCATCATTAAGGTTTTTCGTTCAATCTTAGCGGTCATTACCAGTAAGATTGGAGACATGATCGCAAAAATAAGTGAAAATATTGTAATGAGAAAACCGGCCTGTCCAAGTGATATATTCAGATCTCTGGCGATTAAATCTAAAATTCCGCCAATAATAAGTTCGACCAGACCAATGACAAAAGCAATAACCATTAATAAATAGACCCGTTTATCCATACACTGCCGTCCTTTCTTAGAAGTTCAATTCTCATCGTATACCTGTCAGCCATTAAAAACAAGCACGACTTACTCGGAGTGAAGAAGCCCTCACCCGACTTACGGATGGAATAAAACTAATTTGCCTGTAAATGCTATAATAATTCATACATCATTTTAGCAAAACCCGGGTGATGACATGACTGGACGGATAAGAGAACAATTGCAGAAGCCTTGGATTCTTGTATTAACCATTGGCCTCGGAACCATGCTGAATCCATTAAATTCATCGATGATTTCTGTGGCACTGACTCGCTTGCAGTATGAATTTGAATTATCGTTTGCGGATGCCTCATGGCTAATCTCGATTTTTTATCTTGCAAGTGCAGCGGGACAGCCTGTAATGGGAAAATTAAGTGATATGTTTGGTCCTAAACGGTTATTTATGACAGGACTGGTCCTGGTAGCAGGTGCATGCCTGCTCGCCCCTTTTTCACCAAATTTCGTATTCTTGCTTGGCTGCCGGGCTTTGCAGGCGATTGGCAGCTCAACGTTATTTCCAAGCGGGATGAGTATGGTACGCACTAGTATCACTCAAAAACAGGGACAAGCCCTGGCAGCGTTATCTATATTCGCCAATGTTTCGGCAGCATTCGGACCATCGATTGGCGGCTTTTTAGTAGGTGCCTGGGACTGGCCCTCCATTTTTTTCGTCAACTTTCCTTTTATTATTCTTTCGTTTGTTATGGCTCTTTTTATATTGCCGAATACGGGTAAAATGGAATTTGATATGAAGCGAATTGATTTTGGCGGCATTTCTCTGTTTATTGTGTCGATTGTCGGCTTAATACTCTTCCTTCTTTCTTTGGAACAAACGGTTAATATATGGGCGCTTATCGTATTTGTATCAGCTGGAATCGCTTTTTATTTCTATGAGAATCGACATCTGGCGTCATTTATACATTTTCCGACCTTGAGGAAAAATCCGACCGTAACATGGATTTATTTACAATTTATTACAATTAATCTGGTTTATTATTGTTATTTCTTCGGGTTTCCCACGTATTTGCAGCAGGCAGCGGGTTATAATGAAGGACAGACAGGTTTAATAATGCTTGCGCTGGCGGGATTCAGTGTCATTATCTCACCACTGGCCGGGGTCCTGATTGACCGTTTTGGATCTAAAGTTCCCATGGTTATTGGAGCGGTCCTCCTTTTAATTGGAACAGGGCTCTTACTTACTTTCGATCAGGCATCCCCATTACTTTGGTTAATGGTGATTATGGCTGTGCTGGGAATGAGCAATGGCTTTAACAATATTTCCGCACAGACGGCCTTGTTTGAAAATGTATCAAGAGAGGAAACCGGTTCAGCTTCCGGACTGTTTCAGACGAGTCGGTATTTAGGGGCCATATTATCCGGCAGTCTGCTGGGAATTACCTTTAATCAATTTGTCGATACCGAGCACCTGCACCTTGTGGCTATCATCTGCTTTATTTTTTGCCTGATCATTGTAGGTCTGTCCCTGAAATTGCCAGGGGAAAACACGGCTTCTAATAAAGGTCGCCTTGACAGCTAACCCTATTATCCGATATAATTTATTTTGAATTCGAGATATTAAAAGATATTTTAAAATAAGGGTTGATAACGATGAGTTCAACTGAAAATTTTAATCAGGAAAGTGAGCTTTCTTTAAAGTTATTTATCGTTTTAACACGTGCATTACAATCTGTAGAAAAAAAAGCCATCAAAGATATAAAAAGTCTCGGGCTTAATCTGACCGAGTTTTCCGTTCTTGAATTGCTTTACCATAAGGGGGAACAGCCGATTCAAAAGATTGGAAGCAAGGTCCTCCTTGCCAGCAGCAGTATTACGTACGTGGTTGATAAACTGGAAAAGAAAAACTATATAAGAAGACGTGCGTGTCCTAATGATCGGCGTGTGACCTATGCAGGTGTTACAGAAGCCGGAAAGCAGTTAATGGACGAAATTTTTCCAAAACATGTAGAGGCCATTAATGATATTATGGGTGGCCTCAATAATGATGAAAAGCAAACGATGATTGAATATCTGAAAAAGTTAGGCTATCATGCGGAAGGAATGGAAAAGGAGTAAGCTGGCTGTTGATGAGGGGTCTGAGCTTGAAAATTGACAAGGCCCTTCCTTTTATTTAAAATAAATCTCGAATTCATAATAAATGAATTTGTGATAATTTACTTGAAACCATTCATGAACACAGGAGGAATACACATGCTAAAGATAGGAATCGTTTTGGGAAGTGTAAGAGAAGGTCGTAATGGAGAGGCAGTAGCCAATTGGATTCATGACTTTGCGGGAAACCGTAATGACGAAGCAGAGTATGAAATTGTCGACCTTAAGGATTACAGCCTTCCGTTATTGGGTGCAGCGGTACCTGAAAATCAACAGGAGGAAGCCAACGCTGCAATAAAAGCATGGTCAGAAAAAATGGCATCGTTTGATGGATATATTTTTGTCGTACCTGAGTATAACCATGCTGTTGGCGGTGCTTTTAAAAACGCTTTGGATTATCTGAAAGCGGAAGTGAATAATAAAGCAGCGGGCTTTGTCGGTTATGGAAGTCTGGGTGGTACTCGTGCACATGAAAATCTCCGTTTAATTTTAGGAGAGCTTCAAGTAGCTGATGTACGTACAGCCGTTACATTGTCTCTTATGACAGATTTTGAAAACATGAGTGTGTTTAAACCGGCAGGGTACCATGAAAATAATGCAAATGAAATGCTGGATCAGCTTCTTGCATGGAGCGGGGCATTAAAAACGATTAGATAAACTGGAAAAGAAAGGCTGCCATCCATTGTGGCAGCCTGTTTCCTATAAAAGCAGAGTTTTAAAACCGCAACGGATCCATACGAAAGGAGATGAACAAATGGAAAAGCAGTTTTTTAATGAGAATGCCATTTATGTAGGAGAAGTAAATATTAAAGTGACCAACCTGGAACAATCCATTACGTTTTATAAGGAAATCATCGGGTTTGACGTTTTGGAACAGACAAAAGGGAGGGCTGTTCTTACAGCTGACGGGAAAACACCATTGGTTACTCTGGAACAGCCTGAGGATATTCAGCCAAAGGAAGGCAGAACAGCCGGCCTTTATCATTTTGCAATCTTATTGCCTTCTCGTGCCGATTTATCCCACTTTTTATCTCACATTGTTCAAACGAAATACCGCTACGGACTTGGGGCTGCCGATCATTATGTCAGTGAAGCTTTATACCTCTCAGACCCGGATGGAAATGGCATTGAAGTTTATCATGACCGCCCATCTTCTGAGTGGAACTGGTCTAATGGTCAGGTCGATATGGCAACGGTTGAACTTGATGCACAAGGGATTCTTGATGAAAGCAATGGCAAGTGGACAGGACTTCCCAAGGACACCATTATCGGGCATATTCACTTACATGTAAGGGATTTGGAATCAACGGAGGCATTTTATATAAAAGGACTGGGTTTTGAGGTTGTTACTCAATTACCTGGAGCACTCTTCACCTCAACGGCGCGTTATCATCATCATATTGGTCTGAACGTATGGAATGGCACGGGGGCGAAAATCCCCGATAAAAATCGTGTAGGACTCAATTATTTTACATTGGTGTTTCCGGATGATGATAAGAGGCAACAGACAGTAGACCGCCTGGAGAATCAGGGGCTATATGTGGAAAAACAGGACAATATTCATGTAGTAGAAGACCCCTCAGGAAATGTTATTCATTTGGTTTAGGTGCCTGTCACCACCCGAATTTTGTCGAAGCATCACAGGTTGGGGTCATCAATCACGTTCGTTAGAATTCTACAGGTTGAGAGGTTGATAATTTAATCGATACCCTTCTTGTTACGCTGCGAATTCCCCATAAGATGATAATGGCCCAAAGCAGAATCCGATAATGGATAGCAATATTGCTACCTGATCTGCTTCAAAAGGGAGCCACTCCTGAAAATACAGTTCACTGTATTTTTTCCTATCCTTTATTTACAATAAGCATTAAGGAGGGTTGATCATGGTTACCTTTACAGAACCTGCAATTAACAAAATTAAAGATGAACTGCAATCGGTTTTAAGAGATGGCGAGGAGCCTTTACTACGATTAACCATGGCTATTGGTTGAGGAGGCCCTCAATTACAACTGGCTCTGGAGGAGTCAGCCATGAAGAATGATCAACAATTTGAGGCACACGGAATTGAGTTTTTAATCAATGAAAAGGATCAGCCATATTTCAATAACACAAAAATTGATTATACAAGGACCTTATTAGGTGGAGGAAAATTTGAAGTTCTGAGGATATAATCAATGAAGGTGGTGACAACTTCTGTCACCACCTTTTTCAATGGCCAAATGCAGGGAGGAGAGTGCTTGGCATAAAGAGGTTTGATTCATGTCATCCGTACAGTGACTGATACCAGGGCCGAACCGATTGATATCGCACATGCAGCGACTGATATCATGGCCAAAATGACCGATAGCCCAAAAACAAATTGATAAACAGAGAAAACTGATCGATGAATCCCGTTAACGGACGGATATTCCATAAATTCAGACGTGATTCTGCATAAACATAAAGGATAAACCTCGAAAGACGATTGATTTCCTGAAGTCCAATTGAAACCAGGACTGAAACAGATTATATTTTGGTTGATTCAAAGCCATAAGCAACCGATAACCCCATCCAACAGACGGATAAACATCAGAAACCGACGGATCCCACACATTTGCCCTTTCTAATTAATTGCCATATGATCTCAAACATCGCGATACTTTGCTTAAGCTGTCCCAATATTGCTATTTCCTGTATTTTTTTAATATACTGAATGTATAAACGAAAAGGGTGTGTGGATGATGAACATAGTCGTTTCGGCAGATTCATTTAAAGGCAGTGCCTCAACATTTGAAGTGAATGATTATATTGAGAGGGGAATCAGGCGGGTGATACCTGACGCTCAAGTGATGAAGCTCCCTTTGGCTGACGGTGGTGAGGGAACGGTTGATGCTTTTATACATCATTTAAATGGGAAGCACATCGAACGGGAGGTAACCGGACCCTTAGGGAAAAAGGTAAAAGCTAAGTTTGGTCTGATCAATAATAAAGCGATTATTGAAATGGCGGAAGCTTCCGGTTTGCCACTCATTACTGATGAAGAAAAAAATCCATTTAAAGCAACAACGTATGGAACAGGTGAATTAATAAAAGCAGCACTGGACTACGGTGCAGATGAAATATTGATCGGGCTTGGCGGAAGTGCTACCAATGATGGGGGTGCCGGTATGGCGCAGGCCTTAGGTGTATCCCTTAAAGACGACAGGAATGATGAAATAGGATTCGGCGCAGCCCAGCTGGAGCGTTTGTCCCATATCGATATGTCAGGAATCGATGAACGCCTGGCACATACAACAATCACGGTATTATCTGATGTAACTAACCCTTTATGTGGAGAGAATGGAGCATCCTATGTTTTTGGTCCTCAAAAGGGAGCCTCTGACCAGGATGTGAAGAAGTTAGACCAGCTATTAAGGCATTTAGGCGATAAAATGGAAAATGAACTCCAATTAAAGGTAATGGAACAACCAGGTGCAGGTGCTGCTGGTGGACTTGGAGCAGGGTTAGCAGCCTTTTGTGGGGCCAAAATTCATTCGGGGATTGAAAAAATTTTGGAGATGATGCAGCTGGACGAGTATGTCAGGAATGCCGACCTTGTTATTACAGGAGAAGGAAGAATGGATGATCAGTCCGTAAATGGCAAGGCCCCCATTGGTGTTGCCAAGGTGGCTAAGCGTTACAACCTTCCTGTAATTGCAGTCGTAGCAAGTGAGGGTGAACGAGTGACGGAGGTTTATCAGCATGGCATTGATCTCGTGATTGATATCATTAATGAGCCTATGACGATTGAAACGGCCGTAAGCAGAGTGGGTGAACTGACAGAAGGTGCCGGTGAAAAGGCGGTTCGGGCTTTTCAGTTATCTGTATAACATCTGATTTTGTACCACTAAATGAATAGAAACAGGCATAGAATATAGTGGATAAGGGAATGGGTATTTGAAAGGAGCAGGATAATTGTATGCAGAACACTCCATTAAAGGATAAGTTTGGTCGACCATTTCAGGATCTCCGTATTTCAGTGACAGATCGTTGTAATTTTCGCTGCCGCTATTGTATGCCTAAGGAGATCTTTGGCCCGGATTTTTCATTTTTACCTAAAGAACACTTATTGTCCTTTGAAGAAATAGAACGACTGGCAAAGCTGTTTGTCCAATTAGGTGTAAAAAAAATACGCCTCACTGGTGGTGAACCACTGCTTCGAAGGAATTTATCATTGCTGATTGAAAAGCTGTCCAATATCGACGGGTTAGATGATATAGCTTTAACAACAAATGCATACATGCTGGAAAATCATGCAGAAAAACTTAAAGATGCCGGATTAAAGCGTGTGAACGTCAGTCTGGATGCTATTGATGACGAAACATTCAAATCTATCAATGATGTAGGGGCGAAAACCAATCGTGTATTGAAAGGAATCCATAAGGCCAAAGAAGTCGGGTTGGAAGTAAAAGTGAATATGGTTGTAAAAAAAGGAATGAATGATCACGAAGTCATTCCAATGGCCAAATATTTTAAAGAGCATGGGATTACTCTTCGTTTTATTGAATTTATGGATGTTGGCCAAACGAATGGCTGGGACTTCAGTCAGGTCGTTACGAAAAAAGAACTCTTTCAGCAGCTTCATGAACACTTTGAACTGGAGCCTGTGGAACCTTCCTATAAAGGGGAGGTAGCTCAAAGATACAGGTACGCAGGTACGGATACGGAAGTTGGTTTTATAACGTCTGTTTCAGAATCCTTTTGCTCAACCTGTACACGCGGCCGCCTCTCTGCGGACGGGAAATTCTTCACTTGTCTATTTGCAACGGACGGTCTGAATTTGAAAGAGCTGCTCAGAACGGGTGCCACCGATGATGAAATTATTTCAGCTTTCACCCCAACCTGGGAAAACCGTACAGACCGTTATTCTGATGAGCGTACAGAAGAAAGCGTAAAAAACAGACCTAAAATCGAAATGTCTTATATTGGCGGCTAAGTATTTTCATTTCGCTATCCCTTTCACCAATGTTTTTTTACAAAACTTATCGACAAGTTCTATCCTCCTTTGATAGTCTATAGTAGGAAGAAAACGTTTTCTGAATGATGCTTACATCAATAGACAAAGGGTAGGGAGTTTACTTATGAAGAGATTAGTCATACTAGGTGGAGGCTACGGGGGAATAAAAATTATGCATCAGCTGTTAACGAGCGGCTTTCCCCACGATGTGGAAATAATTCTGGTTGACCGGAACCCGTATCACTCACTAAAGACTGAGTTTTATGCGATTGCAGCCGGGACAACAGCTGATAAGGATGTACGTATTGAATTCCCTCATCATGAACAGATTCGTTATGTATTTGGAGAAGTGACTACGATTGATACAGAAAATCAGGTGGTGAAAATGGGGGATGAACCCGATGTTGCCTATGATTACTTAGTCATTGGACTGGGCTGTGAAGACAACTATCATGGAATTGAAGGGGCAGAGGCATATACCGAAAGTGTCCAGACAATAGCTAAAGCCAGAAAAGCTGGCTCAGCTATTGGAAATTTGGATGCACATTCAAAAGTTACCATAGTTGGTGCCGGCTTAAGCGGGATTGAAGTAGCTTCAGAGGTCCGTGAGAGCAGACCGGATTTGACCGTGCGTTTATTGGACCGGGGTTCATCTGTCCTAAAAGCCTTTGACGAAAAGATTCAAAGGTACGTAGAAGACTGGTTTGCCAAAAATGATGTCGAAGTGGTTCATCATGCCAATGTCGAATATGTGGAAAAAGGCCAGGTCTGTAATAATGGCAGCTGTTTTGACAGTGATGTAACGGTTTGGACAGCAGGTGTAAAACCCAACCGCATCATTGAGGAAGTTCCCTTTGAAAAAGATGAACAGGGAAAAATTATATTAAATGAATTTTATCAGGTACCCAGTCAAACAAACGTTTATGTGGTAGGTGACTGTGCCTCATCCGTACATTCCCCCAGTGCACAGCTGGCAGGTCAGCAGGGAGAGAAAATTGGAGATGTCTTAACGGATGTATTACAGGATACAGATCCAGATGTTCCTTCAGAAGTTAAATTAAAAGGGAAACTTGGCTCGTTAGGAAAATCAGATGGGTTTGGCAGCATGTTTAATCAGCCTTTCACCGGTTTTTTACCACGCCTGGCTAAAACAGGAGTACTCTGGTTAAGCAAAAGACACTAAAAAAAGCCTTTGTCATTGTCGAGTTTCAATACGACAGTGACAAGGCTTTTTTTGTTGTAGAAGCACCGTTCGGCTTCAGCCCCCTGCGTCCTGACTGGCAAACGGGCGCTTCCGCCTTCGTTCTTAAAAACGTTCGGTTATGGCTGTCGCTTGTCTGGATGTTTCTTCCATTAATTCCGACAGCTTTTGATGGTCATTGGACAAAGTATCTACGGTTGCATTCATTTCTTCTAAGCTGGCGGAGGTCTGTTCAATAATAGCAGCCAGATCATTCGTGGAACTCTCTACGCCATTGGATTGATTTTCAACCATCTCAGCAAGTTCCGTAAAGCTCTTTAACCCATGATTTAAGTTCTGCAGGGTTGTGGTAATATGTTCGAAATAGCCTGTGACATCGTTTGAAGAGGAAACACTGTCTTTAATGGTTTCTTCACTTTGTCCCATCTTATGAATGGCTTCCTGATTACTCTTATTTAACTCCACAAGATTTTTCGTGATTTTTTCCGTCGTCTGGCCTGTGACATCAGCCAATTTTCTTATTTCATCGGCTACAACAGCAAAACCTGATCCAGCATCACCTGCCCGCGCGGCTTCAATGGATGCATTTAACGCAAGCAGGTTGGTCTGCTCTGTAATATCCTTAATCGAATCCGCAAATGTATTTGTTTCTTCAATCTTTTCGGTTAATACGCCAAATGTCTCATTTAAGGATTGAATCATCTTTTCCAGATTATAAATATGACTGGATAAGGTTTGAATACGATCTTGACCATCGTAGGCGAGATTCTTGGCTTCATTTGATTCCTCGTACAGTGACGTGGATGTTTGATAGACCTCCTGAGCTCTTGATCGAGTGCCTTTTGTGCTTTCGGCAATTTCTGATATTTGTTCCGTTTGAGATTGACTTCCCATTGAGATCTCATGAATTGTGGAAGCCATTTCCTTTTGGGCATTTAAATGGGTTTGTAAATGCTCGCTGGCTGATTCAATATTTTCTGTAATGGACGTGACACTGTCTTCCAACTGGGTCTTTTGCGCTTCCTTCCGCTGAGTCTCTTCTTCTGATTGAATCAGTAATTCCTCTATTTTTTTATCCTGTTGATTGGATAGATGAATGATGACGTAGAAAATAACGCCCATTAATAGATAAACCAGCATATAAGTAGGGAAGATGGCTCTGATTACTTCCTGCTCCGGTGCAGCCATCATGAGATTCGCAATGACGGTAATAAGTCCTAATATAAACCCCTGAAGAAAGATTTTTGTATGTAAATGAATCGCTGAATAGACGGTAAGAAATAATAAAATAATCATAACATCCAGGGTACTGCTATCAAAGATAATACTGACTAAACAAAATAAGTAAACGGTCCAGATAAAAATGGACGGTAAAATATTAGGTTTTTTAAGTGCTTTCTGAAGGATGAAATAAGAAAGCCATAAACAAAGCAGCTCTGTACTGTAGATCCCGGTGTTAAAACCTTCTCCCTGTGCAATGGATAGTGTCAAGGCGGCAACAAGAGAGATTGACATGGTGACAACCATTAAAGTGTTCTTTTTGTATGTATTGCTCTTACGCATATGTTCGATACTGCTCATCATATTCCCCCTGATCTTGTTGAAAATTGTCAAATATGTATTTACGTCCTATTATAGGTCTTTTTCCTCTTTTTGTCATACCAATTTATGTTAAATCAATCATTTTTTAATAAAATTTTATAAAAAGTTTGACGTTTTTGTGAACATTATGAATAATATAAAGTATAAGGGGGTTGGGAAAATGAACACCAATCAAAAGGTATTGAATGCTGTCAAACTTACAGGCGGGTTGATTCTATTAGCTGGAATTGTATTATTTGCTATCGGTTTGTTTGAAAGCCGTTACAGTATTCTGGTTTCTATTGGAACGGGAACCATTATGGGGGCCGTGTTTATTTTTCTAATGGGAGTTTTTCTTGTGATATCTGAGGAAATAGTGGAGAAAAACGTACAAAGATCAGGGAAAACAAAACAAATATAAAAAGAGAGCACCATTCATGGCGCTCTCTTTTTGAATATTAAGCATAACCCCAAACCATCGCTAAAAGAGATCCAAAAATCGTAACTAAAGCGATAATCAATCCATAATAGATGCTGGCATAAATAGCTCCTTTATCCTTTGTTTCACCGGCATGCATAAATACAACGAACTGAAGGGCAGCCTGGATAAAAGCTGTAACCAACAAAATGGTCATGCCGATTGTAAAAGAGAAATCCAAAAAGTAAACCAGCAGGGCAACTATGGTTAAAATAAGCGAACTGACAAAGCCCATTAGTTGTTTTGCGGGAAATAATTCCTTCATCTTACATCATTCCTTTCAAGTAGACGAAACTGAAGATAAAGATCCAGACCACGTCTAAGAAATGCCAGTAAAGAGAGAATATAAACGATTTATTGGACGTTTCTGATGTAATCCCTCGTTTTTTAATTTGAATCATAATGAATAAACCCCAAAACAGGCCAAGTGTTACGTGAGCCCCGTGAGTACCTAGTGTTGTAAGCAGAGCAGAAGTGAAGGCACTTGTTTGTAAAGTTGCTCCTTCGTGTACGTAATGCACAAATTCATAAATTTCAATACCCAGGAAGGCAAGCCCTAAAAGAAGGGTAATTCCAAAAAATATTTGCATTGCTTTTTGTCTGCCCAGTCTCATAGCATTTACGCCTAATCCTATTGTAAAACTGCTGCTTAACAGAATAAATGTTTCAAACAGCACTGGTACAATCGTAAAGATTTCAACCCCTGCAGGTCCATTTCCTGTACGATTTTCCAGTATGAAATAGGAGGCAAAAAGGGTAGCAAATAGCATGATTTCAGCACCAATAAAGATCCAAAATCCTAAAATATTGAGTCTGTTTTGTTCAGTACTATATTCAAGAGGCTGCGTGTGATCTACATTCATGAGTTAGCACCCCCTAGTTTTTCCTCAGTCTCTTTAATATGGTCTGCCGATAAATGGTGACCATGATCCTGTTCAAAAGAACGATAAGCCATGCAGGCAAAGATACCGATTGCTGAGATAATAGCTAATATCCACAGGCTAAATACCATTGCAAATCCAAATACAAAGAAAATGGCACTCATAATAAACGGAACACCGCTGTTATTTGGCATGTGAATTTCTTCGTATTTTCCTTTAAAGAGGTTTCCGTTCTTTTTCTTGTGATTCCAGAATGCGTCACGAGTGGTGACCTCTGGTGTAACTGCGAAATTATATTCCGGAACAGGACTGTGTGTTGCCCATTCTAAGGAACGTGCATTCCAAGGATCTGCAGGTATATCTCTGGATGCATATCGCGTACTGTAATAAATGTTGTAAACGATAATCACAAATCCTATGGCCAGCATAATAGCTCCAACAAAGGCAATCATATTCCAAACGCCAAATCCAGTTGCTTCGGAATAGGTGTACATACGGCGTGCCTGACCGTCAAGACCTGAAATAAACATAGGGAAGAAGGCGACACAAGTACCAATTCCAATCAACCAGGCGGCCCATTTTCCGAGTTTTTCGTTCAGCATGAAGCCAAACATTTTTGGCCACCAGTAGGTGAGGCCAGCCAGCATTGCAAACACAACACCTGGAATAATAACAAGGTGGAAGTGGGCAACAAGGAACATCGTATTGTGATATTGATAATCAGCTGCAGACATACCAAGCATTACACCGGTTACTCCACCAATAGTGAAAATAGGAATAAACAGCATAGAATACAACATTGGTGTTGTCATCTGAATTTTCCCTTTCCACAATGTGAACAGCCAGTTAAAGATTTTAATACCAGTTGGTACAGCAATTGCCATCGTTGTAATGGAGAATATACTGTTCGTAAATGCTCCATGACCCATTGTGAAGAAGTGGTGAACCCACACAAAGAACGACAATAGGGAAATAATAACCATGGAGGCAACCATCGATTTATAACCATATAGGTTTCTTTTGGCGAACGTTGGGATAACCTCACTATAAACCCCAAATGCAGGGAGAATTAAGATATAGACCTCCGGATGTCCCCAAACCCAGAATAGGTTGGCCCAGAGCATATCCATTCCGCCGTTTCCCGTTGTGAAAAAGTGGGTAGCAAATAAGCGATCCATCGTACCCATTGCAAGGGCTACAGTTAAGACCGGGAAGGCGAAAACAATGATAATATTTGTGATAAACGCTGACCAGGTAAACATTGGCATCTTCATTAGTGTCATACCAGGTGCTCTCATTTTAAGAATCGTGACGATAAAGTTAATACCTGTCATCAGTGTACCTATTCCGGCAATTTGTATAGCAATCATATAATAGTTGGTTCCTACAGACTGACTATACTCATTTCCGGCAAGCGGGAAATACGATGTCCATCCGGCGTCAGGGGAGCCCCCAATGATAAATGAAATATTAAATAGCATGGCTCCCATAAAGAATAGCCAGAAGCTTAGTGCGTTTAACCTTGGGAAAGCTACATCCCGTGCACCAATTTGTAACGGTACAACATAATTCATCAAGGCAATAATAAAAGGCATTGCCATAAAGAAAATCATAACGATTCCATGTGTTGAAAAAATTTCGTTATAATGCTGGGAATCCAATAGTGTGTTTTCGGGTACTGAAAGCTGCGCCCGCATCATAATTGCGTCGACTCCGCCACGGAATAACATAAGAATGGCGGAAATTAAATACATAATCCCAATTCGTTTATGGTCAACCGTTGTCAGCCATTCGCGCCATAGATAACCCCATTTTTTAAAATAGGTCAGACCTACGATAATGGCAATAGTGGTAAGGACAATGGCTACCATCGCTGCATAGATAGCAGGACTGGGATGAGGTATAGCAAACCGTTCAAAGAACTCCATCCTGATTGCTCCTTTCAAATGTCATGAATGTATTCAGTTAATTGCTGGACTACTAAACTATGAAACCATTATGTTCCACTAAAAAATCAGTTTGGATGATCCTGTTCTGCGTGTTCATCTGTCTTATGAGAACCACCGTGATTATGAGGAGGTGGCATAAAATCTAAATGAGTATTTTTAAAGGTTAATTGACCTAAGTGACCTGGCTCAAGCAATTCATTAAACCTCTTTTCTGTGAGAGGTTCAGCTGTTGTTTTCACCTCATTGACCCATTCATCAAATTCTTCAGGTGTGACAGCATTTACGTTAAAGGTGTTCTTTGCAAAGCCTTTACCACTAAAATTGGCATTTCGTCCCATATATTCACCAGGAACATCAGCAGCTAAGTGTAAAGTCGTAACCATATCAGCCATCGCATATTTTTGTCCGCCTAATTGCGGAATCCAAAAGCTTGTAATGGGACCATAAGAATAAAGTCTGAATTCCAGTGGACGTTTAGTTGGAACGTATAAGTAATTTACGGTCTCAATATCTTGTTCCGGATAACTAAAATGCCATTTCCAATTTGAGGATGAGGCATAAATCACTAAAGGTTCTTTATCTTCATATTCCTCAGGTGTTGACTCAACAGCATAGTTACTCTGTACAGACACAACAGAGAGAACGGCAACAATTAAAACCGGGACGGCGACAATGATTGTCTCGACAATTCGATTACCTTCAAGATGAGGTGGCTCGTAATCTTCCGGTTGTTTAGAAGCGCGGAATTTCACAAGCATATAGATTAGAATCGAAAAGACAACGAACACAATAACCGACATTAAAGCAATAGAAAACCAAATTACATCGGCTTGCGTCTCGGCTTGTGGCCCTTTAGGATCTAAAACGAGCAAATCACAGCCTGATAATATCGTAAAAGCAGTAAATACAATGGATAGGAAAGCCCATTTCATTTTCATGCAGGTACCCCTTTCTATTAAAAGTGAATCAATGGACTTGATTTAAAGAAGGTGTGATAGTTATCACTATCTCTATAGTGTTAATGTTATTTTAGCGGTATGGTATTTCTCAAGAAAAAGTGATGCATTTCACAAAAAGTTCATAAGAAATCAACGAATTTGTGACGAATATGATGAAAGTGTGACAAATCGGGTTTTAATGTTCTGTCTATTCAAACTTATCCACCATATTTCGTGTGACTTATTGACAATGAAGCCACAAAAAAAGCATACCCGTTTAGGGGTATGCTTTAACGATCCTGTTCTTCCATAAGCAGGGACAGTTCTTCCCAGCGTTCCATGGCTTTTTCCAGTTTGTCTTCTGTTTCCTGTTGTTCCTCGAATAGACGCTGAGCTTTTTCAACATCACTTCCGGCCTGCTCAATTTCAGTCTGTAATTCTTCTATTCGTTCTTCCAGTTCAGTAATGTGGTCTTCGATGGTTTCCCATTCTTTCTGTTCATTATAGGAAAGCTTTTTCCGTTTCTGCTTTTGAGGTTTTTGGTCTTTTTCCTCTTTGTGCAGCTCTTTTTTTCGCTGTTCTTCATGCTGTTTTTCTTCTCTTTTTACTTCCATATATTCTGAATAGCTTCCATAATAGATGCGTATTTGTCCATTTTCTTCAAAAGACAGCAGGCGATTCACTGTGCGATCAAGGAAGTAGCGGTCATGGGATACGGTTATGACAACCCCCGGAAATTCATCCAGATAATTTTCAAGAATGGATAAAGTCTGGATATCCAGATCGTTGGTTGGTTCATCTAAGAATAATACATTCGGCTCTTTCATGAGTATACTTAATAAATAGAGCCGGCGACGTTCCCCTCCGGATAGCCGGTAAATATAGGTCCACTGCATATTCCTTGGGAACAGGAAACGCTCCAGCATTTGCTCCGCTGTAATGTAATCACCGTTGGAGGTTCGGATTACCTCAGCACTTTGCTTAATATATTCAATGACTCGGAGGTTTTCATCGAGTTCCAGACTTTCCTGTGTATAGTAGCCAATCTTAACGGTTTTTCCAATATCAATATAGCCATCATCGGGCTGTATGCGGCCTGCCATCAAATTGAGGAGGGTCGTTTTTCCACTTCCATTCGGTCCGATAATTCCGATTCGGTCCTTTGGTGTAATGAGAAAGCTGAAGTCCTTTAACAGCGGTCGATCTTCAAACTGTTTTGAAACGGATTCTAATTCAATGACCTGTTTTCCTAATCTTGAGGTGCTGAGTTCTATATCAAACGTTTGATTGGTTTGCTGGGGGGTCTGATTTTTCAGCTCCTCAACCCGTTGTTTACGGGCTTTTTGTTTCGTGGAACGGGCTTTCGCACCCCGGCGCAGCCATGCAAGCTCACGCCTAAGTGTGTTTTGCCGTTTTTGTTCATTGATCTGGGCCTGCTCTTCTCGTTCGGCCTTCTTTTCCAGAAAGACTTCGTAGTTTCCTTCGTATTGGTATAAGCTGCCTTGATCCAGCTCGAAAATCTGATTGGTCACACGATTAAGGAAGTAGCGGTCGTGAGTCACTAGAATGAGAGCCCCTTCGTAGTGGGACAAATATTCCTCCAGCCATTCGATGGTTTCATTATCTAAATGGTTGGTTGGCTCATCCATGATCAGAATATCAGCTGGCTGAATGAGGGATTTTGCAATGGCCACTCGTTTTTTTTGTCCGCCCGATAAGGTGTGTACCGGATGGGAGAAGGAAGTGATTCCCAGACGTGTCAGGACGGTTTTGGCCAATGCATTAGCATCCCAGGCATTGTCTTCATCCATCTTTTGCTGAGCGGCCAAAAGCTTCTCCTGTTTTTGTGGATTTTGAGGGTCTGCCTTTAAGTGAGCTAATGCTCTCTCATAGTTCCGCGTAGTCTCCATGATTTGGGAGTTTCCGGCATAAATATACTCCAGCACAGTTTCGGAGCCATCAAACTCAGGGTTTTGCGGTAAGTACTCAATGTGAAAGTGTTTAGCATGGTCAACCTGTCCTTCTTCAGCTGAATCCAGTCCGGCAATGACCTTGAGAAGCGAAGACTTTCCCGTACCATTGACCCCGATCAAACCAATCCGGTCATATTCCTCAACTGTAAAAGAAATATGATCAAATAATACCTTTTCCCCATACGTTTTCGTTAAATTTTCTATGTTCATTGGTGCCTGTCACCACCCGATTTTTGTCGAATTATTTGGTGTTTATAACCTAACATGAATAGTATATCACTTAAAGGGAGAGGGTTGGAATAAAAGGGTTAATGATTAAATTCACAGATACTACTGGATCAGAACGGGTTGTTCATGTGAATACTTAAATTCAAAATGATTTCCCATGTTATCAGGGTGTTTTGTATGATAATGGTAGGATATACCGATGCCCTTTTTTATAATATATTCTTCTTCATAACGGTTATTGGGATAGCCCTCCATTCCATTGATAAACGATGAAACCCGAACCTCATCATCCTGCTTATCTGTAATTTCTGAGATCATAGAATAGGTTTTTCCATCGATTGTGACTTCCTGTTCCCATGCGGTGCCCTTTTGTACATGATAGGGAAGGATCATGCGGGTCGGAGCGATGCCATAAGGAAATGGGGTAATGTTTTCTGTGGAATTTGCTGCCGGATCATGAACTTGATAGACTCTTCCATCTCTTACAAGATAGCTTATAAAAAAGAATGGTGATCCTGCAATCGCTGGGTCTTCTACTTCAACATAATTCTCAAACAAAGCTTCGTGAGTTTCAGGTTCTGATGCTTGCTGAACCTGTACAGCATCATAGGAATATTCTGATAGTCCAGTAAAAATGAATCCTTCTTTATCCCCGATATTAAACCAATCCTGTAACTGTTTATTCTTCGTTTTTGTAAGAACATAATAGAGAAGCGATAATTCATTTTCGTTTAACTGATTCGATGAATGATCGAGCTTTTGTATATCAGAAAAGCCAAGTTCGGTCAGTTCCTCTTGCACGACACTCTGAGCGTCATTGTCTATTGACTGATAAGCCTTGTAAGCTTCGTTTAAAGACACTGGCTGCAATAGGTTAGGTTCCATTTGCGTATAAAAATCATCGGGTCCTTCTAAGTGCTTATAAGCCGGAACTTTAATGCCTGAGTTTTTATGCTGATTCTGCGCTGGTGATGTGTCTATTTCCTTTTCTTCTTCTTCTGAGTTTATTTTCTCCTCTTCTCCCTGATTGTCTGGTGGATTAGATATAGTCTGACCATTCTGAGAGTTGGACTTAGCACCATCCTCACAAGCGGTCAATAGTAAACTGAATAGAAACAGGCCAGCCATAAACCTTTTTTTAAAAATCATCACGATATTCAAATCCTCCATTTCTTAACAATGAACCTTCCCTAACAAAAATAAAGTAAAACTTCCATCAGTGGGGGGATTACGGCCAGTTCATGCGTGATAAATTTATGACATGATATGTTATACTATTCACCGTTATCCTTTTTATGTCATGAATCTGTGAGGTTGGGAGAAGTGAAAATGAAAGACAATCCATCTCGTATTTGGACGTTTCTGAACAAAAATCGGTGGGCTATAGGGGTTATGATACTAGTAATTACACTCCTCTGGGGTTATGCCTGGGTTCTCATGAAAGATGCCCTTCAGTATATGGGGCCATTTACATTTTCGGCCTTTCGCTTTGGGACGGGTACACTCACAATGATCATCGTATTAGCCATTATGAGGATAGGTTTGCCCCCTAAGGATAAATGGGGTCACTTACTTGTGGCAGGTATTCTGCAGACTAGTATCGTCTTTTTGTTTGTGATGTATGGTTTGCGGTTTGTTGACGCTGGTAAATCCTCTGTTCTGTTATATTCCATGCCTATTTGGAGCAGTATACTGGCTGCTAAGTTTTTAAAAGAGAAAGTTCCCCGGATGAAAATGATGGGGCTTGGTATGGGGTTCATTGGACTCTTAACCATTTTAGGCTGGGATATTTGGATCAATCAGAACCCGAGTATCATTATTGGAGAGTTACTCATTGTAACTGCGGCTATATCGTGGGGCGCATCAAATGTTTATTACCGCCTGAAATTGAGTGATGTGCCGCAGCTTCAGGTAAATACATATCAGATGCTCTTTGGTACATTGGGGATCATATTAGCAAGCATCGTCATGGAGTGGGGAGATCCGGTACAGCTTACAGGTGAGAGCATTTATTATGTATTATTCACAGGTGTACTTGCTTCTGCTTTGTGCTTCACAGCCTGGTTCTTTTTATTGAGTCTAATTGACATGGTCACAGCCACGATTTCTACTCTGCTTGTTCCTGTTTTTGGGATGTTTTTTGGCTGGTTATTACTGGATGAGAAATTAACCATAAGCATTATTATTGGTTCCGTTCTGATTCTGAGTGGGATCATTATTGCCAATGTGTATCGTGGTCCGGCAAATCACAAAGCTATTTTAGAGCATGAGACGGAGAGCGAGGGTGGTTCATGGTCATCCGCTGATTAAAAGTTTATAGAGTAACAGGTTCCCGTATCAAAAAAGATGCGGGATTTGTTAATTTACTCATATTTGTATTCATCTTCCTTTTCAGACAGAAAAATTGAAAATAACAACTAAGCATTTTTATTTTTTCAACTGTTAAATCGGTCCTGTTTTCTCCTTTTCGGAATTTGCGCAGGGTATAAAAGAAAGACATAATAGGCACATCCAATTACTTATTTCAGAAAGGAGATTTAAAGAATGGCAGATTTTAAGTATGAGATTGTAAAAACCATTGCTGTATTGTCCGAGTCAACAAAAGGCTGGACAAAGGAATTTAATGTTATCAGCTGGAATGGAAGGGATCCTAAGTATGATCTGCGGGATTGGGCACCCAATCATGAGCGTATGGGCAGGGGAGTAACCCTGTCAAATGAAGAAGCGGATAAATTGAAAGAAGTGCTTAATGATCAAGTCACCCCAGAACTAACACCTGCAGGAACTTTAAAAGAATAGAAAAATAAAGGAACACATTCATCAATAAAGAGAATGTGTTCCTTCACGTAGAAATAGGTTATTCATGATAGCACAGTTTGAAATGGTTCTTACTTAGAGGATTTTACTTCGTGTGGTTAGGTTATGGCGGAGAAGGTGGGATTCGAACCCACGCGACGGTTGCCCGTCCTAATGCATTTCGAGTGCATCCCCTTCAGCCGGACTTGGGTACTTCTCCACATAGACGATGCTGGTGAGAGGATTCGAACCTCCGACCCCTTCATTACGAGTGAAGTGCACTGCCAACTGTGCTACACCAGCATAATGTCATAGACAAGCGCTAAAAGTCACATAGAATATAATAAAACATTCTTCGGAAATCTGCAAGAGTCAGTTGATAAATTCTTCATTTTAACAGACGGACAGGGGGGATTCCTAATGAATCCCCCCTGTCTGGTTACTTTTGATTACGATCTGCATAAATCGCCATGGCATCACGCATAAATACAGCTAATCCTTCACCGTACTGATCAATATTTTTCGTAAATCGTTCATCAGCTACATACATCTGGCCTAAGCCTTTAAATGCATCTAAGGAGTAGTGACCGATTTTATTAAGATAATCATACCAGACTTTAATAGCCACCTGAGCCTCTTCAGAATCAGGGGATGAATGACGGATAGCAGCCAGATCCTTATATATTCTGTCAAACTCTTCCCCTAATGCCTTCTGTTGTTCGTTAGACATACGTCCTATTTTATGATTGGATTCATCTACAGCTTTATCTCCCCATCGTTTACGGGCTTCCTGTTCATAGGGATTGTGACTGAAATCAAATCCTGCAAATTTTTCTTTATCAGACATGGTGATTTCCCCTTTCTCATTTTGAATCGTCCTGTCGATTGTTCTGATCATCTGGTCCAGACGCCGGCGTTTTTCCTCCAGCATTTTTCTATGCATAAGAAGAGCTTCTTCACGGTCAAAGTCCGGGCGATTCATGATTTCCTTTATTTTTTTCAAAGGGAAGTCAAGCTCTCGGAAAAATAAGATTTGCTGCAGTCTGCTCAGATCTTTTTCTGAATATATCCGATATCCTGCGGCATTTTTTTGCGCAGGTGTGAGCAAACCGATTTCATCATAGTGGTGAAGGGTGCGCACACTGATACCTGCTATTTCTGCCAGTTCTTTTACCTTCATTCTTAAGAACCTCCCTTGTACTCTTAACTTTAAAGGATGACGTAACGTTAGGGTCAATAAAAATGTGAAAAATTTTTCTATCCCTATATTAAACAATGTTGCACCAGTTTCTTTTCCTTCCTATGTCTTTCATCACAGACAATCGTTGAGGCAAAATGATAGTAAGGGGGAAGGATAGTAGTACGGAAATGACGTAAAATTGGGGGAGAAAACAGTGAATAAGTGGTTTTACTTCAATCTGTTCCTGCTGGCGCTGGCGGTTTGGCAGCAGGTGCTTAATGGAATCGCGAACATTTCCATCTGGTTCGGAATAAGTGGATTAACGTTTATTTTATATAACTGGAATATGCACTCGTTTTTTTCGGAAATACGGAATGAATCTGATCGTAAACGGAAAATAAAAATAGCGAATATAGCCAGAAAACTGATGCCTCACCATACATGGATCGGATTTGCTGCCTTTGGACTCATTACTCTTCATCTAGTTCTGATTTTGAATCACTACGGGTGGGATATCGAGAGCCTGAAAATGATGAGTGGCGTCATTGCTTTCATGGCTTTGATTGCCCAAACCGTAAGTGGGTGGGTGAGAAAGGTAAAGGCTACAGGGAAAAGACGACGAGCCCATTTACGTCTCGGCTATATTCTGTTTTTCAGTATCCTGCTTCATATTTTGCTGTAGATAGAGGATTTTTTACACCCTAAAAAGAATGAAGTGATGTAGAATCATTATAAAGATACCTGCGTTGGAGGGGTGTATAGCTGTGACGAAAGTTCTGATTGTGGAGGATGAAAAGAAGCTTGCGAGAGCTTTGCAGCTGGAACTGGAATATGAAGGCTATGAAGCGGAGAGTGTCCTTGATGGGAAGGAAGCGGTTGAATATATATTACGAGATACCAGCCTGGATTTAATTCTTTTAGATATTCAATTACCAGGACTGAGTGGTTTTGAGGTTTTACGAAGGGTCAGACGTGAAGGAGTCCGGATTCCTATTTTGCTGCTAACCGCCCGGGACGAGGTTCATGATAAAGTAAGTGGTCTAGATTTAGGGGCGAATGATTACCTGACCAAGCCTTTCCAGATTGAGGAACTGCTGGCCAGGGTTCGTGCCCATCTCAGGCAGCAGCCGAAGCAGGAGGAGAATATTCTCATAATGGAGGAGTTATCCGTTAATTTACAGACCAGAACAGTCAGGAGGGGGCAGGATCTGATTGAGCTGACCCCGAGAGAGTTTGATCTGTTAGTCTTTCTGCTGAAAAATGAAAATCAGGTATTAACCAGGGATCAGATTATTGAACAGGTTTGGGGCTATGATTATTTAGGGGATACCAATGTAGTCGATGTCTATATCCGATATCTGAGGCAGAAAATCGATAAACCTTATTCCAAGCCCTATATCCATACGATTCGAGGGGTTGGCTATTCGGCAAGGAACGGTCAGGTATGAAGCTGAAAACAAAGATCCAGGTCTATGCTACCCTGGTTTTGCTCATTACTATTCTATGTATTAATACCGCTATATTCCTTCTGTTCAATAAGATAACTGTTGATGCTGAAGTTGATCGGGTAAAGGCTGAAGCTGATACGTTAATGGAATCCCTGGCAACAAATATGAATACAGGTGTCAATCTGGATGAACTGCTAAAGGCTTATGTACCTAATCAGGGTATTGTACGTATTATTAACGATGAGGAACAGACCATCCATACGGTGACAAAAAAATCAAAGTATTACAACCTTTCAGCAGACTATATACAAAAAGAAACCCATGCCATCGTGGAAGGGCAGGATGGTATGCAGTATGCCGTCATTTCAACCCCGATGATCTGGGAAAATGGGGAAGTTGTAACTCTTCAGGTAGCCGAGGAGCTTATTAACCTTGAAGACACTATGTCAACGTTATTTTATGTGTTGCTGTTCGCATCATTAATTATGGTAGTTCCTGCACTGATTGGGGCCCGGGTCCTTAGTAACTCTTTATTAAGACCAATCCAGCGCCTGACCAATATTATGACTGAGAATGCCAAACAGGGACAAATGAAAAAGATTCGTCTTTCGGGGCGTTCTAAGGATGAACTGCATCAGATGAGCAGTTCATATAATCAAATGATTGATCGACTTAGAGAAAGCTTTACACGCCAGGAGCAATTTGTTTCCGATGCCTCTCATGAGCTGAAGACGCCAATATCTGTAATTAAGAGCTATACTCAATTGCTGAATAGATGGGGGCGAAAAAAACCTGAAGTCTTTGAGGAAGCTACTGAAGCCATTCAAACCGAGACCGATCGGATGGATGTGATGATTCGTCAAATGCTCACCCTGGCCCGGAATCAGAAGGGTGACCACCTTAAACTTGAATCCGTCAATCTCACGGCTCTCCTGCAGGACTGTGTGAGAGCATTTTCGGTGACTTATGACAGAAATATTCAGCTTTTTTCCACGGAAAATAAGTTAGAAGGCTGGGTGGATCGTGAAAAAATCAATCAGGTGTTTTACATTCTGATTGATAATGCCTGTAAATACAGCCAGGATGAGGTTCATGTGTACATCGATTCATCAGAGGGCTATATTCAGGTTAAGGTTCAGGACTTTGGCGAGGGTATTCCGGAAGCAGATGTGGAACGTATTTTTGACCGGTTTTACCGGGTGGATAAGGCCAGAAGTCGTGATAATGGGGGTACGGGCTTAGGCCTGTCGATTGCCAAGTACATTGTTGAGAGCCATAACGGAATGATTACTGTCGATACAGAGCTGGGTAATGGAACAGCTTTTACCGTTAAGCTTCCGAACTCTTAGACATTTCCATTCATTTTCTCATCAAATTTTAATCTTACTCACATTGTCTTTTCATCTCCGTTGTCTATGATAAAGACAGTAAAAGAAATAGGAGGGAAAAGCATGAAGAAAAAAATTCTTGTTTCAGTCATGGCCATTATAGTAGCCTTTGGTGCCGGAATGGGGATCCATCAGATGACCAAAACTTCCTCGGCAGCATCATTATCCATAGAAGAGGCACGTAAAATTGCCGAGCAGCAGTTTCCAGGTGAAGTGGTTGAAATTTCACTTGAGAAGAATGGCAATCGTGCGGTCTATGAAATGGAAATTAAGGGTGATGGGCAGGAATATGAACTTATTCTTGATGGAGAAACGGGTGATGTCATTAAGTTAGAACAAAAAGCATCAGCAAAAATTGACAACGAGAAACAATCAGGACAGTCAAAAAAGTCTTCAGACCAGGCGGATGATCAAAAACAGGAGAATACTTCAGGTAAGAAATCGGATGATGATACAAAATCAAAGCCATCTCAAAATGAACCAGAAGACCAACCGTCCAATCAGCAAAAAGATGATGATCATCATGATGACAAAGATGAAAAACAAGATAAAAACAACGATTCTAAAAGTGATGGGAAGGGCAATCAAAAATCAGATGACGACCCTGAAGCAGTCAGATTCGAGCAACCTAAAAAAGAAAAATTACCTATCATTCAGGCTAAGGCTATTGAAATTGCCCGAGCCGAAATTAATTTTGACGGAAAAGTAGAAGAGGTTGAACTTAGCGATGATGATGGCCAGTTATTCTATGAAATTGAAATGGTAAGCGCAACCCATGAAGCAGACATTGAAATCGATGCTTATACGGGTGCTGTTTTATCCATATCTACAGAGCGAGAAGAGGATTAAGAACAAAAAATGGTTTAAAAAAACACGTTATCCGAGAGATAGTATCGGATAACGTGTTTTTTGTGGTGCTTCCGCCTTTGTTTATTTATTCAACAACCAATTGTGCAGTCATATCTGCATGTCCTTCGCCGCAAGGGATGTTACATCTGATGGTGTATTCCCCTGGTTCAAGACTGCCTGATACGGATCCTTCTCCTTCGATGGTCACATCCGTACCTTCTATATCAAATCCATGCATACCTGATTCGTTTGTAAGGTTAAAAGTAATATCACCGGCAGGTACAGTGTACGTATCTTTATCAAACTCCCAGTTAGATGCGACGATATCCACAGAGTTAGCAGATGAACTATCATCTGAAGCTCCATCATTGCCTGAAGCCTCATCTCCCCCACCGCAGGCAGCTAACCCCAGAACAAGTACTGTGAATAATGAAACGATAAACCATTTTTTCATGATAACCCCTCCTTAAGGATTGGAAACTATTTCTTTCACTTTCTATTGTAATCAAATTTAAAACCGTGAAAATTGATATAAATCACACATTGGCGATTGTTCACAGAATCGTCAAAGAAGAAGGCTTGTTATAGAGTTGGATAAAGTGCAGGAAAGGCATGGAGCTCCGGTTATTTCAGTCTTTTGTGATCAAAAAAACAAGCTTTTAACGTTTTTAAAGGTGTTAGCAAAATCATCAATTGACTGTGATGCAATTCACACCTGGATCCCCTCCATCGACCTTATGATGAATGTGAACACATGAAAAGGAGGTCGGGCAGGATGGCACAAACCAAAGTGAGGGAACCATTCAATCAGCAAAAGAAAGATGAGGAAAAATCACTAAAAGGAACGATGATTTCAGTCGGATTTGTCGCCTTTGTCATTGTAACGATGTGGATGGGTGTATTTTGGCTATATATGGAACGTGTCTAAGGGGGGGTAAGCATGAAGAAGCTTGAAGAAATATGGATGATTGTCAGTGTCGGAATTTTAGTTATATTTATGATCGTTGTTGGATATCAAACTTATGCGATGGGAATGGGACCACCAAGTCACAAAGAAACCATTGATCCCCAGAAAGTAGATGAAATAGCTCCTTTTAATGAACCAGGTGTGAACAAAGTTGGGGATAACGAGTATGAAGTGGTGATGACGCTGCAGTCCTTTGCATTTACACCAAGTAACATTGAAATTCCTGCCGGTGCCGAAGTTCATTTCACAATGACGTCAAAAGATGTTACACACGGCTTTCAGGTAGCAGGAACGAACATCAATGCTATGGTTATGCCAGGGCATATTCAAAAAATTTCCCATACATTTGATGAGCCTGGGGAGTATCTGGTGCTTTGTAATGAATACTGCGGGATTGGGCACCAAATGATGAGTACAACCATTACGGTGAAGTAAAGGAGGGAATGTAAATGGAGCATGCAGCAAAACTAAAGTTTCGTGAGAAGTCTAAAAAAGTATTAGGAGTAACGCCACAGGATGCTAAGCTGTCTTTAACCTATTTTTCAGTTGCCTTTATCTCCCTGCTTATCGGCGGTATATTGGGACTGGTACAAGGACTGGAGCGGGCCGGACTTTTAGAACTTCCTGCATGGTTGAACTATTATCAGGTATTATCGGCACATGGTATTTTACTATTACTTGTGTTCTCAACAACATTTACGATTGGCTATCAATACGCAAACCTTTCCCATTCATTTGGGGGCTTGCTTCCAAAGGTACGTAAATTTGCCTGGGCCGGATTTTATTTAATGGTCCTTGGAGTTGCTATTGTTGTTACCATGATCGTCTTAAATGAAGCATCGGTCTTATACACATTCTATCCACCATTAGCCGCCCACCCGTTGTTTTATATTGGTTTAGTCTTTCTTGTAGCAGGGATTTGGGCAACGTGTATCGGAGTGTTTATTAATTACCGCCACTGGAGAAAAAATCACCCAGGTGAGCCGACTCCAATTCTTGCTTTCTTTGCAATGGGTGTATTTGTTCTATGGATCTTTGCGACGATTGGCGTTACCGTTGAAGTCTTAACCCTTATTCCATGGTCAATGGGAATAACAGAGACCATTAATGTTATGGTCTCAAGAACCTTATTCTGGTGGTTCGGACACACACTGGTTAACATTTGGTACCTTGTAGCAACCTCAGCATGGTACATCATTGTTCCAAAAATTATTGGTGGCAGACATTTTAATGAGAAGTTGATTCGGCTTGTGGTGATTTTACTGGTCATTCTTAACATCCCTGGCGGCTTCCACCACCAGATTGTTGACCCGGCTATTTCAATTTCAATTAAGTTCTTACACGTCTTTATGAGTTTGGCAATTGCCGTTCCATCCCTTATGACTGCATTTGCAATGTTTGCCGTATTTGAAAGGGCAGGTCGGAAAAAAGGCGGAAAAGGTCTGCTTGGCTGGCTGACAAAACTTCCATGGGGAGACGTTCGCTTCCTAGCTCCTATGATTGCCATGATTGGCTTTATCTTTGGTGGTGCAGGCGGAATTGTCAATACAAGTAACCAGCTGAACCAGGTTATTCATAATACAATGTGGGTAGTCGGACATTTCCACGTAACTGTAGGTGTATCGGTTGTCATGACCTTCTTCGGTATTAGTTACTGGTTAATCCCGCATTTAGCAAAACGTAAGCTTACGAAGAAAATGAACCGTGTAGGAGTGATTCAAACCATTATCTGGACCATTGGTATGATCCTGATGGCCGGTTCCATGCATATCGCAGGACTCCTGGGAGACCCACGCAGAACGGCTTATACAACTTATGGTGATCACCCAACAGCATTAGGCTGGATTCCTTATGAATATGTATTTGCAATTGGTGCGGTATTCTTACTTATTGGTGTCATCATTCAGGTATATGCTGTCTTCCACATGATGTTCCGTTCACCTAAGGGAGAAACAGAGTATCCTGTAGCAGAGCCTGAAGATGATGCACCCAAAGCACCAATGTGGACCGAGCGTTGGGGACTTTGGATGGTATTACTATTAGCCGTTATGGCTATGGCGTATGTTGTGCCAATTGTTGATATGATTATGAATGCACCTCCAGGGTCACCTCCAATTAGAACCTGGTAAAACTTTAGAGCCAAGTATAAGTGGATCTGCTGACCATGAAATACTTGGCTCACATTTTTAAAGGAAGTGATACCATGAAACAAACCGGGCGAAACTGGCTGGCTGTGATTGCAGTTCTGATTTTTGGATTTATTCTTTTTTATACCAGTACAGACGGGTTTCGAGCCTTTACAACGGAAGCGGCCAGAACCTATGAATTAACTCAAACACAGCCTGAATTTCCAAATGTAACGTTGCAGGATAGTAAAGGGGAATCTTACAAACTCAATGATTTTTCAAAAGATAAATTTATGTTTGTGACCTTTATGTATACCAATTGTACGACGGTTTGTCCACAGCTTGAGATGAACATGTCTGAGGTTTATAAGCAGATTCCATCCGAGTATATAGGTGAGGATATTGTTTTCCTAAGTATAAGCTTTGATCCTGAGAATGACGATCCAAAAACCCTGGAAAAGTATCGCTCCTATTTTGACAGTAATGGAGAAACGTGGCGTATGGCCCGGGTCAAGGATCAGAAAGAGCTGGAACAGATGCTGGACCGTTTAGGGGTTGTGGTGATTCCGGATGGGTATGGAAATTTTCAGCATAACACGGCCTTTTATTTAATCGGCAGAGACGGACATTTACTGGAAGTGATGGATTTTACGAAGATAGATGAAGCAGCGGATACAGTGCAGGCATATCTGGAAGGGGGGATATCATGATGAAACAATCAGTCTATGGATTTATCATGTTTATGGTTCTGATTCTTCCTCCTGTAGCCTATTTACTTGAATCGATTATGATTGTACACATGCATATGCAAATGCCTTTGCTTGTTATCTCGGGGTTTTTAATGGCACCCTTCTTTTTTAAACATCTTCCTTCAGTTTTTGAAAAGTGGAATCATAATGGAGTGCCGGGGATTCTACTTGTTGTGGTGATATGGAGTTTTTGGATGATCCCGAGGTCTATGGATGAGGCCCTTACGATACAGGCTGTGGAAATTTTTAAGTTTATCAGTCTGCCTTTTCTGGTAGGAGTACCTTTGCGTGACAGCTGGAAAAAGCTTAAACCTGCAGGACAAAACTTAACTTATCTGTTTTTCACTTTTATGTTATTTGTCATGGCTTGGATTTATATAAGTGCCGATGAACAAATTTGTAATAACTATCTCGAAGTAGAGCAGAAAACCCTGGGATGGGGATCTTTAGCCCTTGCGATATGCTTAATCATCTATGTAGTGCAGGTAATGTTTTTGAATAAACCGGAAGAAGAGCGCTGACCCTTCAGTATAAAAGCTGACTTAAAGGATCAGCGCTTTTGTTCTGGTCTAGGAAATTATAAAATAAATGATTTGTAGATAATAAACCAGAAGAGGCCACGTAATGGCTTGGACTTATAACCGCTTTGACCTAGGAGCCGCAGCTGGACAAACGGGCGCTTCCGCCTTTGTTCTAATATCCTACTTCAACTGAGGCTACTGTGATTAGCATTAAGTCGTTTTGATCGTCTTTATCTTCAAGTACGATGCCGTGGGTGGTGGCAAGACCGCCGTGTTGAACTTCCAATGTCACCTGACCATATGGAATTTCGGCTTTTACAGCCTCTTCATCTAACTGTTCCTGATTGGAGGGTACACCAAGTTTGATCTTTACCTGCATACTTTCTAAATTTTGATCGGGTAGTAATTCCTTAATTCCAGGCATAGAGTTAAAATGAATGGCATTATGCACCGCGCGAACAGCTGCTTTGGTTACGTTCTGGCCGTGTACATCAATTCCCATTCCGGTTTCAATGAACAGAAGTTTTTTCATTATGAATGCTCCTTTATACCATAAAATATGCTAACCTATATTATAATAATATAAAGGTAGCTGGGTAAAATAAGTAGCTTAATATTCAGACAGAGGAGGCCCGTGAAGACTTGGGAAACATTAATACTTTAGCAAAAGTCATTCTGCAAATAGGTATGATATCTTTATTCTATATGGTGGGTACCTGGATTCAACAACTATTTCATCTGATAATCCCCGGAAGCATTATCGGGATGCTCCTGCTTTTCGTTACGCTGCTGACAACAAAATTCAACCCGGATTGGATCGAGGATGGAGCGAATCTATTAATAAAGCATCTGCCATTATTATTTATTCCTGTCACGGTTGGAATTATAAATTATTTATTCATTTTTAAGGGAAAGGGACTCATTCTGATACCGATTGCCTTTTTCAGTACAATCCTTGTGATTGCAGGGTCCGGTGCGGTCAGTCAGTACCTGGCGGGAAAAAAGGTGATGGAGCATGAATAGTTTCTTGATCTTCCTGGCAGGTTTGATAGGCACCTTTATCGCGTATACAGGAGCCTTATATTTGTACCAGAGATATCCCTATCCAGTTTTGCTGCCTGTGTTTGTGGCAACGTTTATTATTGCTGTATCCCTTCTTATGTTTGATATTCCTTATGAAGCCTATATGCAGGGAGGGAAATGGATCGACTGGCTGCTTGGACCTGCTGTTGTGGCACTGGCATTTCCGCTATACAAACAATGGGAGCTTGTAAAAAAATATCCCTATCCATTACTGGCTGGAGTAGGGTTCGGATCAGTGCTGGGGATTTCCACAGGACTATTGTTAGCCAAGTGGTTTCAGTTCGATGACCAGATTATCTATTCCATGATTCCGAAAAACTCCACCACACCTGTGGCGATGGATATTACGGAATCACTGGGTGGGATTGCACCTATGGCAACCGTTTTTGTAATGATTGCCGGGATTGGTGGTGCTATTACAGGACCAGCTATTTTAAAATGGTGCGGGATTACTCATTTCTTAGGGATGGGAGTGGGGATGGGGAGCGCTTCTCACGCGATTGGCACCTCCAAAATTATGGAACAGAGTGTGCAGGCAGGAGCTGTCAGCACGGTGGCAATGACACTTAGCGCCATTACCATCTCTATTTTAAGTCCGGTCTTTTCCTATCTATTGCTGTAGATACAGCGTTAACAAGCAGAGCTGAAATGGCAGGTTGAAACACTTTTTTACATCATCTGCTCCTCCTGCCTATTACTGCACCACATTCATCTCGGCCAGTAACTGCTTAATTTGCATTGTGGCATCCTCGACACTTTCAGCCTTGATTGGAATAATATGATCCTCGGCATATTGGGTGATGGAGTGCTGATAACGGGGATCATAGTAATAATCCAATAAGCGATCAACAGCTGTCTTATAATCTCCCGTTTTAAGAGCTTCTTCAATTTCTTTCGCAACAGGTGTGTGGATTCGCTTTTTAATTTTATGGAACGCTTCTAAGCATTGCTCAGGGTAATTCCATGGCTCGTATTCATCCAGGATAACTCTGATTCGTTCTTCTCTTGGCAACTCGATATAGAATTGTACCCCATCCTCTTTTTTATTCATTAAAAAGTCTGGAAGGACAGCCTTTCCAATCCGCTTACTTTCCCCTTCCATTAGTACATATTCACCGTTCTGATAATTCACAAGTTCCTGAAGAAGAAGGGAATCAAATGTCTTCTGGTTATGAGGTCTGCGGCCGACTTGTCCAAAAATGGACCCCCGATGATTTGCCATTCCTTCTAGGTCCAATACAGGATAACCTTCTGAGTTTAATTGCTGCAGAATTTCGGTTTTTCCTGTTCCGGTGTAGCCATTTAAAACAAAGGCGCGGGGCTTCATATCGAAGTTTTCCAGCGTTTCGACGACCCAGTTTCGATAGGTCCGGTAGCCGCCATTCAAACGGTAAACAGGGGTTCCAGCCAGGTCTACAACTGTTGCAGCTGCTTTACTCCGCATACCTCCCCGCCAGCAATAAACCACCTTTTCTCCTTTTAAATCTTTCACTTGTTTTATAAAATCAGGAAGCTTGGCAGAGAAAATCTCAATTCCCCGCTCTCGTGCTGCTTTCGGACTCTCCTGTTTATATATCGTTCCTACCTCTTTTCGTTCTGCATCATCAAAGACAGGGATGTTGACACTTCCGGGAATCCTTGAATCCTCATATTCTGATGGCGATCGAACATCAATGATGGATATTTTACCCTGCTCTGCTTTGGTCTGTAATTCATCTAGTGTCATGTCCTGAAACATATTAATCAGCCTTTCTAATCTCAGAAAAAACATATCCTTCATATATTGTAAATCTAATTCGTAAAAAAAGAAAATCACAGACTTCCTGTGAATTAATGGAAATGATGATTGATCTTTTCATATTCATCCTTAAGGTGTTCTCTGTTGATTAAGTAAATAAACCCCAGACTAAGTAAAGAGGCAATCATGGCCAGAAGAATCATCCATGTATGCGCAGTACTGAATCTGTTCATGGCAACAAAATGACTGGTAAACAACGTCATTAGGAGAGTGATTCCAATCGAAACAGACATTTTCACCTTTTTCGATGGATGGCTATTCTGTAATAATTCAACCTCTGAAAACAGGGTAAAGCCTAAACGATAGCGATAAAAGAGAATAGATATATGAAAAATGATAATGGCATATAGAAACTGCATGGTCATTAGCGATGTGAAGCTTGTCAATGTTGCTGATACCAGGTCACTATTGATGATTTCCAACTGATTTAAAAGTGCATATACAGGGCCCTGGATGATGGATGCACTTAAATAACCAGCGATTGTAACCATAAATGACTCCCATAATTTGAGATGCACTAGAAGAAAGAAAAAGAGTATAGATATAATGTGGTTCACGATTTCGCCAAGGTAGAATGGGAAATCCAAGATATTATAAAACAATAGGGAAATCCCCGATATAACAAAACTAGTCAGCAAGAGCCGAAAATAGATGCTTCGAAAAGGGATACGAAATAGAGTAACCGATAAAAGTAGTGTGGCAAATGCTTCAACAGCGCCAAATAAGAACTCCAAAACAAATAAAAAACTGAGCATTTCGTTGTCTCCTTTTATTCCTTTTCAGGTTTGTTAATCCAACGCTGTTTCGGCTCACTTTTTATCGTTGTGGTCCTTTGCAGGTCGAAATTATTCGCAATAGTTCTGTGAATAAGGGGAGAAAGGATTTTCTGTTTCATTTTTGCAATGGTCGCAAACGTTCTTTCTCCTTCCTGTTTATGATCAAAGTAGACATTTCCAAGCTTCTCATCATATTCTTTTACATGGTTTAAGTTAACGAGGTTTGTGCGATCCAGAGAAACAAAACCATCCTGCTCATTAAGCACCTGATGCATTTCACTTAATTTGGTGATCTGCAGGTAGCGTTTATCACCAATATAATACACGAGACGACGGTTTTCAGACTCTATATAGTCGACATCATATAAATTAATCGTTTTAAATTCCGAGGTACTGTCAATTGTATCTTCTATAACTGTCATCCATTTACACGGTTTTTCAGCTGACATACATTTCGCCCCTTAGCACAATATGTAAATTCTGTCAATATAAATTCATGTACATCGATTTGTCTTTTATTACCTCTCATTCCTTTATATACTGATAGAGGAGGATAACACCTCGTTGTTTCACGAGGCTGACAAATAGGATGTTCATAAGCCATAGCAGACTTCTTGAACGGTTTACTATTATATAAAAGAAATAGAGTAGCGTCTAGTTTCCGAGTGATTGATTGATATTCGAAAGTCTGTTGCTCTTATTGAACATCCGTATCTGTCTTTTCATACCCTGCTGATAAAATCCCCTGAGAATCCCTTCTTACATTTCTTCCTTAATGACTTACATCATTTCACAAACGTACTTTGCTTGATGTTCCTTGATTATTCACCGTGTTTATTTTATTGTAGATATGAAGTTTATATTGGAAATAGTTTAACTAGACTACATACTAAATTATATATGTAAAGGAGAATTTGTAATGGGCAAAGTACTCGTTTTTGGACACAAAAATCCGGATACAGATACGATTGGTTCAGCTATTGCTTATGCGCACTTGAAATCAGAGTTAGGTGCGGATGTTGAACCGGTACGTTTAGGTGAAGTAAATGGTGAAACTCAATATGCATTGGATCATTTTAATGTTGAAGCCCCAAGATATGTTGAAACCGTTGCTAATGAAACTGATCAGGTTATCCTGGTTGACCACAATGAGCGTCAGCAAAGTGTCAGTGATATTGATCAGGTGCAAATTAAAGAGGTGATTGACCACCATCGTATTGCGAACTTTGAAACCAGCGATCCTTTATACTATCGCGCCGAGCCTGTAGGTTGTACGGCTACCATTCTTAACAAGCTTTATAAAGAAAATAATGTAGAGATTCCTAAGAACATTGCCGGATTAATGCTGTCCTGCATTATTTCAGACTCTCTGTTGTTTAAATCTCCTACATGTACAGAGGAAGATATTCAGGCAGCTAAAGAACTTGCAGAGATTGCAGGTACGGACGCTGAAAGCTATGGTCTTGAAATGCTTAAAGCAGGTGCAGATGTAAGTGATAAAACGCCTGAAGATTTAATCTCTCTTGATGCCAAGGAATTTGAAATGGGTTCAGAAAAAGTGGAAATCGCCCAGGTCAATGTGGTAGACCCTAATGATGTATTGTCCCGTCAAAGCCAAATTGAAGAAGCTATTAATAAGACCATTGACGATAAAGGATTAAGTTTATTCCTATTTGTCGTTACCGATATTCTAAATAACAATTCAGAGGCTGTTGCACTGGGAAGTCGTACAGATGCGGTAGAAAAAGCTTTTGATGTAACCTTATCCGAAAACAAGGCGACTCTTGAGGGAGTTGTATCCCGTAAAAAACAAATTGTTCCTTTCGTGAAAGAGGCAATGTAATCATAGAATCCTGATGGAAGTTTCACTTTATTAAAAAGGTTGTGAGCCATGGCATTGGCCCACAACCTTTTTTGATATTGGGACGGGTACTTCCGCATTCGTTACTTAATTAATTCAACCTTCTTAAGACCATGCAATATACCGTCCTCATCCACAGGCTTTGTTACTAGTTTTGCTGCTTCTTTAACTTCGGAAAGTCCATTCCCCATCGCAATGCTATTGGGAACAGCCTTAAGCATTTCGATGTCATTTAAGCCATCCCCAAAGGCATAAACATTCTCGAGCGGAATTCCGAGATGCTGGATCATCTTCTGAATCCCATTGGCTTTAGACCCTCCTCTGGGAATGATATCCATGGAAAATTCGTGCCACCGAATAAATGTTAAGTCATCAAACGCTTCTTCGTAAGGTTTTTCTTCACCCGCTGTACAAAAGAGTAACGATTGATATAAATGACGGTTTTTAAAGAAGTCCGGGTCATATTCAGGGTGACTGAATTTTAAACTTTTAAGGCTCTGATCCACGTGAGGATGATATTCGATATTTGATTTCATCATAGATTCATTCATATAAACCAGTGGGTGATCGTTTTCTACTGCCATTTTTGTAAGTTCTTCTATGCTTGTTTTATTAATAGGGTTTGTAAAAATAACTTCATCCTGAGAAACCGCATATTGCCCGTTATAACTAACGTATGTATCAATGCCTAACTCCTTCCGTAAAGGCTCAAACATAAAGGGGGCCCGCCCTGTTGCGATGGCTGCAATATGCCCCTGTGCCTTTAAATCTGAAACGGCCTGTTTCGCTGATGCGGGCAATTCCTTATCGTGATCCAGTAATGTACCATCAATATCAAAAAATACAATGCTTTGTTTCGTCAAATTTCATCACCTGTTTCTTTTAGTCTCTATTTATTCTACAATAAAATCAGATTTTATCCTATGATGTTCCGTTAAGAAAGGTACGTGTTTCTATGCTATGGAAAATTTTCATGCTCATGATCCTGGTGTGGATCGTCGGACTGGTTTTAGACCTTTTAGGGACGTTTATTCATCTTATATTAATTGTAGCGTTATTTGTTATCGTTTTTAAGCTTGGTCAGCGTTTCTCCAAAAAGTAACTGCTTATTTTTTTGAGCCTGTGAACAAATACTTTAAAAAAGCAGCAAGCCTATTGGGTTTATCCTCCTGTTCCTGATTTGCCTGTTGTTCATCTTCCACAGAAATATCCTCTTTCTCAACCGCATAATCTACCGCTAAAATTAATCCCAGATCAGTTTTTGCCTGTTTATTGGTGACAGATTTGTAGGCAATGTTATAGTTCCCCGCTAACTTTTTGTAAGGGTTAAAATAGGAGGATCTGACTTTTCCATTAAGCAAAATTTCAGCATCAGGATAATCCTTCATCGCCGCTTCCAGTTGGTCCATCCCTTTTTTCTTCATAACCTGTCCCTTGGTTAACACTAATAGGACACGTTCTCTCAATGTTCCTAAAAATCGTCTTCTTTCATCAGGTTTTGTCTCCTTTTTTCCGTAGATTCCTTCTTCTATATATTCATCCATTTTTGATTTAGACATGGGATCTCTCCTTAGGACAGAATTTGATTTCGAGCGTGAACAGTCGCCTGTGCCCAAGACCCTCGCTGATGTAAGTAAGCCCCATTACGTGGCCCCAGCCACTCCAAGAGTCTTGCTTACACAGTCGGGTCTAAGCAGGGCCCTTTCGCTTTTCTGTGTCCAACTGTGGTTTGCTCCTTTATTTTTGGGTGTGAAGGCCATTTGGGTTTGCGTATTTCTTCAATTTGGCCTTCATTCCCTTTATGAAGGCCATTTCAATCGATAGTTTTTCTATAAATGGCCATCATTCCCTTTATGAAGGCCATTTCAATTTAAAGTTTTTCTGTAAATGGTCTTCAACACCTAAATGAAGGCCAAATTAATCAGATCACCTACCTGCATTTGGCCTTCATGGCTCTATTTTAGGCCCACGCCTAACCGGTCGCCTTCGCTTTTCTGTGTCCAGCTGCGGCTCCCAGGCCCAAGCGGTCATAAGCAGAATACCCTCCATGGCCCCAAAGCGGCCACTGCGGATATTCTGCTTACGCCGTCGGGCCTAACCGGTCGCCTTCGCTTTTCTGTGTCCAGCTGCGGCTCCCAGGCCCAAGCGGTCATAAGCAGAATACCCTCCATGGCCCCAAAGCGGCCACTGCGGATATTCTGCTTACGCCGTCGGGCCTAACCGGTCGCCTTCGCTTTTCTGTGTCCAGCTGCGGCTCCCAGGCCCAAACGGTCATAATCAGAATACCCTCCATGGCCCCAAAGCGGCCACTGCGGATATTCTGCTTACGCCGTCGGGCCTAACCGGTCGCCTTCGCTTTTCTTACTACTCCTTAAGTCTTATATGAAAATATATCTGTAGTTCGTTATGTCCGGTTCTTTTTCTCGATATGATATAGACAAGCTATTGAAAGGAGGCAGGTGTAAATGAAAAAGTTTGTATTATTTAGTTTAGGGCTGATTGCTTTTCTTATATTACTGGCTAATATTGGTCCGATGATTTTATTAGCAGCCAGTGTATGGTTCCTGTATATCATATTTAAGCAATTCATGAAAGCTGATTCCACTGCCGGTAAAATTGGCTGGGCTATTCTGGGGCTGTTTGTAGTGGGAATTGTCTTCTCTAATCTGTTTGCGGTTATAGGCCTTGCAGCAGGATATGGACTATATCTGATTTACAAAGAATGGAAAACCGGCAGTCATCTTCAGTCAAAGACTGAGTCCGATGACCCTTTTGTGAATTTCGAAAGGGAATGGGCTGAATTAAATAAATCATAAAGGAGAGATGTACGATGGCAAATGTGTTTAAGCGATTAACAGAGAGTATTTCGGCGGATCTTCATCAGATGCTTGATGAAAAAGAAGAGAAAAATCCAATTGCAAAACTGAATCAGTATATGCGCGAAAGTGAAAAGGAAACAGAAAATGTGCGTAAGCTGATTGAAAGACAGCATCGTTTGAAGGAAGAGTATACGCGAGAATATTATCAAGCTCGAGACATGGCGGACAAGCGGAGACGTCAGGCTGAAATTGCAAAAACAGCCGGTGAAATGGAAATGGAGCAGTTTGCCCAGCAGGAGCTTGCAGAATATGAGACTCGTGCTGAACGAATGAAGGCCATGCGTGATGAAATGGACGAGAAGCTTACCATGCTTGAGCAAAAATATGAGGAAATGAAGCATCGGCTTAAAGACATGAAGTTAAAGCGTATGGAATTGATGGGAAGGGAAAATGCAGCACGGGCACACTATCGTATGAATCAGGTGCTTGATGAGTATCCGGAAAAATCATTTTCACGGTTTGATGAAATGGACCGCTATATACAACATCTTGAGCAGAAGGTAAATAGTGCTTACTATCGAAATACATTTGACAGTAAAATCGCTCAATTAGAACGTGAACAGGACAAAACCTCTGCCAATTAAGCTGAATATGGTATGCTATTAACATAATTAGATCATCTTTAATGCTTTTTCAAACTATATAAAAAGGCGCAGAGCTTCTGTGTCTTTTTGTACATACCTGAATATCCAAAAGGAGGGCTCACAGATGTTTCAACGGCTGCCGACAAATACGATAAACTGGATCATTTTAATTGTGATTGCTCTCTTTTTGCTTGAGATTCTCTTTTTTAACGGATGGTTAATTTTTTCGATCTTATTTTCTTCCTTCATGATATTTGTGGGCTGGAAAAACCTCTCTTATACATGGGGGAAGATTGTGTTCTTTTTCGGCTGTATTAGTCTTTTCTTCAATATTTTAAATACCATGGCGGTTCGATTTTTAATCATAGCCGGTGTGGTCCTGTTTATTCTTCATTATCAACGTTTGAAAAAGGAGCCTGAACAGATTACCCCTCAATTTACCGGAGATGATGCGCAGCAGAGGACAGTGGAGGAATCGTTAATAAAAGTGAAGCCTCTGTTAAACAATCGTTTATTTGATGATCAGGCAACCTCCCAGACCTCCTATAAATGGAGCGATATAAGTATTCATAGTGGCTTTGGGGACCGGATTATAGACTTAAGTCATACCGTTCTTCCTGAGCAGGCCGTCATATCTATACGTCATTTTATCGGAAATATTATTATTTACGTACCCTATGAAGTAGAAGTACAGCTGGTTCATAGTTCGATTTTTGGACGGGCATACATTTTAGGAGAGCATCATGAAAAGCTGATGAATGATACGCTGGCTTATAAAACCGAAAACTATGACAATCATATACCGCGGGTAAAGGTGATCACCTCAATTGGGTCCGGAGATATTGAGGTGAGGCGGATATGAAATGGATGCTTAAGCAGATAATCATAGGAATTGTTGCTGCGGTCAGTTTAACAGTACTTGTTCTGTCTCTTACCTTTATTTCATTTCCCCTGAATGACTGGCGGGTTCTATTTAATACTTACCTGTTCGATGATGTTCCCTATATCTGGTTAGTTTTAGCACTCTCCGTCCTGGCGGGTATCATAGGGGGCACGGCTTATGGTATGGCCTCCAAACAGAATTTTCAATTTATCCAGAGAAGGCTGGATGAACTTCTCAAAGATCAGAAATTGACGAAGGAAGAGGACATGAGGATGAAGGAAGTTCAGCAAATTCAGAAACAGATATTGGAGCTGGATAAGAAATTTAAAAAGCAGACAGAAACCTTTCAGCGAATGACAACCGATCGTGCCCGGGAGCGGGAAAAGAGTCTGCAGGAGGTTGTTGTTCAGGAAAGGAACAGATTGGCAAGGGAGCTTCATGATTCTGTAAGTCAGCAGCTATTTGCTGCCTCTATGATGATGTCTGCCATGAAGGACAGCCACCCTGAACAGGACCCTGGTTTACGAAAGCAAATATCCTTAACCGAAAATATGATTCATCAGTCACAATTAGAGATGCGTGCATTATTGCTCCACTTACGACCCGTAGCTCTTAAAGGGAAATATTTACAGGAAGGGATTGAGGAACTGTTGGCGGAGCTTACGCAAAAAGTCCCAATGGAGATCGATTGGCATTTGGAGGACATGAAACTGGATAAAGGAATTGAGGATCAGCTATTCCGGATTTTACAGGAATCTGTTTCCAATACCCTCAGACATTCGAAAGCAAGTAAGCTGGAAGTGTTATTAATAGAAAGAGACGAAAATGTCATAATGCGAGTATTGGATGATGGAATAGGTTTTAATGTAGAAGAAGCTAAAACCAGCTCCTACGGGTTACAGAATATGCAGGAAAGAGCCCTTGAAGTAGGAGGAAATTTGAAAATTGTGAGTATCGAGGGAGAGGGAACCAGGTTAGAGGTGAAAGTTCCCTATCTATAAAACAGGACGAAGAGAGGTATTTTCTGTGATGGAAGAAAGGTGGTGGCTCAGATGATAAGTGTCCTTTTTGCAGATGATCATGAAATGGTTCGTATTGGGGTGACCTCCTATCTGGCTTCACAAAAGGATATTGATGTAATTGCAGAAGCCGGTGATGGTGAGGAAGCCGTCAAAATGGCTCTTGAATACAAACCGGATATTATTCTTATGGATCTGGTGATGGATAAAATGGACGGTATTGAAGCAACGAAACAAATAAAGGAGGCATGGCCACAGGCGAAAATTATTATAGTGACAAGCTTTTTGGATGATGATAAGGTTTATCCCGCTTTGGAAGCCGGAGCAACCAGCTATATGCTGAAAACATCCAAGGCGGCTGAAATAGCAGATGCCATCCGGGCGACCTATGAGGGCCAATCCATTCTTGAACCTGAAGTAACTGGAAAAATTATGTCCAAAATGCAGAATAAAACCGGTGAACCGCATCTTGAATTGACAGGACGTGAGAAAGAAGTCCTCTCCTTGATGGCGGAAGGGAAAACAAACCAGGAGATTGCAGATGAGCTGTTTATTTCCATGAAGACGGTGAAGGTTCATGTGAGTAATATTTTAGGTAAACTGGAAGTGCAGGATCGAACGCAGGCGGTCATTTATGCATTCAAAAATAACCTTGTTTAGCTTTGAATGGACGAAAGTTGTAGATATGAGCCGACTCTGTTTAGCAAAAGCTGACGTTGCAAAACAGAGTCTGTTGTTTTATGATGAATGTGCGATTTGAAAAAGGTTATACGATCATTCGTACGCATGACATCAAGCGAGGAGTATACCTATGAATCATCAACAATGGCAGGAAGTCATGAAGAGGGATTTTTTTATCACTGATGAAGATCAGGAAGCTGTGATTTACTCCAGACCTTTGTCGGAACTATTAATAACAGAAAATATGCAGGAACTGATTGATTTCTATTCCCCTAATTTTAAAGCCTTACATCCCGCAGCTACAGCGGCAGCGCTGGCAAGGTGGTTTGCAAGCCTCCCGCTGGCCGTTCAGTATACATCATCAATTATGAGTGAAACGGTAGATTTATCTCCTCAGAATGTTACCGTCTGCCTTTATTCCGTTCAAGGGACTTATCGATTTTCTTTTAAGCTGGATCGATGGGCCACCTTCCCTTTCCATCATGATCAGCCAAGAGAGGAATGGCTGTATCAGCGACTTGCTGCTTTTTACAGGGAGACGATGCAGCCATTATTTGAAACCCTGGCCGAATCGGTGCAAATGAACGCCGGCCAATTATGGGGCCAGCTGCCGAGAAAGTTTGATATTTATTTAGATCAATGGAAGCACAGGGCAGGTGACGAATTACATGAGCAGATTGATCAGGATTACGGGTTCCTGGCTGAGAAGATCGAACCAGGTGTTTTCGGCCGTAAACGAAATCCTTTTCGAGTAAAACGGCGATTCATTAAGAGTTTAGATGATAAAAATATACAGGTTCCAGTCGAGTGTACCTGCTGTTTGAATTATTTGCGTGAAGGTGGGGAGTTTTGCTTTACCTGTCCTCGCTTAACAGAAAAGGATCGGGAGGAAATGCGTAAAAAACAAGAAGAGGAAATCAAAGCGAATGGTTAAAAGCCAAGAATCCCTCACATGAACAAGTGTCGGATTCCTGGCTTTTTAATGCTCGACGTAAATTCGTTTTCCTGTGAGGCGGTTATAGTAAACGTAGATCGTCTTTTTTGTTTTCGTGTCTATAAACGTTTCGGAAGTTTTTTCAAATCCCTCAGGTACTTCGTTAGGCTGTAAAAAAGCTTTACGGCTGTTTTTATCCGTATGATGAGTAATGGCTAAAATGACAATGAGCAGAAGGATTTGAAAAACAAAATATCCAATCACAAATTTCATCATTATTGATTTTTCTCCAACCTTACCGCAGTCCCATAGGCGACGATTTCACTCATGTTATTACTGATGCTGCCGGAATCAAATCGGAACATAATGATTCCATCTGCGCCCATTTGCTGTGCGTTTTCTGTCATCCGATCCAAGGCTTCTTTTCTTGCATCCTCAAGCATCTCCACATATTGGCGGACTTCACCGCCGAATAACCCTTTAATTGAAGCCGTGATGTCCTTTCCGACACCGCGGGCTCTGACCGTAAGTCCAAAAGCAGGGCCTAATACTTCGGTCACTTCATATCCGGGAACCTTTTCACCTGTCATAATAATCATGTTTGCAACACCTCGCATCATATTCTTCATTTTATTATTGAATAGTTGCTATTTCTCTATACGATAAACGTCTGGTATAGGTTTCATATCTTTTTATTTTAAGAATCTCTTTATACTGAATGGAGCAGTGTCAAAATCCAACGTTTTCATTCATAGCCATTTTACTCAGAATTTCTCCAACTACACTTCGGAATGTGGTATAAACAAATTTTTGTACTTATAAAATTTTTAGTGTTACAATTATACTAAATTAAATAAAAAATTCCTTCGGGGTCGGGTGCAATTCCCTACCGACGGTGATGGAGCCGAAACTCCTCAGTCCGTGACCCGTGAGATGAAAATCGAGCGGTGGACCTGGTGAAAATCCGGGACCGACAGTGAAAGTCTGGATGGGAGAAGGAATGGAAGATCATACGGCAGTGATTCAGGTTATATGCATGGAAAATGGCTATTTTTCTATTTTTCGAATTCCTCCTGATTCATTTGATTTTTCCTAAGCCGTCGTATCTTTTTTAATACATATAAACCTTCTCCCTTCTGATTTTAATCAGAAGGGCTTTTTAATAGTCAAGGAAATTATAAAATAAGCGATTTGTGCTAAACGGGCGCTTTCGCCTTTGTTTTGAAATAACCAAATCTTAAACTCACGAAAGCAGGGACAGTTATGAACGATCAATACTTTATGAAGTTTGCCTTATCCTTAGCCAGATCCGTATCAGGCCAGACCAGTCCCAATCCACCTGTTGGAGCGGTGGTGGTGAAGAATGGGCAGATTATCGGTTTGGGTGCCCATTTAAAAGCTGGTGAGCCCCATGCAGAGGTTCATGCGTTACAGATGGCGGGAGACAAAGCGGAGCATGCAACGATTTATGTAACGCTGGAGCCTTGCAGTCATCACGGAAAGACCCCGCCCTGTGCAGACTTAATTCTGCAAAAGGGTGTGTCACGGGTTGTCGTGGCAACGGTTGATCCAAATGAAAAAGTTGCAGGTCAGGGGATTAAACGACTGCGTGACTCAGGGGTTCAAGTTGATGTTGGGATTTTAAAAGAGGAAGCTGACAGCCTTAATAAAGCATTTTTTTATTATATACAGCATCACAAGCCTTTCGTCACGCTGAAGTCAGCTACCAGCCTGGATGGAAAGCTTGCCACAGTTACCGGAGAAAGCCAGTGGATTACTGGAGAGGAAGCCCGGCAGGATGTCCATCTGTATCGGCATACCCATGATGCTATTCTGGTTGGTGTCAACACAGTATTAAATGATAATCCAACCCTCACAGCACGGTTGCCCCTTGGCGGTAAAAATCCGGTGCGAGTGGTGCTGGATACCCATTTAAGAACGCCCCTTCAATCAAAGATTATAACTGATAATGATGCGGAGACGTGGATTATAACGGGATCAGAAGCCCGACAGGATACTATTGCAGACTATGAACAATTTGCCCACGTAGAAGTGATCCAGCTTAATCAGCCAAAAATCACTATTCCCAGAGCGCTGGAAAAATTAGGGGATCGGAAAATTATGACCTTGTTTGTCGAGGGTGGAGCAGAAGTGAATGGCAGCTTTCTGAAGGAGAAGGCTGTTCAGCAGGTCATTACTTATATTGCCCCAATGCTCATTGGTGGCAGGAATGCACCAGCATCCATCGGAGGGGATGGCATCGAAATTCTCTCAGACAGTCTGGACTTATCCATTACCTCCTTAGAAAAAATTGGCAAGGACATCAAAATTGTGGCAGAAGCTAAAAATCATGACGAAGGGTGAAAATATGTTTACAGGAATTATTGAAGAGTTAGGCACGATAAAGGATATCCGGAAGGGTCAACAGGAAATTGAAATGACCATCGAAGCGAAGGAAATTTTATCAGATATTAAGGTAGGAGACAGTATTTCGGTTAATGGGGTCTGTTTAACTGTGACCGGATATTCGGATAACGACTTCCAGGTAGATATTATGCCGGAAACAGTGAAGGCGACCTCTTTACGAATGCTGGATAAGGGCTCACAGGTTAATTTAGAACGTTCTATGCCGGCAAATGGACGGTTTGGCGGACATTTTGTTTCAGGGCATGTTGATGGTACAGGTACGATTATTGAGAAGAAACCGGTAGCGAATGCCATTTACTATCAGGTTGAACTTCCGGGTGAACTGGAGAAACTGATGATGTTAAAGGGTTCAGTTGCCGTTGACGGAACGAGTCTGACCGTTTTTGGAACAGAGAATAACGTTTTAACCATTTCCTTGATTCCTCACACAGCCGAAAATACGGTTTTAGGACAGAAGGGCGAGGGGGACATCGTGAACATTGAGTGTGACATGTTGGCGAAATACGTGGCGAATATGATTTCCGATAAGGACTGACATTCCACGCAGAAACATTTTAGATCAGCTTATATAAATGACGAAAAGGAAGTGACAGCATGTTTGATAAAGTGGAGGAAGCAATTGATGATTTAAAGAAAGGTAAAGTGGTTATTGTAGCCGATGATGAGGACCGTGAAAATGAAGGAGATTTTGTCGCTCTTTCAGAAAAAGTGACTGCAGAAACCATCAATTTTATGATCACACATGGCCGTGGACTTGTATGTACATCCATTACAGAGGACTTATCGAATCGCCTGGAACTTCATTCAATGGTTAATCAGAGTACAGATCCTTATGGCACAGCCTTTACAGTAAGTATAGACCATCGGGATACAACAACAGGGATTAGTGCTGCCGAACGGGCACTGACCATCCAGCAATTACTGCATTCAAATTCAAAGCCTGGTGATTTTAAAAGACCAGGACACGTATTTCCGATTGTAGCAAAAGACGGCGGCGTACTGAGACGGGCGGGCCATACGGAAGCTGCGGTTGATTTGGCTAAACTAAGCGGTGCCTTTCCATCAGGGGTAATTTGTGAAATCATTAAAGATGATGGAACCATGGCCAGAGTGCCAGATTTACGCAAAATCGCTGATCAATTTGGTCTTAAGTTTATTACGATTAAGGATCTAATCGAATATCGGAACCAGAAGGAAAAGCTGATACAGAAGGAAGTTGAAGTCAATTTACCAACCGAATTTGGGGATTTTAAGGCTGTTGCTTATACCAATGCGGTGGATGATCGTGAGCATATCGCTCTTATAAAAGGGGAGATTGACCCGGAAAAACCGACTCTGGTCAGGGTCCATTCCGAATGTCTGACGGGTGATGTATTCGGTTCCTACCGCTGTGATTGCGGGCCTCAGTTGCATACAGCTCTTGCACAGATTGAGGAAGCAGGGAATGGTATTTTGCTTTATATGAGGCAGGAGGGACGGGGGATTGGATTAATCAATAAGCTTCGTGCCTATAAGCTGCAGGAAGAAGGCTATGACACAGTAGAAGCCAATGAAAAATTAGGATTTGCTCCTGATCTTAGGGATTACGGAATTGGTGCACAGATATTAAGGGATTTAGGTCTTAGAAAAATGCGATTGTTAACCAATAATCCGAAAAAAATTAAAGGTCTTAAGGGATATGGCTTAGAAGTCGCTGAGCGTGAACCTATTCAGATGCCTGCCCGTAAAGAAAATGAACGTTACCTGAAAACGAAGCATTCAAAGCTGGGACATTTATTGGAATTTCATACTCATTCATAATCCATAAAACAAGGAGGAAGCAATCATGGGACAAATTTTTGAAGGAAGCTTAGTAGGATCGGATTTAAAAGTAGGAATCGTCGTCGGTCGTTTTAATGAATTTATCACAAAAAAATTATTGGAGGGTGCTGTAGGTACTCTGCAGCGTCATGGGGTTTCAGAGGAGCATATTGATACCTCCTGGGTGCCGGGGGCTTTTGAAATTCCGTTAATCTCGCAGAAAATGGCGGAATCCGGAAAGTACGATGCTGTGATTGCGCTTGGAACGGTTATCAGGGGCTCTACTCCTCATTTTGACTATGTTTGTAACGAGGCCGCAAAAGGCGTGTCAAATGCCGCGTTAAACACCGGAAAACCGGTCATTTTTGGTGTTATTACAACAGATACCATTGAGCAGGCAATCGAACGTGCAGGGACTAAGGCAGGGAACAAGGGCTCTGAAGCGGCTGTTGCTGCAGTGGAAATGGCCCAGTTAGTGAAAGATATTGAACAGTGAGGAATACAAAATGACAAATACGGTTGTAACCATTTTAAATGAAGGGGATGCAGAGCAGTACTGGAATTTAAGGATAGAGGCCTTAAAGGAGGCGCCGGATGCCTTTCTTACTACTTATGAAGAAGCTGTTCAGCGGGAAAATCCGGTTGACCAGACTGCTGAACGATTATCAGACGAAAATAATATAACTTTTGGAGCCTTTGCGGATGAAGGTTTAGTCGGTGTGACAACCTTACAGTTCTCGGATAAAAGGAAAGAAAAACATAAAGCTTTTCTCTTAGCTATGTATGTAAAGCCGGAATATCAGAACCAGGGTATCGCGAAACAGCTGATCTTCAAAGCTATACAGACGGCTCGGAGGTCTGGAGAAGTGGAACAGATTCATTTATCTGTAGTTTCCACCAACAACGCTGCTATTCACTTATATGAGTCCATTGGTTTTAAAATGTATGCCACAGAGCCCAGATCCATCAAAACGGACAAGGGCTACTTAGATGAACATTTAATGGTCTTATCTTTATAATGTAAAACTTCCATCCGCGGGGGTATAACGACCTGTTAATACGTGATACATTATCTTGCTGGTGTAATGTGCCAGTAGGGAAATGTCATGCATAGAGTAGTAATGTAACATTTTCCAAAGGAGCTGAAAGCATTGGAGCGTCATGATACTCTTGCATGGCATGAAGCAATTGAACTGCATGAACTTGTCGCCTTCAAATCAATTGGTGTCATGAAAATGAAAATGGCCCTGCCGAACATCACGGACCAGACTTTAAAAGGTCTGTATGAACGCAGCATTCAGGAAAATCAGTCTGACCTGCAGGAATTAATGGAATTTTACCGTCATGTTCCATCACCTGATGGACGGAATGAAGAGGAACGTGTATATGATACTTTTTTTGAAGGTGATTTGCTCGCTTTTACGAAGACAGGGGTTCGAAATTACGCCATTGCGATAACAGAAACGGCAACCCCAGCATTAAAGGAAGTTCTGACAAAGCAATTAAATCAATGCATAAAACTGCATGACATGGTTTATCGTTACATGTATAAACAAGGTCATTACCCATCGTATAATTTAAACAAGTTATTTTCGAATGATTTGCAACTGGCACAAAAAGCGTTATCCATGTAAAGCAAAAGGGCTATCAACTGGAAACAAGATAGCCCTTTTGCTATTCAGGCAGGCTGTATCGGCTCTATATGTTTACCTCATCCGTTTCCTTTATTCCGGCATAAATTTCATCCTTATTTCAAAGGATAATGGTGAAACTATATGGGAGGTGCCGTATGAGTCAAAAAAATAATCGCAAATCAGAGAAGACGGTAGCAAATAAGTATTACGAGCCTGAGGACTACGAAAAACAGGATCAACTGTCTGCAGGAATCGCCGAGACCCATGAACAGGCAAGCGATACATTAACAGAAGGTACGATTGATGGAAAAATTGAACGTGATAATGGTGAAAATGAGGATATACCCAGAAAAGGATATGATTAATTACGACTTTTAGTGGCTGTTCCTGTGTGGGGCAGTCCTTTTTGTTTTTTGTTCTGTAAGGGGATGGGGGTATGAAGGACATTTTGCCTGGCTATTTTCAGACTAATGGCCTTCATTTCCCTTATGAAGGCCATTTCTGCTGTGAGTTGAATGATGTTTTTCCTTCATTAAACCTATGAAGGACTGTTTCCTTGAATTTTTGCTCTCCAGTGTCCTTCATCCTATCAAAGCCCCATGTCCTGTCTAATTCGCTAGACCCAAGAGATCACCTTTGCATTTCTGTATCCGGCTGCAATTTTAAGTTCACACCCAATTTTCTGTTCACTTTTTATTTTTGCTTGGAAGTTTGTTGGAGGGGGCGTTTTGTCCCCGACGTTTGCGGTTGCGCTGATCTTTTCTCTGTTTGTCATGAATTCGTTCAATAAAATCCTGAGTACTGTCCATAGATGGTGAACCTCCTTATGATGGATTCTTTTTGTTACTATTTCCAATCAGGCTATAAAAATGTGAACATAGGATGATTAAATCATGGAAATTATACATTAGGGTTGCATTTTTGGAGAAAAAGCGTTATATTTAAATAAGCAAAATGAAATTGAAGATCGAATATTTACTTGATGACCTCTTTATAAAAGTAGGTAAAGTAAGTTGCGGTTCATTTCTTTTGTAACATTATTTTTATAAGGAGGTCATTTTAAATGACTGGTACAGTAAAATGGTTTAACTCAGAAAAAGGCTTTGGTTTTATCGAGCGTGAAGGTGGAGACGATGTATTCGTACACTTCTCAGCTATCGAGGAAGAAGGTTTCAAAACACTTGAAGATGGACAAAGTGTTGAATTCGAAATCGTTGAAGGCGACCGTGGCCCACAAGCTGCGAACGTTGTAAAGCTATAAGCTGATATATAAGGCACATTCCGTGTTATGCGGAATGTGCTTTTTTAATATCTGTTTGTCCTTCAGTCGGAATGAATGGGGGATTTTTTGTTCCAATTACTTGTAAAGAAGAGGATTTTGTTTCAGGATAAAGAATATAAATTTTATGAAGAAGTTATAAATATAAAAGGAGGTTTTGGTATGTCTGAACAAAAAGGATGTATTAAATGTGGCAGTACGGATGCTGGGAAGAAAGATGTGTCCATGACGGGTACAGGTCTGTCAAAAATGTTTGATGTTCAGAACAATCGTTTTACTGTTGTATATTGTAATAACTGTGGATATTCAGAGTTTTACAATCAGCAGGCATCGAAGGCCAGTAACGTGTTTGACTTCTTTTTCGGTTAAACAAATGATTGATTGAATGATGCGACACAGCATTTCAACGGTCTGTAAAAGAGCGAATAACTTTTGGTCAGAAAACAAGAACGTTAAAAAGAAGGTATAGATATGCAGTGGATACATAAGAATTTTGATCAATTAGCAGTAAGTGAACTATACACATTGCTGAGGGAAAGAGTCAATGTATTTGTCGTTGAACAGAATTGTCCCTATCCGGAAATAGACGACTATGATCAGCATTCCACGCACTTGTATTTAGAACATAAAGGAGAAATCGTTGCTTATTGCCGTCTGCTTCCTCATCATACCATGTATCGGGAAGCCTCCATTGGCCGTATTCTTGTCACACAAAAGTTCAGGAAACAGGGCTATGCTAAAAAGTTAATGGATAAAGCATTGAGTATTATGAAAGAGGAATGGGGAGAGACCGAAGTTAAACTGCATGCCCAATCACATCTGCAAAACTTTTACGGTCAGTATGGATTTGAGACGGTCACGGATGAATACCTGGATGACGGAATTATGCATGTAGATATGATATTACACACAAAAAAGAAGTAAGTCGGGCCGTCCCTGACTTACTTCTTTTTAGTGAAAATTTCACTCTGTTACTTGTAAAAAAATAGAGTCATATTTTTTGATAAGTTCCATATCTAAATCTGTAATTCCTTTTGCCCGCCATGAAGTAAGCTTGACCGTAACCACCTTGTACTCAACAGAAATAAAGGGGTGGTGATCTACTTCTTCTGATAGTTCGGCAATTTCATTTACGAACTGAATGCCTGTTAGAAACTCCGTAAAACGGTATCGCTTCGTAAGCCAACGTCCATCCTCAACGTTCCAGTCTGAAAGATAATCCAGTTGTTTTTCAATTTCCTCCGCTGGTAAACGCTCCATTTGATAACCCCTTCCGTATCTAGTTACACAGTAACATTATAAGGGGAAAGGGACCTTTTAGTAAAACACATTTTTTCAAATAAATAGGAGAACGTTCGACAAATGGGATATCTTCTTCGTGTAGTTTTAATGCTGATTTTCAATGTAATGATTAATAAGCTCTTCAATTTGGTGCTCATCAGGTTTCTGTCCGCTAAAAGAGAAGGTTAATTCTTCTATAAAGTCCCCATCCTTATAAACATGAATGGAACCTTTCTGAAGACTTACGGCATATTCCACATCAAACTGATAATCATCCTGTTCAATTGCACCCATTAGATAACCTCCAATAATGGTTTGTACATACTTTTCCCTGCTGAAGCTTATTCTATTTAACAGGAGGTGTAAAAAATGCAGGAACGTGACAGACGAACTTATACCGGTGAGCCATCCGCCCATTTAGATGGGGAAAGAGAGGGGGTATATAAAGACTCGGCAGGTGTACAGGCAGGTGTGTCCATGGATGGAGACCCAAAGAAGGAAGTCAATCAGAATCCGAAAGATGCTGTAATTAAAGGTGATCCTGAGATGCTTAAGCTCAATAAAGCTTTAGAGGGCAGAGACCATACCGGGAAAACCTCATAAGAAGAGTCCCCCGTATATTTTCTACAGACTTGTTAATTTCAGATAGGAGCATTGTATGAATATAAAAAACTCATCGCTCTTTCATATGAGCGATGAGTATGCCTGATCATGAACTTAAGATTGTCACTTCTACATTCTTAACTCCCCACTTATTGGCTTTCGCCTCTGAAGGGATAAACACATCAATTCGCTTCCCTTGAATAGCACTACCGATGTCTCCGGCAACAGCTTCCCCATAGCCTTCCACATAAAGCTTGGAACCCAGTGGAATAACATCAGGATCTACAGCTACTACCTTTTTATCAGGGTTTTCCAGCAGGTTTATTCCTGTTCTTGTAATCCCGCTGCATCCGTCACAATGGGCTGTATAGGCTGTAGCCTTCACAGTCAATGTCCGTTTTTCTTTCTCCTTTAAAAGGTCTTGTCCAGTTAAGGATAATTCGGTTGTGAACTGACTGTACTTTAACAGACTATTTATAGATCCTCCGATTTGAAAAGCAATTTCACTGGTTGGCTCTTCCTTTGCAACTTCGATCATTTCCTCTTGATTATGAACTTCTTTATTTTTCTCTGTCTGAGCAAAAGCGAAGTGTCCTAATGAAAATAAGCATAAGATAAATACTAAAATTAGTGCTGATAGTTTTTTCATGAGATAACCTCCAATCACCGGGCTATTATAACAGTCATGTATTTCAGTGCAATAACAACGACTTAACAAAAACGATACATTTTCAATACAAAACGTAAAAATCTGTAAAGAACACCGGATAATGGTCCTTTTTTCTCTTGAGTATAAAGTTTCAGGAGAGGACAATGGGGGCAGTTAGGCGATAGTATTGTGCAAAAGCATTTATTTGAAAGAGGAATTTGGAGAATCTTAGCGAATAAGCTAATATAGTGTGTAATTTTTGTAGTGAAATCCTGGTTGGCATTTAAGATATTATTCTCTTATAGGTTTTTTGAACAAAAAAAAACCTGGTTTATACCAGGCGAAAAGTTAAACGTCATATGTTCAGTTTGAAGCAATTGGGGTTTGCTTCATGGATTGGAATGGAAAATAGTTCGTTAAGAAAGGTGAAACGTATTAACCATGTTTACGCTTAAGATAGAGAGTGGTTATCCAGGTCAGAGCAATGATTGTTACGATAATACATAACCCTAATGTGATAACATCTCGTTCAGGCGTTGCCATGGATCATCATACCCCTTTCAAACTTCATTTTGATTCAAAATACTAATCATTAAGCTAATTACAACACATTTTAAACCGGATCGTATAAACAAAAAATCTTAATTGGAAGGGAAATACTAAAGTCAAAATAGTTGCTTTGCTTTAGAACATTGGTCCTGGATCTTTTTTGTCAAAAGTAACTACTTTTGCAGCTGATTCATTATCTGGAGTTACATCTACACTTGCAAATGAAACAACAATGGTAAATGCTAATACCAGACTTACAAGTACTTTTTTCATCAATAATCACCCTTTCTATTAATTTCTCTATTATAGTTATATCAGATTTTGAAAAACTGTGTTTTGGGCAAATAAGCCCATTTTCGGTAAATAAAAGCATATTTTTTACGAATATATCGTTCGGACACTAAAATTTATGAAGATAGTAATATTTATTTCTAGAATATCCCAAAAATGCACGTTGGATGGTGAAGATGTATGTTAATCAGTGGTAATATCGGGGAAAAAATTAAGGATTTAAGAGAGTTTTACGGAATCTCTCAAAAGGATCTATGTAAAGGAATTTGCTCTCAGGCTTATGTCAGCAGGCTGGAAAAAGGTGAAATTAATGTTTCGGCAGATTTACTGTTTATGCTTTCAAAAAGATTAGGGGTTGAAGTTAACTTTTTCTTTGAAAACTATAAATCTTCCAGATCAGAATATGTGAGCGTGACAATGGATGAAATTAAGGAAGCCATTCATAACAGGGATTATGAATTAGTAGAAGAGATGGTTGAACTTGAATTAAAAAATCCACTCTTCAAGGAAAATCTGGAAGGAAGGCAGTTTTTGCTTTGGCATAAAGGTATTTGTAAATACATCGTCCGAAATAATATAGATGAGGCTATGTTTTATATTGATGAAGCATTGTCCTGCAGCTTAACCACAAATAAAAACTATTCACAGAGAGAAATTGAAATAATGTTAAGTAAAGCAATAATTTTACATCTTACAAATAAGTTTAATGATAGTAAAAAAATTTATATAGAACTTATCTCTGCGTTAAATAAAAACATTTATATTACAGATCCAAAAATCTTTGTCAAAAGTTATTATAATTTTGTAAGGTTACTTGTAAAATTAAACGAATATGATGAAGCTGTTAAAAATGCAAAAATAGGTTTAAGATATGCTAAAAAAAATGAGTTGTTATTTCTACAAGGAGATCTTTACTTCCAAATTGCAAGATGCTATGAACTCATGAAAGATTATATAGTCGCCAAAAAAAATTATCAACTTTCTTCATATTGTTTTAATTTAAGTGAGCATAATGAATTATATGAACTAGCGGTTGAAAATATTGAAGAAATGAGTGAATTGGATGCTGAAATAAAACTTGATAAATCGTAGAAGATGAATGCTACGATCCACCTCTTTTTTGTTATTTTTTACAGTTTGGTAAAAAGTAAATAAAAGATGTTTATTTTGAATGGGAATAACGAAAATGATTTAAAATATATGGAGGATAACTGGATCTCTTTATGTTATAATTGAAAGGTTGAATATTGATAAAGGTTTTTTTAGAGGAGAGTTGTTCATGCAACATAGAAATGATTTGCGTAACATTGCGATAATTGCTCACGTAGACCATGGAAAAACAACATTGGTTGACCAGCTGCTAACGTATTCTGGTACCTTTCGTGATAATGAGCATGTAGATGAGCGTGCAATGGATTCGAATGATTTGGAAAAAGAACGTGGAATTACGATTTTATCAAAAAATACGGCCATTCATTATAAAGATACACGTATTAACATTCTGGATACTCCAGGACATGCGGACTTCGGTGGAGAAGTTGAACGGATTATGAGCATGGTAGACGGAGTATTGCTCGTGGTTGATGCTTACGAGGGTGTAATGCCCCAGACCCGTTTCGTACTTAAGAAGGCTTTGGAACAAAAATTGCGTCCTGTTGTCGTGTTAAATAAGATCGATCGTCCTAATGCCCGTCCGGAAGAGGTAGTGGATGAAGTTCTTGATTTATTTATTGAATTAGGCGCCGATGACGACCAGTTAGAATTCCCGGTTGTCTATGCTTCTGCACTTCAGGGAACGTCCGGTTATGAGCCTGATGAACTGGGAGAATCCATGGACCCTATATTTACAACCATTATGGATCATGTTCCGGCCCCTATCGATAATGCAGATGAATCCCTGCAATTCCAGGTAACATTACTTGATTATAATGATTATGTTGGAAGAATTGGTGTGGGAAGAGTATTTCGCGGCTCGATAAAAGTCGGTGATCAGGTTTCCCTTATGAAAAAGGACGGATCAGTACGGAACTTCCGAGTCTCCAAGCTGTTCGGCTTTATTGGCTTGAAGAGGGTGGAAATTGAAGAAGGTAAAGCTGGTGACATCGTGGCTGTATCTGGTATGGAGGATATTAACGTTGGTGAAACGGTTTGTTCGCCTGAAAATCCGGAGCCACTGCCATTATTGAGAATCGATGAACCAACCCTTCAGATGACCTTCCTGGTAAATAACAGTCCGTTTGCTGGTAAGGAAGGGAAGTATGTAACGGCTCGTCAAATAGAAGAGCGATTAATGACTCAATTAGAGACAGATGTCAGTTTGCGGGTGGAACCAACATCATCCCCGGACGCATGGACGGTTTCCGGTCGCGGTGAGCTTCATCTGTCGATATTAATTGAAAATATGCGCAGGGAAGGCTATGAACTTCAGCTTTCCAAGCCACAGGTAATCCTGAAGGAAATTGATGGAAAAATGTGCGAGCCTGTAGAGCGGGTCCAGGCTGATGTTCCTGAAGATTATTCAGGTTCTGTGATTGAATCCCTGGGTTCCAGAAAAGGTGAAATGCTCGACATGATGAACCAGGGAAATGGCCAGGTACGTCTTGAATTTAAGGTACCTTCCCGCGGACTTATTGGGTATGCAACAGAGTTTATGAGTCAGACAAGAGGATACGGTATTCTCAATCATACGTTTGATGGATATGAGCCTGTAAGTACAGGAAACGTAGGTGGACGACGCCAGGGGGTTCTGGTTTCCCTCGAAAATGGTAAGACTACCACATACAGTATCATGTCTCTAGAAGACCGCGGTGTCATTTTTGTAGAACCTGGAACAGAAGTATATGCAGGAATGATTGTCGGTGAGCATAATCGCGAAAATGATCTGACCGTAAATATTACGAAAGAAAAGCATTTAACCAACGTTCGTTCAGCTACGAAGGACCAGACAGCTACGATAAGAAGTACACGTAAATTAACACTGGAAGAAGCAATAGAATATTTAGATGATGATGAATACTGTGAAGTAACACCGGAAAACGTTCGTTTACGTAAAAAGATTTTAAACAAAAATGAACGTGAAAAGGCTGCTAAACGGAAAAAGGACTAAGAGTTAGAGAAAAGCCAAGGATGAAGGATATCCTTGGCTTTTCGTTTCTTATTCCCCTTGAAATACCGGGGGTCTTTTTTCTATGAAGGCCTGGACTCCTGCTTTGTGGTCCTTAGTTTGACGCATTTTTTGCTGACCATCCGTTTCAAGGCTAAGAGTATTTTCAAGCCTTTCCCGGTTTTCCTGTGCATAAATCAGTTTGGTTTCTATCATGGCACGTAAAGGCTGTTTATGTAACTGATTTATTTTATTCTGTATGAATCCATCAAAATCAGAACTGACGGTTTCATCAATTAATCCTGCCTGCTGAGCCTGGTGAGCAGTTTGTTTTTGTCCCTCCCAAATGGTCTGCTTAGCCTTTACTTCTCCTAATCGCTGCTTCATGAAAAAGTGTCCTCCGCCATCAGGGATCAGGCCAATTCCTATAAAATTCATAGCAATGGTTGCCTCTTCATCCGCGAATACATAATCACAAGCCAAAGCGAGGCTGAGGCCTAAACCGGCAGCTGCACCATTGATCGCACTTATTGTAATAGCTGGAAGTGTATAAAGGGTTACCATTATTTCCTTTATGGTTTCCATAGTTTCCTTAAACCCTTCCGGATCAGACTGCAGCAGCATGGTTTTAATATCACCACCTGCAGAAAACGCCTTGCCATTTCCTGTAATAACCAGCACATTTACTTGACTTTCCTTTAACTGCTGTAACTGTTCATGAAGTTCATTTAAGAGATTCACATCCATGGCATTCATGCTGTCTGGTCGGTTTAATGTCAGCTTTGCCGTTTTTCCTTCCATTGTAAGTAAAACTGAATTTGACATACTTTTTTCACCTCAACTTTTATAAAAGCGCATACAATTCTGATAAATATAGTATTCTATTTTTGCTGGTGATATTCCTTTAAAATTCGTTCAATAAAAAAGAGCCGTTAACGACGACTCTAAATGTAATCTTCAATCATAAAAGTATTTGAATAATATTGGTGGGTTAGCTGGTAATACTCCCCAGCCTTTTTATATTGACGATTGTGGAAATAAACATCACCAAGCAATTTATAAAGTCGGAGTAGTTCTTGTTGTTCACCTGCTTCTTTGAAATAAGGTATAATTTCATTTTCAATTTTATTAATAACTGTAGAATGATAGACTTGCTTGTTTTTTTTAGTCTCTAAAATATAAAATTTATAAATAGACCGATTGGAAGTTTTTTTATTGGCTAGTTTTTTTCCTAGTTCTAAAGTATTTTCAAAAAGTTTATCATTTTGTACTGTATAATAAATTAAGCATAATACATAAATTGTATCGACTTGACTTACAGTATTACTATTTTCAAGTGCAATATTAAGATGATGTATTGCCTGTTCATACTTTTTTTGCTGATAGTAAATATAACCAAGATTATGATAGGTTAATGCGGTGAAATCTGAATTTAGTCTGGCTTCTTCTTTTTTCAACTTCAAAAATTCCCTTTCAGCATAGTCATACTCACCAATTCTGATATAGAGACTACCAAGTAGAATTAAAGTGCCGGTAATCATATGAAAGTCAAAATTTGCTTGAGTTTCCCTAAGGGATTTAAATGCATAATGCAGGGATTTGTATAACTGATCTGTACGGTTATAAAAAATTGCAAGGTTGTAGTATAGAGTCGAATCAGTGACATTAACGGCAGGGTAAACCTCTTCAGCCTCTTTGAGTGCTTCTAAAGCATTAATTAGATCGTTTCTATTATAAAAATATAATGATTCTAACTTATGAAAATAGTAGTTGGTCAATGGGGGGAATAATTCCTTCATCTCGCGTAATTGTTTGTAGTGTGCTGCAACAATTCTATTATCGTTTTCAAACGTTAGCAAGTAGCCAAATTCGATAGTAAGAAATAAATATTTAATCGATCGATTATTGGTTCCATGGTAAATTTTTTGCAGATTATTGTATTCCTCATGTGCTTTTTCATAATTTTTATTTTTTATCAGGTCGTTCCAATTCAGGATGCGTTCCTCTATATCTTCATTATCTTCCTGCATATCTAAGGAGATGTGAAGACGATCGCCCAGGAGTTGCAGAACATCCTCGCTGGGTTCAATGGTTTCATTTTCTATTTTACTTAAATAGGAAACCGAGCATATACCGGTGGCCAGCTCCTTTTGCGTCATCTTTTTCCTTGTACGATGATACTTAATTAATTTTCCCTGAAACATTCACATCATTCCCAGATTAAAAATTTAGTACAATTTGGTAAGTACTTACATTATACCATATCTATTTTACTGGTATACTATTTTTAATACAATAGAGGTAATAGTAAATGGGTTTGTTATACATTTCCACGGTCATGGAGATGCAAAACTGGATGCCAAAAACAAGGTTGGGGGCTAACGTTCATGTGGTCGTTATTCGAGAAAAGATTAATAGAGCGTATGGAGAAGGAACATCATGTGGGAACAGCGGTGGGCGTACTGAAAAAGGGTGTTGTCATTTATCAGAGAGGGTTTGGTGTGCTTGATTTACAGTCCCGATCCCCTGTAACCAGCAACTCTTTATTTGGAACAGCCTCTATCAGTAAGTCCTTTGCAGCGCTGGCCATTATGATACTGGAGGAACAGGGCTTACTGTCCGTTCATGACCCGGTTGTAAAATATGTTCCCGGTTTCAAGCTAAAGAGAATATCGAATATGAGGAAGATAAAAATTCATCATTTATTAAGCCACACTTCCGGGCTGGCGCCGGTTAAAAGGGATGAAAACAGAAATCGCTTTAAAGATGAAAAAAACTTTTTAATGAGAGGGGATCATTCGATTTTAGGTGATCCTGGTCAATATTTCAGTTACTCAAATGACATGTTTTCGTTGCTTGGCGAAATTATTGAAAAGACATCAGGAAAGCTGTTTCGGCGATTTATTACTGAGGAAATTCTAAGACCATTGGAAATGAACAGAACGACGCTTAGTATTGAAGAAATCCATAAAATGAATCAGGTCTCCACTCCATACACCTATAATAAAGAGAAACGGGCGCATCGGAAGGAAGCATGGCCTCCATTAGGTATTTATGAAGTTGGCGGGGGTGTACGTTCTACGGTCCTGGATTTATTGGAGTATGGTGATTTATTCCTTAATCATGGGAAGATTGGCGATGAGGAGCTGCTATCCCCGGCGGCTGTGAAAAGGATGTATCAGCCCTATGCGAAGATCAGTCAGAACAAATATTATGGTTATGCTTTAAATGTAACTTCTGATTATCATGGGTATACGCTTGTCGAACATGGGGGAAGTCAGCCTGGAGTATCCTCGCATTTTGGGTTTGTACCCGAGGAAGACCTGGTGGTTGTAGTATTATCGAATGTGTCTGATCTGCCAGCCGGGGACATTTGGTTAGAAGCGGTGAATACGGCTTTAGGAATACCGATGGAAGAAAAAGACGAGGGATTTCCTGAAAGTTCCCTTTCTGAAGCGCAATGGCAAAGGCTGATGGGTACCTATTCCTCTGATGAAGGTCATTGGCTGGAGGTTAAAATCGTTAACCATCAGCCGCTGATTCATATAAATGGGGAAGATCACTCTGTATATCCTTCTGATGAGAAAACGCTGGTTATAAAAGGATCCAATATCCCTGTACATTTTTATATAACTGATCATAGGTGCTGGGCAGCATTTTTTGGAATGCGAATGTTATTGAAAGAATAGTAATTTTTTTAGTTGTATTTTAGAAACGTACGTAGTATATTAGAATTAAAGTGAATGAGTTTGCCACAAAGGGGAGCCTGTTCGGCTGAGATTGAACGTTTTCGTTCTTGACCCTTTGAACCTGTCAAGTTAGTACTTGCGTAGGGATTGTGGTGTTAAGGACAATTTGTTTTGAACGGCAAAGCAAAGTATCGCGCGTCCTTGCGCCATACTTTGCTTTTTTTATGGGCAAAAATCTATTTATCTATAGGACGTGGCAGCCTTCACTTTCATTATCTGATTGGGGAGGAATATTAAAATGGCAGCAAATCAGTCAAAAGTGTTGTTTGTAGTGGAAATCGCCATTTTTACGGCTTTGGCATTATTATTCGATGAACTGTCTAAATTTTTAACCGGACGTTTCTGGCCACAGGGCGGATCCGTATCAATTGGAATGCTTCCGGTATTAATGATGGCATTCAGATGGGGCGTCAAAGGTGGACTTTTGTCAGGTTTCCTGTTTGGAGGATTACAGCTATTATTAGGTGCCTCGATTTATCATCCTGTTCAAGGTTTTATCGACTACTTCCTTGCGTTTACGTTCGTAGGCTTTGCGGGAGTTTTTGCCAAACAGGTGAAGCAAGGGATAACCAACGGAAATGCTGGTAAGTGGATTTCATTTATAATCATGGGCACGATTTTAGGAGGATTTCTTCGTTTTCTATGTCATTTTGTAGCGGGGATTGTCTTCTTTGCTTCCTTTGCAGGAGATCAGCCGGTTGTTATTTATTCACTGCTCTATAATGGTGCGTATATGAGTTTTTCTGTTCTGTTCTGTATCATTCTATTAATTCTATTAATACCTGCGTTACCAAAAAGGTATTTTGCTATAGCAAAGGCTTTCTAAAATAAGTGATTTATTTTTGATGAACAGTTTCTGTTTGTGTTTATAGAAAACGATGTAAAAAATGACCATCCTTGGGTGGTCATTTTTTATTTTTAGTCTAAATGATCAATTGCATGTTTTCTAAAATATAGTTATTTATCATCTGGCTGTAAAAAGGCAAAAAAATGCGCAAAAACCTATTGCTGGCAGAAATACAACGGTACCAATATTGGAAGCGTTTTCTAATAATTTGACTTATAAAAATTATCAGAATTTTTTCGTTTTACCGGTTGACCTCCACATCAAATGGAGTTATGATTATCGACAATATTAAAAAAACTACATGATGAAACCCATAGCAATCTGAGTATAAAAGCCCTTTAAAACTTCAAAAAAGAAGGAATGTGAAAAAGGGTTATTTGAAATTTTATACTTTAACGCGTTAACGCTTTTATGCAGTTTATTAAAATATAAAAAGAGAGGAGTGACGTATATGGGTGATCAGTGGATTTATTTAAATGGCGAATATGTAAGGAAAGAGGATGCCGTCATTTCCGTTTATGATCATGGATTTTTGTATGGAGATGGGGTATTTGAAGGTATTCGTTCTTACAGCGGAAATGTGTTTAAGCTTGATGCACATGTTCATCGTCTTTATGAATCGGCTCATTCAATCATGCTTGATATCCCTTATGCAAAGGAGGAATTTAAGCAGATTATTGTGGACACGGTTCGCAAAAACAACTTGGAAAATGCCTATATACGAGTTGTGGTCTCACGCGGAAAAGGCAATCTGGGACTCGATCCTGATTTATGTGAGGAACCGCGTATTGTTGTGATCGCAGAAGCACTCGCTCTTTATCCGGAAGAATTATATGAACGTGGCTTAAAACTGGCATCCGTGGCGACGAGAAGAAATCGTCCTGACGTGCTCAGTCCACAGATTAAGTCTTTAAATTATTTAAATAATATTCTGGTCAAACAGGAGTCAAAGCAGGCAGGGGCTGATGAAGCACTTATGCTGAATGATCAGGGTTATGTTACCGAATGCTCTGGAGACAATATTTTCATTGTAAAAAATGGAACGATTTACACACCTCCTATTTATCTAGGTGCTCTGGAAGGCATTACGAGAAATGCCATTATAGACTTAGCGAACGAAAACGGATATGACCTTAAAGAACAGCCTTTTACACGGCATGATGTGTTTGTAGCGGATGAAGTCTTTTTAACAGGAACAGCAGCAGAAGTGATTGCGGTTGTAGAAGTGGATCAGCGTCCAATTAATGGCGGTACAATCGGCGAGGTAACCAGACATCTCTTGCAGGAGTTCAGAAAAGCCGTATTAACAGATGGCGTTCAATGCTATCCGGACAAGAAAAACAACGCCGAGGCAATATAAGGGGGCCCCGCTATGAGAAGTGACATGATCAAAAAAGGAATTGACCGCGCTCCGCATCGAAGCCTGCTTCATGCAACAGGGGTTAAAACGAGTGATTTAGGGAAGCCGTTCATCGGCGTCTGTAACTCTTATGTAGATATTATCCCTGGTCACAGACATTTAAATGAATTTGGGCAGGTTGTTAAAGATGCTATACGGGAAGCGGGCGGTATTCCATTCGAATTTAATACGATTGGAGTCGATGACGGAATTGCCATGGGTCATATTGGCATGCGCTACTCCCTGCCAAGCCGGGAAGTGATTGCCGATAGTGCAGAAACCGTTATTAATGCACACTGGTTTGATGGAGTCTTTTATATTCCCAACTGTGACAAAATTACACCAGGAATGCTGATGGCATCAGCCCGTACCAACGTTCCATCTGTATTTGTTTCAGGCGGACCGATGGAGGGAGGAGTTTCCCCGGGTGGTGATCATTTATCTCTGGTTTCCATGTTCGAGGGAGTGGGCGCCTACAAGTCCGGCACAATGACGAAGAACGAATTATCTGAAATGGAACAGCTGGCTTGCCCAACATGCGGATCCTGTTCAGGCATGTTTACCGCAAATTCGATGAACTGTCTGATGGAAATGCTCGGGTTGACCGTTCCGGGAAATGGCACGATTGTTGCTACTTCCAAAGAGCGCCATGATTTAATTTATCAGGCTGCCCATCACCTGGTGAACCTCGTTAAGCAGGATATCCGGCCAAGAGATATTTTAACGAAAGAGACTTTTGATGATGCCTTTGCTTTAGATATGGCGATGGGAGGATCAACCAATACAGTGCTTCATACGATTGCCATCGCTCATGAAGCAGGTATTGAATATGATTTGAAATCCATTAATGAAATTGCGGAGAAGGTTCCTTATTTATCTAAAATTAGTCCGGCATCGGATTATACCATGCATGATGTGCACTTAGCCGGTGGTGTCAGTGCCATTATAAAGGAGCTTTGTCAGATTGATGGACTCATTCATAAAGATCGGATTACAGTGACGGGTCAATCCATCTATGAAAATGTGAAAGACGCAGAAATTAAGAATGATCAGGTGATTCGTAAAAAAGAGAATGCCTACAGCCCTGTTGGCGGATTATCCATTTTATACGGCAATATCGCACCTAATGGAGGGGTTATTAAAGTAGGAGCGGTTGACCCATCCATTAAAAAGTTCCTGGGAGAAGCCATTGTTTTTGACTCACAGGAAGAGGCTCAAGAGGGAATTGACAACGGCACTGTTCAGGCAGGTCATGTCGTTGTAATCAGATATGAAGGACCAAAAGGCGGTCCGGGAATGCCGGAAATGCTGGCTCCAACATCGTCCATTGCAGGGCGTGGCCTTGGGAAAGAGGTTGCATTAATTACAGATGGCCGTTTCTCTGGAGCTACTCGAGGGATTTCCGTTGGCCATATTTCACCGGAAGCTGCTGAAGGTGGACCGATAGCTTTAGTCGAAAATGGAGACGGCATAATGATTGATTTAGAGACTCGTTCCATCGAATTACTCGTAGACGATGAAGTTTTAACAGAACGGAGGAAGAATTGGCAAAAACCAGAGCCGAAAATTCAGTCCGGTTATTTAGCGAAGTACTCAAAACTTGTGACATCCGCTAATACTGGAGGAGTTATGAAAATATAAAACGGTAAGTAAAAGCGATGACGGGAACAAAGGGATGAGACCATTGTATTCCCAGAGATCCGGGGTTGCTGGAAGCCCGGAAATACAGCTCATTCCGACATCGTCCCTGAGTGTTAAGCTGAACGGATTCGTCTCACTAGGCTTAGCCGGGTGTTATTCAAAGCGCTCGTTAACAAAGAGGCTCGCGTCAGCCTCATGAGACAGTTTCTGTAAGGATACTGTGAAAAAGGGTGGTACCGTGAAAAGTAAAAGACCTTTTCTCCCCTTATATTCTGCAAAAGTGTGTGCAGAGTGTAGGGAGAAAAGGTCTTTTTTAATTAGAGATTTTTAATTATTTAAAATGTTTAGGAGGGATTAAAAGGTGAGCGTTCAGGCAAAGGCAAGTATGCGAACAGAAACAAGTACAAAAACGGGGGCAGATTTGCTGGTGGAATCATTACTTCATGAGGATGTTGAAACGATTTTTGGTTATCCGGGAGGTGCCGTATTACCCATTTACGATGCCATATATAGAGCAAAAGAATCGTTTCATCATGTATTATCCCGTCATGAACAAGGAGCTGTTCATGCGGCAGAAGGCTACGCAAGAGTGTCAGGTAAGCCTGGTGTTGTTATTGCGACCTCTGGACCTGGTGCAACCAATCTCGTGACAGGAATTACCGATGCCATGATGGATTCCTTACCGCTTGTTATTTTTACCGGCCAGGTAGCACGGCAGGTTATTGGTACAGATGCTTTTCAGGAAGCAGATGTGATGGGGATTACTACACCAATTACCAAGCATAATTACCAGGTTCAATCGATGAGTGACCTGCCACGAATTGTAAGAGAGGCCTTTCATATTGCAACCACAGGGCGAAAAGGTCCAGTTTTGGTTGATATCCCAAAAGATATTTCCGCCAGTATACAGGAAGGCTCATTCGATACAACGTTTGATCTGCCTGGCTATCAGCCAACAACGAAGCCAAATCCGCTGCAGATTAAAAAGCTGGCTGATGCGATATCGAAAGCAAAAAAACCTCTATTACTTGCCGGAGCAGGCGTTTTACACGGAGAAGCATCCAGTCTGTTAAAAGCCTTTGCTGTCAAGCATTCCTTACCGGTTGCAACCACCTTACTTGGGTTAGGAAGCTTTCCGGGGAACCACCCGTTATCCCTTGGTATGGCAGGAATGCATGGGACCTATGCAGCAAATATGGCTCTATATGAGTGTGATTTGCTTATCAATATTGGCGCTCGCTTTGATGATCGTCTGACAGGAAATCTCAAGCACTTTGCCAAACATGCAACGGTTGCTCATATCGATATTGACCCAGCTGAGATTGGCAAAAATGTCAATACGAAAATCCCTGTTGTAGCGGATTCCAATGAAGCCCTTCATGAAATGCTGTCGATGATTGAGGAAAGCCCTCAGCACGAGGAGTGGATGAAGCAATTGCAGGATTGGAAGAAGGATTTCCCGCTGGCCTATAAGCATTCGGATGAGGGTGTTTCTCCGCAATGGCTGGTAGAGGCAATTTACAAAGAGACGGAAGGAAGGGCCATTGTTACAACAGACGTAGGTCAGCATCAAATGTGGGCTGCGCAATATTATACATTTTCTGATCCGGACAGATGGGTGACTTCAGGCGGCCTCGGAACCATGGGCTTTGGCTTTCCGGCAGCAATCGGAGCCCAATTGGCGAAACCGGATGAAACCGTGGTAGCACTGGTTGGCGATGGTGGGTTTCAGATGTCCATGCAGGAGCTTTCCCTCCTCCAGGAAAAAGGATTACCGGTCAAGGTCATTATTATGAATAATGAATCATTAGGAATGGTGCGGCAATGGCAGGAATCCTTCTATGAAGAACGTTACTCTGAATCTCTGCTGCCTGTTCAGCCTGATTATGTAAAGCTTGCGGAAAGCTATCAAATTCGTGGATTCAAGGTGGAAACCGAGGAAGAGCTTCAACAGGTCATTCCTGAAGTATTTGCTTACAGCGGCCCAGTTGTACTGGATTGCAGGGTACTAAAGCTTGAAAATGTTTATCCAATGATTGCACCTGGCAAGGGCATTCACGAAATGATAGGGGTGAAACCATGAGGAGAATCATCACAGCAACCGTTCAGAATCGGAGTGGTGTACTAAATCGGGTAACAGGATTGCTTCATAAAAGGCAGTTTAACATTGAAAGTATTTCAGTGGGACGCACCGAAACAGAAGGGATTTCAAAAATGACATTTGTCGTTGAAGTTCCTGACTATCAGAAGCTGGAACAGATGATTAAGCAGCTCCATAAACAAATCGATGTTTTAAAGGTATCCGACATTACGGATAAGGCCATTGTAGCCCGGGAGCTCGCGTTAATTAAAGTCGTCAGCAATAGTCAGATAAGAAGTGAGATTCAGGGCATCATTGAACCATTTCGAGCTTCAATCATTGATGTGAGCCGGGACAGTCTGACCGTTCAGGTAACCGGAAAAACTGAAAAAATAGAAGCGTTGATTGAATTGCTTCGTCCTTATGGAATCAAAGAATTAGCACGAACAGGATTAACAGCATTCCTTCGCGGGCATCAGCCACAGGTGACCGAGATTCCCGCTTATTCAATATTAAAATAAAGTTTAGAAAGGATGTTTAACATGGCAAACGTACTTTATCACAATGATATTCAGGAAGAGGTATTAAGAAGTAAAAAGATTGCTGTTGTTGGTTATGGATCACAGGGGCATGCCCATGCACAGAATTTAAAGGAGAATGGTTTTGATGTAGTCGTTGGATTACGCAAGGGGAAATCCTGGGATAAAGCAGAAGAGGATGGAATGGCAGTAAAAACCGTCGCAAATGCAGTAGCAGAGTCGGATGTTGTTATGATTCTTCTTCCGGATGAGTTGCAGCCGGGGATTTATGAAAATCAGATTAAGCCAAACTTAGCTCCTGGCAATGCGCTTGCTTTTGCACACGGATTTAATATTCATTTCAATCAGGTGGTTCCACCAGAAGATGTCGATGTATTTCTGGTAGCACCAAAAGCTCCTGGTCATCTGGTAAGAAGGACATTTGAAGAAGGGGCTGGCGTACCGTCCCTTTACGGAGTATATCAGGACGCATCCGGTCAAGCTACTGAATTGGCATTAGCTTATGCAAAAGGAATCGGATCCGGTCGTGCCGGTATTTTAAAAACCTCCTTCCAGGAAGAAACGGAAACAGACTTATTCGGTGAGCAGGCGGTTTTATGCGGAGGAGTATCAAACCTGGTTAAAGCAGGCTTTGAAACCTTAACAGAGGCCGGCTATCAGCCTGAAGTCGCTTATTTTGAGTGTTTACATGAACTGAAACTGATTGTTGACTTGATGTATGAAGGCGGACTGGAGAATATGCGTTACTCTGTTTCCGACACGGCTCAATGGGGAGACTTTGTATCAGGTCCTAAAGTCATCAATGAAGAAACAAGAGAACGTATGAAAGAGGTTTTACAGGACGTTCAATCAGGTGCATTTGCCAAAGGATGGATTTTGGAAAATCAGGTAAATCGCCCGCAGTTTAATGCGATTAATGAATTAGAGAAAAATCATCAGCTGACCCAGGTTGGAAAAGAATTGCGTGAATTGATGCCATTTGTTAAGCAAAACAAAAAGAAGAAAAAGGAGGAAGTCGTCACTCATGGCTCAAATTAAATTCTTTGATACAACGCTGAGAGATGGGGAGCAGTCTCCGGGAGTGAATTTGAACCAGCTTGAAAAGATTGAGATTGCCAAACAACTCGAACGTTTGGGGATCGATGTTATGGAAGCAGGCTTTCCCGCATCTTCTAAAGGGGATTTTGAAGCGGTCAGACAAATTGCCCGTACTATTAAAAACACATCGGTTACAGGATTAGCCCGGACTACAAAGGAAGATATCGACATTGCCTGGGATGCTCTTAAAGATGCAGCAGAGCCAAGGATTCATATTTTTCTTGCCACTTCACCGATTCATATGACACACAAGCTGAAGAAAACCCCGGATGACGTGATTCAGACTTCGGTGGAAATGGTCTCATATGCCAAGCAAAAATTCACCCATGTGGAATGGTCAGCGGAGGATGCCAGCCGGTCCGATTTAGACTTCCTCGTTAAAATTATTGAAAAGGTTATTGATGCCGGTGCTACCGTTATTAACCTGCCGGATACCGTTGGATATACCACACCTGAGGAATACGGCCGAATGTTCCGCTATGTGAGAGAGCATGTTCCGAATATTGATAGAGTAGCTCTATCTGCACACTGTCATGATGACCTTGGAATGGCTGTTGCCAACTCGATTGCAGCAATTGAAAACGGCGCGACTCAGATTGAGGGCACAATCAATGGAATCGGGGAACGTGCCGGGAATGCTTCATTGGAAGAAATTGCAGTGGCACTGAAAATCCGCAACGATTTCTATCAGCATTCCACCAATCTGGTCCTCAATGAAATCAAACGAACGAGTGACTTAATTAGTAAATTTACCGGAATGATGGTGCCTGGAAATAAAGCAGTTGTTGGCCGGAATGCCTTTGCCCATGAATCTGGAATTCATCAGGATGGGGTGCTGAAGGAGGCTTCTACTTATGAGATTATTACACCAGAGATGGTCGGGATTAAATCTAACAATCTGGTATTAGGAAAGCATTCAGGACGGCATGCATTCGCGGATAAAGTAGAACAGCTCGGCTTTGAATTACCTGAAGAAAAAGTGAAAGAAGCCTTTAAAACGTTTAAAGAACTGACCGACCGGAAGAAGGAAGTCACGGATGATGATTTGTTTACCATTCTGACAGATTTGCAGTCCGATTCCTTGAACATTGCCAAATACAATCTGGAGTCGTTCCAGGTTCAATATGGATCCCACAATCTCCCAACAGCTACGGTAGCCTTGAAAACACCAGAAGGCTACCGTGTGGAAACAGCAAGAACCGGGCAGGGGAGTGTAGAGGCTCTCTACAACACGCTTGAATCCCTCGTTCAGGAAGAGGTGGATTTAACCGATTACCAGCTGAATTCTATTGGCAAAGGCCGGGATGCACTGGCTGAGGTTCACGTAATGGTGAAGGTCAATGACACCGAAATGGGAGGAAGAGGAGCTGCACAGGATGTATTAGAAGCATCTGCTAATGCGTTCCTGAACGCACTGAACCGTGTACTGATCAATCAGCGTCAGGCTGAACAGAAAAAGATTCATAGTTAAGGAGAGTTGAGGTTAGTCAAGAAAAAGGGGAGGGTCAGGTTCATGAAAAAACAGATTGCTTTGCTACCTGGTGATGGTATAGGTCAGGAGGTCATCCAATCGGCAGTAGAAGTACTGGATGCGATTGCTGATGAATATGGCCATAAATTTGAGTTTGAATCCTTTGATATTGGTGGTGCGGCAATTGACCGCCATGAAACGCCTTTACCAGATGAAACAATCAGGGGATGTGAACAGGCGGATGCGGTATTGTTGGGTGCGGTCGGGGGGCCCAGGTGGGAGAACCATCCTTCCCACCTTCGACCTGAAAAAGGTTTATTAGGGATTCGTAAGGCATTAGGTCTTTTTGCCAATCTCAGACCAGTAAAAGGTTTTCCACAGCTGCTTCATGCTTCACCGTTAAAAGAGGAAGTTGTCAGCGGCAGTGACCTGTTAATTATACGGGAATTGACAGGCGGGCTTTATTTTGGCGAGCCAAGTGAAATACGCGAAGATGGGCAATCAGTTGTTGATACCCTTGCATACCAGCGCCATGAGATTGAGAGAATTGTAGATCAGGCCTTTCAAAGCGCAAGGCTGAGAAGAAAGCATTTAACTTCTGTGGATAAGGCGAATGTGCTTGAATCCAGTAAACTCTGGAGAGAGGTTGTGGAAAAAAAACGGAAGGACTACCCGGATGTAACCGTTGAGCATTTACTGGTGGATGCAGCAGCCATGAAACTCATTACAGATCCAACTCAGTTCGATGTCATCGTAACGGAAAATATGTTTGGCGATATTTTAAGTGACGAGGCGTCTGTACTGACCGGTTCGCTCGGAATGCTTCCTTCTGCCAGCCTCCGTACAGATGGTGTCGGGCTTTATGAGCCTGTGCATGGATCAGCTCCAGATATAGCCGGGCAGGGACTGGCGAATCCACTGGCTATGATTCTGTCGACAGCATTGATGCTCAGGCATTCCCTTCAACTGGAGGAAGAGGCCAAGGCTGTTGAAGAAGCTGTTCAGGAAACTCTGCGACTCGGCTATCATACAGCAGATTTACATGTAGTAGAGGGAGAACGAGTGGGAACAGACGTCATGACCCGTTTGGTTGTCGAAGGAATATCTTCCAGAAGCACATCCGAAAGCATTATGAGCTGCTATATATAGGGGTTGTGCTTTAGTGCTTTAAAGCATGTGGGGACAGTCCCCAGGAAAGGAGTTGAACACATGGATTACCCGAAAACGATTATTGATAAAATCTGGGAGCGGCACATTGTTCATCAGGAACCGGAAAAACCTGATTTGCTTTATATTGATCTGCATTTAGTTCATGAAGTCACTTCTCCACAGGCGTTTGAAGGCTTAAGAATGAAGAATAGAAAAGTGCGCAGGCCGGACCTGACGTACGCAACCATGGACCACAATGTACCGACCATCCACCGGAATGTGATTAAGGATGAGATTTCCAAAACACAGATGGAAACCTTAAAGCAAAATTGTGAGCAATTTGAGATTCCGCTTGCCGATATTGACCATCCTGATCAGGGAATTGTGCACGTCATTGGCCCGCAATTAGGTTTAACACAACCAGGGAAAACTATCGTCTGCGGGGATAGTCACACATCCACTCATGGGGCATTCGGCGCCCTTGCTTTTGGGATTGGAACTAGTGAGGTAGAGCACGTATTAGCCACCCAGACCATCTGGCAGCAAAAGCCTAAGACTCTAAATGTAAAGGTTAACGGAGACCTTGGAAAAGGCGTGACAGCGAAGGATTTGATCCTGGCGATCATTGCTAAACATGGGGTCCGCTTTGGCACCGGCTATATCATTGAGTATACAGGGGATGCGATTCGCAATCTTTCCATGGAAGGGCGAATGACCATCTGCAATATGTCCATTGAGGCAGGTGCCAGAGCAGGTTTGATCAGCCCGGATGATACGACCATTGAATATTTAAGAGGAAAACGCCATGTTCCGGAAGGGGAGGCCTTTGAAAGGGCTGCAGAGGATTGGCGTTCCCTTGCAACAGATGAAGGAGCGGCTTATGATGCCACCGTTGAAATCAATGCTTGGGAGATTGAACCACAGGTGAGCTGGGGGACCAATCCGAGCATGTGTATCCCGGTCAGTGAGTCGGTACCGGATCCGGAGAATGCAGCAACAGCAAACGAGAAGCAGGCCATTGAACGAGCGCTTGACTATATGGGACTTGAGCCAAACCAGCCTATTTCCTCCGTAGAAATTGAGCATGTATTCATTGGATCCTGTACCAATTCAAGACTAAGTGACTTGCAGCGAGCCGCAGAAATTGTCCGTGGTAAGAAAGTAAAGGATTCAGTTCGGGCTATGGTTGTCCCTGGTTCTCACAGCGTCAAGGAAGCAGCAGAAAAAGAGGGACTGGATGTTATCTTTAAACAGGCAGGCTTTGAATGGCGGGCAGCCGGCTGCAGTATGTGCCTGGCCATGAATGACGATGTGGTACCACCTGGAGAACGTTGCGCTTCAACCTCCAATCGTAACTTTGAAGGACGTCAGGGAAATGGAGCAAGAACCCATTTAGTCAGTCCTGAGATGGCAGCAGCTGCAGCGATTGAGGGACGATTTACCGATGTTCGTCAAATGGGATCGCCTGTATTAAGCTAATTATCGGAAAAAAGGAGGGTCAGCTATGGAGCCGCTGCGAATTCATGAGGGACTTGTATATCCTCTTAATCGAACGAATGTAGATACAGATCAAATCATCCCTAAACAATTTTTAAAGCGGATTGAACGACAGGGATTCGGCCAATTTTTATTTTATAACTGGCGCTTCTATGATAACGGAGAACCCCGTGAGGACTTTTCGTTAAATGACGAAAAGTATAAAGGGGCTTCCATCCTGGTGGCGGGGGAAAATTTCGGTTGTGGTTCATCACGTGAGCACGCCCCATGGGCACTGGAGGATTACGGCTTTAAGGTCATCATTGCACCGAGCTTTGCCGATATTTTTTATAATAATTGTTTTAAAAATGGTCTCTTGCCCGTAACCTTAAATGAGGAAACCGTTCAGCAGCTTATAAAGAAAGCCGAGACTGAACATTATGAGGTAACCGTAAATCTTGAAACCCAAACCGTTCAGGATTCAGAGGGACTGCAGGAAAGTTTTGATCTTTCATCCTATCAGAAACAAATGCTGCTAAATGGCTGGGATGAAATTGCGGTTACGCTGAATCAAGCGGATAAAATTGATCAATACGAACAAAATATAGTCAAATATTAGAGGAGTGTGAAGACATTGGGAATTGCTTAACAGGTCAAAAAATCACGGATGCGATGCAGCAGATGATGGATGTTGTGCATCGCACCCCCCTGACTACATCAACATCCATTAATCAGTTAACAGGAAAACAGGTTTATTTTAAGATGGAAAATCAGCAGAAAACCGGTGCCTTTAAAATCAGAGGTGCCACGAACAAAATTTCACAGCTTTCAGACAGCGAAAAAAGAAGGGGGGTTATTGCCGCATCTGCAGGAAACCATGCCCAGGGTGTTGCTCTGGCAGCAACCAAGCACGGCATTCAGTCAAAAATTTTCATGCCGGAGAAAACCCCGACAGCAAAGGCACAGGCGACCAAAGGATACGGAGCACAAATTGTGTTAACGGGAGAATCCTTTCAGGAAGCCTATGAAGCCGCCATGGAAGAAATGGAACGGGAAAATTCCGTTTTTGTTCATCCCTTTGATGACCCGGATGTGATGGCAGGACAGGGAACGATTGGGCTGGAAATGCTTCAGCAGGAGCCTGGACTGGACACCATTATCGTACCAGTCGGTGGTGGCGGTCTGATTAGTGGTATTGCCGTTGCTGCCAAGCACCTGAATCCAAATATTAGAATCATCGGTGTTCAGGCCAAGGGGGCATGCCCCACCTATAATCGTTTCTATCAGATGGGATCATCAGGGGTAAAGAGGGTTTCTACCATTGCAGACGGCATTGCCGTGAAGAAACCAGGCATCCAAACCTTCCCACTCATTCAGCAATTTGTGGACGATATCGTAACGGTTTCGGATGAGGACATTGCAGTTGCGATGGTTTATATGCTGGAGAGAGGCAAGAACTTAATTGAAGGAGCAGGTGCGAGTGCTTTTGCAGCTCTCCTGGCACATGGCCATCAGATTCGCTCTAAGCATTGCGGTGTTATTGTCAGTGGAGGCAATATGGATATTTCCAAAATGCCTCATATTCAGCATCTGGCACAACAGAATCAATTGTCATGTCTGGCTTAATAGGTCCGGCTGGTCCCTGGGGGATTGGCCGGATTTTTTATGGGAACATTGTAGATGAGTATGAGGAAAGCCTGGGAGAATAATCGAAAAGTGGCTCAATCTTGAACATGACGGACGAAAACTGAGAATAGAGGTGCCATTCAGTTTAAATCAGATCAATAATGAATTTTTATAGTTAATGGGTCGACAACAGGATTAAATATGAAAATTTTGGCTTAATGTTTTTAAAAAGAGGATGAATAATGTTTAAACTTGGATTAATCAATTTCAAAACTGGAATAAAAACTAATACTCTGGCATGATTCATAGACTTTTTGGCTCAATTAAGGGTCTTTCCAGCTTGAACCAGAATAATAAGGAATAATTTTTATGAATTCGGATTAATAATTCTAACATCCTCGAGATCCATCGAAGGCAGACTCACTTATACTATGATCGTGAGTTCACGCAGTCCAAGCCGTTATGGTATGATAATAAAAGTGTTTTTAATTAAGAGACGGAAAAGAGGATATGTCCAATGTGATACTAAACTTCCTTTCACAGAAAACCATTCCTGAAACTATAAAATACATCTGTAGAAGGAGTTCCGATAATGGCTGATATGAAAACAGAAGTGAATAGAAGAAAAACGTTTGCAATCATTTCCCACCCTGATGCCGGGAAAACAACGCTTACGGAAAAAATGCTTTTGCTGGGTGGGGCAATTCGTACAGCAGGCTCTGTAAAAGCAAAGAAATCGGCAAAGTTTGCAACGTCAGACTGGATGGAGCTTGAAAAACAACGGGGGATTTCCGTTACATCAAGTGTGATGCAGTTTGAATACCAGGGATACAAAATTAATATTCTCGATACCCCGGGGCACGAGGACTTTAGTGAGGATACCTACCGTACACTTATGGCCGTAGACAGTGTGGTTATGATACTGGATGTTGCCAAGGGTGTGGAAGCACAGACGAAGAAACTGTTTAAAGTTTGTCGGGATCGAGGCATTCCAATTTTCACCTTTATAAACAAAATGGACCGCTTCGGGAAAGAACCTCTTGAGCTGTTTGAAGAAATTGAAGAGGTATTAGGGATTGAATCCACCCCTATTAATTACCCTATTGGAATGGGACCTACTTTCACAGGGGTTTATGACCGGTTTGAAAAGCAGATTGAATATTACGATGATGGTGAAAAGGTAGGCACACAGGAAATTCAGGACTATGATGACCTGCAGGAACACCTGGAAAAGGTTACAGACCAGGCGACCATTGATCAACTGATGGAAGACCTTATGCTCATGGATGAAGCAGGTAATGAATTTGATTATGAAGCTGTCAAGGAAGGGAAGCAGACACCTGTCTTCTTTGGCAGTGCCGTTTCAAGCTTTGGGGTTCCAACCTTTTTAGAGCACTTTTTAGAAATGGCCCCCTTGCCGGCTACACGGAATTCATCAAAAGGAACGGTAAAACCGACAGATGAGGAGTTTTCCGGCTTTGTCTTTAAAATTCAGGCAAACATGGACCCTGCTCACCGTGACCGAATTGCCTTTCTTCGCATTTGCTCAGGCAAATATGAAAAAGGGATGACGACATGGCTGGACCGAACAGGGAAGCAGATGAAGCTGGCTCTTCCTCAGCAGTTCTTTGCTGACAGCCGTGAAAATGTAGAGGAAGCATATGCCGGGGACATTATTGGTCTGTATGATCCAGGGGTCTATCAGATTGGGGACACAGTCTGCGGATCTAAGAATATTTTCAGTTTTGGCGATTTGCCGCAGTTTCCACCGGAGCATTTTGCCAAAGTGCGGCCAAAAAATGCTATGAAGCATAAACAGTACATCAAAGGGATTCAGCAAATTGCCCAGGAAGGCGCGATTCAGGTTTACCGGACGCCGCATATGGAGGAAACCATTCTGGGAGCAGTGGGTCAGCTGCAATTTGATGTATTTATTTATCGAATGAAGGCAGAATATGGTGTGGACCTTGTGATGGATACGCTAAGCTTCCAGATTGCCCGCTGGGTAGCTGAAGGTGAGGTACCTGAAAAATTAAGACGGACCAGTACGAACATGATGGTTTATGATTATGTGGATCGACCTGTTATGCTGTTCAAAAATGACTTTAACCTTGAGTATTTCCAAAGTCAGAATGAAAGCATTATCCTGTCAGAGCGCCCGCCAAAAAAAGAATAATGAAACGGTAGGGATCCTTAAACAAACTAGCTTCCTGTCCGTTTCACTTTTGATTTTTGGTCATAGAATGATGGTAGAAAGATGCTCAAATAACTTACTCTTGTAGGGGAGTGATGGCGATGAAGGATGCACTTCGGTTAACCCTTACAGTTGTGGAAGTTATGATTAATGGAAAGAAGTTCGTCTATGAACTGAATCAGAAGACCTGTGTGGAGAACGTATAGCACTGTCCTGAGGGGCAGTGCTGTCTTTTTCTATCCTATTATAATGGGGGTCATCAAGGAATACTGGTCGGCTACATTCCCTGATGGAGAAAGAAGCCTGATTTACACAAACTTTGATGAAAGAAAAAGATTGACGAAATGGATCATTAGCCATAAGATAAATATTAGATGAAAAGCGAATAAACCATAATAATAAGGTGCGGGCATTTCAATTGTCTGCTTAAAAGGGAAGTCCGGTGAAAATCCGGCACGGTCCCGCCACTGTAATTGGGAGCGACCTAAGGAAATCACTGTCGAAAGATGGGAAGATTTAGGGAGCGATGATCATGAGTCAGGAGACCTGCCTTATTATTCGTAGCTGATTTTCCTTCGGGTTTAAAGGAAAAGGCAAACATATCCAACGTTGATTTTCAGCGAATGTTGTATGGAAGCCTCGATTTCTTTTTTAAAAGGGAAATCGGGGCTTTTTATATAGGTGCCTGTCACCACCCGAATATTGTCGAATATTCTTTATCTGGTGCCTGTCACCACCCGGATTTTGTCGTTTTTCCTTTAGCTATATATACAACAATTTACATACAAAAAGGAGAGGAAATTAAAATGAAACAGGCTTTGAAAGTATTAGGACTCGTTTTATTTATGACCATGGTGTCCATTGGTTTAATCGGATGTGCATCAGATGATGAATCCAAACAGGATGAAAAACCTGCACAGGAGCAGGAACAGAACCAGGAGGAGCAAGGGAGCGGACAGGATTCAAACGAAGCTGCCTTTCCGGTCACGATTACAGATGATTCTGGTGAAGAGGTTGTCATAGAAGAAGAGCCGGAGCGCATTGTATCTGTGATTCCAAGTGCAACAGAAATTATCTTTGGACTGGGGCTTGGCGATAAAGTCGTAGGGGTAACAGATAATGACAACTATCCCGAAGAAGTAAAGGAAATTGAATCGGTTGGTGGCCTGGAGTTGAATGTTGAAAAAATTATATCTTTGGAACCCGATTTGGTTGTGGCTGATGTCAATAATGGGGAATCTATTAGTCAGCTGAGAGAACAGGGCATTAAGGTGCTGGTCCTTGGAGCGCAGACCCTGGAGGAGACGTATAAAGATATTTTAACAGCCGGAAAAGCAACGGGTACAACAGATCATGCAGAAGAAGTAGTTGCCTCCATGAAAGAGGATGTAGAATCAGTGAAAAAGGTTGTTCAGGACATTCCCGAGGATGAGCGGAAAACAGTATGGATTGAAATAGGGGAAGAGCTCTTTACAGCTGGAAACGGAACATTTTTAAATGAACTGGTTCAAACGGCTGGTGGGGTTAATATCATGTCTGATCAGGAAGGCTGGCCTCAGGTTAGTGAAGAAGAGGTTATTCAAAGCAACCCTGATGTTATTTTCCTGACCTATGCCAGTTATGTGGAAAATGCGGTGCAAAAAGTAAAGAATCGTGACTCATGGAAGGATGTCACGGCTATAGAGGAAGGTCAGGTTTATCCTTTAAATTCTGATATTACGGAGCGGCCGGGACCCCGCATCACTCAAGGGTTAACAAAAATAGCGGAGTACTTGTATCCGGAAAAGTTTAATCAGGAATAGAGAAAGTAGTGGAATTGTATGAAAGGGCATCAGCTATACACGAAAAAGCTTATCATCTGGATACCAGTATTATTGACGATTTTGCTGTTTACTGTAATCTTCAGTGTATCAATCGGAAGTGCAGAAATTAACATGATGACGGTCTGGATCGTGATTTGCTCGAAAATTCCTCTGATCGGAGAGGGAATGGAACAGACATGGAAGGATACGACAGAAACGATTATCTGGAATATCCGTATGCCACGGATTATTTTAAGTATTCTCGTTGGAGCTGCGCTTGCATTAGCAGGGGCTATTTACCAGGGGGTGCTGAGAAACCCGCTGGCAGATCCGTTTATATTAGGTGTGTCTTCCGGATCAGCCCTTGGTGCAGCCCTTGTATTATTGTTGGGGTTTGAAAGTATTCTGTTCGGACAATGGACCCTGCCAGTGGTTGCTTTCAGTTCAGGTTTGCTTACACTCTTCATCGTTTACACCTTAGCCAGGATTAACCGCCGTTTGCAGATGGAAACATTAATCTTAGCAGGGGTTGTCGTTCAGGCCTTTATTGCTTCCATGCTGTCCCTGATTCTCGCTCTCTCGGATGAAAAAATGCAGACGATTATGTACTGGATGATGGGAAGCCTTGCCCTTACAGATTGGAGCTACAATCGCGTGATTTTTCCGTTTGTTCTCCTGAGTATTCTGTTCGTAGCATTTTTAACGAGAGAATTGAACATGCTGGCTCTTGGGGAAGAGGCTGCTTATTATTCGGGAGTATCGGTCCAAAAGGTAAGGGTCGTGTTATTAATCGTGGCATCGCTTTTAACCGGTGTGGCTGTTTCAGTTTCAGGAACGATTGGTTTTGTCGGTTTAATTGTTCCCCATATGATCCGCCTGATTTTCGGAGCGGACTATCGATTGATTTTGCCACTGTCTGTGATTGGCGGGGCGATTTTTCTTGTGGGTGCTGACACGATTGCCCGAACCATATTAGAGCCCCGGGAATTACCAATTGGCATCATTACGGCATTTCTGGGTGCACCGTTTTTTGGTTACTTACTGCGGAAAAAGAAATCCGATTATTTTTAGGAGGGTCCTTATGCTTAAGGCTGAATCCATAACCAAACAATACGGCGAGCATAAAGTACTGAATAACGTGTCCTTTCAAGTAGATAGAGGGACATGTATGGCGATTATTGGCCCTAATGGTTCAGGAAAGTCCACGCTGTTAAAAATGATTTCGGGACTCCTCCCGGCAACTGCTGGCGAAGTGAAATTTGAAAATAAAAATATTCTTCATCAGAAGCAGAAGTCCATTGCCAGAAAAATGGCTGTGTTATCCCAGGACGGCCTTCCAGCATCTCCTATATCTGTTTTTGACACGGTTTTAATGGGGCGCTATCCTCATCTCAAATGGTATCAGCGGGAACGTGATCATGATATTCAAATGGTTAATGATGTGCTTGAATCAACCGGTCTGTCCCATTTGAAGGATCAACTGCTGGATACATTGAGTGGCGGGGAGAAACAAAGGGTTGCGATCGCTAAAGCAATGGTCCAGCAGCCAGAAATTCTGCTGCTGGATGAACCGACAACCTTTCTCGATATCGGGCATCAGATCAATGTTCTTGAACTTGTAAAACGATGGCAGCATCAGACAGGTTTAACAGTTGTCATGGTCCTGCATGATCTGAACTTGGCTGCTCAATACAGTGATCAGTTAATTTTACTGAACAACGGGATTATAGAAAAAGTCGGCACCAGCGAGGAAGTCATCCAAAAAGATATTTTACAGAAAGTGTATGAAACAGTCCCGGAAATTGTCAGACATCCGAAAAATCAGGTTCCCCAGATTTTATTAACCAGCAGCTAAAATGGGTAGGATGTCCATAATAGTGCAGTGTGTACGGTCCGCTCCCCTTTTTCAGGCATAGAATAAGGGGTTTACGGTGAGATCATCCATGGTAAAATAAATTAGAGTGTACTTGAACGTAAAGGAGTCTATGCAAACATGGTAGAATGGAAAAATATTTTTCGCGGACTGTTAATGGGAACCAGTGATGCAGTTCCGGGAGTCAGTGGCGGAACGATTGCTGTCATATTAGGGATATATGACCAACTGATTGAATCCATAAATGGCCTGTTAAGTAAGGGGAGAAGGAAATACTTAGGGTTTCTTATTCCGTTAGGGGCAGGCGTTTTAATTGCCTTATTTACGATTAGTCATGTCATTACCTGGTTATTGAAAAATTACCCGAACCAGACCAATTTTTTCTTTATGGGTTTGATTATTGGTGTGCTCCCTTATTTATTTCATAAAGCGGAAGTGAAGCGGAATTTTAGTCGAAGCCATTATATTCTGCTGATTATTGCAACATTACTTGTGGCATCACTGGCCTTTTTCCGTGAGCCAACCCAAACCATCATGGATGTATCCAGTACCCAGGTGCTGCTTTCCTTATTTTTATCAGGCTTTATTGCGAGTATGGCTATGATTGTGCCAGGGATAAGCGGATCGATGTTGTTATACCTGATGGGCACATATGGAACGATTATGTATGCTGTTAAATCTGTGGAATTAGTGGCCATAGGTGCTGTGGGAATTGGTGTAATTGCCGGTATTGTACTGTGCAGTAAGTTAATCCGATATTTTCTGGAAAACTTTCATTATGCTACATACGCTGTGATTATAGGCCTGGTGATTGGATCCATTGCCGTTATCTTCCCGGGCTTCGAGTCAGAAGTCATGATGTCGATACTGAGCATTGTCGCATTTGCCTTAGGATTGATTGCCGCAGTTGGACTCGGACGGTTCGAATATAAATAGAAAAACGTTCTGATTGAAGTACAATATGTGAAATAACGACCTTTTAGCATTCCAATTAACATATAAATTGGAATGCTTATTTTTGTTGATATAAAAATGTTTATCAACAAAATAATCACGAATTAGCACCGCAGTTAGCAGGTGTTTTAGCAAGCTTACAATAGCTATTGTCAATTACATCATTCGGTTATTAAAACACTCTCCAATTATGGTGCTAATTTTCCATAAAAAACACAGATGAAATGGATATTTATGTTAAAATAACGATATGAATGTGAATAAGTGTACTTAAACTAACGAGGCAGTATAGTTGTATAAGTATGATAATTCAAAAATCTAAGACTTAGAAGGTGTTTTTCCGTGATAAAACCAAGGGCATTAAAAGAGGGAGATAAGATTGGGATTATTACACCATCTACTCCAGCACCAGTGATATTTAAAGAGAGATATCAACGAGGTTTAAAGTTTTTAAATAATCTTGGCTATGAAATTGTAGAAGGAAGTTGTTCAAATCACCATCAGGCTTACCGTTCTGGAAGTATAAAGGATAGAGTTCATGAGTTAAATGATTTCATTTATGATGATGATATTAAAGCGATAATTAGTACAATAGGTGGTACAAATTCAAATTCCTTATTACCTTATATCGACTATGAATATCTAAAGGATCATCCTAAAATCATTATGGGTTACAGTGATGTGACTGCTTTGTTATTGGGGATTTATGCAAAAACAGGATTAGTTACTTTTTATGGACCAGCAATTGTTCCGTCTTTCGGTGAATATCCTGAAATGCTTCCAAAAGGAGTAGAGTATTTTAAAGATGTAGTGATAAAGCAAAAAACAGCTCCTTATATACTTGACGTACCTAATAGGTGGACAGATGAAATGCTTGATTGGAACACACAAACAAGGGCGAAGAAAATGTATTTAAATGAAGGATGGACTTGTTTAAGAAAAGGAAAAGCCTATGGAATATTAGTTGGTGGAAACTTAAATACATTGTCAGGCTTTCTAAATACTGAATACTTTCCTGACCTAACAGGCTCAATTTTATTTATAGAAGACTCCTTTAAAGACATGGCATTAGAGGAGCGACTTTTTAGTATGCTAAAGGTTTCTGGTATCTTTGATAAGATAAGTGGCTTAATATTGGGAAAACATGAGCAGTTTGATGATTTAAACTCTCCTTTCACTATAGATGAACTATTGTTAGAGGTTATCGGTGATAGAGATATTCCTGTCTTAACAAATGTTGATATTGGGCATACCTTCCCATCTCATGTATTTCCCATAGGTATAAACATTAACTTGGATGCTAATCAAGGTCAAATAACCTTTATGGAAGATGGAGTCATATAGATAAATAAAAGTACGAATCAACTATAGGGTGGCTTTAGTTGAAGAAAAAAATAAAAAGAAACGCTCAGAGATTAAATAATTTCTAAGCGTTTTTCAATGCTAATTATATTGTGATTTCACTTGTTATTTCGGGTGCTAAACCGAATGCCTTTTTACCTTCTATTTTTATGTTTATATTCCAAAACCGAACCCGTTAAGTTATCTGTTCAAGGCTTAAATTTTATGAAACAAAGGTTTTTGATTTTCAAAGGTGGTCACATACCTGAAGCCAATGTCCTTTAACATCTCCATCGTTTCTGCGTAGTGCGTGCCTAAAGTTTCTGGGGCATGAGAATCCGAACCAATCGTAATGATTTCCCCGTTCATTTCTTTATAAAGTTTTAAAATATCCTTACTTGGCATTGCCTGGCCTAAGCCGTACTTAAACCCGGAGTTATTCACTTCAATGCCTTTCCCCTCAGGAATAATGACCTTAAAGATTTCCTCAATGATATCCAAAAAGGAATAGACATCAGGCTCATACTTATATCGTTTGACAAGATCCAGGTGGCCGAGAATGCTGTAGGATTTAAAGGACTGAATACAGGATAAAAATTCACGGTAGTAGTGCTCATAGGCCTGATTGAGCGTCTGACCTTCAAAAAATTCTCCTGAATGTAAATCCTGTCTGTTGGTCGTGTGCATGGAGCAGATAATAAAATCGAAATCTTCCTGATGGACAGCCTCTTTGCAGTCTTCCAGAACATGGGGCTGAACCCCTATTTCCACTCCTTTTTTAATCGTAATCTGCTGAGCATATTTGTTCTGCATTTCTTTCAGCTTTATCCGGTAGGCTTCCATATCGAGGTGAAAGGTAATCGTTGGATCCGGATAGTCATAATCAATATGCTCTGTAAAGCAGATTTCGTTTATCCCTTTTTGGATGGCACGCTGAATCATTTCCTCCATAGGTGCCTCACAATCAGCGGAAAAGCTGCTATGTACGTGGTAATCAAACATTTGATTGAACATCCTTTCTGTCTATCATTCTATCAAATAATTATGAAAAATTTGTACCCTTTAAGGTTGACGAATTTCTCTATAATGATTACAATACACTATAACTTTAATTAAATAAAGTGATAAAGCGATAAAGAAATAAAGGGATGGTTTTTTTGCTATATGAGAGTAAGAGAATACCAGAGGGAGTTTCAGACTTAGATTCGGCTGCACTGGAAAAGAAGGAAACCCTGATATCGACCCTGAAACAGCTTTACCGGCAGAATGGATATCGACAGGTTCAAACGCCGATTTTTGAATATTATGATCTGTTTTTAAGTATAAAAGGGACGATTGCCAAGGAAAAAATGATTAAATTGATTGACAGGGATGGGAGCATTTTAGTTTTGCGTCCAGATGCTACCCTTCCCATTGCAAGAATGGTGGCTACAAACTATCAATCTCAGGACGATTCGGATATACGTTTATCCTATTTCACTAATATATTTCGAATGAATGATCGTGAACAGGATCTGCAAAATCGAGAATTAACCCAGGCGGGGATTGAGCTGTTTGGCCGGTCAGATGTACGTGCAGATGTTGAAGTAATTAAGCTTGCCATCCATTCGCTAAAGGAATTGGGCTTTGAGGATTTTAAAATGGATTTGGGGCAGGCCAACTATTTTAAAGAACTCGTGAATCTGTCTACAATAACCGAGGAACAGCTTCAGGAGATTCGCACCCGGATTGAAAACAAAAATGTTTCTGAGCTGCAGAAGATTCTGGCAGACATTGATGTGGATGCTGCTTTGAAAGAGGCGATTCAATCGATGCCATTATTATATGGCGAACCTGAAGCCGTCCTTGAAAAGGCAGAAAAACTGGCATTAAATGAGGAAATGAAGCGGGAGTTGGATCGTCTGCGCCAGGTTTATCAGGAGCTAAGTAAAGAGGGATACAGACATTATGTATCTCTGGACCTGGGTTTAATCAATCATCTGAACTACTATACAGGGATTATTTTTCAAGGATTTATTAAAAACTTCGGGAAGCCTGTCGTATTAGGCGGCCGTTATGATCAGTTAACCGAGCAGTTTGGAGCGGACTTACCTGCAACCGGTTTTGGTTTTTATCTGGATGATTTACTCCATGTGATGAAAGACAACGATTAACTTAAAAGGTGGTATCTACGTGAGCGAAATTACCATAGCACTAGGGAAAGGAAGACTGGAATCCTTTACTCTTGAGACCTTTAAAAAGTCAGGGATTGAATTTCCCGATTTTACCGAAGACAGTCGGAAGCTGATCTTTAATGACCGGGACCATATCTATCAGATTGTGCTTGTCAAAGCCAGTGACGTGCCCACTTACGTAGAAAAGGGTGCCGCTGACATTGGCATTGTCGGCAAGGATACCCTTGAGGAAAGCGGAGCAGATGTGTTTGAAGTATTGGATCTGGGCTTTGGACGCTGTAAGTTTGCGGTTGCAGGGCTGCCGGGCGAGCCCTATGATTCATCCTCTAAATTAACAGTGGCATCCAAATATCCGAAAGTCGCTAAGGATTATTATCACAAAAAAGGGGTGTCCATCGAGACGATTAAATTAAACGGGTCAGTTGAATTGGCCCCGTTAATTGGCTTGTCTGATGTGATTGTCGATATTGTGGAAACAGGAAAAACCCTGAAAGAAAATGGTCTGGTCGTATTAGAAGATATTTCGGAAATCAGTGCCCGTCTCATTGTAAATAAAGCGAGCTTTAAAACGAAAACGGACCGGATTCACTGGTTCATCGATGAAATGAGTAAAGCTGTGGAACAGGAAACCGTATGAAAACAGGAGGGAAGAGAATGAGAAAGGCATCATTATCACGACAGACGGCTGAGACAGACATTATATTAGCCCTGAATATCGATGGCAAGGGCACAAGCCAAATTGATACGGGAATAGGTTTCTTTAATCACATGCTGATACTTTTTTCCAGTCACGGTTTTTTCGATTTGGAGATTGATTGTCAGGGTGACCTTCAAGTGGACTTTCACCATTCTGTGGAAGATGTCGGAATCGTATTGGGGCAGGCCTTTAAGGAAGCGATTGGGGATAAAAAGGGCATTACCCGCTATGCTACGGAACATTCCCCAATGGATGAGGCCCTGTCTATGCTGTCGCTGGATATCAGTGGCCGGCCGTATTTGCATTTTAACGCAGATATGCCGACTGAAAAGGTAGGACAATTTGATACAGAGCTCGTTGAAGAATTCTTCCGTGCCTTTGTCAATCATGCCGGTGTGACCTTACATATTAATCTGTTATACGGAAAAAACGCCCACCACATTATAGAATCCATTTTCAAAGGCTTTGGCCGGGTACTCGATCAGGCCACAGCCGTACAGGACCGGATTCAGGGCGTTCGCTCAACGAAAGGAATGCTATAAAAGATCTGATCTGGAAAGGAGTACAGCCATGATTGCCATTATTGATTATGGGGCAGGGAATTTAAAAAGTGTTCAGCACGCATTAACCACATTAGGCTTTGAATCAGAAATCGTATCGAGCAAAGAAAAAATCATTGAAAGTGATGCGCTCATTTTGCCAGGTGTTGGGGCCTTTCGGGATGCTATGCATCAGTTGAAATCTATGGATCTTGCAGAAACGATCAAGAATCAGGCGGAAAATGGCAAACCCATCTTAGGCATATGCCTCGGTCTTCAGCTATTCTATGAAACCAGCTATGAAAATGGAACATGGGAAGGTCTGGGGCTGCTTGAAGGCGAGATTGTGAGATTCCGGGATGATGTGAAGGTTCCCCATATGGGCTGGAACACGCTGATTCCGCATTCTGATGTGAATCCGGAAAAAGGGCTGGCAGAGGGAGTTTCCGAAACGGATTACGCCTATTTTGTCCATTCCTATTATGCAGAGCCCAAAAATCAGGAAGAAGTGGTTTTATGGTCGGACTATGGAGTGAAATTTCCTGCCGCGGTCCAAAAGGGAAATATTTACGGGATGCAATTTCATCCCGAAAAAAGCAGTGAGGTTGGCATGAAGCTATTGAAAAATTTTGGGGAGCTGGTGACATGATTTTATATCCCGCCATCGATATTCGAAACGGTAAATGTGTCAGACTGATTCAGGGTGACTACAATCAGGAGGACGTTTACGGAGATCCTGTGGAAATGGCAACGAAATGGGTGAATAAAGGGGCCAAGGCGCTGCATTTAGTAGACCTTGATGGAGCAAAATCCGGAACCTCGGAAAATCTGACAACCATTGAAGCAATTGTGAATCAGACAGATATTCCTGTACAGGTGGGAGGAGGCATTCGGACGATGAATCAGGTCCATGCCTTAGCCTCTATCGGTGTGCAGCGCATCATTTTAGGAACGGCCGCATTAACCAATGAAGCCTTTTTAAATGAAGCGGTATCCAGCTATCCTGATCGCATAGCTGTTTCGATTGATGCGAAAAAAGGCTATGTAGCTACAGACGGCTGGACAAAAACGAGTGACCGGAAGGCACTTGGTTTTGCCAGGGAACTTGAGGCAAAAGGAGTTCAGACGATCATTTACACAGATATCGCCAAGGATGGCATGCTGAAAGGTCCAAATTTTGCTGAAATTGATCATGTGAATCAGCATGTACAGATGAACGTCATTGCTTCGGGCGGGATTTCCAGTCAGGAGGATGTGGAAAAGCTGTCAGAATTAAATGTGTACGGGGCGATTATCGGCAAGGCATTGTATACCGGAAAACTTGAATTCGAACAACTGGTAAAGGAAGTGTAGGGATGCTGGCAAAACGAATCATTCCATGTCTGGACGTACGTAATGGCAGAGTGGTTAAAGGACAGAAATTCCAGAATATAAAAGATGTTGACGATCCGGTCAGACTGGCCAAAACCTACAGTGAGCTTGGTGCCGATGAGCTTGTTTTTTATGATATTACTGCGTCTAATGAGGATCGTGACATTTTTATTGATGTGGTGGAACAGACGGCAGAGCAGGTTCACATTCCTTTCACAGTGGGAGGAGGAATCCGCTCTGTAGAGGACTTTCGTAAGGTATTAAAGGCTGGTGCTGATAAAGTTTCGGTAAACAGTGCAGCCGTAAAAAATCCGCAGATCATACAAGAAGCGGCAGATAGATTTGGCAGTCAGTGTGTTGTTTTATCCATTGATGCTAAGCAGGATGGGGAAGGTCGCTGGTCTGTGTATTTAAACGGAGGACGTGTGAATACAGACAAGGACGCCTTGGAATGGGCCAAGGAAGGCGAACGTCTTGGGGCAGGCGAGATTGTTTTAAACGCGATGGATACGGATGGCGTAAAGACCGGTTTTAGTTTAGAGATTACAAAAGCAATCTCTGAACAGGTGAATATACCTGTTGTAGCTTCAGGTGGTGCGGGAAGACAGAAGCATTTTCTCGAGGTGCTGACAGAGGGGAAAGCTGATGCTGCCCTTGCTGCCTCTGTTTTTCACTTTGAGGAGATTGAAATAAAAGCATTAAAAAATGATTTAGCAGAAAATGATGTAGAAGTGAGGCAGATACCATGAATTTCTCCATAGATGAATTAACCTTTGATGAAAAAGGACTGATTCCGGCTATTGTGCAAAATGTAAATACGGGAAAAGTGCTCATGCTGGCGTACATGAATAAAGAGTCCCTGCAGAAAACAATCGAAACAAACACAACTTGGTTTTACAGTCGAAGCCGTCAGCAGCTGTGGAACAAAGGAGAAACTTCCGGGAATACCCAAAACGTAAAACGCATGAGCTATGACTGTGACGGGGATACGTTACTGGTTGAAGTGGAACCCATGGGAAATGCCTGCCATACAGGGGCGGAAAGCTGTTTTTTTAATGACATTGATGTAGAAAATAAAGAGGAACCACAGGCAGACAGGGAAATTATTGATGATCTGTATCGTTACATTCAGGATCGCAGGGAAAATCCAGTGGAAGGCTCTTATACGAATTACTTATTCCGCAAGGGTTTGGATAAGATTTTGAAAAAAGTGGGCGAGGAAGCGACAGAAGTCATTATCGGGGCAAAAAATCGTGACCAGAAGGAGCTTATCAATGAGTTTTCCGATCTGGTGTATCATTCGATCGTACTGATGGTGGAACAGGAGATATCCGTGGAAGATATTAAAAGGGAGCTGACCAATCGGCATAAGAAGCAGGATTATGAACCGAAGCGGGAGCCAAAGAGTGAGCGCTATGAGTAAATTCTGGAGCAGTCGTCTGCAGCGTACGGAGCCCTATGTTCCCGGTGAGCAGCCCAATGATACGAATGTCATTAAGCTAAATACCAATGAAAATCCTTATCCACCCTCACCTGAAGTTGAAAAGGCCATTAAGCACGCTGCCAATGAAGATCTGAGGCTGTATCCAACACCTACTTTACAGGAATTAAGGCAGACGATAGCGGAAAAATTCCAGGTTCATCCGGATCAGGTATTTATCGGAAATGGATCTGATGAAGTTCTTGCTTTTTCCTTTATGGCTTTTTTTGAACCAGGAGAGACCATACGATTTCCCGACATTACGTATAGCTTTTACCCTGTCTATGCCAAACTGTTTAACACAGATTATCAGGTTGTTCCCGTAAATGACGATTTTTCTTTTCCTATTGAGTCGTTTTATGAGGCTGAGGGAGGCGTTATTTTTCCGAACCCCAATGCACCAACAGGCCGGGCTTTGTCGCTTATGGAAGTGGAAAGCATCGTGAATGGGAATCCGAATAAAGTGGTGGTCATTGATGAGGCTTATATAGATTTTGGGGGGCAATCCGCCGTACAGCTGGTGAACCGGTACGAAAATTTACTCGTGATTCAAACCCTGTCAAAATCAAGGTCACTCGCAGGATTGCGGGTCGGTTTTGCGATTGGAAACAGTCAGTTAATAGAGGGGCTTAATCGAATGAAAAATTCCTTTAATTCCTATACCATTGACCGTCTGGCGATTGCCGGGGCTAAAGCAGCCTTTGAAGATGAAGCGTATTTTGAAAAGGTACGAAACAGGATTATTGATACACGTGAGAAAACGGCGGAGTCATTAAGATCGCTTGGCTTTGATGTCACAGAGTCCAAAGCGAATTTCCTGCTGGTTTCACACCCTCAAGTAGATGCAGAACAGCTGTATACCCAATTGAAAGAGCAAAACATCTATGTCCGCTTTTTTAATAAGCCGAGAATTCGGCAGTATGTGCGGATAACGATTGGAAAGCCTGAGGAAATGGAAGAGCTGATTGCAGCCATAAAAAGTCTAATACCAAACATGGCTAAATAGATATAGTTTCATTAATAAAGGCGTTCGAACCAGTATATCCACTTACACTTAAATGGATATACTGGTTTTTATCACGCATTAGCTGGCGGTAATACCCCTACTCCAAGTCTTGAGGTAAGTTTCTTCAACTTTCCTGAGCAATTATTTCTCCATCCGATAGTGCTTTGCACAAAAGGAAAGGTTAAGCATACGAGTACTATACATCCAATCACAACTTTACGAATAAATCATCCCTCCATCATTGCTATTTGTATTTTTTTGTACAACATTACAGCTTTTTAATGCAATAGGGCTGCTACATTCGACCATCAGCTTGTTCACTTCTAATTAAATTCCTTCACTTTAAAATCTATCGGATCAGTGTTTATTAAGTAATTAGCTGGACCAACACTAAATGGGGAAGTTCCTGCAAATAATTGATAATCTCCCTTTGGAAGTCTAAGGTCTTTAATGGATGGAGAAAATTCATCTCCCTTTTCCATAGTCTTTTGAATATCATTAAATTCAACTTGTTTAACAATACTTCCATCTTCCTTGCTTTTTATGACCATATAAATTTTAAATGTATCGTCAAACTTTATTTCTTCACCGGCATATTGAAAATTTGAAGAAATATTTATGGTATTCCCTTTTTCATAAACACTCTTATCTGTCTTAATCGATAATATAAAATCATACACTTGCTCTTTTTCTATAATTGGTTCATTAGAAACACTGTTATTACAGCCAATTAAAAATAACATCATACAAATAAAAGCAACATAAACCTTCTTCACTTTATACCCTCCGTAAGAAAATGAGTCATTACCACAAAAGCAATTCTTCAATTATGTATATCTGCTCTTTATTTTAGGTATAAATTAAATGGAGCTGGTTATGTTTAGGTGTTAGGAAATGAGACGCTCTACACGTCGGTTTGTGAAACAATTTTTGCAGTTGGTGCATGTGAGGATTCGTCCTTAGCGGTATCGATTAATCAGGAAAAATCATACATGAAAAATTTCCAAGAGTCAGTACCCACCATACCAGTGATTAAATATTAACGAAAATGGAAAGATAAAATGGAAACTGTCATTGGAAAGGAGCGGTGAATATGCGAAAAGAGAAGCGAAGGAGAAAGGATGAACCAACGATTGCACCTGGGATGGACACGGAGGATGAGTTAAAAGAAGAGGCCACCAGGGAGGAAGTGGAAGAAGGCGATTATACGAATGTAACGACGGTGTCATGGGATGAAAATGATCCGAGTTGAACAAAAAAGCTGTCTTTTCAGAAATAATAGGTTCGGTTTTAGGATAAAAATGGTAAATAACATATTTATTGGGAGTACTCTGCGCATAGCGTTTTGTACTCCTATTTTATGGTGTGACAACATTTGTAAGCTATTTATTACCAAAGGTTATTTTATATTAATGAGGTATTTCTGTTTTGGGAAGATGATCTAGGGTTTTATGTTATGTACTTAATATTTGGGATGTTTGTGAAGATTTACACTTAAATTAACGGGAGTTTATCTTTAATAACAAAATTACTATATGGAGTGTTATTCCAATTTAACTTAATCATGATAAAATGTAAGTAAATATGTCGGAGGTGATTCAAATGAAGTGGATTGATGTGTGTGAAGCTTTTCCAGACCAATGGGTTTTGATTGAAGCTGTTCAAGCACATACAGATGAGAAAAGTGAGCGTATTTTAGATGACATTGCTCCCTTGAAAAAGTTTTCAAATTCTCCGGATGCTATGAAAGCATATCAAAAAATTCATCAAGATGAACCCACAAGGGAATTATATGTTCTTCATACTAGCCGTAGGGATCCTAACATCATTGAGAAAAAATGGGTAGGTGTTAGGAGATAGTGAAAAAATTAATTATTGAAGATGGATTATTGCTTACAGATATGGAAGTAACATTTCACGGACATTTGCTGCATTTAAAACGTGTGTTAGTGGATACTGGATCCGGAAGTACAGTCGTCTCAACAGACTTAGGAGAGTCAATAGGGATTGTAGCAGAAGAAAATGACATGATATATCGCATTAGTGGTGTCGGAGGCTCAGAGTTTGTATATTCCAAAACGGTTGATTCAGTAAAAATTGGAGATATGCAAGCAGAAGGGTTTTCATTAGAAATTGGTGCAATGAATTATGGATTTGATTTGAATGGTATTATTGGATTGGATTTATTGCAACAATTAAAGGCAGTCATAAATATAGACGAATTATTATTACAGTCAAATAACTAATGGCAAGTATATTAGGTGCATCTCTATACTTGCCGTTTTTTGTTTTTGTCTCTTTACATAAGTTGAAACTAAGTTAAATAGGATTGTAAATATATTCACTTAAAGTAAAGGGTTCTTTAGTTTAAGAATATAAAAAACGCTCAGCAATTGGAACCACCTGCCAAAAGTTAGAGTAAAAAAACCTAACTTACGGAGATCGGCACCTTTCTGAACGTTTTTGTTACTTTCTATTCTATACTTCGAAATAGAGTAAGGGCTTTAGAATCCACCTGCTATTGATTCTTCACTCGCAAAAGTCTTAGTGCATTCAGGGTTACCAGCAACGTGGCTCCCATGTCAGCGAATATAGCAATCCACAGGGTCAACCATCCCGGAATCACCAGCAGTAAGGCTACAAGTTTGATCCCAATAGCAAAGCTGATATTTTGCTTAATGATGGATAGAGCTCTTTTGCTTAGACGAATTGTGAATGGGAGTTTGGACAGGTCATCTCCCATTAAGGCAAGGTCAGCTGTTTCGAGAGCAGTGTCAGTGCCTGCTCCCCCCATTGCAATGCCGACATCAGCTGTTGCAAGGGCTGGGGCATCATTAATCCCATCGCCAACCATGCCGACTTTTCCATATTTCTTTTGATATTCTTTAATAAAATTCAATTTTTCCTGGGGCAGCAACTGGGCTTTTGTATTTTTGACCCCAATTTCACTCGCAATAGCGTTAGCCGTTTGTTCATGGTCACCTGTCAGCATAATCGTGTTGGAGATAGTAAGGTCATGAATCTGCTTCAGGATACTTTGACTTTCTGCTCTTGGTTCATCTCTTACTGCAAAAATTGCTATAACATCCGTATGATCACCATAAAGCATGACAGTTTTCCCATCTGCCTGAAGACTTGCGATTTGCTGGTTTACAGAATCCGCTGTCCCACGCTGAATCATATCAAGAGCTAATTCGGCATTTCCCATCCAGTAGGTTTTATTTTCAAACTGTCCTTTGACCCCTTTGCCCGTGATAGAAGTAAAATCGGCTACGTGAATGTCCTCTGATACTTCCATGTTTTCTGCATAGGCAACAAGAGCTTTCCCTAATGGATGCTGGGAATGGGATTCCAGGCTTTGAACGATGGCTAAATGCTTCCGATGATCTTCTTCCTTCAGCCAGTGTACATCCGTAACTTTAGGTGTGCCATTCGTCAGCGTACCGGTTTTATCAAAAGCGATGGCCTTTAATGCACCGATTTCCTCAAGATAAATTCCGCCTTTAATCAATACACCATTTCGTGCAGCTGTCCCGATAGCGGTTACGATGGCAACAGGTGTAGAAACAACCAGTGCACATGGACATCCAACCACTAATACGGCAAGCCCCTGATAAATCCAGTCGCTCCAGGAGGCCCCAAATAGTGGTGGAATCACAGCCACCAGAAGAGCGATTGCCATAATTGCTGGTGTGTAATACTTGGCAAATTTATCAATGAATGCCTGTGCAGGTGCTTTTTCTGACTGTGCCTCTTCAACAAGATAAATAATTTTAGCCAGGGTGGTATCCTCAGAGGTTTTCGTCACCTCAACTTCCAGGAAGCCTTCTTCGTTTAGGGTTCCGGCAAACACCTCATCCCCTTGCTGCTTAGCTGCAGGGACAGATTCGCCAGTGATGGCCGCCTGGTTTACAGCTGAGCTTCCCTCTGTAACAATTCCATCCATAGCAATTTTCTGTCCGGGCTTTACCAATAATGTGTCGTGAACCCGGATATCCTCTACTGCCAGCTCTGTCTCCTCGCCATTACGGCGGACAGTGGCGCGATTAGGGGCTAAATTCATTAGGGATTGAATCGAATCCCGTGCTTTATCCATAGAAAAAGTTTCAAGCTTCTCACTGATGGCAAACAGGATAACGACAATCGCCCCTTCTCCCCACTCGCCAATGATGACCGCTCCTGTTATGGCGATGGCCATGAGGGTATTCATATTGAATTCCAGGCGGAACAAATTTTTATAGCCATTTTTCAGTAAAGGATAGCCACTAATCAAAATGGCACCAAGGAAGGCCAACAGGGTATAAAGATGAGTGTCACCAACCTCTTCCTTGGACAGATATCCGACAAAGATTAATAGAGTTGAGATCATTAACAGGCTGTATTTTTGCCAGAATGATTCCGGTTTTTCAGTTTGTCTGCTTTTATCAGGCTTTATTTTTAAATTCTCAAATGCTCCTGCTTTTTCCAGTTCTTCAATGGTAGTCTCACCGAAGACGGTCACTTTCGCCGCGCCAAAATTTACTTTTGCATCTTTCACACCATCCAGGTGCTTCACGTTCTCCTCGAACTTTCCGGCACAATTCGCTCAGGTTAATCCTTCAATGCGATAAATGTCATTTTGATCATATTCAGCCATGATGATTCACCTCCTTGAAGATCTGTAGTGTGGATAGCACTGTAAAATAATCTTTCAGTCGTATCGTATAGGAACGATTGTAAAAGCCATTTTTAAAAAAGTCTGTAATCTTGATTGTATTATATTCAACGGCTATTTGCGAGTCAATGAACGGAAGAAATGAAAGACATTTGGTTTAAAATGCTATATAATGTTGAAAAAATCTTTTTAATCTGGCATCAGGGAGGATAAACATGATTCGGGAAGCCTTATACTCAGATATACCAGTGATTATGAATCTGGTAAAAGCATCTATAGAGATCATGCAGGAAGAGGGAAATGATCAGTGGGGGGAGGAGTACCCGCTTGCTGAGCACTATGAAGGGGACATAAAGGCAAATCAACTATATGTATACGAGGATGAGGAAGGTGTGAAAGGGGCTGCTTGTATTAGTGACCATGGGCATCATGAGTATCATGAGATTGCCTGGTCCTATGATGAACCTTATCTTTGCATCAAACGCCTGGCTGTTGATCCATTAGAACGAAAAAGTGGAATTGGGCTTGCGTTTTATAAAAAGGCTGAAGAGTTGGCTCTGGCACAGGGAATACATACGATTCGTACAGATACCTACTCCAAAAATAAGGGTGCAGTAAGGCTGTTTGAAAAGGCTGGTTATCATTTTGTTGAAGAGAGAATCAATGAGGGGAAGGAAGCACCGTTTTATTATTATGAAAAGAGGTTTTAACCAATGAAAGAAGCCTAAATGGGGAGTCATACCATTCAGGCTTCTTTTATCACGTATTAGTTGGTTGTAATACCCCACATTGATGGAAGTTTCACTTTATAAAGTTTTCCAATCGCGAGCCAGCATTGAATAGAGAACAATATCATGAAACTGACCATAAAGGTTTTCGCCATCTCGCAGAATGCCTTCCTGAGTAAAATGTAGACGTTCAGGAATAGCTCGGCTCTTTTTGTTATTTACTCCACAACGTATTTCGACACGATTTAGCTTATATTCTGTAAAACTATAGTTAAGTAATTCTTTTGCTGCACGTGTAATCATACCCTTTCCCTGGTAATCTTCCGCAATCCAGTACCCAAGGGAAGTCTGTTTATTTCCCCAATCAATCCCATGGTAGCCAATCATACCGGTGAGTTCTTTGTTATATAAAATACCAGCCTGAAAACCGTCATGATTGGCAAATTGTTTAAGCCACATGTCAATGACAGGTTTGTAATCGTCGGGGGAATTCATTTTGTCCACCCAAGGGAGCCATTCGCGCAAATAGGACCTGTTATGGTGGACAAGTTCAAATAATTTCTCAGAGTCTTTATGTTCCAACAGTTTTAATTCTAGATTTTCATCAATGGTAAATGTAAACATTAAATCATCCTCAGTATTTTAGTGAGTCAGCTTCAAAAAGGCTTCCACATCTTCCATACAAAGTTGAATCCCTTTTTCCCAGAAGGCTTCATTTGTGATATCCTCGCCTAAATGCTTCATGACCAGATCTTCAACAGGCATTATGGCCGTATCACGAAGCAGGGCCATATATTTCTCTTCATAGCTTGCTCCTTCTTCGCGTGCCTTGGCATAAATGCTTAAAGAAAACAGGTAGCCAAAGGTGTATGGAAAATTATAAAAGGGAACATCTGTAATATAAAAATGGAGCTTGGAGGCCCAAAAATGCGGATGGGTTTCTTCAAGGGTATCTGCATAAGCTTCCCGCTGTGCTTCCTCCATTAACTCATTCAGACGTTGAGCCGGAACAATCCCCTGTTTGCGTTCCTCATAAAACCTTGTTTCAAACAGGAAGCGCGCATGAATATTCATAAACATTGCCACACTTCTCTGTAGCTTAGCTTCCAGAAGTGATTTTTTCTGCTCATCGGTTTCCGCCTCTTGAAACGCTGCATCTGAAACAATCGACTCGGCAAAGGTTGATGCGGTCTCAGCCACATTCATGGCATAGTCCCGGTTTAAAGGATGCGTATTTTGTAATGTGTACGTGTGAAACGCATGTCCTAATTCGTGGGCTAATGTGGCTACATTGGACATGGAACCGTTATAGGTCATGAAAATTCTTGATTGATTACTTAATGGAAAGGAGGTACAAAAGCCGCCTGGACGTTTGCCAGGGCGATCTTCTGCTTCAACCCACGAATTATCCAAAGCTTTTTCGGCAAACTGAGCCATGTTCGGACCAAACGTATGAAAATGTTTGATAATAAATTGTCCCCCTTCTTGAAAGGATAGGGTCTGATCTGCATTGGATAGAGGTGCATTCAAATCGTGCCAGTCCAACTTGTCTTTCCCCAAGAGTTTTGCCTTTCGATTCAGATAATCTGCAAATGGTTTTTTATGTTTCGTAATCGCGTTCCACATCGCATCAAGCGTTGATTTTTTCATACGATTGTATTCCAGCGGTTCCTTAAGTACATCATCCCATCCCCGTTTTTCATAAACGTTAAGTCTGAAACCGGCCAGATGGTTTAACGTTTTGGCAAAAAGCTCTTCTTTTTCACTCCAGGCTTCTTCCAGACGGTCAAACACCTCTTTTCGAACCTTAGGATCACTGTGTGCAGAGAGGTTGTCTGCCTGTCCAATCGATACCTCCTGTTTCTTTCCATCCAAAGTAACCGGTATCGTCATAGATCCGACAATCGTGTCATACATTTGTCCCCAGCCATGATAGCCATCTACAGATAAGGACTCAATAAGAGATTCTTCGGTTTCTGAAAGCTTGTCTTTTGCATTTTTACGCCACTCATTTAATACAAAGGTTAGTTCTGATAGCTTCGGATGCTGCAGTAAATCATCCCAGACCGCATCTTCAGTCAATGCTAATTTTTGCTGCAGGATGTTGAAAGATGTGGAGAACTTGGCACTTAAATCAGTCATTCCACTCCTAAGGACACTGGCCTTTTTATCGTGTATGTCCTGGGCCTCTAAACAGCTTACAAAAGCTCCAGCTTGTTCCAGGTTCATCAGGATATCTTTTGCCTGGTCAATGAAATCTGCTACTGTATCTACCTCATCACTTTTACTTGGTGTTTCAAATGTTTGTAACCCTTTGGAAAAGTCATCAATCATAGTGCGTAATTGTTCCAAATGATGGTGAAATTCCGGGGATTGACTTCCACCTGGAAAGATGGATTCTAAATCCCATACCTCTGAATAATTCGTTTTGCTCATGTTGCTCCTCCTTCGATTTGTTCTTGTATCAATGTGTACTCCATGTGCTCCGGTCACTGTAACGGAAAGTGACATCATCCATGAACTTAAAGAAATTTATTGGCTATCCGTTTTTCCAGTGACTTGCGTAAAGTTTTGGATAGCGCATCTACAGCCAAAACTTCTGCTATTTTTTCCTGATTTTTGGGGTCAAAAAATTTCACATGGTTCACAAAGGATACAGAAACTTGATTTGCGTCTCGTTCTTTTAGATATAAGGCATCACCAGGCCTTACGTATCCTTCCTCAAGAACCCGGAATAAAAATCCTGTGTTCCCCTGATCTCTCATTTGCCTGGCTAAATCCGGAACATTATAGCGGGTGGCAATTTTATGGCAAGGGGTGCGTGGCTCTGTCACCTGAATGACGGCTTCTCCCAATTGAAAAATATCCCCTATATGGGTGTTGTCCTCGGTTATTCCTGTTGAACTGAGATTTTCCCCGAATAAGGCGGTATGGTTTTCAACACCCTCTAAAATGTCCTGCCAGTATGTATAATGCTCAGTTGGATATAAGCAGAGAGCTTTTTCTGTACCTCCATGTCCTTTAAATTCCTGCTGATCTTCAAGAAAGCCCGTCTTACTGACATAAGCGGGTTCCGTGATGGGACGTTTGCGCATCGCTGTCTTCAACGTTTTTTCCCCATAATGCAGCGTTTCGATTCTTCCAACATTGATGGATTTAAGGGGAAAGATTTTATGTTTCATAGTGAGTTCCTCCAGAATACATGGAATTATGTAGTATTTTAGCATAAATGTCATCGTAAACGTTTGATTAATGAAAAAATTCTGTTAATCCATACACCAAAAAATCTCCCAAATAAAATTGGGAGATAGGCTGTAGGAACGAACTGCAAAATTTGTATCCTCTTAATTTTCCTCTTGAAAAGCCTCCATAATTAGTTTGTAGGATTCGAAACGTTTTTCGGCGGAAGTGGCAATGGTATTTATGATGATTTCCTCAACACCATATATCTGAGCCAGTTGTTCAAGTTTGCCTTTCACTTGCTGAGGATTCCCGACGATCATTCGTTTTCGATTGTGGCGAACCCTCTCTAATTCAAATGGAGTATATGGATAGTCAGAGGCTTCCTCAGGATCAGGATATTCATGACGGAAATCCCCATTTTCCACGCGTAGCAGCTGTAAATCAAGGGTGCTGGCAAGGTATTCAGCTTCCTCTTCTGTTTTGGCACAGACGACAAAAATCGCTACACTTCCCTGTGGTTCTTTCTGCTGGGCGGATGGCTGGAAGTGTTCATAGTAATCTTTCATAGCATCGATGCCACCGTCCCCATTGATAAACTGTGCAAACGTGTAGGATGTTCCTAACTGTGCAGAAAGGGATGCACTATTGGTACTGGAGCCAAGCATCCAAATAGGCGGGGCTGTCTCCCCAAGCGGTGTAGCAGATACTTGATAGGTCGGGTGCTTTTCTCCCCGTATATAATTCATTAATTCCTGCACTTGCTGAGGATATTCTTTGACATTCGGATATTTTCCTTTATTTAAAGCGTAATTTACGCCAGGCATCCCACCCGGAGCTCTGCCCACGCCCAGGTCAATTCGTCCAGGGTATAACGATTCGAGAACACGAAAAACCTCTGCAACTTTATAAGCACTGTAATGGGGAAGGAGTACGCCGCCTGTACCTACACGTATATGTTTCGTATGAGCCGCTAAATGAGTAATAAGAATTTCCGGTGCTGAACCGGCAAGCATTTTTGTACTGTGATGCTCCGATACCCAAAAACGGTGATAACCAAGTTTGTCTGTCCATTGGGCAAGCTCGGTTGTCTGCTTGAGGGCATCCCGGGCAGTTGCACCGGGTAATAGTGGTGATTGGTCCAATACACTTAATTTTATCGACATAGATATCATCCTTTAATAAGTTTCCTTTTCATCTTATTTTTCCCCTTATAGACAAGAAATTCAATCATCCTGCCTGGAGGGGAAAAGAGGATTTTGCTGCTGAATCGCTAATTAGAATAATAGGAAGTTAAAAAGGGAGGGTTCATATGGCACAGGGACATGCACTTGTGATAGGTGGAACAGGCATGCTCTCAGAGGTAACGGTGTGGCTGAACAAAAAGGGCTATTTTGTTTCTGTTATCGGCCGAAGAAATGAGCGGTATCATCAATTAATGGAAAAGGTGGAATCGCCGGAGAATATCTCAAGTATTCTGGTTGATTACCATAAGACGGAAGAGTTGAGGCAGTCTTTAATAGAAGCTATAGAGAATCGTGGATCTTTTGACAGAGTGGTCGCCTGGGTGCATTCTTCTGCACCTGACGTAATTCCCGCGTTGCTAAAACTACAGGAACAATATCATAAAAAACAAGAGTTTGAATTGTTCCATGTCAAATCGAGTACAGGTTATTTTAAACAAGAAACACCTGAACTTCCTGCCAACTGTACATACTATGAAATTTTCCTGGGCTTCAAACAATATTCAGGACATTCCAGATGGCTTACTCACGAGGAAATTTCAGAAGGGGTAAAGGATTCCATCCACCATGGTCGTCCTCAAACCATTGTGGGACAGATAGAGCCCTGGGAACAGCGACCCCATTAGGGAAAAAAAGAAGTTAATCAAACGTTTGTTTAATAAGAGGTTGCTCGGATAAATCAGCGGAAAAAGGAGGAAGAATCATGAGTCTGCAAGCATTTGAAAGAATAGTAGATGTCAACCGGATTGGGGAGTCTGACAACCAGCCATTAGGAAACCTGCTGGCACAAAACCAGTCTGCCCGGAAGTCCAGCATGGATCAGGAAAAAAACCTTTTACTAGCCATTGATCTGCAGAATGATTTTATGGATGAAGGAGCATTGGGGGTTCCCGGGGCAAAGCAGGACATGGAGCGGCTGCTGCACTTTATGTACCGGCATTTTGAGGATATAACCCATGTCATGGCATCGATTGATACTCATAAGCCTCAGCAGATATTTCATCCCTGCTGGTGGCAGGATGACGAAGGAAATGAACCGGAGCCTTTAACCGTTATAGAGTGGAAGGATGTCAAAGAAGGGAAATGGCTGCCCCGTTTTTATCCGGAGCAAAGCAGAACTTATGTGCAAAAGCTTGAGGAGACAAGCAGGCAGAAGCTGTGCATTTGGCCCTATCATTGTATAAAAGGTTCCTATGGCGTTGCGCTGGAAGGACAGTTTACGCGAATGGCCTATGTACACTCCTTATTGCGGGATTATGAATTAAAAACCGTTGTAAAGGGAGAAGATCCATTGAGTGAAATGTATGGCATCCTTCAGCCTGAATACAGCGAAAAGAATTTAGTAAGAGAAGACGTGGTTGAACAAATCAAATCCTACGACAATATTGTGATTGCCGGACAGGCTAAGTCCCACTGTGTCATTGAGACGGTCAAACAGATCATTGAACATTTAAAGAAAGATCGAAACCATTTCCATCATCTTTACGTATTAACAGATTGTATGAGCTCCATCCCCGGATTTGAAGAAGAAACCGATCAACAATTTGCCCAATTAAAGGAGGACTATGGAATCAAGCTCGTGACGTCCGAAGAGTGGGCGAGCGTTAAGGGCCAATAAATTTCTCGAAAAGGATGTACCCGAAATGGAAAATGTCTTGGAAGTAAAGGACTTAATGCTGACGATTCAAAAGGAAACGATTATAAAAGGTATTAGCTTTCGCGTTCCTAATCAAAAAATTGTAGCGCTTATCGGTCATAATGGAGCGGGAAAATCCACGACCATGAAGGCGATTATGGGCTGGCATGAAAAAGGAGCGGGAGAGATTTTGCTTCAGGGTGCATCCCAGGATGAAGATTTTCTTTATTTTAAAACCCTTTTCTCCTATATCCCCGAGGAGCCCGTCCTGATGCCGGAATTAACGGTATTTCAGCACTTCCAGCTATATGGAGCCAGCTATCAGATTGAGGAAAAGAAACTCAAAGAACGGGTGAACGATTATACAAGGGCATTTGAAATTCAGGATAAGCTGCATGAATTTCCTGAAGCGCTGTCCAAAGGGATGCGTCAGAAGGTCCAGACCATTTGTGCATTGCTTCCGGATGTTCCCTTGCTATTCATTGATGAACCGTTTATGGGACTGGACATTTATGCTTCGGAGTTTCTGACAAATGAGCTGAAAAGAAGAAACCGGGAAGGAATGTCCATTCTTTTAACCACACATCAGATGGAAAAGGTGACGGACCTTTGTGATGAATATGTCTTACTTGATAATGGATATATTCTTGAAGCAGGCAATATTGAGGAATTTAACGGTTTAACAAGGAGAGAAGCAGATGAGTAGAACACCTGCTTTATATCCGACACTAAGATGGATTAGAACAAAACGCTTCAGAAAAAAGCTGGGTTTATACAAGCAAGTACTCGGGTTTTTGGATGTGACAATGTCCATTTATTTAGCTGTGTTTGGTGTTATTTTTTTAATCGCCATTAGAGATCAGCTGCAAGGGTATGAAGCTTTCTTTTCCATTTTTGAGCAGCTGTCTTTTGAGTGGGTATTTACGATCTTTATTGCCGTTCTGCTTCGTTCTCTTTTTACTTCCTTTAGAGACCCGGGTTTTTACATCACAACTACCGAATTTCAATTAAGTCTTTTACCGTATTCCCGTGAAAAAATTTGGCGATATAACGTGATAACAAGACTGACAAAAGGAATGGCACAGCTCATTCTGATTCATCTCTTTCTGTACTTCCTGACACCAATACATTCAGAAACAATCATCCTGTTATTTATCGGGCTTTTATCAGGTCAGGTTCTGGGACTCATCATCCAATGGAGACTTTTTCAAATAAGTGGAATAAGAAAAATGTGGGCAGTTCTGGGTGGAATGATCTTTTTAATTGGGGTAAGGATGCTGGTTTTGTTTTCGTCTGTTGCCGTTATTCCCGTCATGTGGCTGAGCGTAACTGCTTCCATTCTGCTCGCTATTTTTTTAATGACCAACCAGCCTTTAAAGCACGCAGATTGGTCTAAAGTTATTGGATATAGTGATGCGGTCATCTGGAACATGCTGATTATCCAGCAAATGACCAAAGTTTCAATTAAGCCTCCGAAAAAATATCATCTGATTACTAAAGTATTCCAGGGTGAACGGGCAAAAAAGCCGTTTTCATACCAACTCTCTGATATTACACCGCGGTTATGGCGAACGCTCTTTAAGAATCAGCTGGATGTCGTAATTAGAACGCTTGGGGTTGTGTTCCTGGTCATCGTGGTATTTGGATTTCAGGGAAAGTGGCAACTGGGAGTAGCTGTGGCTGTTACGGTTTTTGTCTTAAATCAGATTGCGTCCAGCTTATTTATGTATCAATTTCAGCAGCCCATGACTCGCGTTTTCCCGTGGCCAATGCCTGACTGGTTCAAATCCTATCACAAGTGGTTTTTATGGGTCATCATCTTATTAATGTTGTTGATTGGCAGAATGGAATTTATGTATGGGTTGAGTGTGCCAGCCGTTCTTCTGAATCTCTTATTCTGCTATCTATGGTTCTCACTTGATTTGGAGATGTGCGTAGCTCCGAAAGTTAGGAAACTAAGGGGAATCTGGAGAGGGAATGACTGGTTTTTTGCCGTCAGGATTATCGGAATGATCGTGGTTTTCCTGACGATTTATTATCCTTGGCTGAGCCTTGTATTTTCTTTTGTTATGATTGCTGTTCGTGCAGGCAGATGGTCTGTGATTCCAAAATAGATTGAAAGAAGGGGTTTTGTATGTCGAATGGCTTGAGACGGACTGTTCATGCTGTGTTTGTTCATGTCAGAGATTTAAAAAGGGCAGCAGGATGGTACAGCCGGCTGTTGGAACTTCCATATCAGGAGGAAACCGTTCAATCCCCGGTTTATAATATGCCGTTAAAGGAAGGGGTTTACCTGACTCTGGATGACCATAGCTTTGATCCCCACTTTGAATTCAGTCCATCTAAGCTTCCTGCGTTTAACTTTTTCTCACACGATCTTTATGCGACGTATGAGTGGGTAAAGCAGGAAGGAATAGAGATAGAACGTGAACTGGAAAGGCATGGGGATTTTGGTTGGTTTCATATCTGTGATCCGGACGAAAATGTCATCATGATTTGCGGAGATATTGTTACGGAATAAGGCCCGTCTATTTTTTACACACGGCAATACCAAGAGGATAGTGGACGTTTTCCTGGCCGGGATGTGGTTCAATAAGCACACCATTCTGATAGAAAAAGGAGCATTGTCTATAGTCCGAAAACAGCTCGCGAAATTCGGAAGGTGTAAGCTGATGAACGTGGAAAGGTGAACCACATTCTTTTCCTCTTCCTTTTCCAAATGGGGTTGAAACAAGGAGTGTTCCACCGGGCTTTAATAATTCATAGTAATTGTTCAGCAGGCTATCCTCCTCAGCAATGTGCTCCAATGTTTCAAAACTTGTGATTGTATCAAACTGCCCCAGCTGATCCGGCAGATTCGGATTTTTTGCATCATTCACTTGAAAACTCACCTTTGGATGATGATACCTCCCCTTTGCATACTTAATGACATCCGCATCAATATCTATACCCAAAACCTCATCAACATCTTGTTTCAATCGTTTCGCAATGAATTGAGTTCCATATCCTGAACCACACGAAAGATCTAAGACTCGTCCCTTAGCATAAGCTAAAGAAAACTGGTAACGGGCAATATGTTCAAGTAACAGCATATTCGTCGAGTCCATGTAATCTGGTATCACACGTTCTCCTGTGTCCTGTAGCATGTAGGTCAACTCCTTTAAAGGCCTGTACAAAGGCATCATATCATATTTATTTATCATATTTAATTTATTGACTGTTAACGAGCTTTAATGCTCTAAGTGATGGAAGATGTACGATACACAGGTCTTTGGAACAAATGCACTGGAGTGACACCCGTGCATTTTTGCCATGGTTTAAATTCCTGTTATCAGGGAAATGACTTATAGTTTAAGATAAGTAAATCTCGGGTATCATTAAATGTAGGACAGCACGGATGCCAAGTTAAATTGAGGTGAGCGCTGGTGACACAAAAGGAAGTGTTACTCTATACAAGTGACAATTGCGATCAAGGCCGGAAGATTAAGCAGTTGTTAAATGATTGGAATATTCCGTTCCAGGAGAAAAATATATCAGAAAATCGATCCTATTTAAAAGAGCTCCAGGCCGATAAGGTGTATGCAACGCCAGCAACTTATATCAATGGTGAACGGGTATTAGGTTATCAAAAAGAGAAATTAGCACGTCTTATTGGTCAATATAACATTTAAGGAAATCATCACACACCCCAATTCGCTATATCATAAATTATAGTGAGGTTAATAATAAGGGGGTGTTCTGTATGCAGCGGAATTGGAACCAGCAGCCTAATCCTTTTCAGCAAATGTACCCTCCACAGTCACAGTATTCTTATCAATCACCTAACTATCCAAAACCAAATCAGGGAATGAATTCTCCGTATGAATCTTTTCAAAAGCCTCCAATGCCTATAGGACAAAATTCAATGCCACCAAACCAAATGGGAGGGCCTTATCCAAAAGGAGCCAATCCATTTTTACAGGCCTTTCAGGATCAAAATGGCCAAATGGATTTTGATAAGGTGTTTTCAACCGTGGGGCAAGTCGTTGATACCGTCCATCAAGTATCCCCGATTGTAAAACAGGTAGGCTCCTTTATGAAAAACTTCAAAGGGTAAAAAGAGGCTGGTATCAGGTCCCTTGTTTAAGGGGCTTTATCAGCTTCTTTTTTTTGTGGACGTTTCCTTTGGTATCTGAATGGTGGATGGATAAAAGGGAGGAAGTGACTTGATAATATGTGTGTTTGATTGATAAAAAGGCTGAAATGGTGGATTCCATTTAGATTGACGGATAAAATAGACAAACAGACGTGAATGTCATGGATTTCGATTGATGACTTGGGTGAAAAGACGTGTAACTTTAAAAAAAAGACGGATTCAGTCGAGGAAGGAATCGATACATAGAATCCCTTCAATACCTGGACTGAAACTTATTAAACTTGGCTTGATTCAATACATAAAATGACGGATAAAATCAAGAATTTGATCGATTGATATCAGATATTGAATGGTAACAGTCCAGTCAACCATAAATGAACAAAAAAATGATCCATTCCTAACAAGTTAAGATGGAATGGATCGTTTTATATAAACAGTCGCCTCCGCTTTTCTGTGTCCAGCTGCGGCTCCCAGGTCAAGGCGGATATAAGCCAAAGCCATTCCGTGGCAAAAGGCATGCCCCTTCATGTCTTCGTCTTATCCCGCATGACCTTAACAGTCGCCTTCGCTTTTCTGTGTCAATCTCTAAAAAATGAGATGACGAGGCCGCCTTGGCCTGCGTATGTGGCGATTAGGGGGCCCATGTCCATGATGAGTGATTCCTGGAATGAGTATTTTTCTTTGATATCTGTAAGGACTTTGTTTGCTCGTTCTTTGGTATTCCCGTGTGCAAGGGCAATGGTGCCGAAATTTTTTGTATGCTCACCGATCTGATCAATAAATCGCCTCATCGCCTTTTTATTCCCTCTGACCTTTTCCGCTACATCAATCGTTCCTTCATCGGTTGCGTGTAACAGAAGTTTAATGTTCAGTGTTTTAGCGATGGCCCCTTTTACTTTGTCCAGACGCCCTCCCTTAATAAGGTTATCCAGTGTCCTCAGCACAAATAAGGTGGACAGCTTCTCTACACGTTCCTTCATATGGCTCACTAAGTCATGAAAGTGAACATCCTGTGCCAGCTTCTTTCCGGCCTCATGCAGTAAAAGGGCAATTCCACAAGAGGCGGTTTTGGTGTTAATGATTTCAATTTGTCGGTCCGGCTGTTCATCCAGAAGCATGTCTTTCCCCATGACAGCACTCTGATAGGTTCCACTAACTCCTTCTGAAATCGACAGCATTAAAATAGCTTTGTTTTCATCCACTTGTTTATAGGCTTCATAGAAATCCTGAGGGCTTGGGGCTGATGATTTAGGCAGCTCATCAGCCTCCTCCATAAGGGTGTAGTAATTTTCAATCTCAGAATCCGGGCTGACCTTATACCTTTCCCCATTAATCTGGATGTTAAGAGGCACAACGTCAATGCTTAATTTTTGCTTCAGAGTAGCGGGAATATCAGCACCGCCATCAGTCATTAATTGGATATCCATACATCTCACTCCTCAATCATACTAATCTCTATCTATTTTTCTTCCACTGCGCGCGTATGCACACGGGAAGTGCTAAGAATAAACAGTATTAAACCAAAGATAACAATCGAACCACCAAGTATTTGGAACCAGGTTACGTTTTCTCCTAATATAAAATAAGCAAGAATCGATGCGCCAACAGGTTCAAAAAGCATCCCCATAGTAATGGCTGACGTGCTTACCCATCGAATGGCCCAATTAAATAAGGAATGACCCAAAAATGTGGGTATGATCGCAAGGGCTAAAAATACAAGCCAATGATCCAGGTCATAGCCAAAAAAGGGCTGCTGCAGGATGAGGTTATAAATCACTAGTGTAAGCGAGCTTATCCCGTAGACAATGAAGGTATAAGTGGCCAGGGGTGCTCTTTTTCTCACATTCTGTCCCACTAAAAAGTAACCTGTGACCATCACCGCTCCAAGCAGTGCGAGTATATCTCCAAACAAGGCCAGCCCACTTATTTGCAGGTCGCCCCAGCTTATAATAACGCTGCCGATAATGGTGATCAGCATGCTGATTATAGCCCCATAAGTAAAGCGTTCGTGAAAAAATAAATAGGTCCCTATAAAAGCAAAGACAGGCTGTAAAGTGACAAAGACAACCGAGCTTGCGACAGACGTGTAATTTAAGGATTCAAACCAAAGGATAAAATGAAAGGCTAAAAAAATACCAGCAAGAATAGATAATCCCCAGTCCTTTGCATAAATGAAGGAAAATTCATTACGACGCTTCCATAATATATAGGGTGCCATAATGAGAACAGCTAACAGGAGTCGGTAGTTTGCAATAATGGAAGCTGGAGCCTGATCGGCCATTTTGACGAGAACTGCAGCTGTTGAAACACTAAATACGCCAACGGTAACTGCAATATATGGGGTGATTCCTCTTTTGTCCATTCAATGTTCCTCCAGCAGAGTCAATGGTTTAATACTGTGCTTCTACATTCCTTTTGCAAAAAGTCTGTTATTTTCATATTTTATCACGTATTAACTGGCCGTAATACCCCCACTTCAAGTTTTGGGGTAGCCAAATAAGACTAAGTGGTCGAGAAACGGCCAGTAAAAACCTGAAAACCATCAGTGGGGGATGGTGAACCCCCATTGATGAGAATTCACTTTATCATGGATTGCCCATAATTACACTGGACAATCCGTTGTTTCCTGAATATGCAGATTGATAAAAGTATCTTATACCCAGTAGTTTCTTTTTACATTGCTTAAGAGAATATTTGCTAATGCGAAGCCACCAATGAAACCGAAGATATGTGCATAGATGTTTATATTTGCCCTCAGGAATGTCATAATAAGAGCAATAATCATGATGACTGTAATAATTTGGGTGCTTTGATGATCCAGTAGATCTTTTCTGAACAGGACCATAAATAAGTAGGCACCAAACAAACCGAAAATGGCCCCGGAAGCACCGGCATGGGTGAGATTCATAGAAGCTAACCAGAGAGTAGCCAGATTTCCGATTATACCTGAGAGCACATATAATAGAATAAATTTAAATTTACCCAGCATTCTTTCCAAGGCCGGGCCGAATAACACGAGAGAAAAAGAATTGAAAATAGCGTGCATAAGACCAAAATGAAAGAAGATGGCTGTTAAAAGTCGCCAGTATTCATTGTAAGCAGAAATGAGTCCGTTCTGACCCAGCCCAAGATACCGGATTGTATCAAACAGAGGAATGGGCAAAAATTCTGTGAATAGCCACAAGCCAAGGTTTATGGCAACAATCACACTGACAACAGGATAAAAGCGAAGAAATTCCTGAAAACTTTCCGTACGAATAAACATAGTATCACCTATTTAATATGGTTTGTTTCATATTATACATATTTTTAAGTGTTCATACGGCTAAATTGCTTATTTTATGAAAAATTATACTTTATGGAAACTGAATTTATATACAGAGAGTGGGGAAGTGCTGTGATTAAAGGTCTGGGTGTCGATATAACTGAGATTGACAGAATTGAACAAGCGATAAGAAAAAATCACCGTTTTCCGGAAAGGATTCTGTCTGAAAGGGAATTAAAGCTATTTCATAAGCTTTCATCCTGGAGACGAAAAGTTGAATTTGCTGCGGGCAGGTTTGCGGCAAAGGAAGCTTATTCTAAAGCAAAGGGGACGGGGATTGGAACGGCGTATTCATTTCGTGATATTGAAATATTGCCTGATCCACAGGGAAAACCAGATGTCTTTATAAAAGGCCGTCAGGAAGCGAATGCTCTCGTATCCATCTCTCATAGCTCAGAAATTGTTTTTGCAGAAGTTTTGATTCAGGAAGGCTAGTCTGCATATTCACATAGTTTGTCTCATATATTCTAGTGCGGGTGAAAAGGGGACGAAAATATAACACTGCGGAAGAAGGACATGTATGGAGGTTATTCATTTGATGCTTGTGATGAAAAACCAGGAAACCACTGAATGGAGGAGGGTAAATGAAAAACAATGGACAATGATACTGCAGAAATAAGTTAAGTTTATACAAAAAACGTACATGCCCATAATCGCGGTGAGTAGAATACGTTCCCTAGGTGTTTTCGAAATGAGGCAAAGGAGTTGTGAACATGAAGAAAAAATTATTGCTCTTTAGCTTAGCTGTCTTTCTGCTCATTTTCATGTCTGCGTGTGGGGAAAAGTCCAAGGAGGATGTGATTGGTTCTCTGGAAGATAAAATGGAAGAAATGAGCGGGTACAAGGCAAAGGCTAAGATGGATTTGAAGACAGGGGAAGATGTACAAAGCTACGAGATTAATATTTGGCATCAAAAGAAGGATATGTACCGTGTGGAATTAAACAACCCGGACAGTGAAAAGGGGAATCAGATTATCCTGAAAAACAAAGAAGGGGTATTTGTTCTGACTCCTGCATTAAACAAAAGCTTTAAATTCCAGAGTGAGTGGCCGGATAACAGCAGTCAGCCGTACCTGTTGGGGTCATTAATTCAAGATGTGGTCAGTGATCAGGAATCTGAATTTAAACAGACTGAAAAACATTATGTATTTACGACTAAAACTAACTATCAAAGCAATAATAATCTTCCGTATCAGGAAATCACGTTCTCCAAGGAATCCTTAAAGCCGGTCATGGTAAAGGTGATGGATAAGGATTACCAGTCCTTAGTGGAGATTTCCTTCTCATCCTTTGAATTCGACCCTGAGTTTGCCGAGGATGATTTTGATACACAAAAGAATCTGACAAGCAGTGTCATGAATGTACCAGCCATGGCAAGTTCAGAAGAAGAGAAGCCAATGGAAGTTCTTTATCCAGTGAATGTGCCTGAGGGATCTTCACTGGCTGAAGAACAAAAGATAGAGTTTGAAAATGGCATAAGGGTCATTCAAACCTATGAAGGGGAGAAAAACTTCACGCTGGTCCAGGAGAAGTATGATTCCTATCCGACAAGCATTACTTCTCCGGTCAATACCGATGGAAGCCCCGTTAATCTGGGTGCAACTGTCGGAGTTATGACAGATACCTCTATTGAATGGAGTGAAGGAAATACCCGGTTCTACTTAGCCAGCCAAGATCTGACTCGGGATGAAATGATTGAAGTTGCTTCCTCTGTCGAAGGAAAAGGTATCAAGTAATTGGTGTGTGCACAGACCTGCAGGGTTGAGGATGAGTGGCAGTGTTTTGGCAAACTGCCCTCAGTCCGGATTCCCGCAGGTTTTTGTTTGCTGTTAGGTGTTCCTGTAAACAGGAAAAATAGGGAAGTTTATGGAATATTTTAAGATTTGTTGTTCAACATGAATTGGACTGAAGGGGATTTGGATGGGATTAAGGGGCATGAAGGACAATATATCCGTTATTGGCAGGCTAAGTGGCCTTCATTCTATGTATGAAGGCCATTTGTCATAGGTTTCCGTGCTTGAATGGCCTTCATAAACTCTATGAAGGCCAATTTAATCCAAGGTTTTTCAATAAATGGCCTTCAACACCTAAATGAAGGCCACATTAATCAGATTACCTACCTGGATTTGGCCATCATGGCTCTGTTTTAGGTCCGTCCTTCTCAGTCACTCTGCTTTTTCTTTGTCCAGCTGCGGCTCCTAGGTCAAGGCGGATATAAGCCAAAGTCATTCCGTGGCCAAAACATGCTACTCCATGTCTTCGTCTTATCCCGCATGACCTGAACAGTCGCCTCCGCTTTTTCTTCCTTGACACTTTTGTTTTCAAGTTGAATAATAGAAAAAAAGTACGAGAGGGGTCTTTTGTTTTGTCATTACAGCCTTTTTACCGTGATTCCTGGTGTGAGGTTAACTTGGATGCGATTCAATATAATATTCGACAATTAAAACATGTTTTGGCAGAGGATACAAAAATATTCGCTGTTGTGAAGGGAAATGCTTATGGTCACGGTGATATTCAGGTGGCAAATGCAGCACTGGAGGAAGGTGTATTTGGACTTGCTGTGACCTTACTGGACGAAGCGTTAAAATTACGTCAGGCTGGGATAGAAGCCCCTATTCTCGTTATGAGTTGGGTACGGCCGGAAGATGTCAGGCTTGCGGCTGATCATGATATAGCGGTGACGGTCTTTCAGAAGGAGTGGGTGGAGCAGGCAAGGGATCATCTTCATGGACGGACCCTTTCTGTTCATGTCAAAATCGACACCGGAATGGGACGCGTAGGGATTCGTACGGAAGAAGAAATGAAGGAATTGGTGCACGTTCTCCATGATTCGCGTTTTCAAATAACGGGTGCTTTTACCCATTTTGCTACTGCAGATGAAGAGGATGAATTCTATTATCAGAAACAGCAATTACGGTTCTCGGCATGTATCGACATGCTGAAATCCTCGGTTAAAGATGATTCGATGGTGGTTCATTCCGGAAACAGTGCGGCTAGTATGCGTTATCCCGAAGATATGTTTGATGGGGTCCGGTTCGGAATCAGCATGTATGGTCTTTACCCGTCTCCATATGTGAAGCAGATAAAACCCATCGATTTGCAGCCCGCATTTTCCCTACACAGTAAACTGATTCACGTCAAAAAGGTGCCTGCAGGGGAAGGAATCAGTTATGGAAAAACCTATCAGACAGAAGAGGAAGAGTGGATTGGTACGGTACCAATCGGATATGCAGATGGATGGATACGAAAGTTGAACAAACAGTATGTGATTATTAATGGCAAAAAAATGCCGATTGTGGGAAGGATTTGTATGGATCAATTTATGGTTAAGCTCGATGGTCCTTATGAAGTAGGTGAAAAGGTGACGCTGATCGGAAAGCAGGAGGAGGAAGAGGTCACTATAGATGAGGTTGCTGAAACCTTGGAGACCATTAACTATGAAATTCCCTGTACAATCAGTTATCGGGTTCCACGAGTCTACTTTCACAATCAGAAACTTACAGATGTGGATAACAAATTGTATTCCGAAAAAATCTGTTTAAAATAAAACATAATTGTGTAAAATTGGAATAGATATGAAAATGGCTGGATGTTACGTTTAATCTTCGCGTGAATAGCGGTAATAAAAGTTCAATCTATTTTTTGCAGGGCTTTGCATTGCAAGTCCCTTAATGGTATTATTGATATGGATTTATATGAATGTCACGATTTCATGGTGGAGGTGTATGTTGTGTCCGAGGGTTCACAGGAAATTGTAGTAAAACTACCACAACAAATGGTTGAAGAATTAGACAACTTGAGAAAATATGAAGATTGCAATCGTAATGACTTGATTTGCCAAGCTATGAAGATGTATTTGCATGATAAAAAGAAACGTGATATCCGAGAGACAATGCGCCGCGGTTATGTGGAAATGGCTAATATTAATTTAAACATTGCATCTGAAGCTTTCCAAGCTGAAGAGGAGGCTGAAACTACCCTCGAACGCCTTGTGAGCGGGGGGTAAAATCTGTTGATGGTAAAAAGAGGCGACGTCTTTTTTGCGGATCTATCTCCTGTCGTTGGGTCGGAACAAGGTGGCGTTCGCCCAGTATTAGTCATTCAAAATGATATAGGTAACCGTTTTAGTCCAACTTGTATTGTTGCTGCTATTACCGCGCAAATACAGAAAGCTAAATTACCGACCCATGTTGAAATTGATGCTAAAAAGTACGGGTTTGAGCGTGATTCGGTAATCTTACTGGAACAAATTCGCACCATCGATAAACAACGGCTAACGGACAAAATTACACAACTGGACGAGACTCTCATGAAGCGTGTGGATGAAGCATTACAAATCAGTCTCGGACTTATAGACTTTTAAAAGCTGCTCGGATATGGGTAGCTTTTTTTATTTTATAATGAAATTACAGGATAGCATCACTTGTGTCTTAGAATTGAGGCATGGCCGCGTTCGCCCTGGTGACAGGCGAGGAATCCTGCACAAACGGGCGCTTCCGCCTTTGTTCTTTAAGTATTATTCTTTTCTTTTTTATAATAAAATGGTACATTATAAAATGGATAATTATTTAATTATTTAAAATTCTTACATATATTTCAAGATTATATCGAAGGGGGCCGGTGATTTGGATAAACTTCTAAGAGAAATAGTATTGGAAAATAGCGATGAAATTGTTAAAAAGTGGCTGGAGGAAATCGAGCGTAAACAAGTACGTGATTACTCCGCTTCTATTTCCGAGGAGCTGTTTGAAAGCACCAACCGGGAATTTGTGAACGTTATTTTTTCAAGTGTGGAAAAGGAAGGACTGCTGGGAGACTTACATAATTTTTCGGAGCGGTTAATTCAGTTAGGATGGCCTTTAAGCTATCTTACCGAGGGGATGCAGGCATTTCGCAGAGTAACCGTAAATTTCATTCTGGAGAGAAGTGAGGAGGTTGACTCGAAACAGTTCGCTGAGATTCTTGAGAGTGTCGATCAATGGATTGATCCAATTGTAAACTTCCTTGTTACGGAATACTCGGGTAACTGGGAAAATACCGTATCGATTCAAAGGATGGCCCTGCAGGAGTTATCTGCACCTCTGATTCCGGTTATGGAAGGAATTACAGTCATGCCGCTGGTGGGTACAATCGATACCGAACGGGCTAAGCTTATTATGGAAAATCTCCTGGATGGTGTCATTAAACATGATGCAGAGGTCGTATTAATTGATATTACAGGTGTACCTGTGGTCGATACAATGGTTGCTCATCATATCATTCAGGCTGCAGAGGCTGTTCGGCTTATTGGGGCATCCTGCATATTAGTAGGAATTCGTCCGGAAATTGCCCAGACAATTGTTAATCTGGGTATTGATCTATCAAACTTCCCGACAAAGAGTTCCCTGCAGAAAGGGTTCAGGTCAGCGCTGGAGATCACTGGACGCCGGGTTGTAGATGTAGGCAAAGAAGATGACATAGAGGACATTCTGGATTCTTTAGGTAAGGAGTGAAAATTTGAGAATACCAATTTTGAAGCTGCATAACTATTTGCTAATTTCCATACAGACGGAGTTGGACGATAAGACAGCTATTCAGTTTCAGGAAGATTTATTAAACAAAATTCATGAAACATGGGCAACTGGTGTGGTTATTGATTTAACTTCAGTGGAAATTGTGGATTCGTATATTGCTAAAATACTAGGTGACGTAGTGTCAATGTCTGATTTAATGGGGGCGAAGGTTGTGTTAACAGGCATACAACCGGCTGTAGCTATGACTTTAATTGATTTAGGAATCCATTTAAAGGATGTACCTACAGCACTGGATTTAGAACAGGGCCTTATTAAACTTAGACAGGAATTGGAGGAGTAATATGATGAGTGAACACTTCCAATCCTGTATCCCGATACAAAAAGAATGGGATATTGTTGCAGCACGTCAACAGGGCCGGGATATCGCAAAAGAAATTGGCTTCGGTTCTGTCGATCAGGCAAGAATCGCAACAGCAATATCCGAGCTGGCGAGAAACATCTATTTATATGCCAATAAAGGACAAATCTGCTTTGAACATATTGAGGATATCGAACATAAAGGAATTAAAATTCTCGCTTTGGATGAGGGCCCGGGTATCTCAGATATAAGTAAGGTTATGGAGGATGGCTATACAACATCTGGAGGGCTTGGAGCCGGACTTCCCGGGATTAAACGGTTAATGGATCACTTTGATATTGATTCAGTGGAAGGGAAAGGTACAGAGGTGATGATTGAGAAGTGGCTTCGGTAAGGGGGGATAAATGGTCTTGGAAAAATATAAAAATTTATTAAAGAATTATTTGCAATTAAAGGATGAAACAGCCTTATATCGGGCGGATCAATTCAGTAAACAGTCCCTGCAGCAGGAAATCTCACCGGATGAGATTGTCCAAATACATATTGATGCTATGCAGGATTTATATCCGGATTTGCCTGAGGATATGAGACTCTCTCTTCATTTCCTTCTGGAGACCATGATTTCATATGGTATTGCTCACCACGAGTTCCGTGCTTTGCGGGAAAAACAGCTCGAGTTAAAGTATGAAATAGAAGTTGCTGCGAATATGCAGAATACCTTATTGAATACGGTGATTCCCGATGTTGAGGAGCTTGATATAGGAGCTGTATCTGTTGCGGCTCAGCAGATGAATGGGGATTACTATCACTTTATACAGGACCATCGTAATGTGGGGGTTGCCGTTGCGGATGTTATTGGAAAAGGAATCCCTGCAGCCTTATGTATGTCCATGATTAAATACGCGTTAGATACATATCCTGATAATCTTTCAAGTCCGAAGACCATTTTAAAATTATTAAACCGTGTTGTTGAACGCAATGTGGAACCTGGAATGTTTATTACGATGTTTTATGGCTTCTACAATGACGAGGACCATTCCTTTCACTATGCGTCTGCGGGTCATGAGCCGGGCTTATTTTATGATGCATCCTCGGACACCTTTGAGAAACTGGAAGCAAAGGGGATTGTGCTGGGGGTCGAGGAAAATACATCCTATCAGCAAAACTCCAAGATTCTCTCTGTCGGGGACATGATTATTTTGTTTACAGATGGTGTGACAGAATGCAGACGCGGAGATCAGTTTATTCAGAGGGAAGAAATATTGGATATAATCAAGCAATACATACATATGCCGGCACAGGACATCGTTGACCATGTCTATCGGCATTTCGAACGATTACAGGATTTTGATTTGCGCGATGACTTTACATTAATTATCTTGAAAAGAAATTCCTGAAAACTTTAAAATAAGGGTTTAAAGATTTCTTTGAAAGGGAATGACCATAGAAGTTAGTAAAAATTTTTTTGGGGGTTCGGAACATGAATTTAAGTATTGATGTTTCTCGAACAGATGATATTCATCATGTGAAACTATCAGGTGAAATTGATGTGTATACCGCACCAAAACTCAAAGAAACCATCCTTCCGCTAACAAAGGAAGAGGGGGTTTTAATTAAGGTGGACCTTGAAAAGATCAACTATATGGATAGTACGGGTCTTGGTGTGTTTATAAGCGGGTTAAAATCAGCAAAAGAAAATCATTCCGAGCTGATTTTAATGAATTTACATGAGCGTGTATATAGATTGTTTGATATTACCGGCTTAAAAGAAGTCTTCAAAATAGAAAATACGGTTCGGGGTGGAAAGTAATGCAGGAACCTTTTGACTTTATTGAGATTAAAATACCAGCGAAGCCGGAGTATGTTGGGATTGTACGTCTATCTATTTCAGGGATTGCCAATCGTTTAGGATTTTCATTTGAAGAGATTGAAGATTTAAAGGTTGCCGTATCGGAAGCAATCACAAATACGGTCCAGCATGCTTATCAGGGGGTGGAAGAAGGAGAGGTCACCATAGGATTTGGTTTATACCATGATCGATTAGAAGTTATGGTCGCCGATCGTGGAGGAAGCTTTGATTTATCTGAGATCAAACAGGATATCGGTCCTTATAGACCTGAGGAATCCATTGATGGTCTTAGGGAAAGCGGATTTGGATTATTTCTGATTGAAGAACTGATGGATAAGTTAGAGATTAATAATGATTATGGTGTGATTGTGATTATGACCAAGCATCTCCATAAAAATGGGGTGGAACCAAATGACGGCGAAATCTCAACCACACAGTGATTATGATGAAGAGGTTTATCAATGGATAGAAACCCTTCAAAAGAATCCGCAAAACGAAACTGTACATGAGAAGCTGGTTCTGGAATTTGAAAATTTAGTTCACTCCATTGCCAGTAAGTATTCCAAGAACAGTTCCATCCATGAGGACCTTGTACAAGTTGGTATGCTGGGTTTGATGGCTGCCATTAAACGTTATGATCCTTCTGTAGGAAAATCCTTTGAAGCCTTTGCTATCCCTACAATTGTGGGTGAGATGAAAAGATTTATCCGGGATAAAACATGGAGTGTACACGTCCCTAGACGAATTAAGGAACTTGGGCCAAAAATAAGAAAAGCCGCCGAGGAATTGACCACAAATCTGCAATATTCCCCATCTGTAAAGGAAATCGCTGAGCATCTTGGCGTCAGTGAAGAAGAAGTGCTCGAAGCGATGGAAATGAGCCAAAGTTATCGGGCTTTATCCGCTGATCGTAAAATGGAGTCAGATTCGGACGGGGGAAAAGTTTCCATTCTTGATTTAGTAGGTGCAAAAGAGGACGGATATAACCAGGTTGATTACAAAATGCTTCTGGAGAAATTAATGCCTGTTTTATCTCAACGTGAACGTCAGATTATCCAGTTCATTTACTTTGAAAATAAAAGTCAAAAGGAAACTGGAGAACATCTTGGTATTTCACAAATGCATGTTTCCCGACTGCAAAGACGTGCCTTAAGAAAGCTTCGAGAATCCTTGCAGTCGGATAGTCCGGAGGTTTTATTTTGAATGCACAAAATCATCGTATGGAGGTATCTGTTTTCCAGGAAGCAAAAGGTGGGAATCGTTGCAATGGAGACTGCTTCTTCTATAAAGAGACAGAACATCAGTTTATTTCGGTTTTAGCAGATGGTCTTGGAAGCGGATCGGATGCAAAGGAATCTTCAAATGCTGTTATAGAGGTTATCGAAAATCATTATGAAGAGTCTATTGATCAATTAATTAAGCGGTGTAATGACAAGCTTATCCATAAACGTGGAGCTGTATTAGGTGTTTTGAAATTGAATTTTAAAAATCATACGTATTCACTGACATCGATCGGGAATGTTGGGATCACCTTAATTCCCCTGAATGGCCGGAAAAAAAGGACTATTCCAACCCCTGGATATTTACCGGGCTATGGTTATCCCTACAAGATTAAACGGGAAAAACTTGAACAGGGAAATGTCTTTTTAATGTACTCGGACGGAGTAAATGAACGAAAACTCTTCGCGGAAATGACCAATTTTAATGACGTAACAGGAATTACGGATACTTATGCCAGGCTGCACCAGGAAACGCAGACGGATGATACAACTTTAATGGCCATACGGTATAAGGCCGTATAAACGGAGGGGACCCTTTAATGGAAGGGTCTTTTTGTTTGTGAACGATTCTGATTCCTGTGACTTTAGACGGTTTTCGCTTTTTGCGGATCTTTTGGTAAAATGGGTAGGGTATGACAAAGGAAGAACCTGGCCATGAAGGTGTACTTATAGAAACCAAGGAGGAAGCAATTTGAAGGAAGCAACAAATGAACAAATGATTGTTAAGGAAGTAAGCCAATCGTTGAAATTACGTGAACAGATAACTGAAAAGGTTATTCATATGCTTCAAGAAGGAAATACGGTCCCCTTTATCGCCCGTTACCGTAAAGAAGCTACAGGTGGGCTGGATGAAGTTCAGATAAAAGAAATTGAAGATAAATATGAATATCAGGTACAGTTACATAATCGAAAAGAAGAAGTTATCCGGCTGATCGATGAGCAGGGAAAGCTGACAGATGAACTGAAACAGGAAATTACAAACGCCACTCAGCTTCAGCGGGTAGAAGATCTTTATCGTCCGTATAAGCAGAAGAGAAGAACCCGGGCGACCATCGCTAAAGAAAAAGGTCTGGAACCATTAGCAGAACAAATCTACAAGAATCAATCCGGTGTAGATATCCAGGCGGAAGCCCCGGGCTACTTTTCAGATGAGCATAAGCTTGCCACAGTTGAGGATGTGCTGGGCGGCGTTAATGACATCATTGCAGAATGGATTTCTGATGAACCTAAATTTAGAGAGAAAATCAGACAGGATACCTTCCAGCGGGGCTTATTGGAAACGAAAGCTAAAAATGAAGAGCAGGATGAAAAGGGAATCTATCATATGTATTACGATTTCCAGGAATCTGTGCGTAAAATTGCCTCCCATCGTGTCCTGGCTGTTAACCGGGGAGAAAAAGAGGATATTTTAAAGGTTTCCACCACTCCCCCTGAAGAATATATTCTGTCCTATCTGCAGGATCAGGTGCTGGACAAGCCTAATTCAGATGTCAGGGAAGTCCTGGTGAATGCGATACAGGATTCATACAAACGTTTGATTGGTCCATCCATTGAAAGGGAAATCCGTAACACACTAACCGAAGAGGCAGAAGAGCATGCTATTCAGATCTTTTCTAAAAACTTAAGGAACCTGCTTTTGCAGCCGCCATTAAAAGGTAAAACAGTCCTGGGTGTCGATCCCGCTTACCGGACAGGCTGCAAATTAGCGGTTGTGGATGAAACAGGAAAAGCAGGGGACATTGCTGTTATGTACCCTACTCCTCCTAAGAATGATAAGGATGGCGCCGAGAAAATTTTTATGCGTATGATCGAGGCATATCCGGTAGAGATTGTTGCGATTGGAAATGGAACAGCCTCCAGGGAAACCGAACAATTTGTAGCAGATATGATTCAGAAGCATCAGTTGGACATTTCCTATATTATTGTCAATGAAGCGGGAGCCAGTGTATATTCAGCTTCAAAGCTTGCCCGTGAAGAATTTCCGGACTTTCAAGTAGAAGAAAGAAGTGCCATTTCGATAGCAAGACGACTTCAGGATCCATTAAGTGAGCTTGTAAAAATCGATCCGAAATCAATTGGTGTCGGCCAATACCAGCATGATGTCAGTCAAAAGAAATTAAGTGAGTCGCTTACCTTTGTTGTTGAAACGGTTGTAAACCAGGTAGGGGTGAATGTGAATACAGCCTCGGCATCCCTTCTGCAATATGTGTCAGGATTAAATAAAACGGTAGCAAATAATATCGTTAAATTTCGAGATGAAAATGGCAAGTTAAACAGCAGAAAGCAATTAAAGAAGGTTCCCAGGTTAGGAGCCAAAACCTATGAACAGGCGATTGGCTTTCTGCGGATCACCGATGGCACAGAACCTTTGGATGGAACACCGATTCATCCTGAGACTTATGATCAGACAAAAGCCCTTCTGCAGCAATTAGGTTTGACGACAGATAACCTGGGTGAAGCTGATTTAGTAGATGCTTTAAACCAAATCCAAGTAAAAACAATGGCCGACGAGCTTCAAATGGGTGTACCGACACTTCAGGATATCATTGAAGCGCTGAAAAAACCGAAACGTGACCCGCGTGATGACCTGGAGAAGCCCATTCTTAAGAAAGATGTTCTTTCTATGGATGATCTAAAGCCTGGAATGGAACTGCAGGGAACTGTAAGAAATGTAGTTGATTTTGGTGCCTTTGTAGATGTCGGAGTAAAACAGGATGGACTGGTGCATATTTCAAAGCTGTCGAATAAGTTTGTTAAAAACCCACTGGATGTTGTTGCCGTCGGAGATATTGTGACAGTCTGGGTCGATGAAGTGAATATGGACAGAGAGCGTATTGCTCTTACCATGATTAATCCTCAGTAAATGGAAATACGGTTTATGTTTGGGATTTTTCGTTATGGACAAATCTACGTCGATAAAAAAACCAGCATTGGTTCAGCATTTTAATTTGATAAAGATCCTTTTTCCGAAAAGCGTTTTGCATTTGCTTTAACAACCAATTCGGCATAATACCCCCTCCGTATTTAATTGGTCTATTCTTATCTTATGCAAAACGTCGGTTCAGGTTTATATGTATTTTGTAGAATTGATGAGAAGCCTTCCTATGATTGGGAAGGTTTTCTTTTGGCCCGTAATACCCTCAGTTCAGGGTTTGGAGAGTAACCCGTAACCCGACAAGACTAAGAGGGGGTGGTCATTAAATTCCCGATAAGTTAAACTAACCCTCAGTGGAACCCCCTGATGGTTGGAATTCCTTTATGGAAGTAAATAGGGAGAAGGATCCAAACAATAATTATGATAGCTATGGACAAATCATCCAGTAATTACCATAGAAATTGAGACAAATAAGGTATATAATCAGTAGTTGTTGTTGAGAAGGACAAGTTTTGCCGGTACAATAGATTTATATGAATAAATTGAGGTTCCGTTATGGATAATACAGAGCTATTACATTTAGTGAAACAGATCTCAATAAAATACTTTAAAAAGCCCTTTCCTGACGAAGCAATCTTTAATAATCGTCTGCGAACCACAGGCGGAAGGTATCTGCCTTCAAAGCGCAGGATTGAAATCAATCCTAAGTATCTGCATGAATTAGGGATAGATGAGTTAACAGGGATTATTAAACATGAACTCTGCCACTATCACTTACACATTGAAGGTAAAGGGTATCAGCATCGGGACAGAGACTTCCGGGAATTACTTAAGAAGGTCGACGCTCCCCGTCATTGCCGTGCATTGCCTTCTAAGGAAAATGAAAAAAGTCATCATTATCAATGTACGCAATGCGGTTTGCTTTATAATAGAAAACGTCAGATAAACCTTAACAGGTATAGATGTGGAAAATGTAAGGGAAGGCTGAAAAAGGTATAAAAAGATATTGACGCAGGCTCCGAAAGCATGTTAAATTATATAAGCCTTAAACAAACAGCGAGTTCTTTTGAGAGAATCCTCTTACCAAAAAGCAATTAAAAGATTATAAAAAGGGTTTGACAAAAAGAACGAAACGTTGTATTATTTTTAACGTCGTGATAATGACATTACATTTTAAAATATTCCACCGTAGCTCAGTGGTAGAGCAATCGGCTGTTAACCGATCGGTCGTAGGTTCGAATCCTACCGGTGGAGCCAGTGGAGAAGTACTCAAGTGGCTGAAGAGGCGCCCCTGCTAAGGGTGTAGGTCGCGTAAGCGGCGCGAGGGTTCAAATCCCTCCTTCTCCGCCATTATGGCCCGTTGGTCAAGTGGTTAAGACACCGCCCTTTCACGGCGGTAACACGGGTTCGAATCCCGTACGGGTCATTTTTTCTTTTTTTATTTGTAAATAAAGCTTATAGGTCCGGTAGTTCAGCTGGTTAGAATGCCTGCCTGTCACGCAGGAGGTCGCGGGTTCGAGTCCCGTCCGGACCGCCATCATAATTGTTGGGCCATAGCCAAGCGGTAAGGCAACGGGTTTTGATCTCGTGATGCGCTGGTTCGAATCCAGCTGGCCCAGCCATTTTTATTTTCATTAAAGAAGAAAAAGTTTAAGACGTTTATAAATACGAGCCATTAGCTCAGTTGGTAGAGCACGAACGAATATGCTTCAAAGCAATACATCAGCGTACTAATCGATAAGCATCCAGAATTATCTTGCTGAGATTAGGACGTCGTAGATGCATGATGTACGAAGCTCTTTATCAAGACGAACCACTCAATTATAAATACGAGCCATTAGCTCAGTTGGTAGAGCATCTGACTTTTAATCAGAGGGTCGGAGGTTCGAATCCTCCATGGCTCATCAAGGAAGTTGTGGTTGGATTCTCACCTGCGGTTCCCCTTGCTTTTATTTATAAAAGAAGGAAGCAAGGATTAGCCAAAGGCGTCGGAATCCTCCATGGCTCATCATTCTTGCGGGTGTGGCGGAATTGGCAGACGCGCTAGATTTAGGATCTAGTGTCTTTCGACGTGGGGGTTCGACTCCCTCCACCCGCACCATTTTATTTTGCGGTCGTGGCGGAACGGCAGACGCGCTAGGTTGAGGGCCTAGTGGGGGTTTACCCCGTGGAGGTTCAAATCCTCTCGACCGCACCAAAAAGATTTAAAAAAACATCTTGCAAAGATATTTCGGATGTGTTATTATAAATCTTGTCGCAAAAAAGCGCCCGTAGCTCAATTGGATAGAGCGTCTGACTACGGATCAGAAGGTTAGGGGTTCGACTCCTCTCGGGCGCACCATTCGACCCGGGAAGTAGCTCAGCTTGGTAGAGCACATGGTTTGGGACCATGGGGTCGCAGGTTCGAATCCTGTCTTCCCGACCAGTAAAAACAAATATGCGGGTGTAGTTTAGTGGTAAAACCTCAGCCTTCCAAGCTGATGTCGTGGGTTCGATTCCCATCACCCGCTCCATAATGGGGCCTGTAGCTCAGTCGGTTAGAGCGCACGCCTGATAAGCGTGAGGTCGGTGGTTCAAGTCCACTCAGGCCCACCATTAAAAAACTATTTCGAACCTTGAAAACTGAACAAAACAACCAGTACGTCAATTCGCTATTTAAAATAGCATTTTGAATATGAGCATTATGGATTTCAACATCCAAACTTATTGGAGAGTTTGATCCTGGCTCAGGACGAACGCTGGCGGCGTGCCTAATACATGCAAGTCGAGCGCGTGAAACAAGTTGATTCCTTCGGGATGAAACTTGTGGAACGAGCGGCGGACGGGTGAGTAACACGTGGGCAACCTGCCTGTGAGATCGGGATAACTCCGGGAAACCGGGGCTAATACCGGATAACACCTCCGACCGCATGGTCGGAAGTTGAAAGACGGCTTTTATGCTGTCACTTACAGATGGGCCCGCGGCGCATTAGCTAGTTGGTGAGGTAAGAGCTCACCAAGGCAACGATGCGTAGCCGACCTGAGAGGGTGATCGGCCACACTGGGACTGAGACACGGCCCAGACTCCTACGGGAGGCAGCAGTAGGGAATCTTCCGCAATGGACGAAAGTCTGACGGAGCAACGCCGCGTGAGTGATGAAGGTCTTCGGATCGTAAAGCTCTGTTGTCAGGGAAGAACAAGTACAAGAGGAACTGCTTGTACCTTGACGGTACCTGACCAGAAAGCCACGGCTAACTACGTGCCAGCAGCCGCGGTAATACGTAGGTGGCAAGCGTTGTCCGGAATTATTGGGCGTAAAGCGCGCGCAGGCGGTTTCTTAAGTCTGATGTGAAAGCCCACGGCTTAACCGTGGAGGGTCATTGGAAACTGGGAGGCTTGAGTGCAGGAGAGGAGAGTGGAATTCCACGTGTAGCGGTGAAATGCGTAGATATGTGGAGGAACACCAGTGGCGAAGGCGACTCTCTGGCCTGTAACTGACGCTGAGGCGCGAAAGCGTGGGGAGCGAACAGGATTAGATACCCTGGTAGTCCACGCCGTAAACGTTGAGTGCTAGGTGTTAGGGGGTTTCCGCCCCTTAGTGCTGAAGTTAACGCATTAAGCACTCCGCCTGGGGAGTACGGCCGCAAGGCTGAAACTCAAAGGAATTGACGGGGGCCCGCACAAGCGGTGGAGCATGTGGTTTAATTCGAAGCAACGCGAAGAACCTTACCAGGTCTTGACATCCTCTGCTACCTCTAGAGATAGAGGGTTCCCTTCGGGGACAGAGTGACAGGTGGTGCATGGTTGTCGTCAGCTCGTGTCGTGAGATGTTGGGTTAAGTCCCGCAACGAGCGCAACCCTTGACCTTAGTTGCCAGCATTTAGTTGGGCACTCTAGGGTGACTGCCGGTGACAAACCGGAGGAAGGTGGGGATGACGTCAAATCATCATGCCCCTTATGACCTGGGCTACACACGTGCTACAATGGATGGTACAAAGGGCAGCGAAGCCGTGAGGTGAAGCTAATCCCATAAAACCATTCTCAGTTCGGATTGCAGGCTGCAACTCGCCTGTATGAAGCCGGAATCGCTAGTAATCGCGGATCAGCATGCCGCGGTGAATACGTTCCCGGGCCTTGTACACACCGCCCGTCACACCACGAGAGTTGGCAACACCCGAAGTCGGTGGGGTAACCTTTTGGAGCCAGCCGCCTAAGGTGGGGCCAATGATTGGGGTGAAGTCGTAACAAGGTAGCCGTATCGGAAGGTGCGGCTGGATCACCTCCTTTCTAAGGAAGAATTAAAAGCGGAGACGACCGTTTAGGCCCGACTGGATAAGCAAGACCGCGTAAAGGCTGTGTTCTTTCAGCCTTGGAGAGGGATTGCTTATCACAGCTTGGGCCTGGGAGTCGGAGCTGGATATCAGCAAAGACGACCGTTTAGGTCTGAGCTTTAAAAAAGAGCGTACTCGGTTGTTTTGTTTAGTTTTGAAGGATCGAAGGATTCTTCAGAGGAACTTCTGCTAAATTCGTCACATCCTCGAAAAAGCAAAGCTTTTTCTGCGAGGTAATGCTAACGTAGTATTCCTTTGTGTGACAACGCAGAAGCCTGCACGTCCATGTGCAATGAGCACCTTGAAAACTAGATAAGAAAGCAATCAAGAGCAGACAACGGACAATGATGTCCGTGTGCGTTAATAAGTTAAGTGAATAAGAGCGCACGGTGAATGCCTTGGCACTAGGAGCCGATGAAGGACGGGACAAACACCGATATGCTTCGGGGAGCTGTAAGTAAGCTTTGATCCGGAGATTTCCGAATGGGGAAACCCGCTGTCCGTAATGGGGCAGTATCCTTATCTGAATCCATAGGATAAGGAAGGTAACCCGGGGAACTGAAACATCTCAGTACCCGGAGGAAGAGAAAGCAAACGCGATTTCCTAAGTAGCGGCGAGCGAACGGGAAACAGCCCAAACCAGAAGGCTTGCCTTCTGGGGTTGTAGGACACTCCATACGGAGTTACCAAGAAATCAGGTAGATGAAACGGTTTGGAAAGACCTGCCGAAGAAGGTAACAGCCCTGTAATTCAAACCTGGTTTCCTCCGGAGTGGATCCTGAGTACGGCGGAACACGTGAAATTCCGTCGGAATCCGGGAGGACCATCTCCCAAGGCTAAATACTCCCTAGTGACCGATAGCGAACCAGTACCGTGAGGGAAAGGTGAAAAGCACCCCGGGAGGGGAGTGAAAGAGAACCTGAAACCGTGTGCTTACAAGTAGTTGGAGCCCGTTAATGGGTGACAGCGTGCCTTTTGTAGAATGAACCGGCGAGTTTCGATCTCATGCAAGGTTAAGCAGAAGATGTGGAGCCGCAGCGAAAGCGAGTCTGAACAGGGCGTATGAGTATGAGGTCGCAGACCCGAAACCGTGTGACCTACCCATGTCCAGGGTGAAGGTAAGGTAACACTTACTGGAGGCCCGAACCCACGTACGTTGAAAAGTGCGGGGATGAGGTGTGGGTAGCGGTGAAATGCCAATCGAACACGGAGATAGCTGGTTCTCTCCGAAATAGCTTTAGGGCTAGCCTCAAGAATCGAGTTTTGGAGGTAGAGCACTGATTGGACTAGGGGCCCTCATCGGGTTACCGAATTCAGTCAAACTCCGAATGCCAACAACTTGAGCTTGGGAGTCAGACTATGGGTGATAAGGTTCATAGTCGAGAGGGAAACAGCCCAGACCGCCAGCTAAGGTCCCTAAGTATACGTTAAGTGGAAAAGGATGTGGAGTTGCTTAGACAACCAGGATGTTGGCTTAGAAGCAGCCATCATTTAAAGAGTGCGTAATAGCTCACTGGTCGAGTGACTCTGCGCCGAAAATATACCGGGGCTAAACGTATCACCGAAGCTGCGGATTGTACCGTTGGTACAATGGTAGGAGAGCGTTCTAAGCGCAGCGAAGTCCGATCGGAAGAACGGGTGGAGCGCTTAGAAGTGAGAATGCCGGTATGAGTAGCGAAAGACAAGTGAGAATCTTGTCCACCGAAAGCCTAAGGTTTCCTGAGGAAGGCTCGTCCGCTCAGGGTTAGTCGGGACCTAAGCCGAGGCCGAAAGGCGTAGGCGATGGAAAACAGGTTGACATTCCTGTACCACCTTTCATCCGTTTGAGCAATGGGGTGACGCAGGAGGATAGGGAAGCGTGCTGATGGATATGCACGTCCAAGCAGTGAGAGTGATGAGCAGGCAAATCCGTTCATCGTAAGCTCGGGCTGTGATGGGGAGGGAAATAGAGTACCGAAGTTTCTGATTTCACACTGCCAAGAAAAGCCTCTCGTGAGGATGAGGGTGCCCGTACCGCAAACCGACACAGGTAGGCGAGGAGAGAATCCTAAGGTGAGCGGGATAACTCTCGTTAAGGAACTCGGCAAAATGACCCCGTAACTTCGGGAGAAGGGGTGCTCGTTCAGGCTTCGGTCTGGATGAGCCGCAGTGAAAAGGCCCAAGCGACTGTTTATCAAAAACACAGGTCTCTGCGAAGCCGAAAGGCGAAGTATAGGGGCTGACACCTGCCCGGTGCTGGAAGGTTAAGAGGATGAGTTAGCCCTTCGGGCGAAGCTCTGAATCGAAGCCCCAGTAAACGGCGGCCGTAACTATAACGGTCCTAAGGTAGCGAAATTCCTTGTCGGGTAAGTTCCGACCCGCACGAAAGGTGCAACGACTTGGGCACTGTCTCAACGAGAGACCCGGTGAAATTATACTATGCGTGAAGATGCGCATTACCCGCGACAGGACGGAAAGACCCCGTGGAGCTTTACTGTAGCCTGATATTGAATGTTGGTACAGCTTGTACAGGATAGGTGGGAGCCATCGAAACCGGAGCGCTAGCTTCGGTGGAGGCGCCGGTGGGATACCACCCTGGCTGTACGGACATTCTAACCCAGAACCGTGATCCGGTTCGGAGACAGTGTCAGGTGGGCAGTTTGACTGGGGCGGTCGCCTCCTAAAGAGTAACGGAGGCGCCCAAAGGTTCCCTCAGAATGGTTGGAAATCATTCGCAGAGTGTAAAGGCAGAAGGGAGCTTGACTGCGAGACCTACAAGTCGAGCAGGGACGAAAGTCGGGCTTAGTGATCCGGCGGTACCGAATGGAAGGGCCGTCGCTCAACGGATAAAAGCTACCCCGGGGATAACAGGCTTATCTCCCCCAAGAGTCCACATCGACGGGGAGGTTTGGCACCTCGATGTCGGCTCATCGCATCCTGGGGCTGTAGTCGGTCCCAAGGGTTGGGCTGTTCGCCCATTAAAGCGGTACGCGAGCTGGGTTCAGAACGTCGTGAGACAGTTCGGTCCCTATCCGTCGTGGGCGTTGGAAATTTGAGAGGAGCTGTCCTTAGTACGAGAGGACCGGGATGGACACACCGCTGGTGTACCAGTTGTTCCGCCAGGAGCACGGCTGGGTAGCTACGTGTGGAAGGGATAAGTGCTGAAAGCATCTAAGCATGAAGCCCCCCTCAAGATGAGATTTCCCATCATTTTAAATGAGTAAGATTCCTCAGAGACGATGAGGTAGATAGGTCCGAGGTGGAAGCGTGGTGACACGTGCAGCTGACGGATACTAATCAATCGAGGACTTAACTTATAGGAAAAGCGTAGGCGAGCTTATGCGAGCCGGAGCTGGACAACACGAAAAGCGTAGGCGACTGTTCAAACAGGAGCTGAACACATAAAAAGCGCAGACGGACTCATTAGCCAATAACTGCTCACATGATTGCCTTTCTTATCTAGTTTTGAAGGTGCTCATCACCTGAATTGAATAATGCTAAGGAAGTTCTGCTAATAGCGCTTATGTCATATGAGCCACACAGAACGACCATGCCAAAGTCCAGTGGCGATGGCGGAGAGGTCACACCTGTTCCCATTCCGAACACAGTAGTTAAGCTCTCCAGCGCCGATGGTAGTTGGGGTTCTTCCCCTGCGAGAGTAGGACGCTGCTGGGCTTGCATTAAAATACTATAGTTGTCATTTCACAACACTATCGCGGGGTGGAGCAGTCTGGTAGCTCGTCGGGCTCATAACCCGAAGGTCGCAAGTTCAAATCTTGCCCCCGCAACCAAATTATTCATCGATACTACATTGATAATCTTCAATGCGAGATGAAATTAGTAGTGCCCTTTAGGGTGCAACCAATGGTCCGGTAGTTCAGCTGGTTAGAATGCCTGCCTGTCACGCAGGAGGTCGCGGGTTCGAGTCCCGTCCGGACCGCCATTAATAAAAAATAATTACATAAAAACTTACGTATACACAAACCTTAGGATATTCCTAAGGTTTTTATAATGCCATATTTACCTTCAATGAAGGAAATATAAGGCTCTATACTAAATGTGGTGGTGTCTCCAGTATTATCAATACTTCAAATGAAGACAAAAAAATACACTCAATCCCCTCTCTTTTGTTAACCTAGAGTTGTCCACACAAAAGGTCAAAGGAGAGGGAAAGAGTGCAAAAACATTTTATCATAGAAATGCTGGGGATTAAAGATAAGCATGTAGATGTTTGGGATATGACTAGTGAACCAGATAAGTTTTATGTAGAGCTTTATACGAAAGTGAAAACGCAGAAGTGCCCATTCTGTAAGGAAAAAACTAAGCGTGTCCATAGTTACCGTAATCAGCAGATTCAGGGGCCAATCGTATCAAATAAGCCAGTGAAAATCTCTTTGAGAAAGAGGCGGTATTTGTGTGTGAATTGCCGGCATACCTTTTATGAAAAACTTCAAATGGTGGACCGGTATCAACGTTGCACAAGCTCGATTCAAACAACTGCATTAACGTACACAGCTGTGGGTTCATTCACGACTGCTGCACAATTAACAGGCATGAGTTCTAACAGGTTATTGCGTATATTCGATCGCAGGGACATGAAAACCAAGAAGGTGCTGCCCCGTGCAATCGCCATTGATGAATTTAAAGGGGATGCTGGTGGGGAAAGATTCCAAACCGTTATAGCTGATATCGAACATAAAGAGATTATTGATGTATTACCTGACAGAAAGGTAGATACCATTAAAAGATATTTAAAATCTTGTGACACCAGTAATGTTGAAATCGTAGTCATGGATTTATCCAGATCCTTCAAACAAGCAGTACAGAAAGCCTTAGGTGATCCGTTAATCATCGCTGATCGTTTTCACTTTATGCGACAAGTCTATTGGGCGCTGGATAGTGTGCGGCGAGAAGTGCAACATGACCTTGAAAAGAATGAACGAATCCGAATGAAGCGAAGCAAAAAATTATTGTGGAAATCCCAATATAAATTAACTGATGAACAAAAGGAAAAAGTAAATCAATTACTACAGATTCATCCCCGATTAAAAGAAGCATATGAACTAAAAAACAAGCTCGATCAATGGTTTAAAGAAAGTGATAAAATCACAGCGACCCAAGGATTTGAAGAATGTTTATCGGCTATGAAAGCCTCTAATATTGAAGCATTTCACAAAGTCATGAAGACATTTAAACGCTGGAGGCAGGAAATTCTACAGTCCTTTATGTACCCGTTCAATAACGGATATATTGAAGGTGTAAACAACACGATTAAAGTGGCCAAACGTATGTCATATGGAATTAAAGATTTTAAACGCTTGAAAAAGAAAATACTGTGGCGACAAGAGGTTAGAAGGGCTTTGGCATAAAATGCCCCAAAGCCTAGGAAGTAAAAAGAGATGGTGGAGTGAAAATCACACCACCACATTTGACAGAGAACCAAATATAAGCTGCCATTTACAAAGGTTTTTGTACGTCATTTACCTAAACAAAGTATCTTCAGTTTTGATCATGAGGCTTTAATCCTTTCATCTGGGTCATGAAAAGTATTTTTCCTTTTTTGTATATTCTTTTTGGCTTCATCGGTTTTACAAGAGTTATTTTATTCAAGGATCTTCTGTTTTAAAGTCGTCTGCCTCATGTTTGCCTTTTGGAATCCTTCCCTTTTCTGCTATTATAGGGGTTAAAAGGATGGTTTTAAGGAGACTTTAAAATGGATGAGTTTTCATTTATTGATTCCATTATGCAGAAATATTATCGTCAGTCCTCTATTGTTAAAGGTATAGGAGACGATGCTGCTGTTGTCCGGCCTGTAAATGGGTTTGATATGATTACAGCTTCAGATACAATGGTAGAAGATATCCACTTTCGTTTAACAACTATGACCCCCTATCATATAGGGTACAGAGTATTAGCTGCCAATATTAGTGATTTGGCAGCAATGGGGTGTGATCCGGCTTATTACATGGTTTCCATTGTGATTCCGAAAGACTGGTCGCAACAGCAGCTGCAAGAAATATATGCAGGTATGCAGGATCATGCCCGGGAGCATCAAATGGATTTAATCGGAGGAGATACCGTTTCAGGTCATCAGCTTGTGGTAACCGTCACGGTATATGGATATGTTCCAAAAGGGTATGCAAGATACAGAAGCCAGGCTCACGAGGGTGATTATGTATTTGCCACCGGATATCTTGGTGATTCAGCATATGGCCTTCATTTATTATTACTGGAACGGGATAATAGGACAGATAACCCCTTTATTAAGCGACATCAAATGCCGCAGCCAAGGGTTTCCTTTGCTCAGGCCCTGCAGCCATTAAGGCGGGTATGTTTAAATGATATCAGTGATGGAATTGCCAGTGAAGCCAATGAAATAGCCCAGGCTTCGGATATTAATATTGAAATAAATTTTGGAGATCTGCCTGTACGGCGGGAAATTAAAGAACATACATCGGAAGACCAGAAAAAATGGGTACTTTCAGGTGGAGAGGATTTTGAATTGCTTGGTACAGTCTCACAGGATGACTGGCCAAGAATACAGGCCGCGGCAGAACAGACGAACACTAAGGTGACGAAAATCGGAACTGTGAAACCAGCAACAGAGAATCCTTGTGTCATTTTATGTTCAGATGGACGGAGAGAGAAACTGTCTAAGTCCGGCTATGTTCATTTACAATGAGATAGGTGATATACATGAATTCGTATCAAATTCGGTCAAAAAGTGCCGATGAGACTATGGCATTTGCCAGCCGTTTAGCAAAACAACTACAGCCTGGTGACGTGATCACATTGGAAGGAAATCTTGGAGCCGGGAAAACTACTTTTACCAAAGGACTGGCAAAAGGTCTGGACATTAAACGAACGGTCAACAGCCCTACGTTTACCATTATAAAAGAATATGAGGGTATTTATCCTTTATATCATATTGATGCTTATCGGTTAGGGGATCATGAAGAGGATCTGGGTTTGGATGAATATTTTGAAGGTGATGGAATAACCGTTGTTGAGTGGGCGAAATTTATTGAAGACGAGTTACCAGAAGAATATATCAATATTCAGATTCGTTATACAGAGGATGATGGGAGATTTATTGAGTTAAATCCCATAGGAGAAAGATTTGAAAAACTGTGCAGGGAGTTAGTGGAATGAAGGTACTAGCAATGGACACATCCAATCAGGTGATGAGTGTCGCCGTATTGGACAATCAGAAAATAGTTGCCGAAATCACAACGAATGTGAAGCGAAATCATTCTGTACGTCTGATGCCGGCCATAGATGAAGTCATGAAAGAGGCAAAAATGACCCCGGCCGAACTCGATCAGATTGTGGTTGCACACGGTCCTGGTTCGTTTACTGGAGTGAGAATAGGAGTAACAACAGCGAAAAGCCTCGCTTACAGCTTGAATATTCCAATTATTGCTGTATCCAGCCTGGAGATGGCCGCATTTAATGGCTTGTATTTTAACGGGAGGATATGCTCTTTTTTTGATGCCAGACGAGGTCGAGTTTACGCAGGGCTGTATAAAAATGAAAATTGTCAGTTAACAGCTGTCAGAGACGAAGAGAATGTTTTATTTACGGACTGGCTGGAGGATTTAAAGAAGCAGGACGAACCCATTTTATTTATCAGTAATGATCTGCATATACATAAAGACAATATTAAAGCTGTATTGGGGGAACAAGCGGAATTTCCGCCAGCCTTTTTAGCAGTGCCACGGGCATCAGCACTGGCTCACATAGCCCAAACGAAAGCAGCCGAAGATGTACATGCTTTGACTCCGAATTATTTGAGGCTGGCTGAGGCCGAGGCGAAATGGTTAGAAAAAAATCAGGAGAAGAGAAGCCATGAGTGATGTCTCGATTCGACGGATGAGGATGAGTGATCTTCCTCAGATTATAAACATTGAGCAAAAAACTTTTAATACTCCATGGGATGAAGGCTCCTTTAAGAGTGAATTGGAGCAGAACAAATTTGCACACTATTATGTGATAGAAGATGAGGGAATTCCCTTTGGATACTGTGGTTTGTGGGTGGTATATGAATCTGCGCAAATTACAAACATTGCTATTTTACCGGAGTACAGAGGAAACAACTATGGACAGGAGCTTTTTTCATATGCATTGAATGAGGCGCGGGCCCTTCAAGCACGTGAAATGTCTCTTGAGGTACGAACCTCCAACATTATTGCACAGAAGATGTATCGGAAGTTTGGCTTTGTTCCAGTAGGGATTCGAAAAAATTATTATATCGATAATCATGAAGACGCAATTGTAATGTGGGTGAAATTATGAGCGAAAATGAGCAGCAGTTAATTCTTTCTATTGAAACCAGTTGTGATGAGACAGCCATGGCCATTATTAAAGATGGACGTGAAGTATTATCGAATGTTGTCGCCTCCCAAATTGAAAGCCATAAGAGATTCGGCGGTGTCGTACCGGAAATTGCTTCACGTCACCATATTGAACAGATTACAGTCGTACTCGAAGAAACCCTGAAGCAGGCAGGTATCACTATGGATGATGTGGATGCCATTGCGGTAACAGAAGGACCGGGGCTTGTAGGGGCATTGCTAATAGGGGTGTCTGCAGCGAAATCCCTGGCTTTTGCTCATCAAAAGCCATTGATTGGTGTCCATCACATTGCCGGCCATATTTATGCGAATCGACTGTTAAAGGAATTTGAATTTCCTTTACTATCCCTGGTCGTATCAGGGGGACATACAGAGTTGATTTTAATGGACGGGCATGGACAATTTGAAGTCATTGGGGAAACCCGGGATGATGCAGCGGGTGAGGCTTATGATAAAGTAGCAAAGACCTTGAATCTGCCTTATCCTGGAGGTCCTCAAATCGATCGCCTGGCACAGGAGGGAGAGGAGCGATTCCCTTTTACAAGAGCGTTAATGAATGAGGATACGTATGACTTCAGTTTTAGTGGGTTAAAAACAGCTGTAATGAATACACTCCACAATGCACAGCAAAGAGGGGAAGAGGTCTCTTCAGCGGATATGGCAGCGAGTTTCCAGGCGAGTGTGGTGGATGTGTTAGTGACAAAAACCTATCGTGCAGTGAAAGAGTATGGGGTGAAACAATTAATTGTAGCTGGAGGCGTTGCTGCAAATCAGGGTCTTCGAAAAGCACTCCATGAAACATTCACCAATGAGGATGTTGAGGTATTAATTCCGCCCCTAAATTTATGTACAGATAATGCAGCTATGATTGGGGCGGCTGCCAGTATTGCCTATGAGCAGGGTCATCGCGCCGGGCTTGATTTAAATGCGAATCCTTCTTTAAGTATTGAAAAGTACAGGAAGCGTTCCACTCTAACAAAAGGATAAAGTAAAACAGGATATGGAAGAAAAGCAGCCGGTACCAGTTTAAGAAATGGTACCGGCTTTTGTTTATTGCTTATAATAATACCCCTGCCACTTCAATTTTTAAGGAATCTCAACTAATGGAGGATTACTCTATCCACAAGTAAAATATGACGATGTGAATAGAATCGACAAAATTCGTTGATAGCGGTCTTGTTGATGTGGGTGAAAATTGTGGATAAGTTCATCGAAATCTGTGGAAAATGTGGGTAAGTACATTCAGTGGGCATATTGTCACGTGTTTTATGTGCATAAGTCTGTGAATAACTGTTGATAACTTCAATATAGGTAAAAAGGAGCTGAACAAAAGTCGTTCAGCTCCTAATTATCCGCCAGCTTCTCCTGAAGACTCGTCCATTCCTCCAGCAGTTCATCCAGTTTGGCGCTCATCTGTTCATTTTCGTTGGTTAAGTCCTGCAATTTTTCATGATCATTTAAGGAATCCGGCTGTACCATATGCTGCTCATTTTCCTCTATCTTACCTTCTAATTCATGAATTTGACCCTCCAGCTCTTCCACACGTCGTTCCAGCTTTCTCGTTTCCCGTTTTTGTGCTTTGTCCTGCAGGAACTGGTTTTTGTCTTCCTGTGAATGAGTGGGCTCATCTTGAACTGCGTTAAGCTCTTCCATTTCTTTCTCTTCCTGTTTTTTCATGAGGTAGTAGTCGTAATCACCTAAATAAAGGGTGGTTCCTTCTTCTGACATTTCTACAATTTTGGTTGCAATCCGGTTAATAAAATAGCGGTCATGAGAAACAAACAAAATCGTGCCTGGAAAGTCCATTAAGGCTGCTTCAAGCACTTCCTTACTATCCAGATCCAGATGGTTTGTCGGCTCGTCCATGATTAAGAAGTTCGCCTTTTGCAGCATTAATTTTGCCAGAACCAGACGTGCCTTCTCCCCACCACTCAGGGAAGGGATTGTTTTTAACACATCGTCTCCGGAAAACAGAAAATTACCTAAAACGGTCCGGATTTCTTTTTCAGGTTTTAGCGGATATTCATCCCACAATTCATCAAGAACGGTTTTGTTACTGGAAAGATTGGTCTGTTCCTGATCATAATAACCCATTTGAACATTGGTTCCGTACGCAATGTTTCCCTGGTGTGGATTCAGCTGCCCGATAATCGTTTTAAGCAAGGTGGATTTCCCGATGCCATTAGGTCCGACTAACCCGATGCGATCCTCACGATGGATGCTGAGATTAACATGCTGAAAAATGTCAGGTTTATCCGGATGGTAGCGGAATGATAAATCCTCAAGCTTTAACACATCATTACCGCTTTGACGTTCAATATCAAAGGAAAATTTAGCGGATTGATTTTCAAGCATTGGTTTGTCCATAAGCTCCATTTTTTCAAGTTTTTTCCGCCGGCTCTGGGCACGTTTTGTTGTGGATGCCCTGACAATATTTTTCTGGATAAAATCCTCTAACTTTTTGACTTCTGCCTGCTGTTTTTCGTACTGTTTTACATTTTGCTCATAATCCTTGGCTTTTTGCACGAGGTAGTCGCTGTAGTTTCCTGTATATCGATTGGATGTCTGAAAGGAAATCTCATAGACCACGTTTACCGTCTTATCCAAAAAGTAACGATCGTGGGAAACGATGACAACGGCACCCTGATAATTCTGCAGATATTGCTCAAGCCAATTAAGCGTTCCGATATCCAGATGGTTGGTAGGTTCGTCCAAAATTAAAATATCAGGTTTAGATAAAAGCAGCTTACCGAGAGCAAGCCGTGTCTTCTGTCCACCGCTCAATTCACTGATGGATGTATCCACATTGGAAAATTGCAATCCATTGAGCACGGCTTTTATATCTGCTTCATATTCAAAACCGCCAAGGCGCCTGAATTCCTCTTGTTTTGTATCATAACTTTCGAGAATCTCTTCGTAAGTGGAACGGTCCTCCAAAAGATCTGGATCGGCCATTTGTTCTTCCAGTTTCCTGAGCTCCTTTTCTCTATGTTTGAGCTCGGAAAAAACCTGTTCCATCTCTTCCCATATGGTTAATGACGACTCTAGTCCGGTGTTTTGAGCCAGATAGCCGATGCTGGTATCCCTGGGCCTGATCATTTCGCCCTTATCGTACGTGTATTCTCCGGACATAATTTTAAGCAAGGTGGATTTTCCAGCCCCATTTCGTCCTACGATGGCAATCCTGTCCTGGCTATGTACTTCTAATTTAATATTCGATAAAATAAGGTCAGCACCAAAATATTTTTTTATATTATTCAACTGCATTAATATCATTTTTTATTCACCTCAACGTGGTTAAGTGTATCTTATCATTAAGCCGGATAGCAAGATATAGGAAAACTTCGTGAAGTGGGGAATTTCTCTTCAACTAAAGGAATTGTCTATTTTTCATTATAGTATAAGTAGGGGGATGAGTATGGCGAATCATGATCAGCACAAAATACCGCAGGCAACAGCGAAAAGGCTTCCATTATATTATCGATTTATCAGTAACCTCCATAATCAGGGAAAATCCCGTGTTTCCTCAAAGGAATTAAGTGAGGCGGTTAAAGTAGATTCAGCAACCATACGTCGAGATTTTTCTTATTTTGGAGCTTTGGGGAAGAAGGGATATGGCTACAACATTAATTATTTGCTTTCCTTTTTCAGAGAGGCGCTGGAGCAGGATATTTTTACGAAAGTAGCCTTAATTGGAGTGGGAAATTTAGGAACGGCTTTTTTAAATTATAATTTTACCAAAAACAATAATACGAAAATTGAGATGGCCTTTGATGCGGCTCCTGAGAAAGTAGGAACCAGGGTTGGGGGAGTTCCGGTTTATCATATTGATGAGATGGAGAAAAAAATCGGTTCTGATATTAATATAGCGATTCTGACTGTACCGGCACAGTCTGCACAGCCGATTACCGACCGCGTTGTAAACTGTGGAGTGGAGGGCATTTTAAACTTTACGCCCGCCCGTATTACGGTTCCACCTCAAATACGCATTCATCATATTGATTTATCCATTGAACTGCAATCGCTGGCGTATTTCTTAAAGCATTATCCATTGGAGGAAGACATAACAGAGGATCCTCAATAATACATAACTCCCCTTGCTTCGGAATGGCAAGGGGAGCTTCATTATCACATGTTAACCGGCCGGAATACCCCCGCTTCAAGTTATGAGGGTACTCCAAATGGACTAGTGAGGCATGGAGAAAAAACCCACTGATGGAAGTTTCATTTTATTTGTTATTATTATTTTTTGAGTTCTTAATTTTAATATGAAGATTAATTAAGCGAACGGCAACGGCAAAATCAAAGGTTGCCACGACAGCCAGAATAACGGTAGTGAAGTTCCACAGAGTTTCCTCCACACTCTGGGCTGCAATATACGTAAATAGAATCCCCATAAACAAGTACAGGGTGGACATAAATAATGGTGATGCTCTCATAAGTGTTTAGCCTCCGATTAAGATAGTCTGGAGCTCTTCCAGTTGTTTCTGATATCTTTCCAGGTCTTCTTCTGTTACTAAAAAATTGATGATAAAAACGAACGTATTAATGGAGATATGGGTAAGGATAGGGACAAGAATGGTCTTCGTTTTGACATAAAGAAAGGCAAAGACCATACCAACAGATGTATAAATTAATAAATGCTCAGGCTCTCCATGTAGTATGCCGAAAATCAGGGCAGAAATAATGGCAGCAATAAAAAAGTTATATTTTTGATAAATGGAACCAAAAATCACTTTTCTGAAGATGACTTCTTCCAATATAGGGGCCAAAATAGCCGTTACAATCAGAAATAACGGAAAGCTTTCTGCTATATTCACTAAATCAGCCGTATTTTCCGAGCCGGGCTGAATACCAACGGCCATCTCAATATAGGCAGCCAAATAATTAGCAAACAGAACAAAGAAAAATCCGCCAATCACCCATAAAATGATTCGTCCGGCTTGAAAGGACCGCTGATTTCGTGCTGTTTGCATATCGGTTTTTAGTAATCGCAGAACAATAATCGTCATGATAGGGAAGATGATGATGGACCATATGCCGGGGATATCTTCCCTCGGAACCCCGAAGCTGCGTAACAGTGGTCCCCCGATAATTCCCGATAGTTGTCCAATAGCATAAGTTAAAATAACATACCAGTATCTTCTAGGCAATTAAGACGACTCCTTCTTCGTAAATTCCTTTATAAATTGAATATATTTTCAAAGGTTTAAACATATTCTTTCATGGACATTCTAAAGTAGAGTTTTTCATATTTCGATCATACGTAAAAATGATTTGTAACCAGTATTTTTTCCCGTTTACCCTTATCCCTGTCCATATTTACGCAGGATTCTCTGGTTGTATGTATATCGGTTTGATGAATGGACTCTTAACTTATTATAAACGAAAAATTCATAAGAAAAAAATCATTTCATTTACTTGCAAAGTCGAAAGAAATTCATTATTATAATAATTGGAATTAGCACTCACTGAAAAAGAGTGCTAACAATATCAAAATAAGAGAATTTGAGGAGGGTATCTGATATGTTAAAGCCGCTAGGTGATCGTGTTGTCATTGAAGTTGTCGAGCAGGAAGAAACAACTTCAAGCGGAATTGTACTTCCAGATTCTGCGAAAGAAAAACCACAAGAAGGAAAAGTAGTAGCTGTTGGTTCCGGACGTGTGACCGACAATGGTGAACGTGTTGCACCTGAGGTTGCTGAAGGGAACATTGTTGTCTACTCAAAATATGCGGGAACAGAAGTGAAATATGAAGGTAATGAATACTTAATTCTTCGTGAAAGTGATATTTTGGCTGTCATCGGCTAATATCACGGAGGAACGTTTGAAATATCATAACCTATTTAAAATATAAGGAGGGCATCTATTCATGGCTAAAGAGATTAAATTTAGTGAAGACGCTCGTCGCGCAATGCTTCGCGGAGTAGATTCATTAGCAAATGCAGTTAAAGTTACTCTTGGACCAAAAGGACGTAACGTTGTTTTAGATAAGAAATTCGGATCTCCATTAATTACAAACGACGGTGTAACCATTGCAAAAGAAATTGAACTTGAAGATCATTTCGAAAACATGGGTGCACAGCTTGTATCTGAAGTAGCATCCAAAACAAACGACGTAGCTGGTGACGGAACCACAACGGCAACCGTACTTGCACAGGCAATGATTCAGGAAGGACTTAAAAACGTAGCTTCCGGAGCAAACCCTGTAGGTGTACGTCGTGGTATTGAACAAGCAGTTGAAGTTGCTACTGAGGAACTTAGAAAGATTTCCAACCCAATCGAGGGAAGAGAATCAATTTCTCAGGTAGCTTCCATTTCTTCCGGCGATGATAAAGTGGGTCAATTAATCGCAGAAGCTATGGAGCGTGTTGGTAATGACGGTGTTATCACTGTTGAGGAATCCAAAGGCTTCAACACTGAGCTTGAAGTTGTAGAAGGTATGCAGTTTGACCGTGGATATGCATCTCCATACATGGTAACCGACCAGGATAAAATGGTTGCTGAACTGGAAGATCCATATATCCTCATTACAGATAAGAAGATTTCCAACATTCAAGAGGTCCTTCCTGTATTAGAGCAGGTTGTACAGCAAAGCAAGCCAGTTCTTATCATTGCTGAAGATGTTGAAGGAGAAGCTCTTGCAACATTAGTTGTGAACAAGCTTCGTGGAACATTCAACGCTGTAGCGGTTAAAGCTCCAGGCTTCGGTGATCGTCGTAAAGCCATGCTTGAAGATATTGCAACGCTAACTGGTGGTACAGTAATCACAGAAGACCTTGGCTTTGATTTGAAGAGTGCTTCTATTGAACACTTAGGTCGTGCTTCTAAAGTTGTTGTAACAAAAGAAGATACAACTGTTGTTGAAGGTGCAGGGAATGCCGATGATATTTCTGCGCGTGTAAACCAGATCCGTGCTCAATTAGAAGAAACAACTTCTGAATTCGATAAAGAAAAACTGCAAGAGCGCCTGGCTAAACTAGGTGGCGGTGTAGCTGTCGTAAAAGTTGGTGCGGCTACTGAAACCGAATTGAAAGAGCGTAAACTGCGCATTGAAGATGCCTTGAACTCTACCCGTGCAGCCGTAGAAGAAGGTATTGTAGCTGGTGGTGGAACAGCGCTTGTTAACATTTACAACAAAGTAGCTGAGCTTGGCCTTACAGATGATGAGGCAACAGGTGCCAGCATCCTGCTTCGCGCACTTGAAGAGCCCGTCCGTCAAATCGCTCACAATGCCGGCCTTGAAGGCTCTGTAGTCGTAGAGCGTCTAAAGAACGAAGAAGTAGGCATCGGCTTCAACGCTGCCAATGGCGAGTGGGTAAACATGATTGATGCAGGTATCGTAGACCCTACAAAAGTGACCCGTTCAGCACTGCAAAACGCAGCATCTGTAGCAGCTATGTTCTTAACTACAGAAGCAGTTGTCGCTGACCTTCCAGAAGAAGACAATGGCGGCGGCGCAGCACCTGATATGGGTGGCATGGGCGGAATGGGCGGCATGATGTAATAAGCCGTTCCAACCCTTGATATGAGTGGGTTTTATGTAAGATGAAAGTGTGATGTTAACATTTTGTTAACATTGAGGATTTTAATCGAGGCTTCTCATAAGTTGAGCAAACTTTTGGGAAGCTTCTTTTTTCATTTCTTGTGTCACATGGAGGTACACATTTTTCGTGATTTGATCATCGGTATGACCAAGCCTGTCCATGATTTGTTCGAGTGATACACCAGCTTCTGCTAGCAGTGACGTGTGTGTATGTCGCAACGAGTGTGGTGTTAAATCTTGATTTAAACCTGCAATAGCAAGTAATCGAGCCATTCGAAGTTGAACTGTTTTAATGACAATAGGATAGCCGTATTGTCGTTCCGTTTTTGCAAAGATAAAGTCTTTATTGTAATAGTCATCACCAAGCTGCTCGATTATGTTATTTAGAGCTTTTCGGTGGTTCTTTAAAATTTGTATGACATCTTCATCCACAACTATTTTCCTCCTTGATTTTCTTGTTTTTGGTGTGACTAACTGATACTTCAACGTATTATTATTTGGATTGTAATACGTTTTAGTAATGCTAATCGTGTGGTTAATAAAATCTACATCTTTCCATTTGAGAGCAACCAATTCCCCAACCCTGATTCCTGTATAGGAGAGAATGAGAAACATCAGGTAGTCTAGATCTAAACCTTGTTTTTTGGCAGTTTTTAAAAACAAAGCAAGTTCTTCTTTCTCCAGATATTTTGGAACTTCATCTTCCTCTAACTGCTCAATGGTTTTCTTATCTTTTTTTAAATAAGCAAATTCGGTTGGATCCTTCTTTATAATTTCCAGTTCAAGTGCTTTTCGGAAAATCATTTTTCCTGTTCGATTTATCCCATCCATTGTACTATCAGAATAACCTTGTTCTTTTAAGTCATTTAAAGCGTCTTGATATTTCTTCCTTGTAATGTCTTTCAATTTGATTCATCGTCACTTTCTGTGAAAAATATACAATAAACATGAAAAAACTCGCTATTTCTTGGCAATCCATTTCATAGAGACCAATCAATGAAATGGAGGAAATAGCGAGTGAAAACTAATATAAGTTTACCACTAGGATTGCCAGAATTTATAATTTTAAAACAGACCATTCAAGAAACAAGAATACTACTCGAGGTGGAAACCATCGAACCCCCAAATCGATGTATTCACTGCGGTTTTTCAAACCTTAAGCGGCACGATAAACGTCTACGAAGAGTAAGGGACATGAATCTATTTCATAAACATTTGCATCTACTCATTCATGTCAAACGATGGCGTTGTCAGAACTGCAAGGAAGTATTTAGTGAACCCTTATCTTCTGTACCATCTGGAAGCCATCAAACCTATCGCTTGCAGGAACACATATTTGAACAATGTCGTGATACAACGATTAGTTATGTGAGCCGTCAATTGGCGATGAGCTACAAAACAATCGAACGTATCTATTACAAAATGGCAAAGAATGAAATACAAGATAAACAAACTTCTGGTGTAGTTGGCATCGATGAAATTGCTGTTCGAAAGGGCCACCGTTACGAAACTGTTGTGACAGATATTATAAAGGGTAACGTTCATGAAATGGGCGCAGACCGTGACTATCAATCAGCACTTGAGATCCTTGAAAGGTTGGAAGACAGAGGGTTGAAAACCCTTGTCATGGACATGTGGTGGCCATTCCATAAAGCAGCCAAACAGTTATATCCAGATATCCCAATCGTGATTGATAAGTATCATGTAGTTCAAAAAGTGAATCACGCCTTTGATCAAGTCAGAAAGGCTCATAATGCCCAGATTAAAGGACTTAAAAAGGGTAGATTTGCCTTATTAAAGCGCCCTTTTCGTCTAACCGAAAAACAACTGGAAGAATACCATGAAGAATCACCAGAAATCGCTCATGCTTATTACTTAAAAGAATGGTTTTATGATCTCTATGAACAATCAACATACGAAGAGGCTGAAGCATTTTTAAATACTTGGATAGAGCAGGCAAAGATGAGCCCTTTCTCAGCGTTTCATGAGTATACAAAAACGCTGGATACATGGAAGATTCATATCCTATAAAACAGAATTTGTCAGTGGTAGGGTTTTCTCTAGCCAACAAGAACTTGATTTAGAGCTATTTGATTATGTGAATAGGTTTAATAATATCCGAATTCACGGGTCCCTAGACTTTTTAACGCCTAACGAATATAAGTGTAAGCACCACGCGGAAGCGAGCACCGTTCAACAATAAAGAAACGTGCACTTTACTTGGAAGGCGGGCATGATAGCCTTGGCGGCTGAGCCAGATTATTGAAATATCTGGCTTCCTGGCTCATGATCTTGCCCGCAGAGACTCATAGTCAAATGACAAACTGCACGCACTACCTTCCAGGAAAGTGCTAGAACCTTAAACGCTATAAAATTGGCTATGTTCCTTAAAAATTTGTTTAGTTTTGACATACCACTGTAGGCGGAATAGCTCACACCTTGTTGCTGTTCGCTTATCATGCAGGAGAAATTATGAGAAGAAAGGATTTTTTATTTTACATTGACTCCTGATGAATTTTCAGTCATAATCACTTATAATTATAAATAATTAAAAAGTAAACGCATAAATGTAAAGTAATGATAGGGAACTATTAGATAGTCCTCAGGTGAAAGAGAGTAAAATCCACCGGCTGAAAGGTTTTACAACCTGCAATGCTATTGAACCTGTCCCTTGAACTGTTAGGTAACTCCTAACCGTTGTTCCTGCGTTAAAGGATTACTGAAGTGGATATTAGGTGCATCTAATATCAATGAAGGTGGTACCGCGGAGACAATGCTCTTCCGTCCTTTGTATAAGGATGGAAGGGCATTTTTTATATAAATTGGATGGTGAATGAAAATGAGCAGGAAAAGGATTGTTGTCAAAATAGGCAGTAGCTCCTTAACAAACACAACTGGTGGACTAAGTAATGAAAAGCTGCGTGACTATGTAGATGCGCTTGCACGCTTGAAGCAACTGGGGCACGAGGTCATTTTGATTTCATCCGGAGCCGTTGCAGCTGGTTTTACCGATCTTGGTTATTCTTCACGTCCTGTAACAACTGCCGGAAAACAGGCAGCAGCGGCGGTAGGGCAAGGACAGTTACTTAAAGGGTATACGGAAGAGTTTAAAAAACACCGGATTGTCGCCGCACAACTATTGTTAACAAGACAAAACTTCTTATATAAAGAACAGTATCAAAATGCACATGCAACCTTATCGGAGCTTTTAAAGCGCAATGTAATCCCTATTATTAACGAAAATGATTCTGTATCTATTAAGGAATTAAACTTTGGCGATAATGATATGTTATCAGCACTGGTCAGTGGTCTCGTGCATGCAGATTTTTTAATGATACTGACCGATATTAATGGGTTATATGACCAAAATCCACGAACACATCCGAATGCAAAAAAATATCACTTTCTTGATGACATTGATGATCATCTACTGAATGGTGCTGCTGAAACTGGTTCAAATCTTGGTACTGGAGGCATGAAATCTAAACTAGAGGCAGCCCGTACCGCACTGGATCTAGGGGTGAAAGTGTTTGTTGGAACGGGTGCGAGGGGAGAAGAACTTGAAGATATTCTTGATGGGAAAGGGGATGGGACTTATATCGGTAATCAATCACAAGCCAGTATGAATAATTCGAAGCAGTGGTTGGCTCTGCATTCGATTCCCAGTGGAAAAATTGAAATTGATTCTGGTGCTGAAGAGGCTATATTAAGACACGGCAAAAGTCTCTTGCCAGCAGGTGTAACAAACATTATGGGTAACTTTAAGGTCGATGATGTAGTGGAAGTGGTCAACGTAAAAGGAGAGCTGATTGGAAAGGGCAGAGTAAATTTTTCATCGAATCAATTATTAGAAATTAAGGGGTTATCAAGCAATGAGGCTATGATCAAAGCCAACAGTGATCATAAGGTTGTGATTCATCGAGATTATTGGGTAAGTCAAAATCAAAGGAGGATGCAGTATGGGTGATATCACACAGGTTGAGCAGATGAGCGAGTTGATGCAAAAAGCTGAAAGGGCCAAAAACGCAGCCCCTTTATTAGCAAAGGCAACTACGGAACAAAAAAATAAGGCACTTCAGCTGATTTCCGACCAGCTCATCAAAGAACAGGCATTTCTATTAGAAGAAAATAAGAAGGATTTAACAGCTGGAAAAGACAATGGAATAAGCGATTCTTTACTTGATCGCTTAATGTTGGATGAATCACGAATCAGAGATATGTCAGCTGCTCTTATCGAGTTAACTGAGCTGGAGGATCCAATTGGGGCATTGCTCGAGGAATGGGAACGTCCGAATGGTCTGACCATTTCACAAATTCGTGTTCCTCTTGGCGTAGTAGGAATGATTTATGAGGCCAGACCGAATGTTACCGTTGATGCTTCAAACCTCTGCTTAAAAACAGGCAATGCCGTACTGCTTCGCGGGAGTTCCACAGCGATTCATTCAAATAAAGCAATCGTCAAGGTTATCCATCATGCTCTTGAAATGAGTGAGCTACCTGTTGATTCGGTGCAGTTACTTGAAGATACCAGTCGGGAAACGGCTTCTAAGATGTTTCAATTAAATCAATATCTTGATGTGTTAATCCCGCGTGGAAGTGCAAAGTTGATTCAAACGGTGGTCCAAAACTCTACCGTTCCTGTATTAGAAACGGGTGCAGGTAATTGTCATGTTTACATTGATGATACAGCTGATCCAACGATGGCCTTTGACATTGCCATTAATGCTAAAACACAACGTCCTTCTGTCTGTAATGCCTGCGAAACCATTCTTGTACAGAGCGATTGGGCTTCGAGGCATCTAACAGATTTAGTCACTGAATTACAGCAAAACGGTGTTCAAATTCATGGAGATGAAACGGTACAACAGTTAGGAATGAATGTTATTCCAGCAAGTACAGAAGATTGGGGTACCGAATATTTAGCATTAGAAGTTGCCATAAAGGTTGTTGAAAACGTTGATGAGGCCATTACCCATATTAATCAATATGGAACGAAGCATTCTGAGGCTATTGTTTCTTCAACAGCCGAACATGCAGAACAATTTTTGAATGAGATCGATGCTGCAGCCGTCTATCACAACGCCTCGACCCGATTCACAGATGGATTTGAATTTGGATTTGGTGCTGAAATTGGAATCAGTACACAAAAACTTCATGCTCGTGGACCAATGGGGTTATCCGCCTTGACCTCTACGAAATACATGGTTAAGGGGAAAGGTCAGATTAAGTAGGGTTTAACATTAAGGACAAAAATAGAAGCTTCTCATAAGTTGACGAGACTTATGGGAAGCTTCCGTTTTATGTTTTACAGATGATAAAAATATCACTTTTACCTCCACAATCAACATTTTGGATATTGTATGATGGATTTTTGCCTATGTTCCAGATGTGTACATATGTATAGTCTAATCATTCATAAAAAAAGAGAATAAATAAGTAAAAAAGGAAAGATTGGATGTACCTCAATCCAATCTTTCCTTTTTACATATCTATTCATTTATTATTGGCCAAATCGGGTTGGATATTATTGAATATTTGTGTTTTGACTGCTCTTTCCTTTCATGGAATGATGATATAGAACACCGCGCATTTTCTCCACTTTTACTTCTACAGACATTGAATGATGTACCTCAATCCAATAACCATTCATTCACGCTTTCCGATTTCCGTTCAGACAAAACGTTTACAAAAATGAAAAGGAGTGCTTTTAATGGGACATGATATTTTGGGAGTTAATCGAGCAGGAAAGGAGATTGCTTATGCACGATTTAGCATGGGCAACTATAATGCTACCGTTTTATACAGATTACTTGATGCAGATGATTTCTATGCTGGAGTTAGTGGATCAGGCGGCTCTACTTTGTTTTCAGTACAACAGATTGAACATGCGATTCATTCATACAGTCAATTATTTGAAAAAAATGAATCTGCTTCAGAACTTGATATAGACTGGGATCTGAAGCAAATAAAAGAGTTTTTACTCAACTGTTTAACAACAGCCAAAAATGAGGGAAATGTAAAAGTATTTTTTGGATAATCTAATACATGCTGTTTAGAGATTTTATGATCAATGAAGCAAGGTGGAGATGAATGACTTCGGATAAAAGATGGCTTTTAGCCATCTTTATTTGTTGACATATGACAGTGTGTCATATAGAATAAATGTATCAGAAAATGACACGATGTCATGTTTTTGGAGGAATAGCATTGCCAAAAATGACGTTTTTTAATTTGCCGGATTATAAACGAAAGAAATTGATTGATGCAGCTGAAAAGGAATTTGCTAGAGTTGCTCTATTTGAAGCCTCCATTGCTAATATTGTAAAAACAGCTGGTATTCCGAGGGGAAGCTTTTATCAATATTTTCAGGATAAAGAGGACCTTTATTTTTATTTATTAGATAAGAAATTAGATGAGAGTAAACGATATTTTGTATCGATACTGGATTATCATAATGGCGATATTTTCGAGGCTATGGTGGATATGTATCACCAATTTCTGGTCATGATGCCTGATGAGGAGGAGCATAACTTTATAAAAAATGCACTGTTATATGCGACGAATAAAGTGGAAAATTCCTTCACCTCAATATTTGATTCGACGTATGACAATAACCATTATTATAAAGTGATTGAATCCATTGACAGAGACAATTTGAAGGTGAAAGAGGATGAGGATTTGCTTTCCGTTCTGCAAGTGATGTCTGCTGTAGCCTTCCACAATATAATTGTAAAATTATCGAATAAATTATCGGATGATGAGGCAACGGAACAATTTAAAGTTCAGATGGAATTGTTAAAGCATGGGGTTTACCAGGAAACCTAAGCTTTCAAAAAATGAAAGGGGGACTCCCAATGACGGTTACGATTTATGGAATAGGTTGTAAATCAACAAGGAAAGCAAGAAAGTGGCTGGAACAGAATGAAATAGCTTTTGTGGAGAGGAATATTTTACATAAACCTCTAACTGTAAGTGAGATTCATAATATTTTGCGCATGTCAGAAGATGGGACCGATGGAATTATGGCCACACGGTCTAAGGCATATAAAGACTTGAATCTTAATCTTGATGAATTATCACTTCAGGAGCTCATTGAATTGATTCACAGACAACCGAAGTTACTTAAAAGTCCTATTATTGTTGATGAAAAAAGATTGCAGGCAGGCTATAGTGATGAGGGGATCCGACAGTTCCTCCCCAGGAATTCCCGTTTAAACTGGAGGATGAACCGTTTGAACCTGCTTAATGTTAACCCAACTAATTAACACCTACTTCCATTGTTTTGCACTATGGTCATGTTCGGAAGAGGTCTATGGTTTTTGCTCAACATTTAGAAAAAGCGATGCTTAAAAGAAGCATCGCTTTTTTACTGCTGAAAATTTTTTGAGTTAATTAGGATCAATTCAGATTTGGGAGTGTTCATTTGTCGTCGTTAGTAGCCGAATCTCCTTCCTTCATCGGTAAAAACTCAAAAATCTCACCGGATTCAATAGACTGGACAAGTCGCTCCAGCCAGTGACAATATTTTCTGTAGTCCTCCAGCTGTTGTATGTCCTGTTCCGCTCGCACTCTTAAATCTTCTCCTGCTTCCTCGTCATTCAGGACCTGCTGCAGCTTCTCTTCCGCGTAGTTAATGGCGTTAAGATTTAATTTCGCTTCTCGTTCCCATTTATCACCAAAAAACAGGGAGAAATATTGAAAGAAATTTTTCTCGGCCAGAAACAAGTCTTTGCGTGAACCTTTTTTCCATACCTTCTGGACAATGTTGATATCCTGTAATTTGCGTACGGCTGTGCTCATGCTTGGCTTACTCATGCCGAGGTCATCTTTCATATCATCAAGTGTCATCGGTTTATGTTTAAAATACATCGTTGCGTATAATCTGCCAATGGACGGGGTGACCCCGTACAGGTCCATGGTCTCGGAAATTGAGTTAATAACTGCGCCTTCTGCCTGATCAACCAATTCCTCAGCTTTCTTCTGCTTACCATCCACTTCTCCCAAGAAAATCTCACCTTTCTCCATATGTTTTACAGGTTCAATTAATTCAATATAAATTTAATTATCTACCACTATTAAAAACCTAACTGGAGCAAATGTCAAAAAATGAAAAGAGAATAGGCGCAGGTTTACAAAAAAATTTTACTATGATATATTTAAAATATTAAATACGTTAAATAAATATTTAACAAAGTTAATGTAAAAGCAAATCGGGCAGAGGTGGAATTCATATGTTTCACCCTGGGCCGTAAGTGATGCAGGTGGGGATCGGATGAATACAAAGAACCACCTGATCTTTTATTGGCATTTCGAATCCTGATCTAAACGGGGTGCAGAAATTTTAGATAAAAATCATCGTGTACGAAGAAGTCAATGTATGGAACTGATACTAAAAGAAATTTTGATAAAATCCAAGTTTAATTGGTTTGACTCTTCGTTTTTTCAACTTTTAAGGAGGTCTGGATTATGAACGAAAAATTTGACTATGTCATTATTGGAGCGGGGAGTGCGGGTTCTGTACTTGCCGATCGTTTAAGTGAAGATGGAAAGAGAAGTGTTCTTGTCCTGGAGGCTGGCCGCAGTGATTATCCATGGGATCTGTTAATTCAGATGCCGGCAGCATTACCGTTCCCGGCTGGAAAAAGCTTCTACGATTGGAAATACGAATCTGATCCTGAACCTTATATGAACGGACGGCGTATCAAACATGCTCGAGGAAAGGTGCTTGGGGGTTCAAGTTCCATTAACGGTATGATTTATCAACGGGGAAACCCCCTGGACTATGAGCGCTGGGGTGCTGATCCGGGCATGGAATCCTGGAGCTTTGCCCATTGCCTTCCCTATTTTAAACGCCTGGAAAATGCCTTAGGATCCGATCCGGATGATGAACTTCGTGGCCATAATGGTCCGATTAAACTAGAACGCGGGCCTGCGACAAATCCATTGTTCCAAGCCTTTTTTGATGCAGCAGTCGAAGCTGGCTATTCCCGAACACCTGATGTAAACGGGTACCGTCAGGAAGGGTTTGGCCCATTTGATAAACATGTTTATAAAGGAAGAAGGATGTCAACGTCACGTGCGTACTTACGTCCGGCCATGCGGCGCCCGAACCTTACAGTGAAAACACGTGCTTTCGTTACAGGCATCGACATTAAAGGCAAACGTGCGGGTGGTGTAACCTATCAGCGAAACGGGAAGACTCATCATGTCAATGCAGGCGAAGTGATTCTTGCTGGAGGTGCCATCAATACGCCACAGCTGCTTCAGCTTTCTGGTGTAGGGGACGCTGAACATCTGCGCTCTGTTGGTATCGAACCAAAAGTGAACCTGCCGGGTGTAGGGGAAAATCTTCAGGATCATCTGGAAGTTTACATCCAGCATTCCTGTCCACTGCCGGTTTCCCAACAGCCTAGTTTAAATAAAGCCCGGATGCCTTGGATCGGCTTACAGTGGTTACTGGGACGTAAAGGCCCTGCGGCAACCAACCATTTCGAAGGTGGAGGATTTGTCCGTTCAAACGAGGATGTTGACTATCCAAATCTCATGTTCCACTTCCTCCCGGTTGCTGTACGGTACGATGGACAAAAGGCGGCTACAAAACACGGATTCCAAGTGCACGTGGGACCGATGTACTCTGATGCCCGTGGATCATTGAAGATCCGTTCAAAGGATCCTAGAGAGCATCCAAGCATGGTTTACAACTATCTTTCAACTGAACAGGACTGCCGCGAGTGGGTGGAAGCCGTTCGAGTGACAAGGGAAATCATGTCTCAGCCAGCGATGAAACCTTACAACTCAGGTGAAATTTCTCCTGGACCATCCGTTCAGACAGATGAGGAAATCCTGGACTGGGTAGCCAAGGATGCGGAAACAGCGCTTCATCCGTCCTGTACAGCAAAGATGGGACCTGAGTCAGATCCTATGTCTGTTGTGGATCCGAAAACGATGAAAGTCCATGGGCTCGAAAATCTGCGAGTGGTTGATGCATCCGCTATGCCATATGTAACAAACGGAAATATTCATGCACCTGTGTTAATGCTTGCGGAAAAAGCGTCAGACATCATCCTCGGACGTAAACCGCTTGAGCCAATTCATGCTGATTACTACCGTCATGGAGTTGATCCGGCTGATGCTGGTACAGTAATAGGTTAAATCTGAAAATGTTTGATTGGAGAAGGCCTCTTTCAAAGTGTATTTGCTTATGCAAATCTGCAATTTGGGAAGAGGCTTTTCTTTTATTTACAGAGATCGCGTCCGGCTCCAGCGACTCAATTAAATAAGAGTGAGGATAAACCCTGGAGCTGGGGAGAGAAAATTAGGCTCGACTGATGAGGTCCGGGGCAGGATGAAGCTATGAAGGCCAAAATAGATCGGTGATTTGATTAAAATGTCCTTCATTTAAATGATGAAGGCCAATAAGAGAACAAGATCGGGATGAAATGTCCATCATAAAGTCGCTGAAGGCCATTAAGAGAACAAAATCAGGTTGAAATGTCCATCATAAAGTCGCTGAAGGCCAATAAGAGAACAAGATCGGGATGAAGTGTCCATCATAAAGTCGCTGAAGGCCAATAAGAGAACAAGATCAGGTTGAAATGTCCTTCATACTCATATTCATACTCATACTCCTATCCTAAAATAAAGGTGCGAAAACGGCGGGAGCTGAACAAACGGGTGCTTCCACCTTTGTTCCTTGAGTCATCCTTTATCCTGAGAAACCGGAATTTATTCGGAAATTCATAAATATTATTCCGGAATCTGTAATAGGATGGAATAAAACTCAAAAGAAAGAGGGATATTTTTTTGAGTTCAAAAATACAGGATGACTTAAAGAACATCGATGATTATGTGAATGAGCTTCATAACGCTTTTCATTCAACAAGAAGAAATAAACTAAAGCTCAGGTCCCTGATAAAAGCCATGCTAGGAAAAATCTTTTCTATAAACAAAATAATGATGACCATTGTTAAGCTGTTCGGAATACTGGGCATTTCTTTGAGTATTACTTTATTGCCGGAGCCATATGTTTTTTATCTTTTAATCGGAACCACAGTTGTGTTCTTTATATGGATTATTTACTTATATGCAGTCCTTGACTTGTCCAGGGTTGAACAGAAAAAAATGAATCTGGAGGCTTATGAAAAGGTGAAGGAAGAGGAATATCGTTTATTTTTACCTTTTATTGATAAACGGGATTTCTCTTTTAAGGACCTTCAGAAGGATACAGAAGAAACACAGAAAAAATTAATGGATTACAGCGAGCATATTCAGAGACTTATCGAAAATTTACAGGAGACCCAGGATGGTTTTTACCATTTCAAAGAGCGTTACAACAAAATGAGTCGTTTTCTCCGTCAGCTCAGGAGTAATTTATCAACCCTGATAAAAGGTGAATTAACCTTGAGTCGCTTGGACTTTGGCTGTGACTATTCTTTATATAAAATGGACGGACAGACAATCTCATTTATTGACGGAAAGGGTTTTGAGCCTGAAAAGTTAGGGAGCCGTGTCAGCCTGGATAGCTCTTGCTCGCACCTGATAAACGTCTTGAAAAATAGAACAGACGAAATGCTACCCTCAGAAGACCGAACCATCATTTCAAAAAGAATGGACTTAACAAACGGAGAGAAATGGATCGTTAATATTCACCTGGATGAAACCGATGCAGAAGAACGGGAAAAATTAAATTTAGACACAAATAATGGCAGGCTGAACCTGGAGACAAGCTTTCAATTGTTCTGGCTCTGTCTAGAGATTATTCAAAAATTTGGTCGAGGAAACAGGAAGACCGGTTCAGATGACCACGAAAATCCCGGTCATAGATAAGATTTACGCTGCGGCCGGATTAGCAACAATCTATGCGAAATCAGCCAAGTTTTAAAAAGAGAGAGGTCAACAATAGAAAAAATGGTTAGGGTTTCCTAACCATTTTTAATTTCCGCTCATATCTTTTTTGGCATCATTGATTGCTTCCTCATTCTTCTTCTTTTGTTCCTCATATATTTTGTTTGCAAGCTCTTCCGCACTGTCATTAAACATTTTTTTCATACCTCCTTAGTTGGAACTTACAGGCTTTATTTTGATATCCTATGTAAATGGAAAACTTTACGAAATAGTTTCTCCTCAAAGAAGCAAAATATACGTATATCCATCAAGTTTCGTTTATCATAGGAATTTGAGAGCTCTTGCTGGAAATACTCATGGTTCCTAAGAGGATAGGAGGCTGACAGCTAGCTTATCCTGATAAATTCATGACATGGCAGGGCTATGAGGATGAGAAAGGAGCGGCAACAATATGAATACGCTGGATTTATCACCTTTACATAGACGATTAATCATCGCAACTACATTATCAGCGGCCTTTTTATCGGTGCTTACACAATTTCTGCTCATTACGGCTTTTCCAAAAATTATGGATGAATTTGCGATTGATTCCACTGACGTTCAATGGCTGACGACCAGTTATATGATAACAGCTGCCATACTTATTCCGATAACGGCGTATTTCATTGACAGGTTTAAAACCAGGACATTAATGATGAGTGCAATGATTCTGTTTTTTGCAGGAACATTGCTTGGACTTTTTGCACCTTCCTTTCCATTCCTGATAGCAGGACGTGTTGTGCAGGGCATTGGCTCTGGAATAATGATCCCCCTGATGCAGACCATCATGTTTCTTTTATATCCTAAAGAAAAAAGAGGGGCTGCGATGGGGCTGGCAGGACTCGTGATTAATGTGGCTCCTGCTATAGGCCCTCCCATATCTGGTCTTATGATTAACTATTTTGAATGGCGTGCCTTGTTCGTCTTAATCCTGTTCGTTGCAGCCTGTATTCTGGCCTGCGTATTTTTGTTTATGCGAAACATTACAGAACAGCGGAAAACGGAAATCGATGTCTTATCTATCTTATGGTCATCCATTGGATTTGGAGGGGTTCTTTACGGGTTTAACAGGGCTGAAGAGGCTGGGCTAACAGATGCTGGTGCGCTTGCCAGTGTGATTGCAGGTATGCTGGCCATAGGATTATTTGTGCGCAGACAGTTGCGGTTAAAGAGTCCGATTTTGGAGCTGCGTGTACTTAAAGTACCTGTTTTTGCGCTTGTCGCATTTATTTCAGTGCTCTCTTTCAGCTTACTCATTTCCACAGAAACCATTTTGCCAATGTATGTCCAGAATGCACAGCAATATTCAGCTTATTATAGTGGGTTGATTGTGATGCCCGGAGCACTGACCCTTGCATTTATGTCTCTGTTTGCAGGGAAATTGTTTGATCGATACGGTGGGAAAACGATTGCGATCATCGGTTTTATTTTGCTCTGTCTAAGCACACTTGGTTTTCACTTGATTCTTGAACTTGATACACCGTTTGTCATAACCATCGTCTTATTTATGCTTTCCATGGCCGGTGTCGGCATGATTAATATGCCCATTATGACGGCAGGTATTAATGCTTTGCCTGATCACTTGATTTCGCATGGAACAGCGGTCATCAATACGGCCCGTCAATTTGGAGGATCGCTGGGATTAACTTTTATTATTTCCTTTATCAGTCGAAAAGCTGCCGGCTCTGAAGCATTGGATCCTTACGCTTATCTGAACGGTGTAAAAACAGCCTTCCTGGTCGCTTTTATATTTGCTATTACGGGATTGATGCTTTCGTTCTTTTTAAGAGAGAAGAAGCGGCATGTGGGGGAATAAAATCAGGGGAAATAAGAGAGGAGCTGAAGGGCACAGTGCCATTTTCAGCTCCTTAAAACGTTACCCAGGTTCTAATGAGGGATAAATAGACTTCATCAAGTGTAAAGAATGTCCTTCATTTAACCCAATGTTGTGACCCCCAAAAGTTAAAGTTTTTTGTTATGCAGTTAATTGGTTGGTGTGAAGTCGGTATTGAACCGGATTCATACCTCCCAGTTTTTGCTTTATACGCTTATTATTATAATAGTTGATGTACTCCTCAATCTTCTTTTTTAAATTTTCATAGGAGCACAGTTCATTGCCATGATACATCTCTTGCTTTAATAAACCGAAAAAGTTTTCCATAGGTGAATTATCTATACAGTTCCCTTTTCGCGACATACTCTGGAACACCTTGTTTTTCTTGAGTGTTTTTACCCATTTTTTATGTTGGTAATGCCAGCCCTGATCAGAGTGAACAGTGGTTCTGTATTTTGAGTTTTTTACGATTTCCAGAGCTTCCTCAAGTGGTTCAAGGGCCAAGTTTAAAGTTGGACGCATACTTATTCCGTATGAAAGAATTTCACCATTAAACATATCCATGATAGGATTCAAATATAATTTCAAACCCTCTAAACACTTAAATTCTGTAATATCTGTTGTGAGCTTTTGATAACATACAGATGTGTGAAAACGACGATTTATACGGTTTTTGGCAACAGTTCCGACAGTTCCTTTATAAGAGCTATACTTTCGTGACTTCCCAAAAAAGTTATCTGCTTTAAGCCCTAGTTTCTTCATAAGCCGTTGAACCTTCTTATGGTTCACTTTCCGTTTTTCATTCCTCAATTCTAATTGTATACGACGATAACCATAGTTACCGTTATGTTCATCAAAAATGGATTGAATCCGTTCCTCAAGTTCCTGATCTGGATTATCCCTTTTCATCATCTTTATATGATAATGGTAAGACGATTCCGGAATACCGACTATCTTTAAAACATCTTTTAATCGGAAATCTTTTTTGAGTTCGAGTGATAACGCTGCTTGTGCTTTTCGAGATAGCCTTCCGGATCCATCTGAAAAGCCCGCAACTTTTTTAAGTATTCTACCTCCAAACGAAGGAGTTCGTTTTCTCTTTCTAATTTTTGTTCGTGTGTTACGTCTTTTTCTTCTTTGGGTTGTTTTCTTCTGTTCTCAGCTTTATCTGACATCGACTGCCGCCGTCCTTTCGGCTTCTCCAGGGCTCCAGCCCCACCCTCAAGGAAAGCTTTTTTCCAAGAAGAAATAAGAGGAGGGCTTGTCAGTCCAAATTGAAGGGCTGTTTCCAACTCTGAAGAGCCTGTTCTCTCCATAAATCTTATTACATTCAGCTTAAATTGAACAGAGTAAGTTTCCTTATGCCTCTTACTCATTAATCCATTCGCTCCGAATTGTTCATATACTTTTATCCATCTTCTCATTAATTTCGTATCATTCATACCATACTTCTTAGCTAAACGTCTATATCCTAGTTTCCCTTCCTGGTATTCTTTGACTATCATTAGCTTGAATTTTTCACTATATTTTGCCATTTGTATACACCCCAAAAAGTAGATTTTGACTCCAACTTTTGGGGTGCAGGACACAATAAAGGACAAAATTTTAAAAAAGTGAAGGGATATGTCCTTCACCTATCCCGGCAGGAGTTACGTCTGAATCAGCGAATCGAACCATGTGGATCAATGACAAATTTCCGGGCAACGCCACTGTCAAACTGAGTGTAACCTTGCGGGGCTTCATCGAGATTAATAACCGTTGCGTTAACAGCTTTGGCAATTTGTGCCTTACCGGAAAAAATGGATTTCATCAAGTGCCGATTATATTGCATGACAGGAGTCTGACCCGTTACAAATGTATGTGCTTTTGCCCAGCCAAGGCCGATACGTATCTTTAATGATCCGGTCTGCGCATCTTTGTCTTCTGCCCCGGGATCCTCCGTTACATATAAACCTGGAATACCTAGCTGTCCCCCTGCCTGTGTGATATCCATAATGGCGTTTAAAACGGTTGCCGGCTGTTCACCTGCGTTAGCTCCATGACCGGATGCTTCAAAACCAACGGCATCAACAGCACAGTCAACTTCCGGCACACCCAGGATTTGCTCAATCTGTTCACCTAAACGATCATGTTTACTAAGATTAACGGTTTCACATCCAAAGCTTCTGGCTTGTTCCAGTCGCTCTTCTTTTAAATCCCCTACGATAACCGTGGAGGCTCCTAATAGTTGAGCCGAGTGGGCCGCAGCCAAACCGACCGGACCAGCGCCGGCTACATAAACGGTTGAACCCACTTTTACCCCGGCTGAATAGGCGCCATGGAAGCCTGTTGGAAAAATGTCAGACAGCATGGTTAAATCCAGTATTTTTTCCATGGCTTTTTCTTTGTCAGGGAAGACGAGGAGCTGGAAATCCGCATATGGAACCATGACATACTCGGATTGTCCTCCAACCCATCCACCCATATCTACATAACCGTAAGCAGCACCCGGGCGCTCGGGGTTAACGTTTGTACAGATATGTGTTTTTTGCTGGCGGCACATATCACATCGTCCGCATGCAATATTAAATGGGACAGAAACAATATCGCCCTTTTTAATAAATTCAACGTCTCTTCCTGCTTCTATGACTTCACCGGTAATTTCGTGTCCAAGAACCAGTCCTTCAGGTGCTGTTGTTCGTCCGCGCACCATGTGCTGGTCACTGCCGCATATGTTCGTAGTAATAACCTTAAGAATGACCCCATGTTCACATTTGCGTCCCACATTAGCAGTTGGAACACCTGGACCATCCTTTAACACTAAATCGGGAAAATCAATGTCTTTAACCGATACCTTTCCGGGACCTTCATAAATGACACCTCGATTGCCTGCCATGATAACCCTCCTTTAAGTGATAGTACCTCTGTTATACGTTGAGAAGTACTTCATAACGGTTGAAATCCTGTTGATCCTTACTAAGATACTCTTTCAGGGTAAAGCTGTATAAATGAACTGCACAAATCCCCTCCTTTAATAAAGCAGGATCATTAGTTCAGGCATTGGTTGTGTGCTTGTACGATCATCTTTTTGAAGGATTCTGGTAGCCTTTCTCCATTTTCTATTCCTTTCTTAATGGAAACATAGGTATATTTGCGTAGTAATTAGAAGATAACATTTACCAAATCCAATTTTGTGTCAAACTTTGTAAGCGCTTACCATTTTTATAAAAATCCTACTTTGGAACTATGTGGGTGTGAGAGAGCCATGGTATGAAATATCGTTTTTTTTCAGGCAATCTATAATCGATGATTGAACTTGTATAAAAACTGTGATAGGTTAATAGATACAATATATTGTTAAAAAACTAAATTACATCGCTATATATAGTGTTCGCGAGCTGTGGTGACAGTTATGTCTTAAAAGGGAATCCGGTGAAAATCCGGAACTGTCCCCGCAACTGTGAGTGTGGACGAACGGGATATCCACTGTATGAATGGCTTTACGGCTTTCATATGGGAAGGCCCCTAGTAGGCTGAAACACAAGTCAGGAGACCTGCCGCAGCTCGGACGTTTCGATTCCCCGGGGTAAGAGAGAATGAAACGACAGAACAAGATTCCTATAATCTGTCGTTTCCTTTATAACCGTTCATCCCTGGGGTGAGCGGTTTTTTATATTTAATAGGGAGGAAAAGGGAGGATAAATATATGACGACTGCTTTGACAGATAGACAGACAAATTGGATGGATTGGATTATGCAAGGGTTGCGTGTGGATGAAGAGCCTTTTATAAAAATGGTACATAGGATTGGCTCCAGTGATAGGAATAATCTCGTTAAACGTGCGCTTGAAAATATAGATGAAGGCAGCCCGGACTGGACATTTGTCGCAAGCCGAATCTATTTAGATGAACTCTACCACCAGGCTGCCGCGAACAGGGGTTACGCTCCAAGTGTGTGCTACGGGAATTTTTATGAATTAATTCAAATACTTACGGATAAGGGCATTTACACCGATAAGCTTTTAAAAGTATACCCTAAGGAAGAAATAGACTACTATGCCGGCCTGATGGAGCCCGAACGTGATCTGCTGTTTAATTACCTTGGCCTATATACGCTGGCAACTCGTTATTTGGCCCGTGATCACGAAAAACAAACCTATGAATTGCCTCAGGAGCGGTGGATGGTTATTGCCATGCATCTCATGCAGAGGGAGGACCCGGCTGATCGACGTCGGTATGTTGCTGAGGCGTATTGGGCATTAAGCAACTTATACATGACGGTTGCCACACCTACGCTTACGAATGCTGGTAAAACGCATGGTCAGTTATCCAGCTGCTTCATCGATACCGTGGATGATAGTCTTCAGTCGATTTACGACAGCAATACAGACATTGCCAGACTGTCCAAGAATGGCGGCGGGATTGGTGTCTATATGGGAAAGGTCCGTGGTCGTGGGAGCTCAATTAAAGGATTTAAGGATATGTCAAGTGGTGTCGTGCCGTGGATTAAGCAGCTTAATAATACAGCGGTCAGCGTCGATCAGCTGGGTACACGTAAAGGTGCAATCGCGATTTATTTAGATGTGTGGCATACAGATATTGAAGCCTTTCTTGATTTAAAACTGAATAACGGGGATGAACGGCTGCGTGCACATGATATTTTTACAGGTGTCTGTCTGCCGGATTCCTTCATGGAACAGGTGGAGAAACGGGGCGACTGGTACTTGTTTGACCCCCATGAGGTTCGTCAGGTAATGGGATATTCCCTTGAGGAGTTTTATGATGAGGAGAGAGGTGCCGGTTCGTGGAGGGAGCGCTATATGGAATGCGTCGAATCGGATCAGCTTACGAAACGGGTGGTTCCAGCTATCGATATTATGAAACGGATTATGAAATCACAGCTTGAGTCAGGTACTCCGTTCATGTTTTACCGGGATGAGGTGAATCGAAAAAATAATAATCCGCATAAAGGTATGATTTACTGTTCGAATTTGTGCACGGAGATTACACAGAACCAGTCCCCGACGGAATTTTTGGAAGAGCTGACGGAGCAGGATGGGACCATTGTCAAAAAGTACAAGCCGGGAGACTTTGTCGTCTGCAATTTGAGCTCGATTAATCTCGGACGGGCTGTACCGGATCAAGTACTGGAGAGACTGATTAGCATACAGGTTCGCATGCTTGATAATGTGATTGACATCAATACGCTGCCCCTTACCCAGACACAAAGGACCAATCAAAAATATCGCGCAGTTGGACTTGGCACATTCGGATGGCATCATCTGCTGGCAAAAAAACAGCTCCCGTGGGAATCACAGGAAGCCGTTGACTATGCGGACAGGCTCTATGAGAAGATGGCCTTCCTAACCATTAAATCAAGCATGGAGCTGAGTCGGGATAAAGGCGCTTATCCGGCATTTAACGGGAGTCTGTGGCATACAGGTCAGTACTTTACTGATAGAGGTTATACAGGAGATAGCTGGGAGCAATTGAAGCAGGATGTGGCCACATCAGGTATCCGTAACGGTTATCTGATGGCAGTTGCCCCAAACTCATCCACGTCCATGATTGCAGGCTCTACGGCAAGTATTGATCCAGTGTTCAAGCCCTTTTATTTTGAAGAAAAGAAGGATTTTAAAATTGCGGTAACCGCTCCGGAGCTGAATCATCATACGTATGAGACTTATCGCAGGTCAGCCTACATTCTGGATCAGCGATGGTCCGTCAGACAGAATGCAGCCCGGCAAAAACATATTGATCAGAGCATTTCCTTCAATTTTTACGTGCCGAATACGATTCAGGCATCCTTTCTTCTTGATTTGCATTTGCAGGCCTGGAAGGAAGGTTTGAAAACCACGTACTATGTCAGATCAACGGCCAATGATGTTGAAGAGTGTGAGTGGTGCCAAAGTTGAGGACCTTAGTGGCTTATTTATCTTACAGTGGAAACACGAAGGAAACCGCCGAAATCATAGCTGCATATCTCGAGAATGCCGGAATTAGTGTTGATCTGCACAGGATCGGTGTTGATCTGCCTGTGGATGCCTCTCTATACGATCTGATTTTTATCGGGACATTCACCTGGGAAATGGGAGCAACACCTGATGAGGTTAAGGATTTTGTGCTGGAAGTTGGCTATAAGCCTGAATATGTTGCTGTATTTGGTACTGGAGATACGCAATTCGGCGGGGATGATTTGTTTTGTCTTGCTGTCGATAAACTGGTGAAATTCTATCAAAGCCGATGGAATGGCCTGAAAATTGAACAGTCTCCACGAGGATCACAGGAAAAGCGAGCGATAACATGGTTGAAGGGAGTACTTTACGATGTCAGAACTTTTTCTTGAGAAAGCAAAAACGCTGGAACCAATGAACCCCAATAAATCAACATCTCTGTTCAACGGGAAGTCAAGCGGTATTTTAAATTGGAATGATATCGCTTATCCTCATTGGTATAAAATGTATAAGCGGCTCTTAGGCAATTATTGGCAGGCGGATGAAATCAACATGGCGGAGGATTTGCGCCAGTTTAAATCACTGACGTCAGAGGAGCAGGACGCATACTTGAAAATTATCGGTCTCTTATCAACCCTTGACGCACCGCAGACCCGGACTGCACTGATTCTATCTCTTTATGCAACGGATCCATCTGTTCAATCAATCATGGCGGTGATTGCTCAGCAGGAAGCCGTGCATAATGAAAGCTATTCTTATGTTTTATCATCAGTCGTTTCGCTGGATCAACAGAACGAGGCCTTTCAGCTCGGACGCAAGGATCCGGTTCTGCTTAAACGAAATGAGGCGATAGCGGGGCAATACAATGCATTTGTTAAGGAGCCGTCCATGGAAAATATCCTGAAAACCATCGTTTATTCGGCACTTCTTGAAGGAATGTTTTTTTATTCAGGATTTGCCTATTTCTATCATCTGGCCCGGCAGAACAAAATGGTCGGTACGTCAACAATGATTAGCTATATTAACCGGGATGAACTGGAGCACGGACGCTTTATAACCGAATTGTTCCGCGCAGTATTGAACGAGAACCCTGAATGGAACAATCGGGCATTTTCTGAATGGGTGTACAGCAGTTTCCGTCAATCAGTTGAATACGAAATCGAATGGTCAGCGTATGTTTTTGCCGATATCCATGGGATTGATCTTGATGAATGGGCCGGCTATATTAAATACCGCGCAAACAAAATGCTGCGAATGATGGGCCTGAGTGAGATTTATCCGGATTATACAGAAAATCCAATGAAATGGATCCGGGCATATGCGGATAACTTTGACAGTACCAAAACAGATTTTTTTGAGCAAAAATCGCGACAGTATACGAAAACAAGTGATTTAAATGGTTTTGATGAGTTGTAATGACCAAATAGGGGTGGATGTATGATTGCATCCACCTAAATTATGTATGATATTCAAATTATTAACTAAAATTAAATTCTATGTAAAAAATATAAATCTTTAAAAATAGTACCTTTTAGCTACTATGTGGAACTTCGACAGGATTTTTAATGCCATTCGACATGAGTAGAAAAAATCTTATGGAATAAACCCGCCTTTTATCACACTGACAATCTATTTTCAACGAAATAACCAGGACTATAGCCTCCTTACATAGATAAAAAGACCTAATAATGAGCTTAATTGACTAAATATTACTATAATTTTAAAATTTAGATGTTTATACATTAATGGCTACAGTGGGGGGTGGAGACCCTCACGGATGGACATTTCACTTTATACAAGGATTCTATAGGGAGACAATGCATATGATTGAATCAAAGAAAAGAGCCTTCATCTTTTTATTTCTCGCTTTTATTCTGGCGTTAGTGGCTGGTTACTTCGTTTATGAAAAAGTAAAGTCGCTGAATGCAGAGCTTGGTGGCATGACCGAGGTTTATGTTGCTAATGACAATATCCCTGCAAGACAGGAAATAAGTGAGAAGGCTGTGACAGTGATGGAAATTCCCAATAAGTTTGTAACAGATTCACATATAACCAGTATGGAGGATTTAAAAAATCGGGTTTCCGTTGTTCAACTTGGCGAGGGGGACCTTATTACAGAAGAAATGATAAAACCAGTATCCCATCTAAGAGATGAGAACAATCGACTCGTTTCCCTGCCGGCATCAGAAACACTCACATTTGATCAATTTATTGAACCACTGGATCGTGTAGATCTTGTGGTCTCAAGAGAAATGGAGGGGGAGAAGAGGACCGAAACCTTTATGAAGGATGTTCTCGTTTACCATGCGCAATCCAAAGACAATAATATGCTGGGAATTGGTGTGGTTATTCCTGCAGAAAGGGTTGAAGAACTGATTCATGTGCAGCATTATGCTGAGCATATCCGGGTTTTAAAGGCGAATGTTGGAAATTCCAATGCCTCTGATGGATCAAATTCAGGCTGATCAGGGTGGATGGAATCAGGATTGAGTTATGAAACAGGAAATTCAAGGAGACGTGGACATGGACCGTAATTTGGATATTTTACTTGTGAGCGAGGATGAGGCTATTACCAATCAATTGCTGAACTCCTTTGACCGTGACGAGAATACAATTACTGTCGTACGTTTTGAGGACGTATCCCGTGAAGTGAACCGCCAGACCAGGGATATCGTGATCATGGTTCAAAGCAGCAATGACCATATTGTAGAACAAATTCAATACATAAAATCCATTAATCCCTTAACCTTTATCATTTTTTTAGCGACGGAATCCGATATTAACCTGCTTCGAAATATTACAAGAGCAGGTGCGGAAGAGTTTTTCGTTTTGCCCGAGGAATTATCGTTATTTATCAGCCGGTTTCCTACTATTCAGAAAAGCTATCAAATGAGATTGGATTCGGAAAAAGAACAGCCGATTATGTTTGGTAAAGGAAGAGGTCAGATTTACTCCTTTTACAGTGGGAAAGGAGGCACAGGAAAATCCCTTATTTCTTCCACCTTTGCACAAACGTTAAAACTGGAGTCCGCAGCCGAGGTGATTTTAATCGATTTAAATCTTCAATTTGGCGGGATTGAAACTTTAATGTCCATCAACACCAACCGCTCCATTGCTGACTTGAAGCCTGTTATTCAGGAGCTGAATGAAAATCACATTCGGAATGTGTCCCAGACGGAAGAGCATTCCCAGCTCGAGGTATTAATCAGCCCCTGCGATGCCGAGGTGGGTGAACAGCTGGATGAAGATTTTATCAGCCGGTTACTTCGGACGTGCAGGCGGTCCTTTGATTACTGTGTCATTGATTTGCCTCCTCAAATGAGTGCACTCACGGCTGCTGCGATTGAAGAGTCTGATCAGATTTACTATGTATTGCTTCCGGAAACAACATCCTTAAAAGTATTAAAAAACTTTGAAGAGGTCTGTGAGCGCTTAGGTATTCACCTTCAATCAAGTCTATCCATGATTGTTAACCAGTTATCAAAGGATAAAGAATTGCAGCTTAAGGATTTAAAGAACCTTCTCCGTTTCCCTGTTAAAACGACGATTCGGTATGACTACAAGGGTTTGCAGTCGTTTGTTAATAAGGGAGAAGTGATTCGTAAAAAGCCCAAAGAAAAGCTCATTCCTTTTTCTAAAGACATCCGTACATTTGTCAAATCTGTATTAAATCCTAAATAACGAAAGGACGAATGGTTTATAGATTCTCTGTAAGGAGGGTACATCATGCCATCTCTATTTGATAAGCGCAAGGAAAGGGTGGTTCAGGGGAACTCAGCAACGAACGATATGGAACACTTAGTGGAACATTATAAGGCAAGGCTGTTGCGGGATACAAATCTGGAAGCTTTGACCAGTCTAAGTGAAGGGGAGATGCGGTTAAAAATTGAACAGCTCATTTCCCAATTTATGTCCGAGGAAAAAGTAATCATTCCACGACAGGATAAAACAATGTTAATTAACCGTATATTGGATGAATCCGTTGGTTATGGACCTTTGGAGCCCCTGATTCATGATGATTCCATTACGGAAATTTTAATTAATGGATATGATGAGGTTTATATCGAGCGCTTTGGGAAGCTTGAAAAAAGTCAGGTTACATTCCGGGATGATGACCACATTCGTCACGTTGTAGATCGAATCGTTGCCCCCATTGGCAGAAGAATCGATGAAAGCTCACCAATGGTTGATGCGAGACTGCCGGATGGAAGTCGTGTGAATGCGGTGATTCCACCAGTTAGCTTAAATGGAACGCTCGTATCGATCCGGAAGTTCAAGAAGGATCCTTTTAAAATGGAGGATTTATTACGTTTTGACACGCTCAATTACGACATGGCGCAGTTCCTGGAAGCAATTGTTCAAGCAAAATTGAACATTCTCATCTCAGGAGGAACAGGATCCGGGAAAACGACACTGTTGAACGTACTGGCTGCCTCCATTTCACATGATGAACGGGTTGTGACGATTGAGGATTCCGCAGAACTGCGGCTGGATCGACCCAATGTTGTTGGCATGGAAGCGAGATCTGCAAACGTAGAGGGGAAAGGTGAAATTACTATACGAAAGCTTGTCAAAAACTCCCTCAGAATGCGACCGGATCGGATTATTGTGGGAGAGGTCCGTGGCGGAGAGGCCTTTGATATGCTACAGGCTATGAATACCGGCCATGAGGGTTCCGTTACAACCGTTCATGCCAACTCACCGGATGATGCTCTTCGACGTGTGGAAGCCATGGTTGTTATGGCCGGACTGGAGCTTCCTTCCAGAATTATTCGAGAGTACATTATTGGAGCTGTCGATATTGTCATTCAAGTCAACCGGCTGTCAGATGGAACGAGAAAAATGGTATCTATTTCAGAGGTTAAGAAGAATGAGGATGGAAGCCATGAAATGAGGGAAATTTTCACTTTCAAACGAACGGGAATTACCGAAGAAGGGAAAGTGAAAGGCTTTTATAAACCGACTGGTTATGTTCCGCAATGTCTGGAAAGGATTCAAGTGTTTGGAAATCAAGTCTCTGATTCTATTTTTCAATTAAATCGAAGGGAGGTCAGGTTTTGACTGCAGCATTAATCGCTACCTTTTCTGCTTTATCGTTTCTGGTGGGAATGGTTTATTATCTGGATTTCCGTAAAGAAAAAAGGGATTGGAGGAAACGGGCAGAGCAATTTTACCATGTGGAAGAAAGAAGAAAGAGCTTTATTGTTTTATTAGGAGACCGCTTTGATCGTACAGAGGCAGCCAGGCCCATGTTTAAAAAATTGAAATCCGCAAACATCCCACTGACACCTTCAGAATTTATCGGGGCTAAAATTGTAGCATTCATGGGATTGATTTTTGTTTTATCCAACCTCTTTCATTTAAAGTTTCTTCTCAGCTTCATCATCTCTCTGCTATTTATTGAGGCCGCAAAGAAGCTTCTGTTCATGGTAAGAAAAAACAAGGTGAAGGAGCGCATGGCCGAACAGCTGCCGGAAATCTGCAGAATTCTGGCCAATGCTACACGTTCCGGTATGACTCTCAACCAGGGGATACAGATGGTCGCTCAGGAAATTAATGACCCTGCAAGAGCCGAGTTTAAGCAGCTGGCACATGAGCTATCTTTAGGCATTGAATTCAACAGTGCGATTCAATCGCTGGAAAAACGGATGAATAATCGGGAATTTAAGCTTTTTGTTGCCACTGTACTCATTCAAAAGAAGGCCGGGGGAAACTTATCAGCCATTTTAGAGGAAATGGGCCAGACATTAGAAGACCGTAAAATTCTCAAACAGGAAATTAAGACGATGACCGCTGAACAACGGTATATTTCGTATTTAGTTCCTGTAATCCCCGTTTTTCTAGTGTTAATGATGAATAATATCATCGACGGTTTCATTGATCCTTTGCTGTCAGGGATTGGAATCCTGCTTGCGTTATTATTTATCGGCGGAACGGTTGCGACCTTTTTATTAGTACGAAAGGTAACAAACATTAGGATGTGATGCTATGGACGGTCTCATTGTCGTGTTTTTAATTTTATCTCTGTTATTTTTTGGGCTCAGTTTACGCAGCTTCTATCAATTTCTGGTTTATAAACAGGATTTAAAAAAGGATGTAAAACAACAAACGTACCTATTCCAGTTGCTGGAAAAGGGTTCATCCAAAAAGGAACGTTTATTATCAAAGCTGTTTCAATATGCAGATGATTTCTCTCATATAGGTCAACGCATTAATTTCAGCAGTGAAAATCACGATGTCAGGAAGTGGCTCATGCAGTCAGGTTACCCATATAAATTAAATGTTGAGAGGCTTCAGGGCTTAAAAATATTTATGGCGATTATTGGTTTAATCCTGGGCGGAATCAGCCTTATGCTGCAGCTTCCTTTTTCAGAGCTCACCGTTATCATTTATCCCTTATTAGGCTATGCGGGTGTCATTTACTGGATAAAATCGAAGGCAAAAAACAGACAGGAGGAACTTTCCTTTCAGCTTCCGGATTTCCTGGACACAATGAGTGTCACCCTGCAGGCAGGGGTAGGACTTGATCAGGCATTAAGAGATATTGTTCCGTATTTTGACGGACCTGTTAGAGAGGAGTTCGGCCGTTTTATTCAGGAGCTTGACGTCGGCGTGCCAAGAAGGGAAGCTTATCAAATGCTATTAAGTCGTAATGAAAGTAAAGAGTTTCAAATTTTAATTAAGTCCCTTCTTCAGGGTGAGCGGCTGGGAATACCGATTTCGCAAACGTTTAGGCAGCAGGCTGAGGAAATGAGAAAGCTGAAAAAGGAATCGATCAAAGAAAAGGCAGCTAAAGCATCACCGAAAGTAACCCTGATCACAACGTTTATTGTGCTGCCATCATCCCTGATATTGATTGGCGGGTTGATGGTGATGAATATGTTTAGTCAAAATCAAAATATTTTTCAATTGTTTCAAAATTAATAAAAGGGAGAGATAGGAATGGGAAAATTAACAAGGCTTTATGTGAAATGGACACAGCCGGTTAGGAATGAACGGGGGGCACAGTCGCTCGAGTGGCTGGGAGTTGCAGCGCTGCTGATTCTGATTCTTGGAATTATTTCATCCGCAATCGGTGACAGTGGTGATACCATCAAAGGCATTATTGATAGTATTATTAACAAAATCAGCAATATGGTAGGGTGATTTTTTATCGCGTATATCTTTGATTTACTGAGGAGTGTATAGGTTGCTAAAGAACAAACTCATAATCATGATCTTAATTATGTTCGTTATGGTGACAGCGGGATGTACAGAAGATGAAAAGGAACCGAATTCAGAAAATAAGGAACAGTCAACTGAAAAGACAGCAGAGGATATCAGAAAGGAATCAGAAGAAGATCAACCAGCTTCTTCTACAGAAGGAAACACAGAGGATATCTCTTTTCCGTCTACCTATCAGGAATTAGAAGCATTGCCGGTAGGAGAGGATGCAGGTCCTGTTTACGACTATGATTCAGATAAAAGTACAGAAGAGCAGGATGAAGAATTAGCCGAACACTTTAGTGATTTGCCGTTTCCGCAAGATAAGGAAAACCCGACAGATCAGGAATTAGAGAAGCTGTATCGGGAAATATTAAAACGGGTCCAGCTTGACTATCAGGGACCGGAAACCCTTATGAAAGAATTGAAGTTTCAGTCCCTTGGCAATCCGGACATTGAGGATTCTAGGTATCAATTTAAAGAGCAGTTGAATGTTGTCGTTCTTTTAGATGCATCCGGCAGCATGGCTCAGAGGGTTGATGGAAAAACCAAGATGAATGCGGCAAAGGATGCTATATCAAACTTCCTCAGTGAATTACCAGAAGAGACGAAGGTGGCTTTGCGAGTCTATGGTCACGAGGGGACAGGGTCAGATGAGGATAAAAAAATGTCCTGTAGCAGTACAGAAAAGATTTATGGATTTGATTCCTACAATGCTGGTTCTTTTAAGAATTCGCTCAGTCAAATAAAACCGGCAGGCTGGACACCGACAGGGTTAGCTTTGCAGGAAGCACAAAACGATTTGTCTTCTTTTGATGGTAGTAAAAACACCAATATTGTCTACCTGGTCAGTGATGGAATTGAAACCTGTGATACCAAACCTGTCCAGACCGCTAAGGCATTATATCAATCCAATATCACACCGATTATTAATGTGCTGGGATTCGATGTAAACGGAGAGGGACAGAATCATTTAAAGAAAATCGCTGATACTGTTGATGGAATCTATCAGACTGTATCCGATGAAAATGAACTTACCAAAGAATTAGAAAAGGTTCATAACATTGCCGATGCATGGCAGGATTGGAAAGAACAGGGACAGCAGAGCCTGGATTTACAGCACGTTTCAAATGAGCTGGACATTTTTTCCTATATTACAGATGAAGAATCGAAAGTAGTCGATGAGCGAACAAGCATTAATTTTATTGCAAATGCACTCAATGATTATGGATATATCAGTGATGAATCCAGAGTCTATTTAGAAAAGAAAAATTCAGACTATCATGACTGGATCCTTTCAGAGATTGATAAGTTTGAACAAGAGCTGGAAGAGATGAATGACAAAGGCTATAAAGAGGCTATGAAGGCTTTGGAGGAAAAATATGAGTTGAATGTGAAAGAATAGAAAAGTGGTGATTCTTTGAAAAGGTATCGTGTACAGAGGTCCATGGCGATTATCATCATTGGATTTATCACCTTTTGGAATTTATTTCCTATTGTAAGCTATGCCAGCTTTATAACACCAGGTACCCCAATTACCCCTGGAGAAACTATTACTCCGGGAGAACCGATTGAAGGTGGAGAGTATATTATTCCAGGTGAAGTTCTTCCTTATGGAGACCCTATTCAAGAAGGAGAATTTAAAAACTCAGGCGAACCTATTATAGAAGGCGAACCCATAAATGAAGGGCTATTTATGATTCCCAATGTTCCAGAATTCCCTGCATATCAACCGATAGGAGGAGATGCAGTTTCACCTGGAAGTCCCATTCAATCAGGCTCTTCACCACAGTCCGGCAACGGGTTGGAAGGTGGAAACGCTACGAGTCCCGGGTCTCCCATCAATGGGGGAAACGCTGGTGCTGGGGGATCAGCAACGGAAGGTGGGAATCTCAATACTGGTGATACATTGAATGGTGGATCAGCTATTAATGGAGGAAATCAAAGTGGGGCTGGTGAGGCTCCAGCAAGTGGAAATCCGGTAAATGGCGGGGATGCTTCTCAGGGAGGTCATGCTGTAGATGGCAATGCAATAAACGGAGGCGATGGCCCCTCATCAGGCAGTGATGGTCATGGGAGTGCAGGAAATGCAGGTGAAGGAGATATAGAACCAAAGTCTTTCCTGAATATTGCACTTCAGTCAACAGACGGCAGTCAGGGTCTTTATGGACATATTACTGGTTTTTTTAAAGATGTGAAAAATTATGGGCTTAAATTTGCTGATGATCTGGCTCAAGGTGCAGCTTCTATATATGCAGGATTTCAATTCAGACAATTAGAGAATGGAAACTATTCAGTGAAAGGAAAAAATAAACTGAATAACCGTCTGTCCAATTGGTTTTATGATCGATATCGACAGTATACATTTAACGGGGAAAGCAAAGAGATGGGTCCTAAAGTAAGATATATACGTCAGGATCGAATGAATGCTTTTCTTAGCAGTAAATCTATTCCGAATGCAGGTACAATGAGTGGTTTATTAAAAAATTCTGCTCAGTCTGCTAAAAGTGCAGTCAACCAATCATGGAATGTCTTTTCTAAAGGCTTTTGGAAGCCCAGCAGTTCGGTGAAATTGGGAGGCCCTGCCGGTATTATTCTCAACTCTGCAGGATCGATTTATGATCATTCTAATGGATTCTCTGATTTAGGAGGTTTGGCAACCACTGATTTCGCAGCCTCCTTCACGACAGATGCTGCCATTGGGGTGGCGTCGACAGCCGCGGGAAGTGCAGCCTCTGCGATGGCATCCGGAGCGGTTGCAGGGTCTGTTGTACCTGGCGTTGGAACCATAATCGGAGCGGCAGCCGGCTTAGGAGTGGGAATAGCCACCTCTTACTTCTTCAATGGGACCAATGTAGGAGGAAGAATCAAAAAAGGCATTACAAAGGGCATCAAGAAAGGCTATGACGCCATTGCCGGAGGAGTTAAAAAAGGAGTTGGTGCTGCAAAAGAAGCCGCCACATGGGCGAAAGACAAGGTTTCATCAGCCTTTTCCAAATTAGGCGGAATCTTTGATTAAAAAGGTGCCCCACTCATTTATGGGGTACCATTCTATATGGAGGTATAAAGAATGAATCAGGAAGTCGAATTTAAACATAGTCGAATTATTCCCACGACCTTTTTACTCATTCTTACGGGGTTTTTAATGAGTTTCATCCCTGAAGTGAATTGGGGATTGCTCGGTTTTAATTTAGGATTAGCTGCGGTTTGTATGATCCTTTTTATTGTCTTGTGGCGAGTGCATCGAACTCAGAGTAAGAGGTATTTTTCCTTGCTATCATATGTGATGCTCAACGTCCTGACGATTCATTTTACCATTCCTGTATTTCGTATTATTTATGGCACCGCAGCTTTCTGGGCAGGAATTGTCGTACTGGCTGCTCTGGTGCTTCTTCCGTATTTGTTTTCCGAAAAAATTGCTCAGGGTATCCAGAATCCAGGACAATCAGGTCTGGGTAAAATCTACAAAATCTATGCACCCTTAATGATTGTTTTTGGAACCGTACTGTTTGCCGGTACCATTGGATCTCCAAATCCGGATGCACTGGCCATTTCTATTTTTCTATTTTTATGTGGAATGATTTTTTTATCAGTTGCTCCAGTTATGTTGATCACCCCTCAGCGTATGGAGGAACTAGAAAATCAATAGGAGAGTCGTCATATGTTTCAATTTACAGGACTAATTAGGGCAATGGGGGCTTCCATTTTCCTTACCATCGTTATTTCATTTCTTTTGGGCCTAATGAATGTACTGAATGTGCAGGGGACAATTCTTGCGGCATTTCTCATTACGTATGTATCCATAGGGATTTTAGCCCCATTATGGAATCGTGAAACCCCTTATTTTGCCACATTTATGGGGAGCTTAACCTTAACCGTTTTAAATTTTATTTTTTCTATTGTCGTTCTTCATATTCCGGTTTTCACGTCTCCTCTTGAGGTAAATGATCAAATAACGGCGAGTATCGTAACTTCTTTCATAACAGCATTCCTTATGATAACAATTCTTAAGCGAATGGAGAGGTGGAATCATGATTAAAGAAAGTCTGGCCCTGTATAACCGGCAGCTGATGAAAATATTAATGCTAAGCGTTATATTGGTGATTCCACTTACGCTCTTATGCTACTTTGCGACCTTTTACTTTTATCAGCAATTAACCAATCAACAATACCCAAATTTGTATGCGCTATTTCTAATCATCGTCAACTTCACCCTTATCATTCCTGTATTTAACAGGCTGGCGATATCTGATATTGAAGATGAGGAAGACCTGTCGGTTTGGAAGTTATGCTATGAGTTTATCAGGCACTTCGGGATCATTCTGTTTTTGACCATTCCGCTGTATATCCTGGGGGTCCTGGGCAGCTTCCTTCTATACATTCCGACGATTCTATGCTTTTCACTGATTCTGTTAATTCCCTTTTATGTCTCCTGCAGCAAGGTGAACGATATGGTAAGACGTGCCGGCAGAACGATGAGAGATGAGCATTTTTTACTATTAATGGATTGGCTGGTGATTTTAAGTGTTCAGGTGCTTGCATGGGGGTTGATTATGCTTCCCTTTGAAAACTTTGAAAATAACGTTTATGTATATGGAATTGCAAGGGCGATAATAAACTCATTTGTATTCCCCCTGCTGATTTTTTATTTAACGTTTCGTTATACCCATGCTGAAGAGCGTTTGTGATGAGGAGGATACCCATGGATATAGCTTCGAATCAAATACCCTTTAAATATAGCCGCACATTCGTTGTTGTTCTCCTTTCTTTTCTCACGTTAGGCATATATATCGCTTACTGGTTTCTAACGAGAAAAGAGGCTATACAGACGATTGCGGGAAAAAACAGCATTTTGTTTAGATGGTGGATATTTTTTATGATTTTTTTAAGCCTGTCCTTTGTTCTTTTCTTTGCAGACGCTTATCTTTTTACTCCCTATGGCAGGGTCGTCATGGAATCGGCCAATGTTATATTAGTTTATTATTTCTTAGGCTTACTCTATTATTCTGTTTTCCGTATCACGGAACAGCTGGAAGATTATTATGAGGAACTGCGGATTAGCCGGGTACTTCTCTTTTTTTTCCACTTTTGGTATCTACAGTATAAAATCAACCAATTACATACAGATGCTCCTGAAGAAAAAGTTCCGGGAGAGGGTCTCGCATGAAAAAATGGATGAAAAAAATCAGGGAAGAAGAGGGGGCCATCAGTCTGGAGTTTCTGGGGATTTTACCTTTTTTCTTTATGTTCTTTCTTATTTTATGGCAGGTGGTTGCATCAGGATACGCCGTTTATACAATCCATACAGCTGCAAATGAAGGAGCTAAAACTTATTCTATCACCCGGAATATTGATAAGGCTGAGGATACAGTAAAAGAGGTGATCGGGACCAGCTCGGTCTTAAATTATGAAAGGATGAACGTAGAATATATAAATTCAGATGGGCGGTTTGAGTTATTGGTGGAGGGAAAGCATTCACTTATTTTTGTTCCGGATCAATGGAAATCCGACGTTGCCATTGATTTAGAAGAAACGACGGTAAGTCAGGTGCTGGTCGAATGAATACATGTATGAGTGATGAAAAAGGGAATGCCTCTTTGTTTTTATTATGGGTACTTGGCATAGTGGTGATCTTATTTGCTATTATTATCAATATTACGAAGGTGTTTCTGGTAGGAAGTGAAGCTTCTTATACCGTTCAGCAGGCAGCTTTAGCTGGTTCATCGGTCTATATAAAGGAGTCCAGGGCTGCCATCGAGGAATTTGATAACGATCTGGCTGCTTCCATTGATTTTAAGCTTAACCATGGGGGAAAAAGTCTGGGAGAGCTTGTGCGTGAAAAACAGGATGCGCATGAAGGAACAGGATTATCCTCTGATCAGGCCTATATAAAAGCATTAAATGATGTTCTCCCGTCTGAAATAGATGCACATAAAAAGCTGAAGAATACATTTAAGCGCCGCATAGATGGTTCGTCGTCAGCCGTGTCCGTGGCTGTGCAGTCAGTTATTCGTAAAAGTGAAGAAGCTAATCCCGAGGATACAACATTTGTTTTGTCCAATTCAGAATGGCGCCTGGAGGTAGAATCCTCGGTTACCTTTGAGAGCATTACAGGAGTGAATATTCCTCTTTTCAAAGATAAAATTCCGGCGAGGGGAGAGGGGCCCCGGTTGATTTATCTGGAAAATGTTTATGATGAATAAGAAGGACGATACCGAAAGCGGGTATCGTCCTTCTTATCAACTTATGCAGTTGTTTTATCCTTTTTAAATATACCCATAAGTCCGGCAATTCCAATCAGGACTGCGGAAATAAGGTAAAATGCTGAGATACTGATTAGTCCGCCGATTGCGGATACGATGAGCAGAATACCGCCAGCCTTAGCTTTGGATCGAACGACTACCGACCCTACAATAGCTAATGCAGAGAATAAAAATGCTGCCCATCCCAAACCGGTAATTTCGCTGGAACCGTCGCTGACAGCAGCATCTACACCGCCGATAAATAACGCTATAATAGCACCAAAAAATCCAAAAATACCACCAATAAGTCCTAACACAAATTCAACTGTTCTGTTCATGGTCTTTTCCCCCCTTAATTACCAATTTATCTACAGCCACTATTTTACTATAAAAACATGTGTAATTGTACCTGATTTTAAATTTCAGACAAAAAGGAAGTATACAGTGCAACAATGGGACATGCTGTATACTTCCTTTTGAGATACTTGTGTGTCAAAGCATTCTGATTTTATTGTGACAGCTGGTCAGAAGGGATTTCCCAGATTGCCTTTCCAGATTTAAATGGATCTGAAAAATGCAGTTCGTATGATTCGGATTTTGGAACATCAAATGGGATCTCTCCTCTTAATGTCCCACCTGGTTCAATGGAGCCGTCGAACTGAGCTTTAATTCCTTCTGTTAATATGGTTGTACTATAACTGTAGCTTTCTGCATCTTTTAATTCTATATTCATAATAGAGGACATAGTAACTTCTTCATCGGTAGTATTTTCCGCCGATAAATTTACCACAACGAACTGATCATTCTGTGGTGTGTCAAATTCTCCTCCTGGTTCAATTCTTGCTTCGTTTAGCGTGATTTTGACACCATCAAAATTGACTGTATCCCCAATGGCAAACTTTTCTGTTTTATTTTCGTTTGTGTCTTCTTCCTTTTGATTGTCTTCCTGTTCTCCGGCATTTTCACCATTTGTGTCTTCTTGTTGATTATCCTCATTCTCAGCTTTCTCAATGTCTGATTCTCCACAGGCAGCAAGTCCAATGGTTAAGAATAAAGCAATGAAAAGAAATAACCACTTCTTCATAAGTATGCTTCCCCCTTTGAATTTTGTTTTCATATTTATTTTCCAGTACAAACTATATTTTATTCAAAACTGAATGAAGATTCAACGAAATAATTTTCAACGCATTAAAGCTGAACTTCAACCGTCGCTTCAGCTGTTTTCTCCTGGATCCATTCTTCCAGGTCCTCCCGGGCATCAAATCTCAGGGCCTCTTTCTTATAGTCAGGGTGTTCTTTTTTTACTTCCTCCATCAGCATGGACATTAGCTTTTCTGTTTGAATAATGCCTTCATAGCGATTTTTTTCACTGGACCAGAATTCTTCTTCATCCACTCCTTGCATGACTTCCATATAGGCATCCGTATTCTCTACATTTTCCCGAACAGTTTTGACCCGGTCTGTCTGCTTGTTTTTGCTGACAGTAATTCCTTGTTCCTGTGCTATGTAATGCGTCATTTCATTTCGAATAAGTTCCTGAATAGCCACTTTGGGAGAAGGAGTTGTGGCTTTGTCTCCCTGTAGAGCGTAAATTAATTCTAAGCGTTTCATTTCGTAGCGTAAGTCCTTGCCATTAAACTCTTTACCATCCACTGAGGCTACAATGTCGGAATCCTTTATTTGATCACCTGCTTTTGGCTGTTCAATGGATGACTCCTGCTGATCTTTCTTTGCCTTTGCTTCTTCTGTATTGGCCTGTTCATTTGAGCAGCCTGCTAATGTCGTTATGATTATAGTTAGTAGCAGTACGATCGTTTTTTTCATGAAGAAAAACTCCCTTCAAAATGATTTAGAAAGTCCTGCACATTCATTTTTGTGATTTGCTGATTGTGAATATATAAAACACTGCTGGCCAGTTCCTCTACTTCTTTCATATCATGAGTGGAAAAAAGAATGGTTCGGTCTGGTGTACTCATCTGCTGAATCATGTTGCGGATATCCTTTCGACCAAAAGGATCGAGTCCGGAGGCTGGTTCGTCCAGAATAATATATTCGGGGTCTCCGAGCAGAACAATACTCAAGCCAACGCGCTGCAGCATGCCTTTGGATAATTGATGGACCTTTTTTTCGCGATGGGTTTGCATTTCAGTGAGGGCAAGGACTCTTTCTGTTTCCTCCTCATCAAATCCCCACGTGGCGGCAAAATAGCTGACATTTTCCTTTACCGTCAGTTGTTGATAAAGCTGAAATTTTTCAGGAAGATAAGATAATTTGTCCGACCATGCTCCTCGTCGATGAACAGGGGTTCCATTCATCGTAATTTTGCCTTTTTTTAATCGGATAAATCCCAGCATGGTGTGAAGAAGCGTTGTTTTGCCGGCACCATTTCGTCCAACAATGGCTAAATGCTCTCCTTGTTCAATGGTAAAGTTCGCCTTATTGAAAATCACTTGCGTATGAAAGACCTGCATTGCATTTTTCACGCTAATCATGGGAAATCCCCTTTCTTTTTAGGGCGTAAATAGATATAGGGAGAATAAGTCCAATCCATAATAGGAAATTGACAGTCAAGACCAGCCAGGGCATCTGAAAGGTAAACTGTTCATAGACAACACTCATATCGGACAGCTGATAAACATTCAACTGGGTAAATAGAAAATATCGAATGGCATTGACCGGCGATAAAAAGTAAAGGACCGAAAACATCATGACGTTATCTAAAGAGACGGATGACAGCCAATACATGAGAACCAGGTCAAATAAATAGATAAGGATGATCCAGATGCCAATGACCGCACCAATGAGCTGCAGCTTTTGATCGATGAGGGAACCGAGAGCGATACCTATCGATAAAAAGATGGTACTTAATATAATCACCGCTAGGAGAAAGGATGAAAATGCCTGGAATCCAACTGTCCCAAAGACAATTTTACCTGGAATCATTGCGATAAAATAAGATACGGCAATCGACGGGATGAAAACAGATATAAGGGTGATCCACTTTTTATATACGAATGATTGGATGGTTGTTCCCCTTGCCACCAGGATAAGGAATGTGCGTTGATTTTTTTCTAATGCCATGGAAATGGCCCCATAGACCATGGCCAGCAGTGGTAAAAAATAGCTGGAGGTCTGAAAAACAGGTATCAGTCCTGTTCGGAAGGAGATCTGCTGCTCCAGACCATGAAACTGATAAAAAACAAACCAGGTGGAAAGGACCACTAAGGCAATAATGATATATAATAAAGAACTGCGATGAATCTCCTTCCATTCTTTTGAAAGCATAATCATTTGAACTTCCTCCTGACCCCATTTAATTCGTTTTCCAGTTCCTCTGGATAAGCCACAGCAGTCCACCGGAAGTAACCAGCATGAGGATGATAAAATAAACAGATTGACGACCTTTTTGAGTGGAGGAATGGATTGGGCTTGGATCTGTGAATGCGCCATCTTCCCGGGCAAATAACTGAGTACTGGTTTCATAAAGCTGTAAGGCAGGACTGTCCAGAAATAAAATCCCCAGCTGTTCTTTGGCTATGACCTCGCTGAATGCTGACTGATACGTATAAGGTTGATCGCCAACAGAATCCTGATTTAAATCAATAAACGTATAGTCTGACCAGGCGTTGCCAACCCCATCTACACTCCATTTATTGCGGTCTTCTGCACCGTTTTTTGTATATTGCAGTTTGTTTTGTATGATTTCATTCCCTGTAAACTGGTTATCCATGGAACTGTTCCATATATCCAGTCCAATCTGATTGTTGGCGATGAGGTTATTTTTTAATAAATTCCGATTGGACTGATCCATAAAGATTCCTTTCTGGTTAAAAACCATGGTGTTATCGATCACTTTTACATCGTTGGCTGTCTGAAGAAGAAGCCCGAATGATTGCAAACCATGGTGATCATAAAATTTATTCTCTTTCAGGGTTATAGAATCCGAGTACATCACAGCGGCTCCACCCGTATTTTGATAAAATTCATTTTGATAGAACTCGTTATGATCTGAATACATGTAATGGAGTCCGTAACGATGATTGGTCATTCGGTTTTGGGTGATTCTGTTTTGATTTGCAAACGAAAAATAGATGCCGTCGCGAGCTCCATCAATAACATTATTTTTAATAAGATTCTCAGATGAGTAAAATAAATGGATGCCATTTCCGCGTCGGGACTGATTGAGGTCCTGATCCCCGATAATCGTATTGCCGGCAAGAACATTTCCTTTGTTTTCACTTAAATAAATTCCGTGCAGGCTGTCTTCTATTTTTGTGTTAAGAATTTTATTATCATCAGAATAAACTTTAATCGCTGCGTAGTCTTTATTAAGAATAGGACTGCTGTTTCGAATCGTCACCTGTTTCAGTGTAATACCGTCATGTCTGAATGTAACCACGTTCCCTTTACCGGTTCCTTCTATAACTGTATTCCGCTTACCTATAATAGTGACAGGCTTATCAATAACGACATCTTCGTGGTATACGTGGTTGTTCAGCTTAATCGTGTCTCCGGACTCTGCGTGTTGAATTAACTCGTTAATCGATGTAGTGTCTGCCTGCGAATGTACCGGATGTAGAAACAGGAGAGTGGTAAACAAAAACTTTATGATTTTCCACTGTTTACTCATGGTGTTCTTTTCCTTTCCAAAGCACGATTATTAAAGTAAGAATGGATATCCCTACAAATCCTGCACCATAAGAGAAAAAGGACAATGTCTCAAAATTAGCTAACTGGTTAGTGCCTATAATCGGTGGAACGAACGGGTCAATTTCAATCGGTGCATTTGGTGACAAGCGGGTACCAAATGTACTAAGCCACCGGTAAATATCATAAATACCGATTGCCCCCAGAACCAGTACGATGGCTGTCCAGATAGCAAGCAGTTTTCGACTTCTGATAAACGCCACAATTAGAGTAATGATGGCTACACCGGCTACGATATACCCTAAGTAGGATAGTTCCGGGAAGGAGGCCTCACTGAATCGCTCCATACCGATATAATGATTCAGACCATTAATGATATCGATGTCGCCTTCCATTTTATGTGGATACACCCACATATACAGTCCTTCTTTGTATTGTGGTGCCGTTAAGCGAAGGGCCCACCAGGGAAAAAATAATGATGCGATGAAACTGATGCCTGCTACGATAAGCCAGAGCATCCCTTTGAAATTAATGCGCCCCATACGGTCATCCCCTTTTTATGAACGGAAGGTGCGGCTGAAACCACACCTTCCCATTTTATTTAGTTTGGTTCCACCATTAGATAGCCTGTCATTTCCTGGTGTAAGGCTGAACAGAAGTTTGTACAATAAATCGGGAAGTTCCCGGCTTTATCTGCTTCTATAGTTAAGGTTCGTGTATCTCCCGGCTGAATTTCAAAGTTCTCATTATAGCCATTAATTCCAAATCCGTGCGTGATGTCTTCATCCCTGTCTATATTTGTGATATGGAATTTAACGGTGTCTCCTTCTCTTACATTTACAACATCTGGTGTATCACTCTCTGCGTCAAAGACAAAGCGGGAACGTAAGGCCACTCCGTATACGTGGACAACATCTCCTTCACGTTCAATATGAGCATCCTCTGTACTCCAGATTGAATTTTTCCGATCTTCATCTTTTGCTTTTACTTCGGTTGTGTTGATTTTATCGGCGCTTATAATTTGTGAATAATGAGGTTCGGGCTGTGACGGTGCATTTGCGACAACCTCCATCTCTTCACCACTGATATCGATTAAATCCATGCTTTCCGGGTGGGACGGTCCAACCGATAAGTATTGATCCTTGGCAATCTTATTCAGGGATACAAGCCATTGCCCGCCTGGGTTTGCTGTATCCCCTTCAACAGCTGTCAGGTGGCCTGGTGAATAAGCGACTTCTACCTTATCTACCACTTTTCCGGTTTCTAAATTCCACTTGGTGACCTGTGAATCTATAAAAAGAGTAGTGTAGGCATTGCCTTTGTTATCAAACTGTGTATGAAGAGGTCCTAAACCAACCTCAACTTCCTTATCAATGACATTATCGTAGTTAAGGATTGGGAGACCCTGAGCTTCTCCTTGGAAATCCTCATTTTTTATAGCTGTCAAAGCCTTTTCCACACTGTACATGGATGTGGTTGGGGAGAGCTTACCATTGGCAATAAAGTTCTCTCCATCCGGTGTTACATCAACTCCATGTGGGGACTTTGGTGCTGGAACCAGGTATACGGAACCGGGTTTTTAACAGGATCAAACATTTTAACACCATTGATTTCTGTATAGTTGCCATCTTCAACCTCTTGTGCAATCCGCTCCCAGTTAAACATCACGATGTAATCACGGTCCTTCTGTGAAGCATTAATTTCCAGTGTAGTAGTGGCTTCTTCTGTATTATACGTTGTCAAAAAGGCCCATCCGTCGGAAATCCCTTTTCCGGCATCAGATAGGTCATAATTCCAAGGTGGCAGCATCACCTGAAAGGCCATATCCAGTTCTTTATTCTTAAAGTCCGGTTTAACCGCGGACATCACACCTTTATATTTATCACTGTATTCATCCAGCTCGACATACTCTTCCCCGACTGGTACACTGAAGCGTGTAGGTAAAAACAGGTACTCAGAATCAGGGGTGACGAATGCTGCACAGTGCGGTCCCGCAATATTTGGAATTTCTAAGATATCCGTTGTTTCGAAGGTTTCCAAATCAACGTAGGCTGCACGGTTGTTTCCAACGTCTGTTGCAAATAGGGCCCGTCCATCGTATTCAGCATCCGTTTCTGAAATCGATGGATGGTGAAAGTCACCCCATTTGTACCCATTCAGCATTTCTTTTGATTCATCTTCAAATCCATATCCTGTTGCAGGGTCCGGACTAAATACGGGAACCTGTCTGATCAAGCGCATCGACGGTAATCCGTAAACAAATAATTGTCCAGAGTGTCCACCTGATGCCATCATATAATAGTCATCATGCTCACCAGGAGGGACATAAACTTTTTCCGCATTCGTTGCATCCTGATTGTTTGCATTAGCAGTTTCATTCGGACCTGTATTTCCAAAAACGAGGAACGCTACGCATAAACCAGCTACAATTCCCACAACCCCCGAGAGGATTTTTGCCTTTTTAGAATTCATGATTGACCTCCTTTTTCTGCTGCTTTCTTCAGCGTTTCAATAATGGCCTCTCGCTCTTTGTCAGGCAGAGGATTGTCTCCGATGACGGTAGACATGACTGCTGAAGTCGGCTCCTGCAGAAATTCATTTAAAGGTTTTCCGTGTTTGTTCTCCACTTCGTTGTAAGCATTGGACAGATCGGGGCCTGTAGTGCCTCCTTGTGCACCCAGTGATTCAACAGCGTGACATGATAAACAATTATTTCTGTTTAAAGGTTCTGCCTCTGCTGGAACACTGGCTGTCTCAGTCTCAGCAGACGATTCCTGCTTGCTTGCTTCAGATTCTCCGTCATCAGCGGTGTCTTCTGAAGATTCCTTCTGTGATGCTGTGTTATCCTCTGCTGGTGCAGGGTCGGCAGTTTCTTCTGCAGCATTGGAGCTGTCAAAAAATAAGTAGCCGCCTGCAAATGCAAGCACAAAACCAATGATAAAAATCATACTATTGGCTTTCACGATATTCCCTCCCTCAATAAACCAATATTTATAATGCACTATTATCGTAATCTAGTTTCCAAATTCCCACATGTGATTTAAATCACGGAAATCATTGACTTTGTTACCGATTGTTGAATACAATTTGAAGGTTTTGTTAACGCCGTCATAACAGTGTTTTCACGGTTTTTACCAAGGCAATAAGGAAAAATTGCGAGACTAAATATTACCAGATAGATTATAAGAATTCGGTTTTGTGTCCATACTGCGAATATAGTATAGTTATAGTGTGGCAAATTTTCACAAAATATTTCGATTATTTATTTGGGAGGAAATAAAAGCAATGACCCAGCAGACATTTGTTTATCAAGAAAAAGCCGACCAGCTCTTGCAAAATATTCAAAGAGTCATTATTGGAAAAGATGAAGTAACAAAATTAAGTATTGTAGCCTTATTATCCGGTGGCCATGTTTTATTGGAAGATGTTCCAGGTGTAGGGAAAACAATGCTTGTTCGTGCTCTGGCGAAATCCCTGAATTGTGAGTTTAAGCGAATTCAGTTCACCCCTGATTTATTGCCCTCAGATGTTACAGGTGTTTCGATCTATAACCCAAAGGAAATGGAATTTGAATTTCGCCCCGGACCAATCCTGGGTAATATCGTTCTGGCGGATGAGATTAACCGTACATCGCCCAAGACACAATCGGCTCTGTTAGAGGGGATGGAGGAAAACAGTATTACCGTTGATGGGATGAGTGTCCCATTAAAACGCCCCTTTTTTGTTATGGCGACTCAAAACCCGATTGAATATGAAGGTACCTATCCGCTTCCGGAAGCACAACTTGATCGATTCTTAATGAAACTGAACATGGGCTATCCAAGTCCACAGGAGGAAATGGACATGTTAAATCGTACATCCCATTCCCACCCTATCGATCAAATTGAGCCAATTATGACTCAGGAAGAGCTGGTTCAGCTGCAGAATGAAATTGATAACGTATTTGTCAGCCAGTCTTTGCAGCGATATATTGTCGATATTACAAGTGGTACGAGAAATCATCCACAGGTTTATTTAGGAGCCAGTCCACGTGGGTCAATCGCACTGATGAAAGCAGCCAAGGCTTATGCATTCATTCATAATCGGGATTATATTGTGCCGGATGATGTGAAGTACTTAGCTCCTTTTGTCTTATCTCATCGGATGATCATTACTTCGGAAAGTAAGTTTGAGGATAAAGACGAAAAAATGATTGTCGAAGAAGTTCTGGCACAGACCAATGTTCCAATAGATAGGGGATAAATATGGGTACGATTATAAAATACGGTCTAAAATTGCTCGGTATCCTTTTGCCGGCAGGAGTTTTGTATGCATATGCAATGTTTCAGGGCGGTTTTGTCAGCTGGTTTCTATTTTTTAGTACTCTCCCAATATTTCTATATATGATGCTATTATTCTTTTATCCAATGGCCCGCATCAAAATCGAGCGAAACCTTTCACCGGTCATTACTGAAACGGGGAGTACCATCGAGGTGGACATAACCTTTAAACGACCTCGATTGCTTCCCTTGTATTACTGTATCATTGAAGACATGTTTCCTGATTCAGTCCAGTACAGGGATACGAAACGAAAAAAGTTTGCCCATATGGCCAGTCCGGACGTGCTGAGGGAGAACCGGAGAGCTAAAAAGGTCATATTTCCCTGGTTTAAAGGGACGTTTTCCTTTAAATATCAAATCGATGAATTGCCCAGAGGAGAGCACCTTTTTCATCAGGTTCGGGTGGTTACCGGTGATTTTATTGGATTCATAAAAAGAGAGAAAACCTTTGATGTTGAGAATTCTGTAATGGTTTACCCGACAGAACGAAAGCTGCTGCTTCATAAGCATGCCCAAAGCTTTGAGGAAGGAGAATCCAGCTCATACAATCGGATGGTAAAAAATACGATGGCTGTCTCAGGGGTTCGTGAATATGTACCAGGGGACCGGATGTCGTGGATTGATTGGAAGGCAACAGCCAAGAACAACACAATGATGACCAAGGAGTTCGAACAGGAAAAAAGTCAGGATATGTATGTTCTATTTAATGCATCTGAAATGGACTCTTATAATTGGCTGACTTTCGAGGGGGCCGTGGAGGTTGCGGTATCCCTGATAGATTCGATTAAAGAAGAATCAGCCCAGTTGTTCTTTGCGTCCTTAGGGGCTGACCGTAAAGTCATTCCTGTTCACAAGAACCCGATGAGCAAGGAACAGGTCAAACGCTATCTGACAACCGTGCAGCCTGAAAATCATTTGCCATTTGGTCAGATGATCAAACAGGAGACAGGTAATCTGCCAAAGGGCTATATGTCCATGGTTATTACCACTGATTTATCATTGGAACTTTATGAGACTTTACTTCATTTAAACAGGAAGAGTTCCCGTATCGTGCTCTTTTTAGTCAAATCAGGCTCACTCGTTTCAGGTGAAGAACATCAGCGGTTGAAGTACTTGAAAAGCAGTGGCGTTGTCATCAATTTGCTGACAGAAGAAATATTAACGAAGGAAAAAATTGAGGTGAACGCGTAGTATGCGTTTAGAGACGAACCAACAGCAACGTCAGTTCTGGTTAAATTCAATCATATATATCGGCAGTTTTTTACTGTTTTGGGAATGGCTGAGACCATTAGATCAAATAACGGATACAGGGAATGTCAGTATATTTGTTTTGTATACGATGTTCTGCTTTTTCCTGTCTTATATGCAGCTGCAATGGTGGATCACATCTCCTCTTAAATTATTTGGTCTGCTTTTTATACTGGATGGATTGTTCTTTTCGGAAACTTTTCTGAGCTCTGCCTGGTTCCAGCATTTATTTTCTGACATTCAGTGGAATACAGAAGCCATGCTATCACAGCAATGGTGGGAAATGACGGCTTTGTTCCGTTCGCTTCTATTCCTGGTCTTATTGTGGCTGATGAGCTACCTGCTCTACTACTGGTTTGTGATTGCAAAACGAACGTTATTTTTTGTGATTCTAACCTTCATCTTCCTTACAGTTACAGATACATTCACTGTATATGATGCCCGGTATGCCATCGTTCGGACATTTTTTATTTCGATGATGATATTAGGTGTGACCAATCTTCAGCGTGTGCTTATGAAAGAAAAGCTGTTTAAGCTGCCAAAGGGGAATTATGTTTCCTGGGTATTGCCACTGATCACTCTTGTCGTCGTTTCAAGTATGATCGGCTATTTAGCCCCTAAGTCCAGCCCTCAATGGCCGGATCCTGTTCCGTTTATTCAAACCACAGCCGCTGATGTGACGGGAAGCGGTGGGGGTTCAGGTTCAGCTATAAAAAAGGTTGGCTACGGGGAGAATGATGAGCGTCTGGGAGGATCTTTTGTACAGGATCATTCCGTTGTTTTTCAAGCTACGGTAGAAGATGCTCAATATTGGAAGATTGAAACGAAGGATGTTTACACAGGAAAAGGATGGGTTCGGTCGGAGCAGGCTCAACAGGAATCCTTTACCTTCAGTCCTGATGGATCGATACATTTCAACAATACGATGGAATCAGTTGAAACTGAAGAACAGCAGGCTGTCATCTCATTTAATGAACAGGAACTTCTGCCAAAGCTGGTATACCCTTATGGAATCTCAGAAGTTCAGTCTGAAAATAACCAATCCTATACTTATTCATACCATCAAGTCACAGGAGAGGTTTACCCTCGTCAAGGCAGTGCAGAGGTATCTGTCCCTGATTATGCGGTTACCTATGATCAGCCAACATACTCCCTGAAAAATTTACGGGAGAGCAGCGAGGAGGATCCGCAGGCTATTCGGGAACAATATACACAAATACCGGGGACATTACCCTCCAGAGTTCAGGAATTGGCACAGGAATTAACGGCTGAGGAAACCAATCGTTATGATAGAGCCAAAGCTATAGAGGACCATTTTGATTCCTCGGACTTTCAATATCGTACGACAAATGTACCGGTTCCTGGTGAAAATCAGGATTATGTGGATCAGTTTCTGTTTGAATCCCAGGTAGGGTACTGTGATAACTTTTCCACCTCCATGGTTATGCTGTTACGCTCGATCGATATTCCGGCCAGATGGGTAAAAGGATTTGCACCCGGAGAAGTCGTTGACCGGTCATCTGAAGCGAACACTTATGAGATTACGAATTCAAATGCCCACTCCTGGGTAGAGGTATATTTTCCGGACATCGGATGGGTCCCTTTTGAACCGACGAAGGGCTTTTATAATCCGATTGATCTGACTTCGGGACAGGATCTGGAGGAATTGATGAACCAAAATGAGGATGTACCAGTCAGTGAGATGGAAGAACAGACTCCTGAAACCAGTGCAGAGGAAGAATCCAATTCCGGATTTACATGGAATATTTCGATGAACCAGATGATCATCACGGGTCTTATTCTGTTAGGAATTTTGGGTATCCTGTACTGGAAAAGGTACACAATCGCCTACTGGTTCAAACGGAGGCATTGGACGAAGAATACAGATATTGAAACGTATATGAAGTCCTATCGTTTCCTGCTCTCTCTTCTTAACCATAAAGGGTACAAAAGAGGCTCGGATCAGACCTTGCGTGAATATGCCCATATGGTGGATTACCGGCTTCGTACAAACGAAATGGGACGGCTGACAAACGCTTATGAACGAATTTTATATCGGGATGAGCAGGATATCGGCGACTGGTCCCGCAAACAGGAACTTTGGGAAAATCTCATCAGGAAAATCATGTCTTGATTCTTGTGACAGAGATTGATAGAATAAGAAAAACTTAATGAAAGATTCAGACCTTCATATATCCTCGATAATACGGATCGAGAGTCTCTACCGGGATACCTTAAATATCCTGACTATGAAGGCAGGATGGACGTATAGCATTTACTGGATTTCTGCCTTCTTTTCTTTTGGGGGGTGGAAATCCTTTTTTATTTATCGTAAGCCATCAATTTTTCAGGGGTGATTGTGAATGGAAGGTAAACAACAAGGAATGATCGTTGTATTGGATTTTGGAAGTCAATATAATCAGTTAATTACCAGAAGAATCCGGGAAATGGGCGTTTACAGCGAGCTTCATTCCCATCGTCTGACAGCAGCAGAGATTCAACAGATGAAACCAGCAGGCATTATACTTTCGGGAGGACCAAACAGCGTTTATGAAAAGGACAGTTTTCGTTGTGACCCGGAAATTTTCCATATGGATGTGCCAGTATTAGGCATTTGCTATGGAATGCAGCTGATGGTTCACCATTATGGAGGAAATGTGGAACAGGCGGATGACAGGGAATATGGAAAAGCGGAAATCAGCATCAGGCATGAGGAGGGCTTGTTTGATCGCCTCCCCCATGAGCAGGTTGTCTGGATGAGTCATAGTGACAAAGTAATCGAGGCGCCGGATGATTTTACGGTCGATGCGGTAAGTTCATCTTGTCCTGTTGCGGCCATCAGCCATTCGCAGCATCCTTTATATGGCGTTCAGTTTCATCCTGAGGTCAACCACACAACTTATGGCAACGATTTGCTGAAAAACTTTATTTTTCATGTTTGTCAGGCTGAAGAAAATTGGTCTATGGAAAACTTTATCGAGATGCAATCAGAAAACATTCGTCAGGAAGTGGGCGACAGAAATGTATTATGTGCGTTAAGCGGGGGGGTTGATTCCTCGGTTGCAGCAGCTTTGATTCATCAGGCAATCGGGGACCAGCTGACTTGTGTTTTTGTGGACCATGGTCTGCTCCGAATGCATGAAGCGGATACCGTAATGGAAACGTTCCGGGATCAGTTCCAAATGAATGTGATTAAAATTGATGCCACAGACCGGTTCCTACAAAAGCTTGCGGGCGTGTCAGATCCTGAGAAAAAGCGTAAAATCATTGGGAATGAATTTATTTATGTTTTCGATGAGGAAGCATCTAAGCTAGAACATATGGATTTTCTTGCTCAGGGCACCCTTTATACCGATATTATAGAGAGTGGCACTGAAACGGCACAAACTATTAAGTCTCACCATAATGTAGGCGGACTGCCTGAGCATATGAAGTTTGACTTAATTGAGCCTCTTAACACGTTATTTAAGGATGAGGTACGTGAGCTGGGACTTCAGCTGGGACTGCCCGAGGATATTGTTTGGAGACAGCCGTTTCCTGGACCGGGGCTGGCTATAAGGGTTCTTGGCGAGGTCACAGAAGAGAAATTGGCGATTGTTCGGGAATCAGATGCCATCTTACGTGATGAAGTTGCCAAAGCAGGTCTTGAGAAAGAAATCTGGCAGTACTTTACGGTGTTGCCGAATATTAAGAGTGTAGGCGTTATGGGAGACGCCCGGACATACGATCACACCATAGCCATTCGCGCGGTTACGTCTGTTGATGGGATGACATCCGACTGGGCACGGATTCCTTTAGATGTTTTGGAAAAAATCTCAAACAGGATGGTCAACGAAGTCAATCAGATTAATCGTGTTGTTTATGATGTAACCAGTAAGCCGCCATCCACGATTGAATGGGAATAAAACGAATGATAGTATTTTATATTTAGTTAAATATTCGTAATTTGGTTGACAGAGGGAAGAATCATCTTTTACAATGAATGTGAACTTAATAATAAGAAGAACTACCGTCGTATATTTTTGGGGATATGGCCCATGAGTTTCTACCGGACCGCCGTAAATGGTCTGACTACGAGGGTGATTGCATAGATATTCCTTGCTGATTTTCTATATTTTCAGGATGGATAAAAATCAGCTACATATGCAATTTCCTTCCGTACGCAGACACTTCTGGCTATCGCCGGTGGTGTCTTTTTTTCATTAAAACAATCCAGGGAGGAAGGAAAATGAAAAAGTTTTTTAATTTTGATCAGCTCGGAACCGATTATCGTACGGAAACCATTGCGGGTATGACCACGTTTTTATCTATGGCTTATATTTTATTCTTAAATCCGAGCATTTTATCATTGCAGGATGTACCGGATCTGGCAAACCGAATGGACGCAGGGGCCATTTTTACGGCTACTGCACTGGCTGCGGCCATCGGAACATTAATCATGGGTCTGCTTGCCAAATATCCGATTGCATTAGCGCCAGGCATGGGATTAAATGCATTTTTTGCCTATACGGTAGTGTTAACATGGGAAATTCCATGGCAGACAGCTTTGGCAGGGGTGTTTGCCTCTGGACTTATTTTTATCGTGCTGACCCTGACAGGAATCCGGGAAACGATCATTAACGCTATTCCAGCGCAAATGAAAATGGCCGTTGGTGCGGGGATTGGTTTGTTTATTGCTTTTCTCGGTTTGCAAAATGCAGGAATTGTCGTTGCTGAGCCAAGTACGTTGGTTGCTTTAGGTGACTTAACCAAACCTACCACTCTATTAGCGGTGTTTGGGATATTCGTAACAGTTATTTTACTGGTTCTTGGCTTTAAAGGCGGAATTTTCTATGGAATGATTATCACATCCATTGCCGGGATGATTGTTGGTCTGATTGATACCCCCGATCAAATCGTTGGAAGTGTACCGAGCCTCGCCCCAACCTTTGGCCAAGCGTTTGCCCATTTTGGAGATATCTTCACCATGGAAATGCTTGTTGTGATTCTTACCTTCCTGTTTGTTGATTTTTTTGATACAGCAGGAACGTTAGTGGCAGTTGCTACGCAGGCAGGTTTAATGAAGGATAATAAGCTGCCCCGTGCAGGAAAAGCTCTATTTTCAGACTCGGCTGCAACAGTTGCCGGAGCGGTATTGGGGACATCGACGACGACATCCTATGTAGAATCAACTTCGGGTGTAGGTGCAGGGGGACGCACCGGCTTTGCATCGGTCGTTACAGCCGGTTTATTTCTGCTCGCACTGTTCTTTTCCCCGCTACTGGGTGTGGTAACTTCGCAGGTTACAGCTGCGGCACTGGTGATCGTCGGTGTCATGATGGCGTCCAACCTGAAAAATATAGAATGGGATCAATTTGAAATAGCCGTCCCCGCCTTTTTAACCGTTGTGACGATGCCTTTAACCTACAGCATTGCAACCGGAATTGCTATTGGTTTTGTGTTTTATCCGCTAACGTTCATTTTAAAAGGGCGCGCAAAAGAAATTCATCCGATTATGTATGGATTGTTTGTCGTCTTCGTTCTGTATTTTATTTTCTTAAGTTAATCTTATTTTTAATGGGGCCCCAGTCCGGTTTTTCCGGGCTGGGGATTTTTAGGATGAGCTGGTTTCCCCGGGGGTGGGTGGATAGCTTGGGTAGATAGATGGGGAGTTTATGGATAAATCCATTAAACTGGTGGATAAACGGGGAGTTTTGATTGATAGATTAATAAAATAGGTGGATAAACCCACACAACCGGTGGATAACCTCACTCAAATGATTGATATGAGTTTGACAGCTTGATAACGGGGGGCGATAGACGGATTAATGCATTAAATTGACGGATAAATCCATGAAACTGACCGATAAATCCATTCAACAGCCCGATACATACGCAGCACCACCCGATACCTGCTCCCATCAAAATCAAAAAACAGATAAATAATAGAATTTGACTGAATCAATCAAAAAACAGATTGATTAATCACGAATATCGATTGATTCCAGAGCAATTTGATTGATTCCTCATAGTCGCTTAGCCGACAATCGCGTAAATATAAAAAATATTTTATAAAAAAGAAGGGAAATCTCGTATTATCCAGAAGTAGATATATGTCGAAAAAAATCAGACGAGAGGTGATGGATTGATTGCATTTGAACTAACGATTCCGCAACGAATTCTTAAGCTCCAGGCTCTTCTCCGCAGGCTCCGGGTAAATTACGTTCGGAGGCCAGAAATTGAAGATGAACTGGGAAGGTGTATGGCTGGCTATAAGGGAGAAAAATCACTGGGTTATTATTTGAATTTTCTTCCCGAGAAAGAAGTCCTCATTTTACATGGCCTCAGACTCTCCTGCAATAACTCCTTCTTTCAAGTGGACATCCTTATTTTATCAAAGTCTTTTTTCCTCATTATTGAAGTAAAAAATATTTCTGGAGAGCTTTTGTTTGATGATACATTTAAGCAACTCATCCGGTTGAATGAAGACGGGACCAAGGAGTCTTTTTCCGACCCGCTGCAGCAGGTGAAGCACCAGAAATTTCAATTTGATAAGTGGCTCGAGGAAAATAAAGTTTCAGGCTTTCCGGTAGAACACCTTGTTGTTATGGCCAATCCCAAGTCAATTTTAAAAACAACCAATCCTAAGTCAGAATATGTTAATAAGGTTCTGCATAGCATTCATCTTTTGGAGAAAATAAATGAAATGCAGGCAGCCTATCCAAAGGACGTGCTGACCCTAAAGCAAATTCGTTCCTTATCCAAGCGGCTGATCAGGAGCAATGTACCTGAAGATCCTGATATCCTCAATCTCTTTGATGTCGCAAAAACGGACCTCATTACAGGTGTACAGTGCCCCAATTGTGAAAATGCTCCGATGAAAAGAAAATCGGGAAAGTGGATTTGCCTTCATTGTAAAACCTCCTCAAAGGATGCACATGTTCAGGCTCTTCAGGATTACGCTCTGTTAATGGACAAAACGATAAGCAATCAGGAGGCTCGGAAATTTTTGCAGATTGAATCTCCAGCTGTTGCTTATAAATTACTTCAATCTACAGGTGCCACTCCATCAGGCAAAAACAGAACGCGTGTATATCACTTAAAATCATGAGGAATTTGCTGGATGTATTTCTTCACCATATTCATGGATAACCATGGGTATGGTGTTTTTTTATGGTCTTTACTATGTTACTTGTTGTGTGAGTTTACCTGACTGATAAATGACCGATGAAAGGGGCTCTTGATTGATGAATGCGGTGCAGTGATGGATTAATACGCTGTTTTGGTTGATACTTCCTTAAAATTGATTGATTACCGGGCGCCTGATGGATAAATAGGCAAAACAGACCGATAAATGACAGAAACAGGCGGATAAAACGGCACATGAGACTTGATTATCACCCAAATCGACCGATTAAACACTGACATAGATGGATAAAATTTTTCCTATCAAAATGGAGACCGATAAAATCATAATTCGATCGATACAATATGAAAACCGGTTGATAAATCAGGAAAACCGATTGATTCCAAACTATTTAGATTGATACCGCACCACCAAGATCGGCATCAACTTAACCACGCGGCTCAATTCAAGCTGATCATCCCCAAACACAATAATATTGACTAATTCCAGGTGAAGTCTCATCCATTAAACCGCACCATTACCTACTTATCACATCAAAGCGGTCAGAAAATAAAAAGCATAATAAAATCCAGAGTATCTGACCCTGGATTTACGCTTAAATCTTCTCAAAACAGATATTTCCCTCACTCCTGAGTAGCCTGAGACTGCAGCCCCTAAAACCAAATCCCTATCTCCATTATCAATCCCTATTATAAAGAGAACCAAACCGCCTCTAATCTTCATCCATCACCCTTACTGCCACGCGATTTTTATTGGATTCTTTTGTTATCAGTCGATGAAGCTGAATGGTTAACAGGCCATTTTTATAGGTGGCTTCTACTTTGTCGCCCCGAACGGGAAAGGGCAGTTCAATAGTTCGGTCAAAAGCCCCTTGTAAAATTTCCTCTTGTACTAAATTCCCCTGAGCGGGTAAACTAATAACACCCTGAATTTCCAGACTGGCATAGTCTACAAACAGATCGATGTTTTTGATTTCGTTTGTGCCGGGTATATTACAGAGGATTGTGATCTCATGATCTGATTGATACATATTAATTTGGGGAATGGGTGGTTTCAGGATGCCTTCAAATTCACTCCAGAACTGCTCCCCGAAAAAGTTATCCATATTTTTTTTCCAGTCCTGCATATTTTTAAACGGATCCATATTTTTACCTCCAATGTAAGTATATATGGTTAATGCGTTCGTCCGATCTCTGAAGCACAACCGGGAAACCGCGCCTTATCATTTGCAAACACAGGAGGCCCGATTGTAATGGTTGAACAGGTCGACATTTCACTAGATAATTTATGCAAAAACTGGGAAGTGGGTGATTATAATAATAAGAGCTTCAAATGATAAGATAGAGGAGGATTTACGATGTTGGAAAATGCTCTGATTATGGTATCGATTATTTTAGTGATTAATATTGTTTACGTATCACTCTCAACCGTTCGCATGATGCTCACTTTAAAGGGCCAGCGATACATGGCAGCATTAGTCAGTATGTTTGAAACCGTCGTTTATATTGTCGGATTAGGCCTGGTATTAGATAATTTAAATGAGATCCAAAACGTTATTGCTTATGCCTTAGGTTTTGGGATTGGCGTATTGATTGGTACGAAAATTGAAGAGAAGCTTGCTTTAGGTTATATTACCGTTAATGTGATTTCCACAAATCCTGATATTGAATTTACCAAAAAATTGAGAGATAAAGGCTACGGGGTTACAAGCTGGCATGCACACGGAATGGATGGGGACCGTCTGGCCATGCAGATTTTGACTCCAAGGAAGTATGAGGTAAACTTGTATCAGACGATTCAGGAAATGGATCCCAAAGCCTTTATGATTGCCTATGAACCTAAGACCATTCATGGCGGTTTCTGGGTGAAGCAGGTACGAAGACTCAGAATCAGACGAAATAAACGGGTAGCTGGTGGTGACAAAAATGGCAAAGAAGAAGAAAAAATTCAAGGTGGAGGAGAATGAAACGATTCATGACTGTTTAACCCGAATGGATAATGAAGGTTATCGGCCGGTTAAGCGCTTTGAAAAGCCTGTGTTTCAGGAAACTGACGAGGGGGTTGAGCCAGTCAGGCAGGAAATTATATTTGATGCAGTCCCAAAGGAATAAATACATAATGACGTTAGAGAGCAGAGAGGGGAATCGCTATGATCGAACGCTATACACGAGAAGAAATGGGAGCCATCTGGACAGAAAAAAACAAGTGGAATGCCTGGCTTGAGGTGGAGCTTTTGGCCTGTGAAGCCTGGAGTGAACTTGGTGTCATTCCTGCTGAAGATGTAAAAGCTCTTAGAAAAAATGCTTCCTTTGATGTAGATAGAGTAAAGGAAATTGAACAGGAAACCAGACATGATGTAGTTGCTTTCACCCGGGCGGTTTCGGAAACATTAGGGGAAGAACGGAAATGGGTGCATTATGGCCTTACTTCCACCGATGTGGTCGATACAGCACAATCGTATTTAATCAGGCAGGCAAATGAACTCATCGAAAAAGACTTGAAAAACTTTATGGATATCCTTGCAAATAAGGCACAGGAGCATAAATATACCGTTATGATGGGGCGTACACATGGGGTACATGCGGAGCCAACAACATTTGGTCTGAAAATGGCTCTCTGGTATGAAGAAATGAAGCGTAACCTGACCCGATTTCAGTCTGCAAGAGAACAAATTGAAATGGGCAAATTGTCCGGAGCTGTAGGTACATATGCGAATATTGATCCCTTTGTCGAACGGTATGTATGTGAAAAATTAGGGCTCACCCCCGCACCTGTTTCCACACAGACGCTGCAAAGAGATCGACACGCACACTATTTGTCTGTTTTAGCTCAGATTGCCACATCCATTGAAAAGTTTGCCGTTGAAATTCGGGGGCTGCAGAAAACGGAAACCCGTGAAGTTGAGGAATTTTTCGCCAAAGGACAAAAAGGTTCATCAGCTATGCCGCACAAGCGTAATCCGATTGGTTCGGAAAATATGTCCGGTCTTTCCAGAGTAGTTCGTGGTCACATGCTGACAGCTTATGAAAATGTTCCACTGTGGCATGAACGGGATATTTCCCATTCTTCAGCTGAACGGATCATTCTGCCTGACAGTACCATTGCTATTAATTACATGCTGAATCGGTTTGGCAGAATCGTAAAGAATTTAACCATCTTTCCGGAGAATATGAGAAAGAATATGGACAAGACCTATGGATTGATCTTCTCCCAGCGTGTTCTGCTATCTCTTATTGATAACGGGATGGTTCGTGAACAAGCTTATGATCTTGTACAGCCTAAAGCCATGGAAGCATGGGAAGAAGGTGTTCCTTTCCGCTCACTCCTGGAAAAGGACAAGGAGATTACAGATGTTTTATCGAAGGAAGACTTAGATGAATGTTTTGATTATGAGTATCATTTAAAAAATGTGGATGGAATTTTTGAAAGAATCGGGCTTGGCTAAAAGGCGGAAAAAAGCTTGAGGGAATAACCTCAAGCTTTTTCAATATGAACTGGTCTGATTTTGCTGGGAGTTTGGCTGGTTTTGCTGCTGGGTCATTTGTGTGGCCTGCTGCTGCATGCCCTGCATAAGGTTCTGTCCCATTTGGGTGTTGTCAATCATATCGGTAACAGGGCAGTAGCGCACAATGCCTTCTGCTACTTTCATTGCGCCCATAAGAATTAATAAACCATCTGTTCCATTTTGTGCCTTTTTGACTAAACGTGCGGTTCCATAGCTTACCGCTGTAAGTCCGCATGTAATTCGAATCAATGCATTAACCGTCCCTACGTTTTTTTGTACCAAATTTATCCTTCCCTTCACAGCGTTAATGTATTAAAATTTTACATAATAAAAGTTTTTCAGTGATACACATGGAATAGAAAACAATTTAGTGTTTTGTCAATAAAAGGGGGACCAATCATGACTTTTAATAGCCGCTGGCGGAATCGGCAGCTTCGCGAACATGTAGCTGTCATTGATGATCGCTTAATCCCGACACTCGTTTTAAAAAATGCGACTTATTTAAATGTTTTTTTAAAAAAATGGATGCAGGCTCATATCTGGATTTATGAAGATCGAATTGTCTACGTGGGGGACCGATTGCCTAAACATGAGAATGTCCAGATGATTGATTGTGAAAATCAGTTTCTGGTTCCGGGATATATCGAGCCACATGCTCATCCGTTTCAATTATATAATCCCCATACTTTATCACTATATGCATCCCAACTAGGTACATCTGTTTTCATTAATGATAATCTCTTGTACCTTTATTTATTGGATAATAAGAAAGCGTTTTCTATATTGGAAGAGCTGGATGATCTGCCAACCTCTCTTTACTGGTGGGCCCGCTTTGATTCCCAGTCCTTTCTGCAGGATGATGAACAATTTATTCGTAAAGCCAATGTTTTATCCTGGTTAAAGCATGATGCGGTCATTCAGGGCGGTGAATTGACCTCATGGACGAGTGTATTAAAAGATGATGATCGAATGCTGCACTGGATGCAGGAGACAAAACGGCTTCGGAAGCCTGTGGAGGGGCATTTTCCGGGTGCATCACTGGAAACTCTGACAAAAATGAAGCTTCTTGGTGCTGACAGTGATCATGAGTCGATATCAGGGGAAGAAGTGTACCGCCGTCTTTTATTGGGATATCGGGTCGCTCTCCGTCAATCCTCGATTCGCCCTGATTTGCGGAAAATATTAAGAGAACTTAGAGAGTATGACATCACTTCCTATGATCAGATTATGCTGACAACGGATGGTTCTCCTCCTTCATATTATGAAGACGGAATTATTAATACATGTATTAATATTGCAATGGAGGAAGGAATACCAGCGGAAGAAGCTTATGCCATGGGATCCTACAATGCGGCAAAACATTTTGGGATTGATCATTTGGTTGGCAGTATTGGTCCGGGACGAATTGCGCATATCAATTTTCTGGAAGAGAAAGAGAACCCGACTCCAATCTCAGTACTGGCCAAAGGAAAGTGGATTAAATATGATGGAAATGTCCAATATGAACAGCCCTCTTTTGACTGGAAAAAATACGGCATAGAACCGCTGAAACTTGATTGGGATCTGCGTGACAGTGATTTCAGATTTTTCGTTCCTGTGGGACTTGAAATGGCCAATGACGTTATTATGAATCCTTTTACCATTAATGATAAACTTCAAGGAGATGAGATACCAGAGGACAAGGAGGAGTCCTTTCTTATTTTAATGGACCGGCAGGGAGAATGGCGGATTGCCACCCTTTTACGAGGATTCACAAAATCTTTAGGAGGTCTGGTGAGCTCTTACTCAAGCGCAGGAGATATTACGCTGATTGGAAAGAGAAAATCGGATATTCATTTAGCCTTCAACCGGTTAAAAGAGATTGGGGGCGGTATTGTGTTAGCGGATAAGGGGAAAATTATCTGTGAGCTTCCGCTAAAAATGGAAGGAAGACTATCCGATGTCAGAATGGAGGAGCTCATAAAATGCGAAAAAGAACTCTCCAATACCATTAAGGAACACGGCTATTCCTTCAACGATCCCATATACACACTGTTATTTTTGTCGGCTGCTCATTTACCTTATATTCGAATTACACAAAGAGGAATTATAGATGTTAAAAAGAAGGAGGTACTCTTTCCTTCAATAATGCGTTAAAATATAAAAGGAGTAAAGTTTTAGCAGAACTAAAGGTGGGGATAAATTGAAAAAAGGAATGCAGAAATGCTCCATTCTCCTATTCTTGATGATCGTGTTATTTCTGACAGCTTGCAGCAATGAAGGAGCGGATGATCAGGAAAGTGAAGAAAAAGCAAAAGAAGAACAGCCAGTTGTCGAACCAGAACCCTCTGAGGAACCACCAGAACCCGAATATGAGAATACATATCCATTAACAGGCATTGGAACAAATGAGCCTGTTAACAATCGGATCATAGGCGTGATGGTTAATAATCATACAAAAGCCCGGCCTCAGTCAGGTTTGTCGAAAGCAGATATCGTTTATGAACTGCTGGCTGAAGGTCCGATCACACGATTTCTTGCTTTCTTTCACAGTGAGAAACCCGAAGTTGTGGGTCCTGTAAGAAGTGCAAGAGAATATTATGCAAACCTTGCCCAAGGGATGGGTGCGATTTACATTTATCATGGAGCGGCTCACCATATTGAGGATATCATCATGAATAAAGATTTAGATTTGATTCGTGGAGCTATCCATGATGATGACCGGTATTTATTTAAACGGGAAAGCTTTCGTGCAGCACCTCACGATTCATACTTAATATATCCCAATGTGTATGAGGCAGCAGAGCAAAAAGGAATCGACATCAAACAGGATAATGAGCCTTATCCTTTTCTTACCCAGGATGAGGTGAGCCAAATTTCCGGGGAAGAAGCATCCCGGGTCCATATTGTATATCATGAAGGGCTAGAGGAAGTCACGTATGAATATGATGAGGTTAATGAACAGTACGTCCGTTACAGTGACGGAGAGAAAACCGTCGAATTGGAAACAGAGGAACCTGTCGTTTTAGATAATATATTTGTTGTTGAAACCGGACATCGGGTGATAGACTCTGCCCACCGCCGTGCCATTGATTTAGAATCAGGGGGCAGGGGTTATCTTGTTCAGAAAGGTAAAGTTCAGGAGGTCGAATGGAAAAACGTAGACGGAAGAATTTTACCATTTAAAAATGGGGAAAAGGTAAAGTTTGTTCCAGGTAAGACATGGGTGAATGTAGTTCCAGAGACACCAGGAATCGACCAGTCTGTTCAGTTTAACTAGAGTACGTAAAAGAGGAGGGTACCTTACACATGCAAATTGATAAACTTCGTGGAAAGGAATTGGATCAGTTATTTAAAGCCATCCTGTCCCTGGAAACGATTGAAGAATGCTATGAGTTATTTGATGATTTGGCAACGATGAATGAGGTTCAATCCCTGGCTCAGCGATTGGAAGTAGCCCGTATGCTAAGAGAGGGAGACACCTATCATGCCATAGAGGATCAAACGGGTGCATCAACTGCCACTATTTCCCGAGTGAAAAGATGCCTGAACTATGGCAATGATGCTTATCAATTAGTTCTTGACCGTATAAATGAAAAAGAAAAAAGCAAATAAAAAGAAGCGCATGGCCCGAATCCATGCGCTTCTTTCTGTTAATAACTCATCTTACTGCTTAGGAAATCTCTTAACTCACTGATTGGCATACGGCTCTGTTCCATAGTGTCGCGGTCTCGTACGGTTACCTGCTGATCATCGCGGGAATCAAAATCAAATGTGATGCAGTAAGGCGTTCCGATTTCGTCATGACGGCGGTAGCGTTTCCCGATTGAACCGGATTCGTCATAATCAACCATGAAATCCTTCGCGAGCTCCTGATAGACTTCCTGTGCTTCATCTGAGAGCTTTTTGGACAGCGGGAACACAGCTGCTTTAAATGGTGCTACGGCCGGATGGAAGTGCATAACTGTCCGCTTGGAGCCATCTTCCAGTTCCTCCTCATCATAGGCATCAGAAAGGAAGGATAGCACAAGGCGGTCCAGTCCCAATGCCGGTTCGATGACATAAGGAATGTAACGTTCATTATTATTCTCCTGATCAATATATTGGAAATCCTCTCCCGAATGTTCCGCATGCTGGTTCAAATCATAATCTGTACGGGAAGCAACGCCCCACAACTCGCCCCATCCAAATGGAAATTTATATTCCAAGTCGGTTGTTGCATTACTGTAATGGGAAAGCTCATCCTCTGTGTGGTCACGACGACGGACGTTTTCCTCATTCAATCCTAAAGACAGCAGCCAGTTATGACAGAAATCAAGCCAATACTGGTACCATTCTTTCTCCGTACCAGGCTTACAGAAGAATTCCATTTCCATTTGTTCGAATTCACGGGTTCTGAAAATAAAGTTCCCCGGTGTAATTTCATTTCTAAAGCTTTTTCCGATTTGTCCAATACCAAATGGAAGCTTTTTGCGCATGGAACGCTGAACATTTTTGAAGTTCACAAATATTCCTTGTGCTGTTTCAGGGCGTAAGTAAATTTCATCAGTTGACCCTTCTGTAACTCCCTGATAGGTCTTGAACATTAAATTAAATTGGCGAATATCCGTAAAGTTTTTTGCTCCGCATTCCGTACAGACAATGTCATTTTCTTCAATCATTTTCTGCATTTCTTCAAATGGCAGTCCGTCAACTACAACTTCCTCGCCTTTGCTTTCAAAATAGTTTTCGATGAGCTTATCGGCACGATGACGGGCTTTACACTCTTTACAATCCATCATAGGGTCATTAAAGTTCCCGAGGTGTCCGGAGGCTTCCCAGGTTTTTGGATTCATAAGAATGGATGCATCCAGACCGACATTATAAGGAGACTCCTGAACAAATTTCTTCCACCAGGCATCCTTCAAATTCTTCTTCAGTTCAACACCTAACGGACCATAATCCCATGTGTTGGCAAGTCCTCCGTATATCTCTGATCCCTGAAATACAAATCCCCGGTGTTTTACGTGATTCACGACTTCTTCCATATTTTTCGCCATACTAATATCCTCCTTGTAGAAAATGTTGTTGACTGCATCGAACACTTGTTCTATAATGTTTGTATACATTAAAAAACTCCCGTCTCCGGGCTAAATGCCCAGGGACGAGAGTTGTTCTCCCGCGGTTCCACCCTGATTGATGCAGAGGCTCTGCATCCACTTCCATCAAGATGTACTCCGAATTGCCGTTTCTCTAAATCATTTTTCAGGCTCGCACCATCCCTGAATCGCTTTTAGAAAGAGGATTTAGATACTATAAATTCATCATAGTACTTATATTCACATGTGCTATCTTCTGATTATCTAATCATAGCATATCCTTCTTTTTGTCACAAGTTCCCTATTTTCCGGACGTTTTTCTATTTTTTTATCATGCATGAACAGCATCAATATCCTACTGTTGGAAGTTTCACTTTATTAGATATAAACCTGAATAAATTTTTGCTATAATTATGGAGATGTCATTTATATAATAGAGGACGGTCTGAAATGTATGATATTCAAAAGTGGGATCATGTGTTTAAACTGGATCCAAACAAAGAAATATCTGATGCTGATTTAGAAAAAGTCTGTGAGTCCGGGACAGATGCGATAATCATTGGTGGAACGGATGGAGTTACGCTGGATAATGTTTTGCAGCTCCTTTCACGTGTCAGGCGTTATACTGTACCGTGCGTATTGGAGATTTCCAATACTGAATCGGTCACCCCTGGATTTGATTATTACTTTATCCCATCAGTATTAAATAGCCGGAATAAAAAATGGTTTATGGATTTACATCATCAGGCAGTGAAAGAATATGGAGAAATCATGAACTGGGATGAAATTTTTATGGAAGGCTATTGTATGTTAAATCCGGATTCCAAAGCTTTTCAATATACTGATTCTATCCCTTTGGAGGATGAGGACGTCATGGCGTATGCCCGGATGACGGAGAAAATGTTCCGTTTTCCCTTCTTTTATCTGGAATACAGCGGTACATATGGAAACCCGGAGCTGGTGAAACGTGTGAAACAAAAACTGGATCAAACTTTGTTAATTTATGGTGGCGGAATCCATCACGCAGAGCAGGCAGAGGAAATCGCTCCGTTTGCTGATATCGTAGTCGTGGGGAATGCCCTTTATGATGATTTGAACAATGCGCTTAAAACTGTAAAAGCTGTAAAAAATATAAAAAACAATTAGATAGGTGGGGATACCGTGAGTATAGCAGATCAAATCGTACAAGGAATGAACAGTGAGCAGGCCAAGGCTGTTCAGCATACGGAAGGTCCCCTGTTAATTATGGCGGGTGCAGGAAGCGGGAAAACCCGTGTGTTAACGCATCGAATTGCCTACCTTCTTCATGAAAAAGGTGTGCCTCCGTACAACATTATTGCCATTACGTTTACGAATAAAGCGGCTCGTGAGATGAAAGAAAGGGTTCGCCGGCTTACAGGTGCAGATTCAGATGCTATATGGGTGTCGACATTCCACTCCTTATGTGTACGAATATTGCGCCGGGATATTGACCGGATTGGCTATAACCGTAATTTTTCGATTCTCGATGCAGCCGATCAATTGTCCGTCATTAAACAGGTTATTAAAGATCTGAATCTTGATCCGAAGAAGTGGGATCCCCGTTCCATGCTGAATGGGATTAGTTCGGCGAAAAACCAATTGATAGAACCTGAGCGATTTAAAAAAGAAGCGAATAATTTTTACGAAGAGACCAATGCCCGCATTTATGAAGAATATCAGAAAACATTGGGGAAAAACGATGCGCTCGATTTTGATGATCTTATCATGAAGACCATTCAACTATTTGAGCAGGTTCCGGAAACTCTGCAATATTATCAGCGCCGATTTCAATATATTCATGTGGACGAGTATCAGGATACCAACCATGCTCAATATCAGCTGGTCAAAATGCTGGCTGAACGTCACCAGAACCTGTGTGTGGTAGGGGATTCGGATCAGTCGATTTATCGGTGGCGTGGAGCTGACATTGAGAATATTCTATCCTTTGAAAACGACTATCCAAATGCCAGAACGATTATGCTGGAGCAAAACTATCGTTCAACGAAAAAAATCCTGGCAGCAGCGAACCATGTCATAGAGAATAATGTTTCACGGAAGCCTAAGGAGCTATGGACGGAAAACACAGAGGGGGAGTCCATCCAGTTTCATCAGGCTTCAAGTGAGCGGGATGAGGCTCTTTATGTAGTAGAACAAATGGAAGCCTTAATGAATGAGGAAAAACTGGAATATCAGGACATGGCTGTTTTATACCGGACCAATGCCCAATCCCGTGCGATTGAGGATGCTTTTATGAAATCAAATATTCCTTATCAGATTGTTGGAGGGACAAAATTCTACGATCGTAAGGAAATTAAAGATCTGCTCGCTTATTTACGTCTGATTGCCAACCCTAATGATGATATTAGTTTTCAGCGGGTCGTTAATGTACCGAAGCGGGGAATCGGAAATACATCTGTAGATAGAATGCTGACCTATGCTCAGTACCAGGATCTTTCCCTTTATCAGGCTGCAGAGGAAGCAGATTTTATCGGCTTAAGCAAAAAGGCAACGAACGCCCTGATTAATTTTCAGCAGCAGATTAAAAACTGGGTTCAGATGCAGGAGTTTCTGTCCGTAACAGAAATTGTAGAAGAGGTACTTGAAAAAACCGGGTATGAAGAGATGCTGAAAAATGATAAAACCCTGGAGGCACAAAGCAGACTGGAAAACATTAATGAATTTAAAACAGTTACCAATCAGTTTGAAGCCGTCAATGAGGATAAGTCATTAATCGCGTTTTTAACCGATTTGGCCCTGGTATCTGATATTGATAAAGTGGATGATGAAGACGATGATAATAAAGTTGTACTTATGACCCTGCATTCAGCTAAAGGCTTAGAATTTCCGGTGGTATTTTTAATCGGAATGGAAGAAAGTGTGTTTCCGCACAGTCGATCACTTATGGATGAAGAAGAAATGGAAGAGGAAAGAAGACTGGCGTATGTAGGGATTACGAGGGCTGAAAAGAAATTGTTTTTAACCCAGGCCAAAATGCGAACCTTGTATGGTCGGACTAATATGAATCCAGTCAGTCGTTTTATTAATGAAATACCAGAGGAATATATAGATAAAGGTGAAGAGGAAGGCCTGTTTACATCAGGCTTTCAGACGCAGCGTACATCCATTCAGGACTCCTTTCAGCAGCGTTCACCGGAAAGACCTAAGCGTAAACCTCAGAAAATCAGTAAGCCATCTACCGGCGGGGAATCCGTCGATTGGTCTTCAGGTGATAAGGTGGAGCATAAGAAATGGGGAACCGGAACCGTTGTGAAGGTACAGGGAAGCGGTGATGATATGGAATTGGATGTGGCCTTTCCTGCCCCTGTTGGCATTAAACGATTATTAGCTAGATTTGCCCCAATTTCAAAAGGGTAAATGGAGGTGCGTGACCTTGGAAAAAGAAACCGCGAAGCAAAGAGTGGAGGCTTTAAAAAAGGAACTGAATCAATACAATTATGAGTATCATGTATTAGATAAACCTTCCGTGTCTGACTATGAATATGATGTTAAAATGAAAGAACTAAAAGACCTGGAAGAAGAATATCCGGATCTCGTCACACCGGACTCTCCTTCCCAGCGGGTGGGCGGTGAGCCTCTAGATGCCTTTCAAAAAGTTCAGCATAATATTCCCATGCTAAGCTTAGGTAATGCTTTTAATGAACAGGATTTGCGGGATTTTGATCGCAGGGTAAGAGAAGGGACGGATGAGAAGGAAATCAGCTATGTCTGTGAATTAAAAATTGACGGATTGGCTATCTCCCTGCGTTATATAGATGGCATTTTTGAAAGAGGCGCTACACGCGGGGATGGCCGTACAGGCGAGGATATTACCCGCAATCTGAAAACCGTCCGCAGTATCCCATTGAGAATCAGCGAAGAACAAACGATTGAGGTTCGTGGAGAAGCCTTTATGCCTGTGAAATCCTTCAGAGCTCTTAATGAAGCAAAGGAAGCAGAAAGCAAGGACGTGTTTGCTAATCCACGAAATGCCGCTGCAGGTTCTTTAAGACAATTAGATCCCAAAATAGCAGCTCAGCGGAATCTGGATATCTTCGTTTATAGTGTGGGGGAATGGGAAGCAGGCGCCATTGCTTCCCATAGTGAGCGGTTAGCCTATCTGAAGCAACTAGGGTTTAAAGTGAATCCGGAAACAAAAACCTGTGAAAACATTGATGAAGTTATTGAATATATTCAATACTGGACAGAGCACCGTCCGGAATTAAGCTATGAAATCGATGGAATTGTGATTAAGGTAGATCAGATTGCTGTTCAGGAGGAGCTTGGTTTTACGGCAAAAAGTCCCCGCTGGGCCATTGCTTATAAGTTTCCGGCTGAAGAAGCTATCACAACGTTAAGAGAGATTGAATTAAGCGTAGGAAGAACGGGAGCCGTCACACCTACAGCCATTCTTGATCCGGTTCAATTAGCCGGTACCACTGTACAACGGGCTTCTCTACATAATGAGGATTTAATCCGCGAAAAGGATATCCGCATTGGTGATACGGTTGTCATTAAAAAAGCAGGCGACATTATTCCTGAAGTTGTCCGAGTGGATGTAAAGCGACGTTCAGGCCATGAAGAACCTTTTCATATGCCAACCCACTGTCCGGAATGCGGCAGTGAGCTTGTCAGACTGGAAGAGGAAGTTGCTTTACGATGTATTAACCCTAATTGTCCAGCCCATTTAAGAGAAGGCCTGATTCATTTTGTTTCACGAAATGCGATGAACATTGACGGCCTTGGTGAAAAGGTTATTAAGCAGCTCTTTGAACATGACCTCGTTCAAACTATTGCTGATTTGTATAAGCTTGAAAGAGAAGAACTGTTGAAATTAGAACGAATGGGGGAAAGGTCCGTAAGTAATTTACTGGATGCCATTGAAACGTCCAGGGAAAATTCACTGGAACGATTACTTTTTGGTTTAGGCATTCGGTATGTGGGAAGCAAGGCAGCTCAAACCTTAGCTGAACAGTTTAAACATATGGATCACTTGATGCATGCCGATCTGGAAGACTTAATCGCTATTCAGGACATTGGAGAAAAGGTAGCGGATTCCATTGTACGCTATTTCGAAAAGCCTCAGGTGAAAAGTCTTATTCAGGAACTGAAGGGTTTAGGACTAAACATGGAGTATAAGGGCTTAACTGCGGAAGATATTGATACGGAATCGCCTTTCTCGGGCAAAACTGTTGTTTTAACAGGCAAACTGGAGCAATACTCCCGTTCAGATGCTAAAAAACAGATTGCAGCCTTAGGTGGAAAAGTAACGACCAGTGTAAGTAAAAACACGGATATTCTCGTGGCTGGTGAGGATGCTGGTTCGAAGTATGATAAAGCGCAGGAACTTGGTGTTACGATTTGGGATGAGCAGCAAATGATAGACGCCTTGAGCGAGTAGGAGTGGAGAGGTAATGATAAAAAAATATTTTGTAATTCCTGTCTTGTTCGTTCTCCTGATTGCCGGTTGTACGCCGAACTATGATCAAGAGGAAGAGATTGTTCAGGATACAAAGGAAGAGGAGTCAGAAACCGCGATTGTACCCAGCTATAACATTTCTGATGAAGAGTACAAAATGCCTGTAGAATATAAGCCAGCTGCTGCAAGAGGTGTGATCGTCAATCAGGTATTCAACCGATTTGATATCACAGAGCTTGAAGAGGGATTACGGAGACATTCAAAGGACGTATTTAACCCGGATGATTACTTGTTTCAGGAAGGACAGTATTTAACAGAAGATACGGTATACAGCTGGCTTGAGCGGAACAGTGAAGAACATGAGGAAGGCCTTAACCCAAGTATCAATATTAAGGATGAAGATAACCCCGATCCCCAGGCATTTCGTGATGCCCCGCGTTACCTGTCCCATATTTTAGAGCAAAATTACCTTCAAAAGACAAAGGGGAATCAAGTGGGGGTAAAAGGGGTCTCGATTGGTCTGGCCTTAAAATCCGTCTATCAATTTGAAACAGAACCTGGCAGGACCTATTACGAGGATATTCCTAAAGAAGAAATGTTGTCCAAGGGAAAAGAGTATGCACAAACCATTCTGCAGCGTATAAGGAAAATGGAGGAATTAAAAGATGTTCCAATCATGATTGCCTTATTTAGAGAAGAAGAGCAATCTTCGCTGGTGCCGGGGAATTTTGTAGCAAAAACCTTCGTTGAGGAAGGAAGCTCTTCAATCGGAGAATGGGAAAGCGTTAATGAGGACTATATCCTGTTCCCTTCTGATGAAGCTGACAGCGATCATCAGGCAGAGGCGACGGTTATGAAGGACTTTACGAATGAAGTACGCGAGTTTTTCCCAAATTTTGTAGGCGTTATTGGTAAAGGGTTCTACGTGAATGATGAATTACAGGAATTAAAGATTAATATTCCAATCGAATTTCATGGAAAGTCAGAAGTAACAGCCTTTAGCCAGTTTGCCTATGGTTTGATTATGGAAAATTTCAGAAATAATTACGATATTGAAATCAATGTTAAATCTCCGGATAAACAGGAGGCTCTCATTTGGAGAGAAGCTGGTGAAGAAAAGCCGGAAGTGTATATTTATCAATAGCTAAGTTTGAGGCTGACCATTTAAAAGGTTAGCCTCATATTTTTGTTCTGTCATATCACGAATGAACTGGCTGTAATGGCTCCCCCTTGTGAAAATTCTATTTTATGTGCTTCCTCATAAAATTTCAGAAAAATGATAATAGTGTGATTTGAACGCCTTGTCTGAATAGGTTAAAATAGGAATAGGCACCTTACAGAGATAAAAAGGGTGATCCACATAATGAAAGGGAGGAATGAACATGGTCGTACCGTACACTCACACACCTTTTATGGATTTTTCAAATGAGGTGAATCGTAAGCAGCAGGAAGAGGCTATTAAACAAGTAGAAGCAGAATTGGGTAAGGAATATCCGTTAATTATTGGTGGAGAACGCTATTATACAGATGATAAACTGGTTTCCCGAAATCCAGCAAATAAAGAAGAAGTGGTAGGTAAGGTTTCAAAGGCTAATCAGGAACTGGCTGAAAAAGCGATGCAAACCGCAGATGAAACCTTTAAAACCTGGAGAAAAACGAAGCCGGAGATGCGTGCAGACATTTTGTTCCGGGCAGCAGCCATTATTCGTCGTCGCAGATTTGAATTTAATGCCTGGGTGATTAAGGAAGGAGCAAAGCCCTGGAAAGAGGCGGATGCGGGTATTGCAGAAGGGATTGATTTCTTAGAATACTATGGACGCCAAATGCTTGAATTAAAGGATGGCAAACCGGTGAACAGTCGTCCGATAGAAAATAATCGTTTTCAGTATATTCCGCTTGGCGTTGGCGTAGTCATTTCCCCATGGAATTTCCTGTTCGCGATTATGACAGGCACAACCGTTTCTTCAATGGTTACAGGGAATACTGTGCTATTAAAGCCTGCCAGTTCAACCCCTGTTATTGCCTATAAGTTTATGGAGGTTATGGAAGAGGCGGGTATGCCGGCCGGAGTTATTAACTACATTCCTGGAAGCGGTTCCGAAGTTGGGGATTACCTGGTTGACCATCCTCGTACACGTTTTGTAAGCTTTACTGGATCCAGAGAGGTTGGAACGCGCATTTATGAACGCGCTTCCAAAGTTCGGGAAGGTCAAATATGGCTGAAGCGCGTGGTTGCAGAAATGGGCGGTAAGGACACGATCGTGGTAGATAACGAATCAGACCTTGAACTGGCTGCAGAATCTATTGTAAACAGTGCATTCGGCTTCTCCGGTCAGAAATGTTCCGCTTGTTCACGGGTAGTGGCTCATGAAGAAGTCTATGATGATCTCGTGACACGTGTGAAAGAATTAACCGAGCAAAACTGTACATTGGATGATCCTGTCAGAAACACTACCTACATGGGTCCGGTCATTGATCAGGCAGCATTTGACAAGATTATGGGTTATATTGATATTGGAAAAGAAGAAGGTGAATTAGTAACTGGCGGAGAAGGGGATGACTCCAAAGGGTACTTCATTAAGCCGACTGTCTTTAAAGATTTATCTCCAAACGCCCGCATTATGCAGGAGGAAATTTTCGGTCCTGTTGTTGCTTTCACAAAAGCCAGAGATTTTGATGAGGCCATCGATATTGCTAACAATACGGAATATGGCTTAACAGGTGCAGTTATTTCCAACAATCGTGACCATATCGAAAAGGCGAGAGAAGATTTCCATGTCGGGAACCTTTACTTTAACCGCGGCTGTACTGCAGCGATTGTTGGTTACCATCCATTTGGCGGATTTAACATGTCCGGTACAGACTCCAAAGCTGGGGGACCTGGCTATCTAACCAACTTTATGCAAGGGAAGTCTACATCTGAAATGCTATAAAAAATAGACGGAGACGTTCTGAACAAAACAGTTCAGGACGTCTTTCTTTTTGCCGGAAATCATTACTACTATATGAACAAAAAACTAACCTACCAACATATCTGCCTTCGCCGAATAGAAAGAGCGTCCGATGAAAGATATCATATCATAGTATCTTTGTCCTATTTATTTAAAACATACGAACAATATTAGTCACCATCCTCAATAATGAAAAATCTCAACCGATATAGACAATGATCGTTTTTTTAAATTACTAGGAGGGAAAATATTGGACATTCAGGAACTAAACAAACAATACATAGCCGGAACTTGGCGTGATGGAGAAAGCGCTCGTACATTAACTGATAAAAATCCATATAATGGTGAAGTGATTACAGAATTTAAAATGGCAACACCTGATGATATAGATGAGGCTTATCAGGCTGCAAGCAAAGCGATGGACGAATGGAATCAGATTAATCCTTATAAACAAAGGGACATTCTGGAAAGGGCCGTATCCTACATAGAAGAAAATGAAGAGGATATCACCAGCATCATTATTGATGAACTTGGAGGTACACAATTAAAGGCGGCGTTTGAAATTGGATTAGTAAAAAATATGATCAAGGAAGCAGCCACCTTCCCACTTAAAAAAGAAGGCAAAATTCTACCATCTGTTGAAGACGGAAAGGAAAACCGCTTGTACCGTATGCCGGCAGGGGTTGTTGGAGTGATCAGTCCATTTAACTTCCCTTTCTTCTTATCTGTTAAATCAATCGCACCTGCTATCGGAGCCGGGAATGGAGTTGTTCTTAAAGCACATGAAGAAACGCCAATAGTCGGAGGAACGTTAATTGCGAAAATCTTTGAAGAAGCAGGTATTCCTAAGGGACTATTCAACGTGGTAGCTACCGATATTCGTGAAATTGGAGATTCTTTTGTTGAGCATCCTGTTCCAAGAATCATCTCTTTTACAGGATCAACAACAGTAGGCAGACATATTGCAGAAGTAGCAGTAAGGAACTTTAAAAAGCCATTACTTGAGTTAGGTGGAAATAGTGCCTTTATCGTACTGGATGATGCTGATATCGATTATGCCGTTAACGCAGCTGCTTTCAGCCGATTTACCCATCAGGGTCAAATTTGCATGTCGGCGAACCGAATTCTCGTTCATCAGTCCGTCTATGACGAGTTTATTGAGAAATACAAGAATAAAATTGCTTCACTGAAAACTGGTGATCCACGTGATCCTGAAACGGTTATCGGTCCTGTAGTAAACGAAGGGGCTGCTAATAACCTTAACGATTTAATTGAAAAAGGAATTAAGGAGGGAGCCACACCATTGCTCAGAGGGAACATCACTGGCAACATGGTTGAACCAACCATTTTGACAGATGTTACTCCGGATATGGCTGTTGCACGGGAAGAAATGTTTGGACCAGTCGTAAGTGTGATGAAATTTGATACAGATGAAGAAGCCGTTCAAATAGCTAATGATACGAATTTTGGTCTCAGTGGTGCTGTTCATACGTCTGACGGAGAACGTGGAGTTCAACTGGCCAAGCGAGTGCGTACGGGTATGATTCACGTTAATGATATTTCCATTAACGATGAGCCGATTGTTGCGTTTGGAGGAGAGAAACAGTCCGGTCTGGGTCGCCTGAATGGAGAATGGAGTCTGGAAGAGTTCACGACTTTAAAATGGATATCCATTAACTATGGGCAGCGGCAATTTCCATACTAATAGGAGTGAAAACAAAAAATGACAGACATTGTTGAACAAATAGAAACAGATTCTGACATTCTAAATGCTTTTATAAAAGTGGCACCGTATCTGAATAAATTGATACAGGATGATGTCACAGTTGGAATTTATGATACAGAAAAACTAATTATTAACATTCCTGGAGAAACCTTTGCTCTTAATGTTAATCCTGGTGATCCTCTTGCTGAAGGTGACATTATTACGAATGCTATTAAGGAAAACCAGCCAAAAGCTGAAATTGTACCAAAGGAATTATTTGGTTTTCCTCTTATTGCACGTGCTGTTCCGTTACATGACGAGAAAGGAGCAGTCATTGGTGGAGTAGGTATGGGAACCAGTCTGGAGAAGGCTAACAAATTGTACGAAGTTGCAGAAAGCTTATCTGCAGTGGTTGAACAATCTGCTTCATCCATCCAGGAGGTAACCAGCTCTATTAATGAATTGGCCCAGCATGTTACAGAGGTTTCCTCACAAGTGAAAAAGGTAAGTGAGAGTACAGAAGAAATTGGTGAGGTTTCAACGGTTGTCAGGGGCATATCTGACCAGAGTAACCTGCTAGGATTAAATGCATCAATTGAAGCGGCACGTGCTGGTGAGAGTGGAAGAGGATTCGGTGTTGTTGCCGAGGAAATCCGTAAATTAGCCAATAATTCAAAGGATAATGTTAAAAAAATTGATGAAGCAACACAAAAGATACAAAATTTAATTGCTGAATTCGATGAAGCATTTGCAGGTATCCACAAAATGACAGATGCTCAGGCTGCTGCCATTCAGGAAATATCATCCACAGTCCAGGAAATTAGTACGAACGCCCAGGATTTAGCTAAAATGGCAGAAGACCAATTGCAGGCAGACGAATAAAAGGATTTTTAATAAAACTAACGAACCCGGTAAACTCCATACCAAGGAGTTAATCGGGTTATTTTTTTCCGTTCCTTGATAAAAAACTAGTCATGGATATATTCTATCTTGAATAGCAAATTGATTGCATGTCAGAGCAAAATGTCGAATAATGTCGTAATAAGCTATGCAAACCATCTATATGGTTCTTGGATATAGTCATGGAAATTAAGGGAACTTATTCAGACTGAGACCATTTTGTCATACTTCTGTCAAAATGTGATAATGAACACATTGTGTTTTTAGAGGAGGAGAATCATGCAGGATTATGTTTTATCAGGAGCAACAACATTTTGGCTATTTGTTCCTATGCCAATATTGATTATTTTATCAGCAATTACACTATTCAACAGGAGTGACAAAGATTCATGAGTACGTTAATTACCTTTATTGTTTATCTGGCCGGGATGCTTTTACTCGGCATTGTCGGTTATCGACTGACAAGTAATCTGTCTGACTATTTTCTGGGTGGAAGAAGTTTAAGTCCGGGTGTTGCCGCTCTTAGTGCTGGTGCATCGGACATGAGCGGATGGCTGCTGTTAGGGCTGCCTGGGGCTATTTATCTATCAGGTTTAGGAGAAGCATGGCTGGCTATTGGTCTGTCCGTGGGTGCGTACCTTAATTGGCAGTTTGTTGCGAAACGTCTACGTATTTATACAGAGGTTTCCAACAATTCCATTACCATTCCGGATTTTTTTGAAAACCGCTTTAAAGACCACTCTCATATCCTCCGTTTTGTATCTGCACTGGTTATTCTATTTTTCTTTACGATTTATACAGCATCAGGAATGACAGCAGGAGCAAAATTATTCAGTTCGTCATTTGATTTAACGTATACGCAGGGTCTATGGATTGGTGCTTTTGTCATTATTGCTTACACATTTTTAGGTGGTTTTTTAGCTGTAAGCTGGACTGACTTTATTCAGGGAATTTTAATGTTTGCTGCATTAATTATTCTTCCTATTGTGGCTATTCAAGAACTTGGTGGATGGCAGCAGACTCTTAATAAGGCAGGAGAGCTTAGTACACAGATGGGCACCAATCATTTAGAGATGGTGTCAAGTGTTGCAATGATTGGAATTATTTCTTCACTGGCATGGGGGCTGGGTTATTTCGGACAGCCTCATATCCTTGTGCGATTTATGGGATTAAAATCTCATCGGGATGTACCTAAAGCACGGTTTATCGGAATCTCATGGATGGTCCTTGGACTCTTTGGTTCCATCTTTGCAGGTTTGGCCGGATTTGCTTATATAGGTTCCATGGATGCGAGTGTCCTGGCCGGGGAAAATGTAAAACTCGCCTCTGTATTAGAAGACGGAACTGCCGTTAACTTTCCCCTGTTAGATGATGAGGAATCCATCTTCATTTTACTATCACAAATGCTAACGAACCCCATTATTGCAGGAATCCTGCTGGCGGCTATTTTGTCTGCTATTATGAGTACAATCGATTCTCAGTTACTCGTGTCGTCATCTGCATTGGCAGAGGATTTCTACAAGGGAATTTTCCGTAAAAACGCAACAGACAAAGAACTGGTTACCATCGCCCGTCTGTCCATTATCATCATTGCTATTATTGCGATAATGATTGCAAGTAATCCTGACAGTTCAGTACTGGGACTTGTAAGCTATGCATGGGCCGGATTTGGTGCGGCATTTGGACCTATTATTCTGTTATCACTGTTCTGGAAACGGGTTACTGCTCCCGGGGCCATCGTCGGGATGATAACAGGTGCTGTTACAGTTGTCGTATGGGCTAATTTAACAGGTGGTATGTTCGAATTATACGAAATTGTTCCAGGCTTCTTCTTGAATACAATGCTAACAATCGGAATTAGTCTCTTTACAAAGACGACACCGGAGATGGACAAAGAATTTGATGAAGCACGTTCAATAGCCAGAAACTAAATTAGAAGAAAGGGATGCTCCACTATGATATGGGGCATCCCTTTTTTATTTAAGGTATTAAAATCGGGCGGCTTCCGATCAATGATGCATGGCTAAGAAGTTAGAAAAAACAACCTGTCGAAATTTTTTGTTAATTTTTTCTGAAAAAGGGGTTACATTTTCGGAATTACTGTTATATAATACAAAACATAATTAATAAACTGTAATATAACAAAAGGATGGTGAGGATTTGACAGCTAAGGTTGCAGGTATTCCGAGGCCAAGGGAAGAGAGGCGCGACGAGACGGAGATCCTGACAGCTGGGGCACTTGTCTTTTTGCAGCAGCTGGAAAGGAAATTCGGTAAGCGCAGAAAAGAACTGTTACAGTACAGAGAAGAACGACAAAAGGAATTCGATGCTGGAAAGAAACCTGACTTTTTATCTGAAACAAAACATATTCGGGAGGGTGACTGGACCATTGCCCCAATCCCCGGGGAAATCCAGGACAGGAGAGTGGAAATTACAGGGCCGGTGGATCGGAAAATGGTCATTAATGCTCTCAATTCAGGTGCAAACGTTTATATGGCCTGTTTTGAAGATGCCACTTCTCCTACCTGGGAAAATGTGTTTCAGGGTCAAATTAACCTGAAAGATGCTGTACGAAGATCGCTTGACATGGTCACAGATAACGGGCAGACGTATGAGTTGAATGATCAAACAGCTGTCTTATTTGTCAGACCCAGAGGATGGCATTTAGACGAAAAACATTTAGTGGTTGATGGAAAACCAATGAGTGCGAGCTTGTTTGATTTTGGACTGTATTTCTACCACAATGCGGAAAAGTTAGTGGAAGCGGGCACGAGGCCATACTTCTATCTGCCGAAAATGGAGAGCCACCTGGAAGCCCGCCTGTGGAATGATGTATTTACATTCGCCCAAAACTATTTCGGCCTTTCACAAGGTACAATCAAAGCAACGGTCTTAATAGAAACGATATTGGCCGCTTTTGAAATGGATGAAATTTTGTACGAATTAAGAGATCACTCTGCAGGCTTAAATTGTGGAAGATGGGATTACATCTTCAGCTATCTAAAAAAGCTTCAAGGCCATGAAGAGGTTATACTGCCGGACCGTTCGCTGGTAACGATGACCACTCCGTTCATGAGAGCTTATTCCCGGCTGACTATTCAAACGTGTCATAAGCGGGGAGCGCAGGCGATTGGAGGAATGGCTGCACAAATTCCAGTCAAGGATGATGAGGCTGCGAATGAAGATGCTTTTGCCAAAGTGAAAGCCGATAAAGTACGAGAAGCCAAAGATGGTCATGATGGAACATGGGTTGCTCATCCTGGATTGGTTCCTGTAGCAAAGGAAGTGTTTGATAAGGAGATGCCAGGTGCCAGCCAGGTTGACATAAAGAAATTGGAGGACTTGGAGGTGACTGCTGAAGATTTACTTGAACTTCCAACCGGTGATATCACAGAGCTTGGACTAAGACAGAACATTCGCGTTGGTCTTCTCTACATCGCGAACTGGTTACAAGGCAGAGGGGCTGTCCCTATCAATCAGTTAATGGAGGATGCGGCAACTGCAGAAATCTCACGAGCGCAAATCTGGCAGTGGATCCGTCATCCTAAGGGTATCCTTTCAGATGGAAGGAAGATAACCGTCAATCTCTATCAACAGTTCAAGCAGGAAGAGGTTGACAAAATTATGTCAGAGATAGGAGAAGAGGTGTTTGAACAGGGAAGATTTCATGAAGCTGTTGAGCTGTTTGACGAGTTAATTGAGAAAGATGAGTTGGAAGAATTTTTAACATTACCAGGCTATGAAATTTTATAATATGAATTTTTAGGGGAGGAATTTATAATGGATAATCGAGTAAAAGCATTGCAGAAAAGCTGGGAGCAGGACAGTCGTTGGAAGGGTGTAGAACGTCCGTATTCAGCTGAAGAAGTGATTAATCTAAGGGGCTCTATTGATATTGAGCACACATTGGCGAAAAAGGGTGCCGAGAAGCTTTGGAATTATTTAAATACTGAGGATTATATTAATGCTCTTGGTGCTTTGACAGGAAACCAGGCTGTTCAGCAGGTCAAAGCAGGACTGAAGGCTATTTATCTGAGTGGATGGCAGGTTGCCGCAGATGCGAATCTATCCGGTCATATGTATCCCGATCAAAGCCTTTATCCGGCAAATAGTGTTCCGCACGTTGTAAAAAGGATTAATCAGGCACTGCAGCGGGCTGATCAGGTTCACTATATTGAAAATGACCATTCCATCGATTGGTTTCAACCAATTGTAGCAGATGCTGAAGCAGGATTCGGGGGTCAGTTGAATGTGTTCGAATTAATGAAAGGCATGATTGAATCTGGTGCGTCAGGAGTTCACTTTGAAGATCAGTTGTCCTCTGAGAAAAAATGTGGTCACCTGGGCGGAAAGGTGCTGCTTCCTACACAAACAGCGGTAAGGAACCTGATTTCTGCTCGACTGGCAGCAGATGTAATGGGCACACCAACAATCGTTATTGCCCGTACCGATGCTAACGCTGCGGATATGGTAACGAGTGATGTCGATCCGTATGATCATGAATTTATTACTGGTGAACGTACTTCAGAAGGTTTCTACCGTACGAAGGCTGGTATTGATCAGGCGATTGCAAGAGGGCTGGCTTATGCTCCATATGCAGATCTGATCTGGTGTGAAACGTCTGAGCCAAACTTGGAAGAAGCGCAAAAGTTTGCAGACGCTATTCATGAAAAATATCCAAACAAGTTGCTCGCTTATAACTGCTCCCCATCGTTTAACTGGAAGAAAAAGCTTAATGAGGAAACCATTGCAAGCTTCCAGAAAGAGCTGGCAAAAATGGGCTATAAGTTCCAGTTCGTAACATTGGCTGGCTTCCATGCCTTGAACCACAGCATGTTCGAGCTGGCTAAAGGCTATAAAGAGCGTGGAATGGAGGCTTACTCTGAGCTGCAACAGGCCGAATTTGCCAGTGAAAAAGATGGCTACACAGCAACAAGACACCAGAGGGAAGTCGGAACTGGTTACTTTGATCAGGTATCTACCATTGTTTCTGGAGGCGAATCTTCCACAACCGCACTTAAAGGTTCCACAGAAGAAGAGCAATTTACTGTTAAATCTTAAACAAATACCCATGAATGCCTGTTCTGTTGCCGCAGAGCAGGCATTTTTTATTGCCTCCAGCTTTATTGCTTGAAAACTCCCTCTGGCTTATTCAAAACATATCAATAGAATGGAAAAGAAGCAATAGGTTTCCGGGTTTTGAGTTGGGGAGGGGAGTTAAACAAACGTTTGATTGAATTGCTGGAGTGCGCTCATATCAGGGTGGTGGGAGGGATCGGTCGAAGTGAGTGGTTTATCGGTCTGTTTTGTGGAGTATCGGTCGATTTGGAGGGAGAATCCATTAAATTGAGAGGTTTATCGTTTAAAATACATAAGGTATCGATCCGGGCTGTGTGAATCGGTCTTCCCCGCGGGTTTATCAGTCAGTTCCGCGGAAGTATCAATCCATTTGGGGGAAGTATCCACCAACATGAGCAGTTTATCAACCAAAACACAAAAGTCATCAATCCCGCCCGCGCATATCCATCTCCTACGAGTCTCCCTCATGGGTTATCCCCTAACCACATTACTCGTCTTAAATTGTTCCTCTCCCCCTTCTAAAATGTTAAAATATAGATTGGTACAAGTTGCTACTTCATAGGTAATTTTGCTATTATAAATAAATATTGTAAGTGTTCGAGAAAATTTGGAGGTGAATGAGATGGCTGAGATTTCTAAAGATCAGGTAAAACACGTTGCAAACCTTGCGCGTCTTGCGATCACGGAAGAAGAAGCGGAAAAATTAACGGATGAGCTTGGATCGATTATTAAATTTGCTGAGCAATTGAATGAGCTGGATACGGAAAATGTAGAACCGACTACGCACGTATTGGACTTGAAAAATGTGATGCGTAAAGATGAACCGAAGCAATGGCTTACACAGGAAGAAGCACTGAAAAACGCGCCAGACAAGAAAGATGGGCAATTCCGTGTTCCATCTATTTTAGAGTAAGGAGGCAGGAGACATGTCACTATTTGATTTTTCCATTAAAGAACTTCAGGAAAAAATACATAATAATGAAATTAAGGTTCAGGATTTAGTGGACGAGGCTTATCAACGAATTTCCGATGTGGATGACGAGGTGAAAGCCTTTTTGACCCTGAATGAGGAAGAGGCACGTCAACAGGCTAAAGAGCTTGATGAAAGTGATGCGACAGCTGAAGAAAAGCTGTTCGGACTTCCGGCGGGCGTCAAGGATAATATCGTTACGAAAGGGCTTCGCACCACATGTGGAAGTCAGTTTTTAGATAACTTTAATGATCCTTTATATAATGCCACCGTGGTGGACAAGCTGAATCAGGCAAAGTCGGTTACGATTGGAAAGCTGAATATGGATGAATTTGCGATGGGGTCATCCAATGAGAACTCCAGCTATTTTACAACTCGTAATCCATGGAATACCGATTATGTTCCGGGTGGATCCAGCGGGGGCTCTGCAGCTGCTGTGGCATCCGGCGAGGTCCTTTATGCATTGGGGTCTGACACAGGCGGATCGATTCGCCAGCCAGCAGCCTTCTGCGGTGTTGTTGGATTAAAACCTACATATGGAAGAGTTTCCCGTTTTGGTCTGGTTGCATTTGCATCCTCCCTTGATCAAATTGGTCCTGTAACAAGAACGGTGGAGGACAATGCGCGGGTGCTTGAAGTGATTTCCGGACACGACAAAATGGATTCCACAAGTGCAAATGTGGACGTTCCCAACTACAGCGAAGCCTTAACAGGTGATGTGAAGGGCTTAAAGATTGCCGTGCCTAAGGAATATTTAGGAGAAGGGGTTAATAAGGAGGTTCGCGACTCCATTCTTGAAGCACTGAAAAAATATGAAGAATTAGGTGCAGAATGGGAGGAGGTTTCCCTTCCTCATTCCAAATATGCGGTGGCGACCTACTACCTGATCGCCTCCTCTGAAGCGTCAGCGAACCTGGCACGATTTGACGGGGTTCGTTATGGAGTTCGCGCCGACAATGCGAAGTCGATGATGGATATGTTTAAAGAGTCCCGCAGCCAGGGGTTTGGTGAAGAAGTGAAACGGCGGATTATGCTTGGAACCTTTGCCTTAAGTTCAGGCTACTATGATGCCTATTACAAAAAAGCACAGCAGGTTCGTACTTTAATTAAACAGGATTTTGATAAAGTTCTTGAAGAGTATGATGTTATCATGGGACCGACAACGCCTACACCTGCTTTTAAAATCGGGGAACAAATTGAAGATCCATTGACGATGTACGCGAATGATATTTTAACCATTCCTGTTAACCTTGCTGGCGTACCGGGGATTTCGATTCCTTGTGGCTTCTCACCAGAGGGACTGCCAATCGGTCTGCAAATTATCGGTAAGCATTTTGATGAGAGCACAGTTTATCGTGCAGCCCATGCATTTGAGCAGGCGACCGATTACCATAAGCAAAAGCCAGCATTGGGAGGTGTTCAGTCATGAATTTCGAAACCATAATAGGATTAGAGGTTCACGTGGAGCTTAAAACAGAATCGAAAATTTTCAGTCCAAGTCCAAACGCATTTGGGGACGATACCAATACGAACGTAAACCCGATCGACTTAGGGTATCCAGGTGTATTACCTGTATTAAATGAAGAAGCTGTAAACTTCGGGATGCGGGCAGCACTGGCCTTGAACTGCGATATTGCTACAAATACAAAATTTGATCGTAAAAACTACTTTTATCCGGACAACCCTAAGGCCTATCAGATCTCGCAATTTGATCAGCCGATTGGGGAAAATGGCTGGATTGAGATTGAAGTAGATGGTGAAACGAAAAGAATCGGGATTACCCGTCTTCACTTGGAAGAAGACGCCGGAAAACTGACTCACAGTGATGATGGCTACTCCCTGGTTGACTTCAACCGCCAGGGTACACCGCTGATTGAAATAGTTTCAGAGCCTGACATTCGTACACCAAAAGAGGCTTATGCTTACCTGGAAAAGCTGAAGTCGATTATTCAGTATACCGGGGTTTCCGACTGTAAAATGGAGGAGGGCTCCCTTAGATGTGATGCCAACATCTCCCTTCGTCCTATTGGTCAGGAGGAATTCGGTGTGAAAACGGAGCTGAAAAACTTAAACTCCTTTAACTATGTACAAAAAGGACTGGAGTTTGAAGAAAAGCGCCAGGAAAAAGTGCTTCTGACCGGTGGTGAGATTCTTCAGGAGACCCGCCGTTATGATGAGCAGACAAAAGAAACAGTTCTTATGCGTGTGAAAGAAGGATCTGATGATTATCGCTACTTCCCGGAGCCTGACTTAGTTCCATTATATATTGATGAGGAATGGAAAGAGCGGGTGCGTGCAGAAATTCCTGAGCTTCCTGATGCCAGAAAAGACCGTTACATGAATGAATGGGGGCTTCCTGCCTATGATGCCATGGTCCTAACTCTTACAAAGGAAATGTCCGATTTCTTTGAAGAGACGATTAAAGCAGGTGCCGATCCAAAACTAGCTTCCAACTGGTTAATGGTAGAAGTCTCCGGTTATCTGAATAAAAATGATAAGGAACTGGAAGATATTGCTTTGACTCCTGAATCCCTTGCGAAAATGGTGAAGCTTATTGCAGATGAGACCATTTCGTCCAAGATTGCGAAAAAAGTCTTTAGCGAGCTGGTAGAAAAAGGTGGAGATCCTGAAAAAATCGTTAAAGATAAAGGACTTGTACAAATTTCGGATGAAGGTCAGCTTACTGAAATTATTACGGGTGTTCTCGATGAAAACCAGCAGTCCATTGATGACTACAAGAACGGAAAGGACCGTGCACTCGGGTTCCTAGTCGGACAAGTGATGAAAGCAACAAAAGGACAGGCGAATCCGAAAATGGTCAACAAAATTCTTTTAGCTGAAATGGAAAAAAGATAAGCAAAATAGGAAAAAATAACGGTTGTCCGCATAATTATAGTAAAAAGAGCAGATAAGTCGAATCTGCTCTTTTCATTTCAAATAAAAAGGGATATGATGAGGTTGGTATAGATATCCAAATTGAAGGTGAAGAAAATGAAGCGTGCCAGAATTATTTATAATCCGACATCGGGACGTGAAGCATTTCAGAAAGAGCTTCCCAGGGTTTTACAAAAGCTTGAAGAAGCAGGGTATGAAGCCTCTACACATGCCACAACCGGTGAGGGAGATGCAACCCAAGCAGCCAGAATAGCTGTCACAAGGGAATATGATGTTGTCATTGCAGCTGGTGGCGATGGAACGATTAATGAAGTCGTCAATGGATTGGCGGAGCAGCCCTTTCGACCCAAACTTGGTGTGATTCCTGTGGGGACAACCAATGATTTTGCACGATCACTGAGAATTCCGAGAAATATTCAAAAGGCTATTGATGTCGTTATCGCCGGGAATACGAAAAAAATCGATATTGGCAAAATTGATGAGAATAGGTATTTTATTTATATAGCTGGTGGCGGTAAAATCACCGAGCTCACTTATGAGGTTCCGAGCAAATTAAAGACGATGCTTGGCCAGCTTGCTTATTATATTAAAGGAATCGAAATGCTTCCGTTTATGAAGCCTATCAATGTCCGAATTGAATATGATGATCACATTCTGGAAGAGCCCATCATGATGTTTTTGATTTCGAATTCCAATTCAATCGGCGGGTTTGAAAGAGCAAATCCTTTAGGGGAAATGGACGATGGCTATTTTGATTTATTGATTGTTCGCAAAACACATTTTGGTGATATTCCTAAAATAGCGACAAGCTTACTTAAGGGGAACCATATTCACCACGACAAGATCATATATACAAAGACAAAATCACTGACGGTTGATGTAGAAGAAAATGTATCGTTAAATATTGACGGGGAATATGGCGGATTATTGCCCGGGAAATTTGTCAATTTGTATCAGCATATTGAATTCTTCGTACCTGAGAATACGGATTAGACAGGAGTTTGTCTGATTTCGTATTCTTTGTTTGTAAAGGCTGATTCGAATTGACAAACTTTGAATCAGATGATTGTTTTTAACGTTTTAATGGAAAAATAGAAGTAAAGTTAAACATAAAGGAAGATTCATAATGGCAAAAGTGAAACCACCTGTGGCAAAAAATGAAACCATCGAGCTTGAATTTGTCGATTTGACCCACGAAGGTTCAGGGGTAGGAAAGGTAAATGGTTATCCCCTGTTCGTTCCCTATGGATTACCAGGGGAAAAAGCCAAGGTTAAAGTTGTTAAGGTCAAGAAAAATTTTGGATTCGGAAAATTACTGAAGGTCCTCAATCAAAGTCCGGAGCGTATTGAACCTCCGTGTGATGTGTTTTACCAATGCGGCGGATGTCAGATTCAGCACATGAGCTATAAGATGCAATTGGACGTGAAGCAAAAGCAGGTACAGGATGCTATGCGAAAAATTGGTCATTTAGAAGAGGTTCCTGTACATCCGACAATTGGTATGGAGGACCCATGGCGTTATCGAAATAAAGTTCAAATTCCTGTTAAAGGAGTAGAAGGCCGACTTGAAACAGGTTTTTATAAAAAGCGCAGTCATGACATTATTAATATGGATACGTGTCCAATCACAGATGAACAGAACGATCGCATGGTTGAAGCTGTACGCCGAATGGCCGAGGATGCCGGTATTACTCCGTATGATGAGGATAAACACCGCGGAATTCTACGGCATATCATGGTCCGTAATGGCAAGGAAACCAACGAGATAATGGTTGTGCTTGTAACCAGGACGGACAAGCTTCCGCATCAGGAGAAGATTGTCGAGGAAATTCATAAGGCCTATCCGAATGTAAAATCGATTATGCAAAACGTAAATCCTGAACGGACAAATGTTATCCTAGGTAAAAAAACAAAACTCCTATGGGGAGAAGAGTACATTCATGATTCCATTGGGGAAACCCAATTTGCGATTTCAGCGAAGTCTTTTTACCAGGTAAATCCTGATCAGACGAAATCCCTGTATGACAAAGCACTGGAATACGCCGATTTAAGCGGCAATGAAACCGTGGTTGATGCCTACTGCGGGATTGGAACCATTTCTCTTTTCCTGGCTCAGAAAGCCAAAAAGGTGTATGGAGTAGAAATCGTTCCTGAGGCTGTGGATGATGCAAAGAAAAATGCGAAACTGAATCACATTGATAATGCAGAATTCTATGTAGGAGCCGCTGAAAAAGTGATGGACTGGTGGAAAGCGCAAGGGTTAAGACCTGACGTTATCGTTGTCGATCCTCCCAGAAAAGGCTGTGATGAGACACTGTTAAAGGCTATGCTGGACATGAAGCCGAAGCGAATTGTTTATGTTTCCTGTAATCCATCCACTTTAGCAAGAGATCTAAATATCCTAACTGAGGGTGGGTATGAAACGAAAGAAGTGCAGCCAGTGGATATGTTTCCGCAGACGAGCCATGTGGAGTGTGTGGCGCAGGTAGAGTTGAAGTTGTAATGCAAACATCACCCTTAATGGCATAAATAGAGTTCTGCCAAAACGTTAATTTTTTAATAATAAATGGTTTGAAGCGTTTGAGACAACCGAGAAAAGTGAGAAATCTTTTCATTGTCTTTCAAACGCTTTTTTATCCCTATTGCATACTATTTTGTTAATCCATTTAATTTTTCCCATTCACTTAAATACATTTTTTCAGTCAAATGGTTAGGATTATTAATCTTGCAAATGAATTCTAAACTATTTCCGTCCGGGTCATTAAAATGTATCTTTGCATGACCAAACCCTTCTCTTGGATTAGGCATCACAAATGGTTCAACCGGCTCAAAGCCAAATGCTTTTCTCGGTTTATATCCTCTTTTTGTTAGCCAGTCTACCGAGTCTTTCAAACCATCCAAAGATACTTCAAAAGCTATATGTCTAATGGAGGGATGATACTCTACCTCAACTTTCTCAGTTTTCCATAAACCAAGCCAGCTTTGGTCTTTTATAATCCATAAAAAAGCTAATCGATCTTCCACTTTATGGTCGAACTTCAGACCAAGCCCTTCATAAAATTCAATTGACCTATTTAAGTCACTTACAGGCAAATGTGCTTCGTACAGACCTTTAATCAATGATATACCTCCAATAATTTAAGTGTGTATTTTCAAAATACTATAGTTTTAGTGAATAATAAAAATTTTATTTCCACTCTGTTACACGTTTATTGAATTTATCAAAAGTAATATCAAGAATCACTGCAGTAGTTAAAAAACTTATCAATTCCAGCCAGCCATCAAATAAATAAAAGCATAGACCAGTAGCTGAAAAAAATATAACTAATTGCAATAATTTAAGTTTTAATGACATGATTCATCACTACTCCCCCTATAATGATCTTTCATTAAAGCAATCGGTTTTTCATTACTCAACAAACTCTGTTATCATTTTAACACAAAATTACAAATTTTCATTCGATTGTAGTGGCATTATATGGATTTTTTGTATTAACTGAATGGAGTATTATGTAAAAATGAGTAAGAAAAATTTTTATCTAAAAATAATCCTTAAGAAATTAGATGAGGGAGTTGAAGTGAGTGTCGCATAGCAGAAGAAAATCATTTATCGTTTTAGTAATTGCCTTTTTTCACTTTATACGAACAAATCCATCGTAAGTCATTTCTCCATTAGGGCGCTTGCTAAATGTTCCGTCAATCTTCATGCCTACACTTTTTACCATATCAGGTTATCACTGCTGGGAGCTTAACCGAAGTATAAACTCTTTCATTTCCACAAGTCTTGGATAGGCTGGTTTTGCTGTTGTTCCTGCAATGAGTAAAGGTACAAGTGTTTCCTGTTTATGCAATGAACCATGTGCAGCCCCGCTAAGGTGGAAGGGGGTAGATTGGGCTTTGAAATCACAGCCTGGTTTAGCGTTAACGATAATGAAACGACCTGAATGGGAGTGTAAGGCACTATAAACCCTGGCTAAAGCATCTGGGTAATCCCCGTACGATAACATCTTTTCATTTCTCACATCTAAATCCAGCAGATCGAAATTTCCATCTATATTCCATGTCTGATTATATTCATCTTTGTATTCACCGGTTGGACTAAAACGTAATGATCCATTCTTCATGCCAGAAGCGATGTGAACGTAGTCTTTTTCCTTCCATGCGATGATATCAATACGTTTGTCTGTTTGGAGCTGATTTATAACAGTAGTTAATGAAAGGTTATTGTCCAGTACGTAAATATAACTCATGCGCTGGTTTACACATAGGACTAGCTGGTCCTTTTTGTGTACGGAACGTTGTATTTTGGCGATGCGAAACGTTTTAAGTATTTTACGTAAATCAATGATAAATTCCCGATAATTCGCCCCGGTTGGCGCATGGCCATTGTCTCCCATCACCATCCATACATTCCTGTTTAAAGCCTCTTCCCAGCTTGGATACATATTTAATGTTTTTTGGATTTGCCGATCAATCTTAGTGATCCCTTTTATATCCATTCGGCCCTTGAAATGAATTCGGGCATCCATATCCTGAAAAATACAAAATGTAAAACCTGGAAGTCTATTTTTGCGAATTAAATGTCGAAGTTCACGGGCTGTAAATTTATAATTTCCAGCAGCTATTTGTGCTGTGAATCCCCTGGGACGAAGCTTAGAAAACATCCCCAAAGATATAATGGAAGGGGCCTTGGTTATCCACTCACCGTTTTTAAAGTGTGTCAATGTGCTGAGAAACCGAGGAACATGCAGATGTTGAGGTGTATTTCCACGATAGACAAATGAATTAATTGAAGCAGAAGGAATCCCCTTGTCAGCTAAGTCCTCAAAAATGGTTGTAACTTCTTCACCTAAATGCTCGTTATTCAGTCGATATAGCATGTTATGGACGGTTCGACGCATTCCTAATTTCGTCGTTTCCCGAAAACCAGTCCCATAGTTAATGATTTCTTTTTTTGAGTTATCGAACCAGTTTAAGCCTGGAATATGATGTTTGTTTGGATATGTACCTGTCAAAAGGCTACTATCAATTGTTACCGACATTGTGGGAAAGGGACTGACCACATTAGAAATATAATGGCCATTTTCCATTAAAAATTTCAGGGCAGGTGCACGCCCCGTCTGAACAGCTATTTCAAGCGGTTCAGGCATTAAAGAATCGATATTTAACAAGATTATGGGCTTTGGTGGCTGTACATTTTGTTTCATATCTTATTTCATCCTTATTTGGTAATTGGACAGAGAAATATACAATACTTATAGTTTTTGTCAATAATTTATATAAAATACTCATCTATTCTGAATTAGATAAGGAGTGAAAATGAACATATATGATAAAAGAAGGTAAAGTATGGGAGTATTTTAATGAATTACCAGCTTGCTTCCCACTTTTAACATCATAAAAATGAGTATATAATGATTTAGGGAATTTTTGAAGGCAGATGGAAAAACAAATGATGAAAAAGCGAAATATAAAAAAGCTGTGGACGGAAGTGGGACAGTGAACCTGTCCCCGTGTCCCGACGAGGAGATATGAAGGATGAATAGAAAAGATAATTTCTGGCATCAATTGCCTAAACCGTTTTTTGTTCTGGCGCCAATGGAGGATGTGACGGATGTTGTGTTTCGTCATGTTGTGAGTGAAGCGGGCAGGCCTGACGTGTTTTTTACAGAGTTTACAAACACGGAAAGTTACTGTCATCCAGAGGGAATCTACAGTGTACGTGGGCGATTAACGTTTACAGAGGATGAACAGCCGATTGTCGCTCATATCTGGGGAGATAAGCCTGAATATTTTCGGCAAATGAGCATCGGGATGGCCGAAAAGGGATTTAAGGGAATTGACATTAATATGGGCTGTCCCGCACCTAATGTCGCACCAAAGGGAAAGGGGTGCGGTCTGATCCGTCGTCCGGATGTTGCAGCTGATTTGATACAGGCAGCAAAAGCAGGAGGACTGCCCGTAAGTGTAAAGACAAGGCTTGGTTACACACATGTAGAGGAATGGCGCGACTGGCTCACCCATTTATTGAAACAGGATATTGTGAATCTTTCCATTCACTTGCGTACAAAGAAGGAAATGAGCAAAGTCGATGCTCATTGGGAACTGATTCCGGAGATTAAGAAACTTCGGGATGAAGTGGCTCCAGATACACTTCTTACAATAAATGGAGATATTCCTGACCGTCAGACGGGCCTTGAGCTCGTTGAGAAGTATGGTGTGGATGGGGTGATGATTGGGCGTGGCGTTTTCAAAAACCCATTTGCCTTTGAAAAAGAGCCGAGAGAGCACAGCAGTAAGGAATTGCTAGATCTCTTAAGATTTCACCTTGATCTTCATGATAAATATTCTGAGGAATTTGAGCCACGTCCATTTAAACCTCTTCTTCGCTTTTTTAAGATTTATGTCCGTGAGTTTCGAGGGGCGAGTGAATTAAGAAATCAGTTGATGGATACGGAATCAACTGAGGAAGTACGTGAGTTGCTTGATCAATTTGAGAAGGCTGCATTATAGGAATACAAAAGGACTGACACAGAAGTCAGTCCTTTTGCTTTTCTTTATCATGATGTTTCAATGCCAGCTTGGTGGCGTAATAAACGACAATGCCAATAACAATCAGATTGATGATCCATCCAAGAAACCCATAGCCCATCATTCCAAAACCGCCATATCCACCCATCATATAAAAATCACCTCTTCAGCTTAAAAATTATTCATCATACCGCGGTATTCTGTTTGATTTCTCATGTAACCATCTTCCCCATGGCAATCATTGAACATTTGCTCCTGCTGTTCCCTTGAAAAATCAGGGTGCATCTCTTCCATAAATGGCTGCATTTCTTCAAAACTGAAGGGGCCATACCCATTGGTTTCGGCTGCAACAAAGGAAGCACCTCCTAATAAAAGTCCGCCTGCTAATAGTCCTGTTAATAATTTTTTCATTTATAACCTCTCCTTTCTTACTTAAATCATAACTCTCAGAGATGGATATTTTGTGGTGAACTTGTGTGGAAGTTGTGAAGATGATGATTTTCGTTTTCATAAGGTGGTATGATAGGCAAAAGAGGTGATTGAATATGACAAGAATCCTTATTGTTGATGATGAAACGGCGATTCTTGAAGTGCTGGAGGCCTATTTTGAAAAAGAGGGATGGAACATTGCATTAGCGTCAAATGGAATTGAAGCCTTAAAAAAAGTAAAAGAAATTCAACCGGACATTATAATTTTAGATTTGATGCTGCCGGATATATCTGGAGAAGAGGTATGCAGATTAACTCGAAAAGAAAGTGATGTTCCGATTATTATGCTGACCGCAAAATCTACAGAAGACGATTTAATTAACGGCATCGTCATGGGTGCGGATGATTATGTAACGAAACCATTCAGTCCGAGAGAGGTCGTCATCCGAGCAAAGGCCATTTTACGTAGGGTAAAGAAAGCAGATAAAGGTGAACAGCTATCCTTTAATGATAAAAATTTAACAATCGACCTTGTTAAAAAAGAGGTGGAATCCAATGGCGAGATTTTATCCCTTACCCCCATTGAATATAAGCTATTGGTCGCCATGGCAAGCTACCCGGGGCGAGTTTACAGTCGACTGGATTTGCTGGAAAAGATTCAGGAGGATGGCAGTAATTTTGAAGGGTATGAACGGAGTATTGATACACATGTAAAAAACCTGCGTAAAAAGATTGAAGCGGATTCTCGTCACCCTGAATATATCATAACTGTATTTGGAATGGGCTATAAGTTTGGAGGAACATTTGATGCGTCTGACGCTGCGTTCTAAGATTTTCATTTACCTGTTAATTGTGTCACTATCCGGTATTTTACTGACCAGTTTTTCTGTATTGTGGGGCTTTGAAAATCAATTTAATCAGTACTTACAAACGAACCGCACGGAGAGTAGTTCATTAATCAAGCAGGAAATCGTTCAATCCTATGAAGAATCAGGGAAGCTGATGAATAATCGGCTTAACAATTTGCTCCATCAGCAGGCCATGACAGAGGACTTATTTTATAAAATTTATAATGAAGAAGGAAAATTAATTGCTGATACAACAATGATGCTTGGCATGATGGGAAACATGGGAATGAATTTTGATGTAAATAAGGCTACCGAATATGAAAAAGTATCTTATAACCTGGCAACAGATACGACCGATATTGGTCGAATGGAGGTTTATTATCCTGAGGAATTGATCGGTGAAGAGGTTGCCTTTTTAGAAACGATAAAATCGAATATTTATCTCGCTGTAATTGTGACAGTCCTATTAGCTCTGCTGTTCAGTCTTTTATTTTCGAAACATCTGACAAGCGGATTACAAAAACTATCAAAAGCGATTCAGAAACTGCAAGCGCATAAATGGCGGACGCGGGTGGATGTGAATGAACTAACCTCGGAAATGCAGCCACTAGGAGAATCGTTTAATCAACTTGCTGAATCATTATCTAAGGAAGAGAAGCTCCGGAAACAGTTTACCGCTGACTTCGCCCATGAGATACGGACGCCGATTGCCACATTGAGAAGTCAGATGGAGGCGTACCTCGATGGTATATTTGAACCAACGGATAAAAGGCTGAAGCAAAGCCACGATGAGTTGATGCGTCTTGTCCGTCTTGTAAATGAATTGGAGGATTTACTTGCCGCTGAAAACCCGCAAATGAAACTGAATAAAACAGACATAGAAGTACGTAAGCTCCTGCATTCACTGGAAGAGCAATTCAAACCGGCATTTCAGGATAAAGGTGTTCAATTAACCGTTCAAAAGCCTGATCGGGAATATTGGTTTAAAGCAGACCATGACCGTGTCGTACAAATTTTAACCAATATCGTAAATAATGCTCTTCAATATACCCCTGCCGGAAAAAAGGTACTTGTAAAGACAGAGGATACGAATGATGATGTGGGGTTTCTGGTAAAAGACGAGGGGATTGGAATTGCCACTGAAGACATTCCTTATCTTTTTGAACGATTTTATCGCGGAGATAAATCCAGAGACCGAAAGACAGGGGGAATAGGGATTGGACTTTCGATCGTAAAAGCTTTAGTAGAAGCGCACCAGGGAAAAATTGAGATTGACAGTAAAGTAAATGCAGGGACAGAAGTAAAAGTATTCTTCCCAAAAAGATAGGCATGTAAAAAATAGAACAATCAGGAAGAGACTGTTCTATTTTTTTCTGAATCATTTTACCGTACGGGGGTATCGTATGTTATGCTTAAAATAGATAAAAGATATTTTGTACAAAATAAATATCATAACAATTGCCTAGTTTAAAAGGAGGGATTGAATTGGATAAAAAGGGTCACGAGAGCCATGGACATAATCATGACCATCAACACCATGAACATCATTCACATGATCATAATGGCAAGCATTCTCACGAAAGTCATCATGAACATCATGGATACAAAGACCATCATCAACATGAAAATTATGACCATCATAATCATGGCAGTCACAGTGGAGGACATGACCACCATGACCACGGCGATATGGTAGATGATTTTAAAAAACGCTTTTACATCTCACTTATTATTACTCTTCCTATTCTAGCTCTATCACCGATGATTCAGAGTTTTATCGGGGTGGATTGGCGCTTTACAGGTGATATGTATATTTTGTTTGCGCTCTCATCCATTGTGTTTTTCTACGGTGGCTGGTCGTTTATTTCCGGTGGTATAAGTGAGCTGAAAGAAAAGAATCCAGGTATGATGACACTCATTGCTTTGGCAATTACCATTGCGTATGGGTATAGTACCATGGTTGTCTTTGGCTGGGAAGGCAGTCAGTTCTTCTGGGAATTAGCTACACTGGTCGATATTATGCTATTAGGCCATTGGATTGAAATGAAATCTGTGATGGGAGCATCGAACGCTCTTGAGCAGCTGGTAAAACTTATGCCTAATGAAGCCCATCGTTTGGATGAGAATAATGAAGTGGAGGATGTCCCTTTATCAGCGTTACAGAATCATGACCGGGTCCTCGTAAAGCCAGGTGAAAAGATTCCGGTTGATGGAACCATCATTGAGGGGAAATCAGCGATCGATGAGTCCATGCTTACAGGTGAATCCGTGCCAGTCGAAAAATCAGACGGTGACGAGGTAATCGGTGGCTCAGTGAATAAGGAAGGATCGCTTACACTACAAGTAGAAAAAACAGGGGAAGAATCGTATTTATCCCAAGTGATTACGTTGGTTAAAGAGGCACAGGAATCAAAGTCGAGAACACAGGATTTAACCAATCGTGCTGCGAAGTGGCTGTTTTACCTGGCTTTAACAGCAGGATTCGTTACCCTGTTTATCTGGTTATTTCTTGGATATTCCTTTGATGTAGCCGTTGAACGTATGGTAACAGTCATGGTCATCACCTGTCCTCATGCGTTAGGGTTAGCTGCTCCTCTAGTGGTAGCTGTCTCAACATCAATTTCAGCTAAAAATGGACTATTAATCCGCAACCGTGCAAACTTTGAAGGTGCACGCAATTTAAACGCGGTTGTGTTTGATAAGACAGGTACTCTGACCAAAGGAGAATTTGGTGTAACAGATATCATCCCTGGTGAAGGGTATAAGGAAGAAGAAATCTTAAAATTGGCCGCCAGCATTGAGCAAAATTCGGAGCATCCGATAGCAACTGGAATCGTAAAAGAGACGAACGAAAAAGATATTGAGTTGGGAAGTGTTACAGACTTCGAATCCATAACAGGTAAAGGTATTCAAGGGTACGTAGATGGGAAAAAAGTAAATGTCGTGAGTCCCGGTTATGTGAATAACAATAACCTGTCTTATGATCAGCAGGTCTTTGATAAAATGTCAGAGGAAGGAAAAACCGTTGTCTTTGTTCTGCTTGAAGATCAACTGATGGGTATGATTGCCCTTGCAGACATTGTTCGTGATACAGCAAAAGAAGCCATTGCAGCTCTAAAAGATAAAGGCGTTCATTCGATTATGCTTACAGGTGACAATCAGAATGTAGCCAATTGGGTGGCAGGACAATTAGGAATCGATGAGGTTTATGCGGAAGTTCTGCCAGATGATAAAGCAAACCAAGTGAAACGAATTAAAGAAAAGGGCTGGAAGGTTGCGATGACAGGTGATGGAGTGAATGATGCACCTGCCCTGGCCACGGCAGACTTAGGGATTGCCATCGGTGCGGGTACTGATGTAGCCATGGAAACGGCTGATGTTGTGCTGGTGAAAAGCAATCCAAATGATGTGGTCGCCTTAATGAATTTATCCCGGAAGACCTACCGGAAAATGGTACAGAATCTCTGGTGGGCAACTGGATATAACATTTTTGCCATTCCACTTGCGGCAGGTGTCCTTGCTCCGATTGGCATTGTGCTTAGCCCCGCGGTAGGTGCTGTACTGATGAGTTTAAGCACGATTATCGTAGCCATTAATGCAAGATTATTGAAGGCATAGCTATAAGCGGTTAGGAGAATGGAAGTTTAGAATGTAAAGTAAAAATAAAAACGAGCGTTGGGACTGGTAAGTCTAACGCTCGTTTTATGTGTGTTAAGAGGCCATTTGTCTGCATGAATTAGCGCATAAACGGCAAATTTCAGCGCATTCCTTACAATGTTCATCCTGAAATTTGTCACATTCTGTTGCACAGTTTTCACACATAGTTGCGCAAAAATTGCAGAAATCTTTGGCACTTTGACTGTTTCTTGCCATCAGTCCAGCAGCCTGGAAACAGATTTCAGCACAGTCATTTAAATGCTGCATACATTGAATGCGTGCCTGGACATCCGGCTCCTGCAAGCATGCTGTATGGCACTCTTCACACGCACGGGCACATCTTAAACATTCTTCAATACATTGATCCATGCTGGTTGGTGAACTTGATAATACGCCCATTTTCTTCACTCCTTTCAACGTTTAACATTTGTAGTCTTATCCAGAGTAAAGGATTCTATGTTTTTTTACGGAAAGATAAACAGGGTTAAGTTCGGTTGGAGTGCTTTTTAATGTTACTGCTTAAGTTGTATTATGTAGGAACGAAAAATCCATTCTCAAAGTTTAACTGAGAATGGATGATTGTTTTAAAGTATAATCTTCTTTGGCTGAAATCATTTCTTCCATAAATGAGTGAATTTCTACGTTAATTGCATACTCGTAATACAGGTACCATCATTTTTAAAAGTGGAAACCTCTGATTCTACTTGTTTTCCTTCAAAATTGATTTTTACACGATACGTCTGCTCTCTTGGCAGCCATAAATCGACAAATCCATTTGATCCTGAGTTCCTCGTTTCATCAAGAATGACATTTCCATCCATATCCTCAATGTAAATCTCGAAGTCTTTATTGGCCAGTTCTCCCTGGCAGCCTGTTAAGCTATGATTCGTACAGGGGTGTGTTTCATTGATGAAAGGGGCAATCGAAACAAAAAACTCGTCCTCAGGTAATGAATAGGTTGATTCATCACCGTTGTTGTCTGTAACGATCAGCTGTTCTGATGTGATGGAAGCAGACTGGGCTGTGATTTCGTCTGTACTATAATCCTGAACGATCTTTTTAATATCTACTTCCTGATTATTTTTTGTTTCCTCATTGCTATTGCTACTGCAGGCAGCCAGTACAACTGCAACGAGTAAAGTAACGATAATGGTTTTTACTCTCATTTTCATTCACTCCACTTTGTCATGATTAAATTTTATTATACTATGTCCAATCACTGTTTCCGTAATGATTTCTTCTATTTCTTTAACTATTTTGTGACATATGATGGAAAGTTCACTTTATTAATAAACTAAAAATCATGATTCGGCCCTCCATATATGCAACATTTACAGTCATCTTGTAGTATGATATATATAAGAAATCATTTTAAATGAACAAATTATAGTCAGGTAGGTAAAAGGATGATGAAATTGGTTAATGACCATCATGTTTATGAACAGTTATGCGCCATTACAGCTGAAGAAAATGTGATGGTGGATGAATATCTGAAAAAACATATGTACACAAGACTCGGAGGAAAGGCAGATTTTTTTGTTACCCCCGCAAGTATAGATGAAGTGCAGCAAATCGTCAGGCTCGCAAATAAAGAAGAGGTTCCTTTTACTTTATTAGGGAACGGATCCAACTTAATTATTCATGACGGCGGGATTCGTGGCATTGTGATGAGTCTTAAGCGTTTTGATTCGATTCGCAGGGAAGGCAACCGTATTATTGCCGAAAGTGGAGCGAGGATTATTGATGCTTCAAGGAAAGCGCTGGATGAGGAGCTTACAGGTCTTGAATTTGCCTGTGGAATTCCGGGCACGGTAGGCGGTGCTTTATTTATGAATGCCGGTGCCTATGGAGGGGAAGTGAAAGATTGCTTACGTCACGCTGTTGTGGTGAATCGCGAGGGTGAAATGCTTACCTTATCCGCTGATGAACTGGACTTAGGTTATCGGACCAGTAACATCCCTGATAAAGGGTATATCGTCCTGGAAGCAACATTTGATTTAACACCGGGAAATTTTGATGAAATAAAAGCGGTGATGGATGATCTTACCCATAAAAGGGAATCCAAACAGCCGCTGGAATATCCTTCATGCGGCAGTGTATTCAAACGGCCGCCGGGATATTTTGCCGGAAAGTTGATTCAGGATAGCGGCCTGCAGGGAAAAGGCTTTGGGGGTGCCGAGGTATCCACCAAGCACGCCGGTTTTATTGTGAACAAGGATAATGCGTCTACTTCGGATTACATCAAAGTGATTAAAATGGTTCAGGATACGGTTAAAGAAAAATTTGGTGTAGAGCTTGAGAGAGAAGTTAAGATCCTTGGAGATGGGCCGGAAGAGGAATAGTTTTAGCCGTTCGTATGTTAGAATAGGTTGACCTTATTCATGCGTTCTTTTGTTAGGTGGAAAACTTAACGGAATTCGTATTAAATTCAAGCCAGAATACGAAAAAGGACTTGGAGTTTTTTCTAAGTCCTTTTTCTTTTGGGACTTCTTGTTAAACGAATAATAAATCCAAGTTATTATAGCCGGTTTAATGTTGATTGTTACATTCCTCATCATAAAGAATAACCACTTCACTTTATTTTTCCAGTCTTCTTTTAATCTCATTTAATAATAATTCCTTTTCTTCTTCGATAATGCCGTCAGAGGAGAGTTTTCTTGCTAATATTGGAATCACCCAAGGATGGACTTCCTCATAAGTAGTACCTGTAGAAAGTGTATATTCATCCATAAACGCTTTAATAATCTTTTCTCTATTATTGTCAAAAATCCTGACAGCATTTTGTGGAGTCTCAGGAGGCAGAATTGCGTATCTAATCATTATAATGAATTCTGCTAAGTCTGCTTCAGGATTCCCGGTAGCGGCATTCATCCAATCAATTAATAGAGCCTCTCCATTACTTATTATTATATTATTAGGATTCGCATCCCCGTGGCAAACCTTATCTTTAACTGGTAAACAATCCAATTTATTGATAACCGATTTCTTTTCTTCTTCATGTAACTTATTTACGCTTAAAATCTGTTTTTTCAAAAGGTCTCTTTGGTCATTCGGAAGTTCATTATGAGATAAAGAATGGATTTTACCAAGAAGACGGGCTGTCAGTCGCACATCCTTCCAATCAAGTTTTGTGTGATTGTTCGTATTTGAAATTAAATTTTCAAAAAAGCGTTCTCTTAATGTTTTTCCATAAACACGTTCATATACAATCCCAGGACGTTGGTTGAATTCTGCAATTTCGAAAGGTTTAGGAACTGGTAAAGATAAGTTCCACATGATAAGATTATTTCTAAATTCCCTTTCTAAATCTGATTTATCAATATTTGGTTTTGCTAATTTAATGACTTTATTATTGTTCTCCCACTCAAAAACCTCTGCATTGGCACCTTCCCCTATTTTTCTCCCCATCTTCATTTTAGTCATTCTCCTTTTTTAAGCTAAAGATCCCTCAAGACCCTCCATTTATTTTTTGATAGGTAAAATATACTTAATTTGTTATAATGCTTAATTCGTAAATATTGGGCAAATTCCTCCTGTGACAATTCGTTTTTGAATAAATCCTTTCATATAAGCTACAATCGCTTTTTCCCCGGTAAGGTTGATAATGCGTGAATATTCAGAGTATTATTAGCTATATAGTGTTCATTTATAGGAGAGATTGTGATACCGCTAAAAGTGGGAGATATCATTACGTTTGAGCGTAGATTGTTGGTTCTTCTAAATGCAGTAAACAGCAGGGAAAAAAGGAATCGAGAACAGGGGGAAGAATAAGTGCAATTTGAGAAAATAGATTTGCAAGAGCATAGTGAAAAAATGATTAACTTTCGAAAAGACTCATTCAAAGTCAGCTTTGGAGATGCTTCCAATTTTGATAAAGAAGCATACCTGCGTTGGGTAGAAGAAAAACAAAGGGATTTTCCAGAAGGTTTTGTTTTAGTGGAGGAAGATGGAAGATATATAGGACAGATAGAATTATCCATTCGTGAATATGATGGGAGAACCATTGGATATGTGCACTTATTTTATCTGGTATCTGAAATGAGAGGAAAGGGGAAAGGAGAATACTTACATAACTATGCAAGGCAGTTTTTCCATAATCATAACCTCCATGAATATCATCTGAGAGTCTCCCCCTCCAATACCTCTGCGATAAGGTTTTATCATAAAAACGGAATGGTGGAAGCTGGTTCTGAAATTGACGGAAAAGTAATCAGGATGAAAGGGTATTTGTAAGGTTAAGTAATCAATAGATTTGTTTTTAAAGGGAACATGGGGAGGGATCATTTGAGAAAAAAAGTTTACCTTGCTATTGCGGCGGCAATTGTAATCATAGGCTTTGCTTTCTATTTCTATTTTTCTATCTATCCTGAGCAACTGGAAGATAATATTTATCAGCAAAACGGGTATGCCGTACATAAGGTTGAAGAAGATACGCTGGAATTTCGTTTAGATAAGAAGTGGATGGACGTTCCTGAGGGGGATACGAAGACTTATAATGAAGAGGTCCACAAAGGATTTCAATCAACGGTTTATCTTGAGAAGATTTGGAATGAGTCGGGGAGCTATCACTTTCAATTTAATATACAGCATAATCTCAAAGCAGGAAGTGGCAAATTTCTCAGCCAATATCATATAACAAACCAAGGCGGAGAAGTAAGCCTTGTTTCCAAGGGAGATGTCATTCAACTCTATGATCGTCATGATCAAGTTATCAAGCCGACGTCGGGCAGTCGTGGCTCAGGACCAGGAGAAATTTTCACCAGCAGCTTTGACAGAAGGGTATTACAATCAGCGAAAGAAATCGGACTACGGTTACGTGTGTATGAATATAAAAAACAATAAAAGATGAATAAAAGGACTTGGCCATGCAGACGGGGTCTTTTAAAAGGAAAGTAAGGGATGATCCCCGGATTAATATGAATGTGAGAATATCAGGTTTCATGTGTATACAAAAGTTCCATATTGTAAAAGGTGAGTGTTATGTAAACAGTATAACGAGGAAAAGTTTGCAGGAGAAAAACTGCCCATTCGCACATCTTTTGGCGAGTGGGCAGTTTTTTGTTGAGGGCAGGCAGGTTATGATAAAAAAACAAAACTTTTTACGCATCCGACAGTCTAATAGGATAGAGACACCGTACATAAGGGGGATACACCTTGCCAAATGACATTCAAACAGTCCGGGCAGCCATCCGGGGCAGTGATGAGGCATTCCTGGAACTAATGACGCGATATAAAACCGATTTATATAAAACGGCGCTTGCTTATTTTAAAAATGAAAATGATGCCATTGAAGCGGTGCAGGAGGTCACATTCCGGGCGTACAGAAAAATAAAAACATTAAAAGAGCCGGCATATTTCAAAACCTGGATCATCAGAATCATGATCAATTATTGTAATGATCAGCTCCGGAAGAAAAAACGATTTACCTCTAAACCGGTAGAAATGGAGACGATTCAAACCAATGACAGCCATATAAAAATGGAGTTGGAGGATGCTATGCAGCTTCTGGATGACCGTTCCCGGGAATTATTAATGCTGAAGTATTTTCACGAATTAAAGATCAAGGAAATCGCACAAGTTCTGAATAGGCCAGAGGGTACCATTAAGACCTGGCTGAATAAAGCCCTTCAGTCATTAAAACAAGTGCTGGATGAGAAGGAGGGGAATGCAGATGTTTGAAAAGGAAGAAGCAAAACTGAACACATTCAAAGAAAAATACAGCCAGGAAGACATTCCGTCCGAGGCTCTCGATGATGCTATTTTTACCGGCTTTCAAAAAGCAAAAGCATCAGGTCGGCCACCTAAAGCGGTAAAGAGGTGGGTAATCAGTGCGGCTGCAGTGGCTGTATTATTGATTTCCTTGATTGGTTCTATTCGGATTTCACCAGCGTTTGCCCAATACATGACATCGATTCCGGGAATGGAGAAGATCGTGGAATTAATCAGGGATGATAAAGGTATGATGTCAGCGATTAAAAATGATCACTATCACGAAATTGGTACGTCTGTTCATCATAATGGGGTGAAGATTACACTGGATGGAATCATTGCGGATCAAAAGGGGTTTGTCCTTTTCTATACTCTTGAGGATCAGGATGGAGGGCGACCGGCTGCTCTTCAAAATGTTCGGCTAAAAACCCCGGATGGAAAACAGGCAGATTATGGCTCCTTGTCCATGAGCAATGACAACCTGAGCGATCAGGATGAATATGATTCGAGTGGTACCATTGAAGTTTTCTTCGAGGAGCCTTATGAAACGAAAGAATTTGTGCTTCACACCCGATTAAGAAGTTCGGCTGAAGAAGTTGAAATTCAGTTTACAGTACCTGAAGAACTACCGGCCGAAAAGACATATGAGATTAACAAAGAAATCGTTTTGGATGGGCAAAGGATTAACGTTTTAGATGTAACGGTCAATCCGATTCGAACGGCTATCAAGCTAAAAGAAGACTCAGACAATGCAAAGAAAATCTTAGCCTATGAAGATGTGAAGCTTGTTGATGAGCGTGGAGAAACCTGGGGGAAAATTATGAATGGTGTTTCCGCCAGTCGTACATCAGATCATACACGGACCATTTACATGCAAAGCAATTATTTCCATGAACCTGAGGAGCTGTACCTGCTTGTTAACAAGTTGCAGGCTGTTAACCGGAACGAGAGTGAAGTTGTCATTGATATGGAAGAAGAGAACATCCTGAAACAGCCGGATGGGAATAAATTGAGAAATCTACAAGTCGATAAGGGTGCTTTGAAAGTGGAATTGCATACAGAAAAGGAGTTTTATTATTCCATTTTCAGTACGATAACCGGAGCAAATGGGAAGCAAATCACAGCGAAATCCAGTATGCAGTATGGATATGAGGAGAGAGGATTCTCACAAATTGAAGTGATTTCAAATGAATTAAGTGAGCTGAAGTCACCCGTGTCGCTTGAGTTGGCCTTTTTTCCGGAATGGATTGAAGGGAAGGAGAAAATCCAGGTCAAATAACTGGATATATCTCCGGCCTTGAAACAGAGGAGATGATGGGTATCCATATGAATCCCCCATCCCGATCGTTTAATTGAAAACGGGAGGATTCATGTACGTTTAAAGTGATAAATAGCCAATATATTTCTAATAAGTTCAACTAACCATCAGTAGGGGTTGGGCCCCGACTGATGGGAGTTTTCTGTATCATATTTTTTCAAATTTGTTGACGAGATAGAAGTACAGGAATAACCCTCCTAGCATGATGACTGTACTTAAAATCAATTGAAGTTCTGTATTTAATGGCGTTAATTTTAGTAATACTTCAGGTAAGTAAAGCAGAGCTGGGACAATAATGGACACCCACGTCTTACTCCAAATAGAAATGCCAGCGAATATAACGATACATAAGCTAATGGTCATTATATTTCCTAGTTGATTAAATACAATGACCGGAGTATTAACTGACTTATCAAGAAAATTTAAACCGATAAATAATCCTATGGGGATACAGCCTAATAGAAAATAGAGAATCTTTTCTTTAGTTCCGGACAATTTGTGACTGGCAAGATACTTAAATGAACCTGTAAATAAAACGATTACAATAATAAGAATGGTGAAATCTCCAATTACCTTTAATAGTGAATATTCAACCCCGCCTCGAACTGCATTTCCAAGTAATAAATAGGCATATACTCCCAATAGCAAAATGGGAATATATTTTAACCACCCTTTATAGTCAACTGGCATTTCACCTGCGATTTGTTCCATGTATTCTTTCGGACTTTGGCCAATTAAATGCTCTACGTCTTTTCCATCCTTTTCTGCTTCCCTTAAATGATCATCTAATTCAGAAATGATTTCTGCAATTTCATGCTCGTTTCTTCCACTTGAAAATAGGTAAAGTCTTAAGTTATCTAAAAAATCCTGACTCCGTTTAGATAATTCCATCAGATTCATCCCCCTTTATTAATTGATTTACCCCATTTGAAATCATCGTCCACTGTTTTTTAAACAATTCCAGTTCCTCAGATCCTTGCTTGGTTAAGCGATAATACTTCCGTTTAGGTCCACCTGATGGGACCTGTTTTTTCGTTGTTTCAACAAGTCCTTCCTTTTTCATACGAAGCAAGACTGGATATATGCTTCCTTCACGTACCATCGTTAAACCATGCTTATTCAGTTTTTCGGTAATTTCGTATCCATAGGTTTCTCCCTCTGAAATAATCGATAGGAGACAGCCCTCCAATATCCCTTTTAAAATTTGACTGGTGGTCAATCGTGCACCTCCTCAAAACTAACTATATTGTTAAACAAGTTAGTGGGGCAAAAAATATAACTGTCAAACAACTATTTTGTTATACAATGTAGTTAAACGGTAACACATTTCTCCTTGTATGGCAATTTAAGTATTTACCTTAATAAATGACAAAAAGGAGTGGGAAAGGCGGGGAAAATGGATATGTTTTTAAAGAAGAACGATATGCTCCCTCATAAATTCAAAATCATTCGTTTGTTTCAGCAGCCATTTCAGTCGGTGAACCGTCCGAATGTTGACAAAGAAAATGCTTGGATTCATCCAAGCATTTTGATTTGGAACGAATATAGAGCAGCTCACCAAATAGGGGTTATGCACTCTCACGGACAATGAAGCACTGCTTAAACCGAAAAATCACCCATAAATCTGTCCGCCATTGACATGCAAAACCTGCCCTGTTACAAAACGGGAGTCATCTGAAGCAAGATAGACAAAAGTAGGGGCAACTTCAAATGGCTGGCCTTGTCGGTCCATTGGATTATTCACCAGCGGTACCTGATCGGCGGAAAAGCTGGATGGAATCAGAGGTGTCCATACTTTTCCCGGAGCTATCGCATTTACCCGAATTCCTTTTTTAGCTAGATTGCTTGCTAAAGCACGAGTGAAACCAATATTGGCTGCTTTTGTTGCCGTGTAGTCCATTAATTGTTCATTGCCATCAAAGGCGACGACAGATGATGTATTAATGATGGAGCTTCCCTCGTTCAGATGTTTCAAGGCTTCACGGGTTGTATAAAAATGCGAATATATATTGACTTTGAAGGTATCATCAAATTGTTTATCTGTTATATCCATGAGATTTAGCTGCTGGAACTGTATGCCCACGTGATTACATAAAACGTCCAGCTGACCAAAGGCTTCAACTGTATGGTTTACGATAGCTTTGCACTGTTCTTTGCTCCTTAGATCACCTGGAAGCAGTAAGCACGTTTGGCCAATTTCCTCAATTCTGTTTTTCGTACGAATGGCATCTTCATGCTCATCTAAGTAAGCAATCGCAACGTCTGCTCCTTCTCTGGCAAAGGCGATGGCAGCTGCTGCCCCCATTCCACTGTCCCCACCGGTGATCAGCGTCACTTTACCTTTTAGTTTGCCTGTTCCTGTATAATTTGGATTTTCAATAATAGGGTTAGGCACCATTCCTCTTTCAACTCCAGGCTGGCGATACTGTCGCTGCTCTGGAACGGTCAGTGGAACCTCTTCGTACTGCGTAATTTTCCCATAATTAGGGTAGAGGGGATATTGCTGATGATTTGAGTTGTGGTTTGACATGTTTGCGGATCCTCCTTATCTGCATTTAAGGTTACTTTATGATTTCTGGGCGAATGGTGTGCGCGCCGGGACATGCTCGTTGAGTTCTTATGGGAATAACCTAATAAAAATACAGTTAAGGAGGAGAGAAAATGTCTTTTTACTATAATCCTGAAGTGAAATTCTTACTTATGAAGAAATCGCATGAAACGGCAGAAGTTTTATATGACGAAAACCAGCGAGCCTTTAAACTCCCTCAAACAGGACCAAGACCGCCGTATTATGCCAATCCAAGATATGAACCTTATTATCCGGTAATATAGATACTTTAGGGACAGTCCCCACATTTGATAACGCGTTAACGCGTTAAAGGGTGTGGGGACTGTCCCAAAAATTTGCTTGTCTATCTTATTCTCTCTCTGCATACATTGTTGGGGAGAGGTGAGGAAATTGAGGCAGACAGCTGCAGAAAAACTACCAATCTTTTTGATTATGTTTTTGATCAGTTTAATTGCGAGTATCGAATCACCTGTCTTCACACCCTTTGCATCAGGGTTCGGGGCTACAAGTGTTTTGATTGGAATGATGCTCGGCTTTGGGTCACTGGCCGACCTGGTTGGAAATCTGATGGCAGGACCCCTGGTTGATCGTTTTGGAAAGAAGCTTTTTATTATTTTTCCCTTGTTTATTTCAGGAGGGCTATTTATTGCGCACGGCCTGGTTTCAAACTCCAGTGAACTATTTCTTTTGCACGGTTTGAATGAGTTTGCCATGGCTTTTTTAATTCCGGCAGCTTTTACCCTTCTATCAGGATATGCGAAAAACCGGAGACAACAGGGAAAGAATATGGCGATTAACGGGATTCTGACAACGGTGGCAAGCATTATGGCTCCTGTTATTGGTGGGCAGATGGTCGTTTGGATAGGCTATGTAAATACGTATTATTTTATTGGATCTGCGATGTTACTTACAAGTATATATGGGATGACCTTTTTAAAAGAAAGGGATTTTATCGTGAAAGAGCCCAGAGGAACACAGGTCAGTCTTATGACGATCTTTACTTCACAGGAATTAAAACTCATTTATTTAATCGGATTTGCCGTGATGTATATTCACGGGGTTATTGCTTATGAAATTCCTTATTTGACGGTTGAAAGAGGTGTTTCCACTTTAAATACAGGCCAGTTGTTCAGTTTTATGGGACTTGGCACATTTCTCGCCTTATCCCTTTTCTTTATTAATCGTTTCGACCCCTTTAAAAGGTTTATGACAGGCCTTGCAGGGATGAATGCCTCTTTGTTCTTATTGTTCGGGCTTTCCTTTTCATTACCTGTGTCATTGTTCTTCGTTGGTTTTTTCTTTGGCCTGGTCATGCCGGCCATTGCTACAGCCATTACGGAAAGTGTTTCCGCCAAGTATCATGGCAGGGCCTTTGGTGTCATGTCAGCGGTTTATTCTCTGGGCATTATTATAAGTTCCTTTGTTACAGGGATCATACGGGATATGATTTCGCCCTACTTTATTGCTTTTGTGGTAGGAATGCTCATTCTTATGTTTGTTGGGTATTCAAAGCTGTCCATGGCCACGGTTATAAGACAAAAGACCTCATAGGATGATGGAGAAAAAACTTATAAGGAAATGGCTGCAGGGTGATCTCATTTTGGGACCACCCATTCTTTTATCATTATTTTTATGTATTTTTCATCATGTTTGGATAAATCAGACAATACAAATAGGTATAAGGATTTTGTGATGTTTTTTGACAAAATACTTGATTCATTAAAGAATATCCCTTTTAATTGTAGGTATAACAATTTTTTAAAAATTCTATATTTATTTTTAATTCTGTCACTTAAAGAAAGCGGGAAATGGACAGGGAAGAACCCCTGAGACATGAGAAAACCGATTCCTGTTTTCAGGATCGTTTTTTATACATTCCATAAGAGGAGGGAAGAGAATGATTACAGGCTGGACATTATTCTGGTTTGCGGTGCCCATGCCGTTACTCGTTATCTGGGCAATATACACTTATTTTAAAGAAGGGAAGGATGAACATTAATGGATGTTAATCCAATACTAATTACTTTTGTCGCCTATTTGGCGCTCATGTTAAGCATCGGAATTATAACATATCGCAGAACGAATACTTTATCAGATTATGTGTTAGGTGGTCGTAAGCTGGGAAGCTGGGTTACAGCATTTTCAGCTGCTGCCAGTGATTTTAGTGGCTGGCTTCTTATTGGGTTGCCTGGTGCAGCCTATGCAGCCGGTTTTGGCCAATGGAGCTTATGGATAGCTGTCGGCCTTGCTGTTGGTGCTGCAATTAACTGGACTTATGTTGCAAAGCGTCTGCGCGTTTATACGGAATACTCCAACGATTCCATTACCCTCCCGGAGTTTTTCGAAAATCGTTTCCGCGACAAATCCAATCTGCTACGTCTTATTTCGGCGATATTCATTCTGGCATTTTTCTTATTTTATACAGCCTCAGGATTAGTCAGTGGTGCAAAACTGTTCCAGGGGACATTTGATGTTGATTATCATTTTGCATTAATTATCGGTGCCCTTATTATTGTTGGCTATACGTTTCTTGGCGGATTTATTGCAGTTAGTTATACGGACTTTATACAAGGTGCACTAATGTCTACAGCCCTGTTATTTACTTCGATTTATGGACTGATTCAGGTTGGTGGTTTCGGCGGTCTGTTTGAACAGTTGGGTGCTGTTAGTGGTACATTAGTGGATGGATTTGCTGCAACCTCCTATGATGAGCCTGAAGGGATACTGTGGGAAGCGGCCGGTCCGATTGGGTTTGTAGGAATTGTCTCAGCCCTGGCCTGGGGACTTGGCTATTTTGGGCAGCCTCATATTTTAGCAAGGTTTATGGCTATCCGGTCTCATCAGGAGGTGCGAAAAGCAAGATTAATCAGCATATCCTTAGGGCTCGTCATTCCGCTGTATGGTGCCCTTATAGTTGGTATGCTTGGGATTGTGAACTTTGATCAGCCACTTGCAGACCCTGAGCAGGTATTTATTCAGCTCGTACAGCTAATTTACGATCCATGGATTGCAGGTGCCCTGTTAGCAGCCGTATTAGCTGCGATTATGAGTACCGTTGACTCTCAGTTGCTTGTATCTTCCAGTGCACTTTCCGAAGACTTCTATCGTAAATATTTCCGTAAACAAGCATCAGATAAGGAACTGGTCTGGATAGGACGTCTGTCTGTGTTACTGATTGCTATTATCGCACTGTTTATTGCCTGGAATGAAACCAGTTCTGTATTGGACCTTGTCTCTTATGCCTGGGCAGGGTTTGGGGCAACGTTTGGCCCTCCCATTTTATTCTCGTTATTCTGGAGAAATACGTCCAGAAATGGCGTTCTTGCCGGTATTATGGTTGGTGGTGTGACAGTATTTACCTGGCAATACACCGGATCTGCTCTCTATGAAATGGTACCAGGCTTTATCTTCTCAAGCATTGCAATTGTCATCTTCAGTTTTATCGGTCAAAAGCCATCTGATGAAGTGAAAGAGGAGTATGATAAAGTCGCTGGCGTATAATAGGAAAAGACAGTACTCCAACGTAGACTCATGACTTTAAGGGAATCCGGCCTTTCGCTACAATAGGATTATAATGAATAATGAAATTTAAAAGGAATCAATCTAATAACATTCAAGGCAAAGGGAGTGGAACAGCATGAGCGATGAAAAGTTATATGGAAATACCCCTTGTTTTTTGGGGGGTAAAAAAGCTTCGATTAAGGATCAGAATGTAAACGATTATGATGTACTTATTTATGGTGTACCGTGGGAAGGTGCGGTCACCTGGGGAGATTACACAGGTGTTGAGCTTGGGCCGAAAGTGATTCGCCTCAATTCTGCCCGTTATTCGGGATATTTACCAGAGTTGAATCATATCGATGTTTTGAGTCATTATCAACTTGCTGATTTAGGTGATGTGGATGTTGTTCCGGCAGATACAATCGAAACGATGGACAGGATCACAAACTTTGCAGCCAAAGTATGGGATACTAACGCCTTTCCTGTTGCGTTCGGCGGGGATCATGGGATTACCTATCCGATTGTAAAGGCCCTAAGTGAAAAGGTCGATGGAAAAGTGGGAATCATTCATCTGGATGCACACTACGATAACCACCCTGATTATGAGGGAGATCAATACGCCAGGAGCACGCCTTTTGCACGCATTTATGAAAGTGAAAGTGTACGAAATGAAAGCATTGTTCATATGGGCATTCATGGGCCAAGAAATAAACCTGAGACGGGTAAGTATGCAGCAGAAGCAGGTGCTACCACGATAACCTCAAGAGAAATCAGGAAAAGCAATGATCTGGAAGCAATGGCAAAGCATGCCTATGATATTGCTAGCAAGGGTACTGATGCGGTTTACTTAAGCATCTGCAGTGATGTGCTGGATTTTGCTTTTAATCCGGGTGGACCAGTGGATGGCAATGGCCTGACTTCCTATGAGTTAGTCGAATTGGTTCACGCCTTTGCGAAATTAGGGGTAAATGGAATGGATTATGTTGAGGTTTACCCTCAGCAGGATGCCAATGATAATTCCTCTCATTTTGTAACAACCGTTATTCTATACGCACTCGCAGGCGACATCCTCAGAAAACAGAATCAATAAAGTATAAAAACCTGCCTTGAAGCTAATCACTTCAAGGCAGGTTTTTTGCTTTCAGAATGATAGAAGCTCCCAAGTATGCTATCCTCTTTCACTTACACCTTCTAATAGTAGAGATGCGATAAATAGTCGTGTTACGATAGGTAAGGAACTCCGAAAAAAGGAGAGATACGTTTGAAACAGAACTTTATGGATCAGTTTTATACAATAGATCAAGAGACAGGTGAATATATCATAGAAATTTCACTTCAAAACTATGATGACGTTTTTAATACCTGGGATTCATCCGTCTATAATATTCGTGATCTGGATTCCAGTCTGAAATCTTTTTTGGAGGAATGTTCCTATGACATTGATTCCAAAAGGAGCATTAAGCTTCGATTTAATATGAATAATCAAAATAAGGACGAAAAGATGGAAGCTTTAATCGCTGAAGGAATACGAAATTACTTCCAATATTCTCATTACATAATGAAGAAGCGCTTCTCAGAAAAGCGTAAGCGATCGATAATATACATTATCCTCTCCCTGCTGTTCACCATTGTATCGTACTTTTTTAAAGCGGCAAATGAGAGCGAATTAGTAGGAGAGATCATTTCTTTAAGCTTAACAGTTGGGGGCTGGGTATTTCTTTGGGAGACCTTTTCTCTATTGTTTATCCAGAGCAGTGATTTAAGGAAGCAAAAGAAACAGTTCAGACGGATATTTACTGCACCGATTCTGTTCCGCTATGTGGATCAATCAAAAAAGTAAGAATAGAGCCTTTTCATAATGGAGAGGAATGGAAATAGTGTCCTGGTGTGCCACTTAAAAAGGAGGATCACGTTTTGGAAATAAATATTAAGAACAGGCTCGAACAGCTGAAAGAGAGTACAAATACAGAATTTATAAACGATATCGTCTATGATTTTGAACAGGAAGATTATGAGAACCTTATTCGTTCGGTGGAGACAGCCAAACAAGAGCTGGAGTTTGATGGGGAGGACATATATACGCTGAACCTGTTGGAAATACTGGGATATATAGAACTGAATCAAATGACGGAAGCAGAAAAGGCCATTAAGTCGATTTATAGTAAGTATGAAGAAGATGGTGTCAAACTTCATTTGCTTGGTCAACTTGCTTATGAAGTTGATCTGAAGCTTGCCCGTAAATTTTTATCCCGTTCGCTTAAATTATTTGAGACGGATTCCTCTGGAGTCTCTTCTATTGATAAAGCCAGGGCTTATTTACTATTAGCAGAAACAGAAGAGCAATTAAGTAAAATCCCCCGTGCCTTAAAGTACTATGATAAAGGTCTTGAATCTCTTTCGGAAGGGGAGGATGTCAATGACTATCTGGCCTCTTTTCTGCACTTTAAAAAAGGGATGCTTCTGGCTGCCAGGCAGGAATACGAGCAATCCGTGGAATCGCTAAAAATGGGAATTGATCGTGCAGGTGAAAATCTTGATATAAAGATTCACCTTCTGGTCAGTTTAGGCAAGATTTATGTATCTATGGAAAATTACGACGACGGTCTTCCATATCTCCAGGAAGCTAAAACCATTCTGGAAGAGCAATCATCTGATTTTGAAACCCTGCTTGCAGAAACTTTAACAGAGCTTGCTTACTATGATTATCAGCAGGAACAATACAGTCAGGCATTAGCTAATTATCGCAGGGCCATTCAGCTCTATGAAAAAGAAAATAAGGTGGAGCCGAGAAAGCTTGGCATGATCTATATGCAGTATGCCCATTGTCTTGAGAGCATTGAATCACCTGATAATAAAAAAGCAGGGGGGTATTATGAAAAAGGAATTGAATGTCTTGAGCAAGTAGATAATGGGGAGTTACTGGAAAATGCCCTCGCAGATGTTATCAAATTCTTTGAGAAAACCAAAAACAATAAAAAAATCAAAAAGTATGAGCAAAAGGTCGTGAATTTGCTGAATAACAGAAGTGGGGCAGTAAGGTAAGCTTAATTAGATTAAAAATCACAGTTTATTCTTTGAAGACGCTCAGGGATCATCATCCCTGAGCGTCTTTGCTGTAAAAAGGAAACACTATTCTTAAAGGGGTTCAATAAGAGATCACTGCTACTATGCTCTGTTTAAAAATGACATTTATGAGGATATAGAACTCCAGGTGTTATGATATCCCCCCTGAGATTCCTGTCATTGTAAGCTTTAGCAAAGGTTCATAGGTGAGTCTACTATTATATTCTACTATGGATAGGAACCCTTTTTTCAATAGAATAGGAGACAGCCCTGACTAACATAGAGTTCCCCCATATACTACTAGTGAAAGATAGTTGAAAGGAGTGATGGATAAACAATGACAGAACTCAACCAGGAGCTGAAGAATTTATCCAAGAGTTTAGCCGGTGTTTCGGTTTCAAAAGTGTTGCAAAAGCATGGCATAGGTCAAGATTCAGGTGTGAATGATTTATCCGAATCCCAAAAACAGGAACTACGAAATATAGCCCAAAATCTTGAAACGATGGTTAACGAGTATGTTGCCCAGCAAAATGACTCTAACTCATCATCTCAGTCAGAAGGTGGAGAGAAGGATTCAGAGCCTAAGGAAAGTCCGCTTCGAGAGTTTTTAAAGCGAAAGAAAGAAAAGGAGGTTGATGGATAATGGTAAGAAGGAGAAGAAGGCGAAACGATTTTGTAGATTTTGCAGGAAATACGTGGGAGGATGATTGTGGCTGCGGAAGACGCAGAGGTGCCAGAGTTAGTGATTTCGACTGTGGCTGTGGATCGCACAGAAATGTCAGAGCAACCCAATGTGACTGCGGCTGTGATTCACGCAGAGGTGCCCGTGCTGGAGCTATGATGGGTAATAGAGGCTTCAATGATGATGATGCACTTGTTGATAATGCTTCCTATCAAGTTGAGGAAATGCATCAGGGATCCCATGAAGTGATTGAGATTATCGACTCCTGTGATGTAGATGTCACATCCAATGACACACAAATTGCTCTATCCATTCAGGTGGCCATCCAAATTGCGATCGCGGTCGTTGTTAATATCACCATTGCAGATTCAAACCGCGCCGAACAAGTAACCAATGACTTGTTACAACGCACGGAAATGCGGCAGATCAATAAACAAAAAGTACGCATCGAAGGATCCAAAGACGTAAACGTTACGACCAGCGATACAGATATCGCCCTGTCCCTGCAAGTACTTGTTCAAGTTCTTCTGGCATTCCTCATCCAGCTGGATATCCTTTAAACTGAATAAACCCAACCCGTGGAGCACTCCCATTAATAAAAGGCTGACTCAAAATCATGAGTTAGCCTTCTTCGTTTACATAGAAACTTTATAGGGTGGGGCACCTGTTTTTTTAAGTCCCCCCCTATAATATGTTCAATAGATTATGCACTGATTGGCAAATCTGAACTTTCCTTTTCCTTTCTGGCGATCTTTACGAATAGATAAGTGATGGGTGTATCCAGAAGCGCTACAATCAGTTTAAATATATATTGGGTGGCCATCATGCTTAGTAATGCCGTTGCCGGAACAGTTCCCCAAAAAGCAATCGTAATGAATAGACTTGTATCGATAAACTGACTTGATATAGTAGAAACATTATTTCGCAGCCACAGCTTCTCCATACCGTGTTTTCGTTTTAAACGATGAAAAAAATACACATCGAAATGCTGACTGGCAAGGTAGGACAATGTGCTCGCTAAAATCACACGGAGACTGCCGCCTAAAATGGTTTCAAATTCCTGCTGATTTCCAAACAGCGGAGCAGCAGGCAACTCTATAGCGATAAACAGGAACAATAAGGCAATGATTTGAGTAAAAAAACCAGCCCGGACGGTTTTCTTAGCTGCCTCTTTTCCGTATACTTCACCAATCACATCTGTAATTAAATAGGTGATGACATATACAATAACGGCAGCTGGTAAAACAAAATCACCGATACTGAATAATTTAACACCCAGAATATTTGATAAAACCAATAACCCAACAAATAAAGCATTTAAGTAAACAAACATTCTTTATCCTCTCCTTTTTCAGGGAGGATTCCAAGCTTCCCCTCTATTAGCGATTATCTACTTTTTCCGGATACATATCATGATTCATCAGGCGATGCAAGGCCATTTTTTCATATTTGGTTTCTGGTCTTCCATAATTGCAATATGGATCAATAGAGATTCCGCCTCTGGGGGTGAATTTACCCCATACCTCTATGTAGCGCGGGTTCATAAGTTCAATTAAATCATTCATTATAATGTTCATACTATCTTCATGAAAGTCTCCATGGTTGCGGAAACTGAATAAGTATAGTTTTAAAGATTTACTCTCTACCATTTTTTGATCAGGGATATAGCTAATATAAACCGTACCAAAATCCGGCTGGTGAGTTTTAGGACATAAGGTTGTAAATTCCGGGCAATTAAACTTTACAAAGTAATCGCGATTCGGATGCTGGTTATCAAAGGTTTCCAGCACTTCAGGGGTATAATCAAAGGCATATTTTGTCTGCTGATTACCCAGCAGTGACAGTCCTGTCAACTCATCATCTTTTCTGTCGGACATCTTCAAACCTCCTTTTATTCAGCCATTAAAAAAGCCATATCCTAAGGGGGGATATGGCTGATTCTATCACGTCATATGTCCTTAGTTTTTTATAGAGGGTTTAAGCTAAGAACCTCTCCCGTACTTTTACGGATCATTCTGTTTCATGGAATAAGTATATAGATAAGTGGTAGGTATGTCAATTAGCTTCTTGGGTGTTCTTTTTTTTGGAGATTATAAAATAAATGTACAGATTTGGTTGAAAAACGTCCGGTTCCAACGACCGGCGGCCATTGCTCTATACCCATTTTCGAAGTAAGGCGCGGGCTTTTGCCGGGGAACATTTTCCGGTTTTTGAATCCAGTTTTTTAAAACCTGATTCGTATTTGGCAGGGGGGACTTTCCTATCTGTTGATAAGGTTAAAACAGAGATCGTTGTCTGATTTTTTTTCGTCTCCTGTTCCTTTACTCTCACTTTTATACCACCTTTTCTAGTATATATTTAATCATTTTGTGTGTAAGATCGTTAATTTTGCCTAACAGCATCAAATAGGAGGACGCTGCCTGAAAGTGTTGAAGCTTTTCTTCTGTAATCATATGCTGATGTTTAAATAACAGGGCATAACCAAGGCGAAATTCCCCGTAATTCCGGACAAACACAAATTCCCGGTTTTCTCCATTAAAATTACGTTTCACCCGATCATCCCAAAACTGCGGATTAGGCTGCTGAAGCGCCCATCTTATAATACGTTTATCTTCTTCAGTTGGCTTCAAATGCTCATTTAAGTTTACAATCATTAAAAAGCTTTTATGATCGTTTTGATAAAATTCCTCATTTTCTTTTTCGATGGATTTCTGGTATTCATCCTTATCCATTTGCAGAACCCATAAACTCTTTAAATCATTGTTATCCATTTCAAAGATTTCTGCAACCATTTCGTCAAATTTTTTCATAAAAGTTATAATTTTTTCATTAATTTTGGCATCATCTTCGGAGTCTACCGCATCTAACATAGAGGCTATTTCACTTTGACAGACCATTTCAGGGTAGGAGGATTGCGGTTGGACCGGCTTTTGAAATAATCGTATTATACCTTTTATCATTATTATATAAAAAAACATAGCCAGGGAAATCACCAGCCAATGGATAAATCGTGAGGACTGTAAACCAGGCTGAAGCTTATCTGTAAAAGGGAACAAAATAAAGCCTGTCACTTCATTCAAATTTTCTTTTGATAAAGTGGCGGTTAGGATGATAAAGCTGAAAATTCCCAATATGCTTGAAATATAAGTAACATTCAAGAATTTACGAAACTTCATTCCATCACCACACCTTGTTTTATATTACATAAATTTTAACAAAGTGTAATGGAAAAACCTATAAGATATGGTGAAAAAGGGAAAAATTACCCTCTTTCACCCATTGGTTTTCTAGGAGTATGGACGTAGGAGGGAATTTCCTCATCCAATTCCAAGATCGAATAAAAAACCATCTGCTGTCCAATCTGTACCGTTCCTTCCTTTTGCGTCACGGGAGGAATGCTTTCGGTCAGCGGTGTCTTATTTTTCAGGATCCTTAAAATGAGAAAGCACCTCCTTGAAGATTGCACCTATTTACAAGTATATTATGCTTCACGTATTCTATCCGCAAAAATTTTCTAAAGATTAGGCTATTCATTTTCAAGGGTTTTCAGATTACAGTAGTCATAGTGTTACAGGTAATCTATAATCAATTTAGAGGTGTTTTAGTTGAGAAAAAAGGCTGTCGCTATTTTAATACTATATACAGGTTTACTTATTTATTGGATGTTTTTTGGTTTCTCCAGGGTACAAACCGAAGATTACATGTATAATCTGATTCCGTTATCAACCTTAAAACTTTATATCGAGAATTTTTCTCACTTTCCTTTAGAAACCTGGCTGATCAATTTAGCCGGTAATATAGGAGTTTTCATTCCCTTTGGAGTGCTATTACCTCTGTGCTTTCAGGAGCTCTGGGTAATCAGGGATTTTCTCAAAGTATTTTTAGTCGGTATTTTGATTCTGGAGCTGTGTCAGCTTAGTTTCAGAGTAGGAAGCTTTGACGTGGATGATATCCTTCTTAATACAGTAGGAGCTTTAACAGGCTTTGTATTGCTGCGGATTTTTTACATCATAAATATGCATAGATCAAAATAAAGGAGTGCATATGAGCACTCCTTTATTCAAGGACTCGATTATTTTCATCTACTGAAAAAGGAGTGTCAGGCTCAGGATTATCTCCCGGCTGAAAAACCCCATCACCCCCACACACCGTACACGTATACTGCCATTCCTCATCATCAGCTAAAAGTCCACTACCATCGCATGCTTTACATACCTGATTACGATCAACCATGGCAATCTCTCCTTGTTTCAATGGTTGCCCATAGTTTTACACGGTACCGCAAATTCATGCGTGGTATTAGGTTTTTGTATTCTGTCTGTCCTTCACCCAGTTAATTAAGCCACCTTTAAGCATCATGTCAACTTGTCTGGAAGATAGAGCATGTGTAAGTTCTATCTCAATATCCTTGTCTTTTACCGTTGCTTTTATGTTATGGCCCTTCTTTACTTTTTCGCGCAGGTGATTAAATTGGAGTACATCTCCCTGCTCTAATTTTTCAAAGTCCTCATCGTGTTTAAAAGTAAGAGGGAGAACGCCAAAATTAACCAGGTTCTGCCAGTGAATGCGGGCAAAGTCTTTGACAACAGCGACCCGTAATCCAAGGTATCGTGGAGCAAGTGCAGCATGCTCACGGCTGGAGCCCTGACCGTAGTTATAGCCGCCCACAATGGCATGGCCGCCTTGATCCCGGATGTCCATAGCACGGTTATAATAAATCTCATCTATGATTTCAAAGGTAAATTTACTGATTTCAGGTAAATTACTGCGGTATGGGAGAACCCTGGCGCCACCAGCTAAAATTTCATCTGTGGAAATGTTATCGTTCATTTTAAGAAGTATCGGTACCTCCAGCTCATCCGGCAGCCTATCCATTTCCGGTATCGAGGCAATATTTGGCCCCTTGTAGAGTTCTGTTTTTTTAGCTTCTTCCTCCGGTATAGGTTTATCCAGCAGCTGATCATCTACATTGGGCTTTTTTGGTCCTTTAATCTTTGGATAGTTCATCTCCAATGTACGTGGATCCGTAATTTCACCCTTTAATGCGGAGGCCGCAGCTGTTTCTGGTCCGCATAAAAAGACACTGTCTTCCTTTGTGCCAGAACGACCAGGAAAGTTTCTTGGTGTTGTACGCAGACTGTTTCGACCTGTTGCGGGTGCCTGCCCCATTCCAATACAGCCATTACATCCAGCCTGATGAAGACGTCCGCCCGATTGAAGGAAGCTTGCGATATGTCCTTCCTGTACAAGTTCGGTCAGCATCTGCCGTGATGTCGGATTAACATCTAAGGACACGCCTTCAGCAATCTTTTTATCCTTTACAATTTCAGCTGCCATGGCAAAATCACGAAAACCAGGCTGAGCAGAAGAGCCGATATAGGACTGGTATATGGATTCACCGGCAATGTCCTTAACAGGGACTACATTACCTGGACTTGATGGCTTTGCAATAAGAGGTTCAAGCTCGGATAAATTGATTTCTTCCTCAATATCGTAGGAAGCTCCTTTATCGGCTTTTAATTCCATCCATTCGTCCTCACGTTCCTGTTCTTTTAAGAAGCGCTTCACTTCCTCATCTGAAGGAAAGACCGTTCCTGTGGCACCAAGTTCAGCACCCATATTGGCAATCACATGCCGATCCATGGCATCTAAATTCCTTAATCCCGGACCATAATATTCAATCACACGCCCGACTCCGCCTTTTACATCGTGACGACGAAGCAATTCCAGAATAACATCCTTAGCTCCTACCCAATCCGGCAGGTCACCGGTCAATTTGATTCCCCAGACTTCAGGCATTTTGACATAAAAGGGTTCACCGGCAATAGCCATCGCAACATCAATACCGCCAGCTCCCATGGCGAGCATTCCCATACTGCCGTTTGCGCAAGTATGACTGTCTGAACCTAACAATGTTTTCCCGGGCTTCGCTAATCTTTGCATATGGACAGGGTGACTAACCCCGTTTCCAGGGCGGCTGTAATACAGTCCAAAACGCCTGGCTGCACTCTGTAAAAATAAGTGATCATCAGGGTTTTTGTTATCTACTTGAATCAGGTTATGATCGACATACTGGGCAGATGCCTCTGTTTTGGCATAATCGAGCCCCATGGCTTCCAGCTCAAGCATAACCATTGTTCCGGTTGCATCCTGTGTTAACGTCTGATCAATCTTTAATCCAATCTCCTCACCAGGAGTCATTTCCCCGGATACCAGATGGTCTTTTATCAGCTTTTGGGTAACATTAAGCTTCAACATCATTCCTCCTTACATAGTTCTATAACCGCCCAAACACTTTATCAAACATCCCATCAAAAATAGTTTATTCGTTTATAAATTCACAAATACCATGTAAAATATACATAGGAAAGCGGAAGGGGCTCGTTAGGCTTGAACTTATAAGAAAAGTGAAATGCCTAATATTGACCAGTCCCTGAGCTGAACAATACGATAGAGAAGGGCCGTGATGATCGAGACAACATAAGAGGATTACCCAGGATTTATAACTAGAGACCAGGAGGTTTTAAATTATGGTACGATTCGGAGTCATAGGGACAAATTGGATAACAGAACGGTTCTTAGATGCAGCACGGCAGGTAGAGGATTTTCAATTAACGGCTGTGTTCTCACGTACGGAAAAAAGAGCGGCAGAATTTGCATCGAAGTATAATGCTCCACATACATTTACGAGCATTCAGGAGATGGCGGATAGTGATCAACTTGATGCTGTATACATAGCATCTCCAAATTCTCTTCATAAAGAATATGCTATTGCATTAATGAATGGAAAAAAACATGTTTTATGTGAAAAACCTATGGGGTCAAATGTGCGTGAAGTGGAGGAAATGATCCAGGCAGCCCGGGACAATCAAGTTTTACTTATGGAAGCGCTAAAAAGCAGCTTTTTGCCTAACTTTAAGGCGGTACAGGAAAACTTACATAAAGTGGGACAGATACGCCGATATATAGGAAACTACTGTCAATATTCTTCCAGATATGATAAGTACAAAGAAGGAACAGTGCTAAACGCATTCAAGCCTGAGTTTTCGAATGGGTCTCTGATGGATATTGGTGTATATGGTATATATCCAATGGTGGTGCTATTTGGCGAACCTGAAGAGGTAAAAGCAAATGGTGTGATGTTAGAATCCGGAGTAGATGGGCAAGGTACGGTTTTAGTAAAATATGGTGACATGGAAGGCATCGTTATGCATTCCAAGATTACCAATTCAGAAATGCCTTCTGAAATTCAAGGTGAGAAAGGCAGCCTCATCATTGACCCTATACATAGGGCTGAACGAGTCATCTTCCGGGACCATCATGGAAATGAAGAAGATTTGAGTGTGCCACAAAATGAGAATTCCATGTATGATGAAACAAAGGAATTCATTTCGTTAATCAAAGAGAATAAACGGGAATCAGATATCAATACCTTTGAGACTTCCGTTACAGTAGCCCGAATTATAGAGGAAGCACGGAAGCAAGTGGGCGTTGTGTTTCCGGCTGACCAAAAATAGGAGAAATACGAAAAAGAGCATTTTCAAGGTGATTTGGAAATGCTCTTTTTTGTTTTGGGTTATTAAGCTTGTCTATGTATATGTCTATCACACATTAACCGGCCGTAATATCTCCACTGATGGAAGTTTCCCTTTATTTATTTTGTTCCAGTTTCCATTTATTATATTCTAAAAAGCTTTTAAACTCCTCTTTGGAAACACCAGATTGCATGGCTTCCTGAACTAAGGTTATCCATTCCTGATCTAAATGTTCCTTTGACAAATTCTCTGTTTTGTCATGAAGAAAGGTATTTACCGATACACCTAAAACAGCAGAAATTTTTTCAAGAAACTGAATGGAAGGGTTGGATTGTAAATTCCGTTCAATGGAGCTTAAATATGATTTTGCCACACCTGCTTGTTCGGCTAATTCGGATAGTGACATGTTTTTTTGTTCACGCTGCTTTTTTATACGTTCTCCTATCATCTTTTTCACCTTCCTTAGGCCTCATTATAACATAAAAACATCCAGGTGTTTGATATGGAGAACGCAATTTTTTAAAAATTAAGTCTATACGACTAAAAAGGAACAGGATTGGTAAGAAATTTTTTTATCTCCTCCTCAGTAATACCTATTTCCAAAGCTTCCAGTATGAGTTCTACCCACTCAGGGTCAAGGCCTGTTAGCTGACTCATTCCATAGATTCCCCCTCTGCATTAAGAATAAATACTCTCTCTTTTTATTTTTTAAGTAAGACCATCCCGAAACATTCTCTCTAGTCTATAGATACCATAAAGTAGTATATAAGACTTAAGATAAAAAGGATGGAATAAAATGTCGATAACAATATTACAAATACTTACATAATCACCCAGGTTTATATCTTATTATTAAAATCAGCGTAAAAATTTGAAATGAGAGGGAACGTGTGAAAGAAATATCCAAAAAATGACTAAAACCATCCGTGAATTTGTCGAACGATTTTTTTAGAATGACCCCCATAAACAAAGTCGGAAGTGGCCTTTTCTGATTTCTTAATCATAACTCCGGCGTAAAACATAAAAAAATACAGTGAATGTTTGCACTCACTGTATTTCTTAGAAAATACGGGATGTTATTTTGTAGCTTTTTGAAGCTTTGTAATCATCTTCAGGGACTTACCTGTTCCAATGGCTACACACTCCAGTGGTTCTGGTGCAATATGAACAGGTACATCGATTTCATTGGACAGCCATTCCTGCATGCCTTTAAGCAGTGCACCACCACCAGTGAGTGTAATTCCCTGATCAACAATGTCACCACTTAATTCAGGAGGGCAGCTTTCAAGGGTGGTCTGAATAGCCTCAAGAATTTGTTCAAGCGACTCTTGTAACGCTTTCTGAATCTCTGTTGAAGTTAACGCAATGGTCTTAGGTAATCCGGATACCATATCACGTCCGCGAACCTCCATGGTTTCTTCAGGATGGTCAATTAACGCGTAGCCAATTTGGATTTTAACTTGTTCAGCGGTCCGTTCCCCAATTAGAACATTGTATTTTTTCCGTACATGCTGGATGATGGCCTGATCAATTTTGTCCCCGCCAACCCGGGTTGACTGTGAGGAGACAATTCCGCCAAAGGAGATTATGGCAACTTCACTTGTGCCTCCGCCAATATCAACGACCATATTGGAAACAGGCTCGTCCACTGGCAGACCTGCACCAATTGCAGCGGCGATAGGCTCTTCAATTAAATGAACATACTTAGCTCCGTATTCCTTTATTGCATTATGAATGGCGCGGCGTTCTACTGAGGTTGCACCTGTTGGAACACAAACGACAACAGAAGGCTTGCGTAACGAGTGACCTAACTTTTTGCTTACCTTTTTAAGCATTTCTTTAAGCATCTGTGAAGTCACTTCATAATCAGCAATCACGCCATCTTTCATCGGACGAACAGGTACAATGTTTTGAGGTGTTTTTCCAATCATTTGCTTTGCTTCTTCACCTACAGCAAGTACGTTTTGTGAAGTTGTATCAATGGCCACCACAGCGGGCTCGTTATATACAATGCCTTTATTTTTGGTATAAATAAGTAAATTAGCTGTACCGAGATCAATGCCAATTTCTGCTGATGAGAACATATCCTTTTCCTCCATTAGTTCTAGATTCCATGTATACTTAGTTAGTTTACCACTTTTTAATTATATATAAAAATTAAATATCTATAACAAAAAAATAACAGGGAGCATAGTCCCTGTAATAAAACTGGTTATTGTTGCTTACTTTCCAATAAATTGGCAAGTACGTGTTTCTTATAGCTTTCGATTTTACGTTCTTCATAACGATTAACACCGATTTTCTTTAGTTCGTTAACGTACCAGCCTTTACTTCCGATATGCATGTGACTCATCCTTTCATCCATAATCACACTGAAGTATTTTCAGAGTCTAGGTTATTCTAACATTCATCCGTGAATATATGAAAGAGAAAAACACCAGAAAATACCCGTATGAATTCTGGTAAATATCGTCTATAATTTTTAATAGATTGAATGAAAGGATTTATTATGAATGAAGATGTATTTATCAATGGAAGAAATTGAGGAACGGATGAATCACCTGCAAAATTCCTATAAAATTGAGGAAGAGAAGTTTTACAAGGTAGTAGAAGCGTGGGCGAACAAAGATACGGATGTTGAACAGAAATTGCTGGCAAGCTTTCAGGAACTCCTTCAGGTTGTTAGTGGTGAAATGGAACAGATGGATGAAACGATGGGGATGAAGCCCACCTGTCAAATGGGATGTGCCTTCTGCTGCTATTTTCCGATTATTGTTTCAAAGATGGAAGCTAAACTCATGACAAAGGCGATTGAGTGCTTCCCCCATGAACGTAAGGAACGCATTACAGCCCATTTAAAAACCTATTTTGAAAAGTATGGAGAAACATTGGAGACCATTACCTCCTTTGACTATCAAGAGGATTCTGATTTCAAACGGAAATATATCCGCAGTCACGTGCCCTGCCCTCTTTTAAATACGGAAACTAATATGTGTATGGCCTATGAAATCCGTCCTATTCCGTGTCGGACGTATGTGAACTATACAGATCCGAAAATTTGTGCAGAAAACGACATGCCTGAAGAGACGATAAGTTTTGAATTTTTATATAATGAATATATGGGTGCACTGAATGAATTTGTTCAGTTTTTATACGAAGAAGAACATACGGCTTTTATTGACTATCCGGATGATCTGTTTTCCTATGATTATCTGCCGAATTGGCTAAAAGCCTGGAGTGAGGAGAAGTCTATATAGTGTGGAGGTGTATGAATGGATATTGGATATATTCTTGCTGAAGAAAAAATCAAGACTTCCATTGATAAGGGAGAGCTGGATGACCTCCCGGGGAAGGGGAGGCCGCTGCCTGAGGATGATCTGGCCGGCGTATCTGAGGATTTACGTACAAGCTACCGGATGATGAAAAATGCCGGCATCCTGCCAGAGGAAATGAAAATTAAAAAGGAAATGGTAACTCTTGAAGAATTAATGAATCAGACCCGGGATGAGAAGCTGCAGGAGGAATATAAAGAAAAGCTGACCGAAAAGCACCTTCATTATCAGTCTTTAATGGATAAACGCAGACTATCCTCCTCACCGGCCTATCCGAAGTACAGAGGGAAAATTCAAAAGAGGTTTGGAATTCGATACTAGGGCGATTCGCTCTGGTTTATTTTTTGTAAAAAAGGATGAAGGTCCATTTGCATTTGCATGGCTAATTTATGAAAAAAAGTCCTTCAGCACAGGCTGAAGGACTTTTGAGCAAGGATTCACAATGGATGGTTCATTTATCCCAAACAGGATCATATGGGATGCTTTATTCCGTCGCCAGCGTCCGTATTTTTGCAAACTTGTCGTCTTTAAGCGGGACTTCGTTTGAAGTGGTTAACCATATTCCATACATACCTAGCTGAAGGGCTGGGGCCACTTCATTCATAAAGTTATCCCCGATGGAAAGCACCTGTTCAGGTTTCACGGCGTATCTGGCTAACACTTCCTCAAAATGCTTGTTAGTGTTCATTGGCTTTAAAGCGCTTGGGACAATATCAGAAAAAATATGGTCCAGGCCTAAAAACTTTAGTAAGCGATGAACATCATCTATTTCACTGTTGGTTATGAGCACAAGTTTCTTCGTTTTTGACAGTTCCTCTAAATATTGCTGCAGCCCGGGGGTGGGTTCAAGCATACCATCCAGATTTGCCATTTGTTCCTTTGTTCGGCGATAAGCCCACTGGGTATCTTCAACCGTCAGTCCGAAATGACGTGCGATGGAGTATGGCGGCCACCAGCCATCACCAATAGGGACAAAGCGCTGATAATCAAACTCGGATACAGACAGTTTTGTTGGTGCATTGTAAATATGTACCTGTTCATTGTCCCAATTTTGAGCATTCGTTAGTTCAGTCGTGAACGGATCCCAGGTCCAGATTACATCCTCCTGAACGTCATAGACTTTACCTATCGTTAAAGCATGCTCGCCAGCTAATGACTTCCGATAAAGCTCATCAAAGGCCTTATGGTGCTTTTCAGGGAGACGCTGTTTCAGGTTTTCGACCATTAAGGCAAAATGCTGGTCTCCCTCATATAAAGTGCCGTCTAAGTCAAAAATAATGACATCTGTTTTCTCAATAAACGAATTTAACATAGCCTAGTTCCTTTCTTCATTCTTTTCATAAAACCATGTACAATACATGATAACAGAATTATCTTAATTTTACATTGAAATAAAGGGTGGTTAAAATGTGTGGACGTTTTACGTTGCTTGCGGAGGAACTGGACATATTGGAGGCTTTTGGAGTAGCTCATGATATTGAAAACTACGAGCCGCGTTACAACATAGCCCCGGGACAATCTGTACTTGCGGTTGTCCATGACGGAGAGAAAAAACGAGCGGGATATTTGAAGTGGGGGCTTGTACCATCCTGGGCCAAAGATCCTTCCATTGGTTATAAAATGATTAATGCACGCACAGAAACAGCAGCTGAGAAGCCGAGCTTTAAACGCTTGATGGAGCGGAGGCGCTGTTTAATTGTAGCTGACAGTTTTTATGAATGGAAAAAACTTGATCACAAGACTAAGCAGCCGTTGAGAATTTCGCTGCAGGACCGTAAGTTGTTTGCCTTTGCCGGACTGTGGGATCGCTGGAAGCAGGGAGATAAGGAAATGGTTACATGTACCATTATGACGAAAAGCCCTAACGAATTTATGTCAGAGATTCATAACCGTATGCCTGTCATCCTGCCGAAAGAAAAGGAAGAAGACTGGCTCAAAAAAGAATCGCGTGATCCAAAGGAAATGCAGAACTTTCTATTGGACCTGCCCAATGAAGATCTGACTGCCTATGAAGTTAGTACATATGTGAACAGTGCAAAAAATGAAGGAGAAACGTGCATCGCTCCGCTGGTCGATGAATAGGACTGATGCTTTTGCCAAATTCAAAGGATGAGGTTGGGACAAAAAGCGTTATCGCTCAAGATAATTCCGAATGTCCCGGCCTCTATTTTTTTGCACATTTTTTGTAGGGTACATGGTTATAGAATCGTCTAAAAGATGTGAGTAAATAGAGAGAAGGGAGGGGAGCAGGATTCACGATGAACCACTAATTGAAAGAGTGAAAGCGGGTCACCAGCAGGCCCTGCGTATGTTGATTGAAAAGTATAAGCATCATGTGTTCAAGGTGACCTACAGTGTAGCTAAAAATCAACAGGAAGCTGAAGACTTAACACAGGAAACATTTATCAAGATGGTGGATGCGCTCCCCTCCTATCAGGCGCAGGGCTTTAAAACCTGGTTAAGTCGAATTGCTTATCATACGGCGATTGACTCCTATCGTAAGAAAAAGCGAAGACAGGAGGATTTAACCTCCTTTGATGAACCGATTTTCCAGATGGAGCAAGGTAGCAGTGCTGAAGCTGAGATGCTTAGGCAGTCACAGAAGGAAAAGGTTCGTGAGGCGATTGAGTCAATGCCGGTAAAATTTAGGGATGTGGTGTTTCGCTACTACATTCAGGAGAAGACCTATGCTGAGATTGCCTTAGACTTAAATATAGCGGAAAAAACGGTGGAAATGCGGCTTTATCGGGCAAGAAAATGGATGCGCCAAAATTGGAAGGAGGATGATTTTTCATGAGTAATCACGTTGAATGGGAAGTCCTGCAGCAGTATGTGAAGGAGCAGCTGCCAGAAGAACAGCAGCAAAATATAGAAGGTCACCTCAGTGATTGTGACGTTTGCTTTCATCAGTATATGAACGTGATTGATGAATGGTCTATTCCCTTTTCTGTTTCTGATTCCTTTACGGATGAGACGATGGAAAAGCTGGCGATTGTTCAGCCTAATCAAATGAAAAACAAAGGGAATGCTTCTTCCAGAGATGTGCGTCGTAAAACGCTTGCTCATTATTTCCTGGCAGCCGGCTTAACGGTCTTACTTATGTTTTCGGGTGTCTTTGACATGCTGTTTAGCCTTGATGACCAAATCGAAGCCGATGATCCACCAATATCCGAAAAAATTTTGGAAGCCAATTTTTTGAACACAGGAAATGGAAAGGAGGAGAAAGGAAATGAATAAATCCAGGTTATTTGCATTTTTGTTAGCTTTTATCCCCGGCTTTGGTCATATTTATTTACAGCGAAAAATCAGAGGAGTGCTATACGGAATTGGATTCGCGGGTTCACTGGGTCTGGCCTTTATTATTGCGGTAATGTCTCCCTATGGAAATGAATTTTTACTGGTTTTACCATTCGCCTTTGGAATTTGGGTCATCAATATGTTAGATATGGTGGTTACATTATTAAGCGGGGCAGTTATTCCGGCAGACAGACAGACTATTTCCAGTACAGATGGAAATAGTGCTCAGCCACAAAAAATGGACGGAGATAAACAGGAACGTTTTCTGACTATTATTCTTTCCTTCATTCCAGGTGTGGGTCATTTTCACTTAGGTTTGAATTATCGTGGTTTAACATTTTTAGCTGGCTTTTTCGGCCTGGGTACGATGATTTTGTTTGTGACGATTCTAACCGGACAGCCTGGTTTTCTTATTTTTGCGCTTGGTTTGCCTATCATCTGGATTTACAGTCTATTTGATACGATACAGCTGCTGAATAAACAGCAGAACGGAGAGGAACTTGCAGATCGCTCCATTATGGAGGATTTTGAACAGCAACGGGCAAGCGGCAGGAAGAGCAAAGCAACCACAACCGTTCTCTCTATTTTTCCGGGTGCAGGTCATATGTATTTAGGATTGCAAAAACGGGGGTTGCAGCTCATGATAGGGTTTTTACTATCGATTTATATTCTTGATGTCCTAAGGATTTCGCTGTTTCTCTTTTTAGTACCTGTCATCTGGTTCTTCAGCTTTTTTGACGCTTTACAGCAGCAATCCCGACATGAGGTGGGGGAGGCAAAAGATACCCCGATTATCGGTTATTTTGCCAACCATCAGCGCTGGCTGGGAATCGGCCTAATTCTATTAGGCTTGTTCTTCATTGTGGATTCAATACTTATGCCGGCTTTTGGTCCATACGTGATGGAAGCCTTCCACTTGGATATACGGCATTATTATGAGAGATATTTACAGCTCGTGATCGTTTGTCTCCTTCTCATTGGCGGCGGTATACGTCTTCTTATGGGTTCGAAGACAAAGGATAAAGGGGGAGAAGATCAATGAGACAATGGAGGATCGGAACGTTTTCGATGGGTCTGCTCTTAATTCTTTTAGGTGTGACCCTGCTACTTGCCAATTTTGGGAATCCGGACATTGTTCAGGTAGCTATAGCCTGGTGGCCGATTATACTTGTGATCATTGGATTGGAGATCTTAATCTATCTATTTGTATCAAAGGAGAAAACGCCCTTCTTAAAATTTGATTTTCTATCGATTGTATTTATAGGGTTTATTGGTTTTGTTGGAGCGGGATTTTACTTGGCTGCGTCACTGGGCATTACAGAGGAGATGAAAGCAGCGGTTCATCAGGAGGTAGACGCTGGTGCCCTTCCTATGATTGAGGAAGAGGTGCCGGGTCACATTCAAAAAATTGTTATTTTCACAAATGCCGCACAGCCGGAGATTTTGACGCATAATAATCAGAATATCGTTATTTTTGGGACCTATGAAACGACAATGTCTGACGTTACGATGGAACCAAATGATATTGCGCAGGTCGTGGAAGCTGGAGATACATTATATGTTCAGTTTTTCCAGGGAGATTTTCAGACGGGTCTGATTGATAAAAGAAATCGGATTCAGCCTAAGTTGTCTGTTCCTGAATCGGTGGATGTAGAATGGGCGCATAAGAGAAAAGGTACTCCTATGGAAAAAGAAGTCAAAGCAGGTGCGGCCTGAGAAAGAAAGCAAAGACCAGATCATAGAATATGACCTGGTCTTTCTGAATGATTGCCGAGTCGAAACCGTTTGGAGCGGCTTCGTTCATGGAGCATTTCTCCTTTACAATATTATCCGCCATTCACTGTCCGAAACCCCCACTGATGGAAGTTTCCCTTTAAACGGAAACACTCCCCGACTTCTTTTCCTCTTTTTCCTTCTGGGCAACCTTCCTGAATCGATTGGTTTCAGCAACGACAACCCCGGATAGGGCAAGAAGGCCGACCAGGTTTGGAAAGGCCATCAAACCGTTCATGACATCGGAAAATTTAAATACGACATCTACGGTTGTAATCGACCCAATGAAAATGAAGACGACGAAAACATATCGGTAAATTCGAACGCCACCTTCACCAGTCAGATACCCAATCGCTCTTTCGCCATAATAGGACCATCCAAGGATTGTGGAGAACGTGAAGAACAGAACGCCGAGTGTAACAATGTACATACCGGTATCACCCAGGAACTGAGCGAAAGATGCACTGGTTAATACAGAACTGTCCATTCCGCCATCATACTGTCCAGCCATCACAATGGTAAGTCCTGTGATTGTACAGACCACAATGGTATCGATAAATACCTGAGTCATAGAAACTAAAGCCTGGCGCGCCGGATAATCGGTTTTGGCTGCGGCCGCTGCAATTGGTGCAGAACCGAGACCTGCTTCGTTCGAGAACAGCCCGCGGGCAACCCCGTAACGAATTGCTGCCCCTAACAGACCACCAAACCCGGCCTCAAGACTAAAGGCTTCTGAAAAGATTAACCCAAAAGCCTGACCGACCAGATCAAAATTCATGACGATTAAGATCAGCCCGCCGGTAATGTAAAAGGCCGCCATAATCGGAACGAAGAATGCGGTAACTTTACCGATAACTTTAATTCCCCCGACGATAACAAGACCAGCTAAAACAGTAAATATAATTCCAGTAACAAATGGAGGCACATTAAAAGTATCTTCCAATGATAAAGCAGCTGTGTTGGACTGGGTCATATTCCCGATTCCAAATGCAGCTAGGGAAGCAAAAACAGCAAAAGCCACACCTAATGCTCTTCCTGTTTTGTTATTCAGACCCTTTTCCAAGTAATACATGGGTCCACCAGCCATAAGACCCTGCTCATTTTTGGTACGGTATTTTACCGCTAATAGAGCCTCTGCATACTTTGTGGCCATCCCGACAAGTGCGGTAATCCACATCCAGAATACAGCTCCGGGTCCACCTGCTACAACGGCTGTGGCAACCCCGGCAATGTTCCCTGTACCTATCGTTGCTGCCAGTGCGGTTGTGAGAGCCTGGTAATGGGTGATATCTCCCTCAGACTTTTTATCCTGTTTGCTAAAAACCAATTTTAAAGCATAAGGCAGGGTTCGAAATTGTAAAAATAACAGTCTGAAGGTTAAAAATAACCCTGTGCCAACGAGTAGAATGAGCAAGGGTGGCCCCCAGATCACACTACTGATATTGCCTAAAATTTCAGCGCCCTTCTCGTTGAATGTTTGTAAACCAGCAATAAGACTATCCAATGGTTTCCCCCCTCAAGTAAATGATAAATGCTATCCATATATTAAATATTCTAAAAATTCACATAAAATGTCAAGGTTATTTAGGTAAAAAGATATACTTTTTCTATTTTTAATGAAAATTTGATATATTAAAGGTGTAAAGATTGCTTGTAAAGAAGGTGACACAATGAAGATTAAGGTTTTATTTGTTTGTCTTGGAAATATTTGCAGATCACCAATGGCTGAGGCCGTTTTCCGGCAAATGGTTGAAAAGGAAGGCCTTTCAGACAAGGTGGAAACAGACTCTGCCGGAATTGGACATTGGCACATAGGTCAACCCCCGCACCAGGGTACACAGGAACTTTTGTCCGTAAAGTCCGTACCTGTTGAAGGAATGAAAGCCAGACAAATGGATACGTCTGATTGGGACAAGTTTGAATATATTGTAGGGATGGATGCGCAAAATATAAGAGATTTACTTGCACTCAGGCATACAACGGATCAGGTGGAAGTGAAACGTTTGATGGATTATGTACCACATCCGAAAGAAAGAGACGTCCCTGACCCGTATTTTACCGGCAACTTTGATTACGTTTTTGAATTAGTGGAGGAAGGATGCCGGTATTTATTAGAGGATATTAAGAAGAAATGGAATTTATCACGTATTAACTGACCGTAATACCCTCACTGATGGAAGTTTCACATTAGAATAAGGAGGATGAAAACGTGAAGCAAAATCGTTGGAAACGTGGTGTGCTTATCGGCGCTGCAGTTGGGGCGCTTAGTTCTTTGTTTCATCGGGAAACAAGAGAAGGTGCCATAGCATTTGGCAGGGATGTAATGAATCAAATCAGAAATTACCGGAAGGATCCTTCTAAAGCCTTTGCCGATTTAAGAACAACCGTTGAAGGCATTGAGTATTATGCAGACTCGATTATTAAGCAGCTGGATGATGCTGATCAGATGCTTGAAAAGAGACCTAAGCAGAATGAACAAATTTCAGGGTGAATTTTATGATCCCAAAAATCCGCCGTTTTTTTAAGAGGATGTTTGATCGATACGCAGATGACGATGTTGGAGGGCGAGCCGCGCAGCTTGCCTATTTTTTTCTGCTCTCCCTGTTTCCGTTTATGATCTTTTTGTTAACCTTAATGGCTTATATTCCGGTTACCGTTGAACAGATGATGTCTATGGTGGGCAGCTTTGTTCCGGGGGATACGATGAACTTTATTGAACAGAATATAGGTCAGTTGATGGATAACAAAAATGGCCAATTATTATCCATTGGTCTTATAAGTACTTTATTTATCGCATCAAACGGAATCAATGCATTAATTCGCGTCATCAATTTAACCTATGAAATACATCCTAAGCGTTCGTTTATCGCAGCGAGGCTGATTTCCATGGTGCTGACCGTAGCGATGTATCTGGTTATTATTACGGCCTTGTTATTGCCTGTATTTGGTGAACTGCTCGGTACTTACGTTTTTTCCTTTTTTGGTGCAGGTGATGAATTTCTTCGGGTATGGGAAGCCATGCGCTGGGTCATTTCGGCCATTGTAATGGCGATCATTTTTATTTTTCTGTATAAAATATCTCCTGAAAAACGTGTGACGTTAACCGAAGCCTTACCTGGGGCGACTTTTGCCACTTTTGGATGGCAGCTGGTATCCTTTATTTTTGCCTTTTATGTTGAAAACTTTGGCCATTATGATGCAAGGTATGGCAGTCTGGGGGCTATGATTGTATTGATGATCTGGCTGTATTTATCGGCGCTGATTATTATTCTGGGCGGAGAAATGAATGCGACCTTATATAAAATGAAAAAGCACAGGGGAAGATAAAAGGGGGGTTCCATCAGTTGGGGATTGAAAAAACGCTGAAGGAACCTTTTATGCTTCCTTCAGCATTCGCAACCCATTCAAAATGACCAGAATTGTACTTCCTTCATGCCCCACAACCCCTAATGGAAGATTCAGGCTCTGCATAAAGTTGGATAACAGTAAAATGGCAATGACGGAAATGGAAAAGATAACATTTTGTTTAACGATACGATTCATCTTTTTGGATAAGGATACGGAATAAGCGATTTTCGGTAAATCATTTTTCATCAGGACCATATCCGCGGTCTCCAGTGCAACATCGGTTCCTTCCCCCATGGCGATTCCGAGGTTTGAGGTGGCCAGGGCAGGTGCATCATTAATGCCATCTCCGGTCATGGCTACCGATTGATATTCGGTTTGTAATGCCTTCAGTTTTTCCACCTTTTCTTCCGGAAGACAATTAGCATAATATTCGGTAATTCCGCATTCTTCAGCAATCGCCTTGGCTGTTGTCTCATTATCCCCCGTAATCATCACGGTTTGAATGCCTTCATTATTCAGTGTGCGGATTGCTTTTTTGGCATCTTCCCGAACGGTATCCTTCAGAGCAAATAAAGCCTTCACCTGATCATCGCGGGAAACAAATACAACCGTTTTGCCCTGTTCCGCCAGCTTTTTATGAATCCCATTGTAAAAGTCAGTTATCTGCTCAGTACCGATAAATTCAGCTTTTCCGATTTTCCAATTGGATCCTGAAATGCTGGCTGATATTCCGTTACCAGCCGTGTTAATCATGTCATCCACCTCAGCGGATAAAGCAATAGTCTGCTTTTGAGCATACTGAACAACAGCCTTGGCGAGTGGATGGGTAGATTCCCTTTCCATGGAACCAGCAATGTTGAGAATGAAGTCTTTGTCTTCATTTTCAGCCGCATAGAAGTCCGTAACTTCAGGCTCCCCGTTTGTTAACGTGCCGGTTTTATCCAGGGCAATTGCTTTGATATGGGAAAGATTCTCTAAATGTACGCCACCTTTAAATAGAATCCCATGACGGGCGCCGTTTGATATGCCTGAAAGAGTGGCCGGCATAATGGATGCGACGAGAGCACATGGGGAGGCAACAACCAGGAAAATCATGGCGCGGTATAAAGTATCCTGCCAGGACCAGCCAATCAAATAATGAGGCAGGAACATCATTAAGGCTGCACCAATAAGAACGACCTTCACATACGTTCCTTCAAAGCGTTCAATAAAGAGCTGAGAGGGTGAGCGTTCGCTCTTCGCGGACTGAACGAGATGGATAATTTTCTGGAATACACTCTCATTAGGAGATTTGGTCAGTTCAACTTCAAGACTTCCATTTAAATTTACTGTCCCGGCAAAGACCTCATCCTCCAATTGCTTTTCCACCGGCATGGATTCACCAGTGATGGCGGATTCATCAATAGCTGTTCGCCCCCGTGTAATTTTTCCGTCTGCAGGAATTCTTTCTCCGGCTTTTACGAAAATGTGATCCCCCATTTGTAAAGCAGAAACGGGCACAATCTCCTCTTTATCCCCATGAATACGAATGGCTTCCTCTGGCTGAAGCTTCATAAGGGAGGAGAGTTCTTTCTCACTTTTGTTCATTGTATACGTTTCGAGTGCCCCGCTAAGAGCAAAGATGAAAATCAGAATAGCCCCTTCCATCCAGTACCCGATAACAGCAGACCCAATCGCGGCAATGATCATAAGCAGCTCGACATTCAAATCCTTATTTGCTATGGTTTCTTCAATACCTTCCTTTGCCTTGGCAAATCCGCCGATAACAAAGGCAGCTAAATATAAAGTGACCGTCATGGAATGGGCAAAATAGGACTCAGTCGCCCATGCAAATAATATAAGGACGCCACTGAACAGGGCTGCTATAAGCTCAAGGTGCTCCTTAATCTTCGGTAACCACTTAAAAAATGGATGGCGCTTGGGTTGAGCTGTCTTTTCATTTACAGAATAAGATAATTCCATCCCCACATTATCAACCCCTTTCATTTAATTGAGAATCATTTTCGTTTGTCATATCCCCTTGGAACTGGTTTATCGGCAATTGATAATAATTATCACGGATTATTCAGATTATAATAATTATTATTTAACTATTATTATCATAACACATTATAAATGAAATTCAATGTAAAAGTTTGAGGAGTTCATGACGTTTTTTTAAACAAAAAAAGACTGACAAAAGGAATGGAAGACACCTTTTATCAGTCATGACTCTGCGTTTTTTGCGCATGAACTGGCCGTAAAACCCCCGCTTCAAGTTTTTATGGTAACCCGGCAGGCAGGACTAAGCAGGTAAACGGCCAGTAATTCCTGGTTAGTTGAACTTTATACTGTCTGACTGGAGGTTGGTGAAACGTGGAGTTTTTCCTTCCTGGTGAAAATGGCAAGCCAGATAAGGAATAATGAAAGAGTAATCATATGGAAAAAGGACAGGCCAGGGAAATAGTCAATAAACAGGCCGCCTAAAAAAGGTCCGATAATGCTCCCGAAGCTGAAAAAGATTCCGCATAGGATATTTCCTGCCGGCAGCAGATTCTTGGGTAGTAAATCAGTCATGTAGGATACCCCCAGAGAAAAGACCGAGCCCACGCACATTCCGGCCAGAATAAAGCTGATAAACAGTCCGATAAGGGATTGTTCCACTACAGACGCCATGATAAAGATGATCATGCCGCCAGCTATAACAGATAGCAGTACTTTTCGTCTCCCGATTTTATCACTGAGAGCGCCCAAAGGAAGCTGAGTGATGATACTGCCGCCTGCGAAACAGGGAAGAATATACGCCAGCATATCCACATCGTGACCGATTCTCATTCCGTAAACAGGGAAATTTCCGTGAAGCGATGCCTCCAGTAAGCCATATGCAAATGGTGGTAAAAAGGCTACCCAGGCAATTTTTGCTGCCTGATAAAATCGCCTGAAGGAGCTTCGATTGGAACGGAAATCGACTTCTTCATCTTCTGCAGACGGAAATTCATTACGCACCCAGAACATCAGTGACCAGACGAGGATACAAAGTATGGAACTAAGGATGAACGGTAAGGACTGGTGTACGTTAATAAGCTGAGTCATTAGAGGTCCAAGCGTAAAACCTGTTCCAAATGACAGCCCATATAAAGCTATATCCCTTCCTCGTTTCTCAGGCTCACTCGTTGATGTAATCCAGGTCTGTGTACTGAAATTCAGCATTTGATCGCCCATTCCGATTATGAGACGCAAAATAAACCAGAACCAGAGCGCCTCCCATAAAGTGAAGAAGAATAAGGAGGTGAATACCAGAGCTCCCCCAATGAGAATCATAGGTTTAAACCCGATTTTACGCAGAGGCTTTTCCATAAAGGGGGATGCAATTAATACCCCTATATAAAGTCCGGTTGCATGAAGGCCATTAATAGAAGATGAAACGCCATTCTGTTCTAAAATAATGGCAATCAAAGGAAGAAGCATTCCCTGTGAAAATCCGGAAATCCCTACAAGTGAAACCAGTATAGAGAAGCGGGTTCGTTTCGATACCATCCTTATTCCTCCTTTTTTCTCTAATTTCAGCCTCTTGTATCTTAACGTAAATAATGGCTATGTCAATCAATATTCTTCTCAAAGGTGTGCGTGGGGTTAAGACTTATATTCACTTGCATAGATTCAATGGCGCAAGATAAAAATAAGAGAAAAATGAAGGAAAGGCTGTGATGAAGCGTATGAAAAAGAGCTTTTTCATGTTCTTAACGATTGTTTTCATAGCAACAATTATGTTTCCTGGTGTTTTGCTGGCTAAAGATGAAAAGGCGGAAGATAAAGAGGATTCAACCAATGATTCCATCCCGAATCATGTATTGAATATATCCAAGGAAAATACTTACCCGAACACAAAAAAGGATCAAACCTATTTAGAGCCTAATGATCTGGCCAAAGAGTTGATCGACAGTTCCGATCTCAAGGTGGAGAACCCTGAGTTTATTAAAATGTTAAATGAATCATCTTTAAACCCTTCCAAGCTGGCTTTTGGTTATCGCGGGGAAATTTATCTTGGTCATTGGCCTCTGAATTATAAATCCGATGAATCAAGCATGAACTGGGAGTACCAGGAAATTAATGTGAATGTCCTGAATAATCTCGGTGGGGACGAGAAGAAATCCTTAAACTATGTGCAAGAGAAGGAAAAGAGAATTAAAGGCGGCTTAACCTCTAAAACAGAGCGGGCAAACGATGTCAAAAAAATGATTCAAATGAAGGCGCAATCCAGCACAGATTTGCCATTGGCCTTTGAGACAGTAGTGGGAACAGGTACAAAGAAGGATCAGACATATGGAGTGCCATCTAAAAAAGTAGGCTATTTACACGCATTCGCACCTGCGTTAAATGAGAAGGGTGTCGTTACGTATGGTGAGGTCTATCTAATTTTAAAGGGCTCAAAAAAACGGCTCGAAATCAGGAACGTAACAAAGCAGGGAATTGGCGCCTGGATTCCGATACAGGACCATGTATCGTTTTCTTTTCAGTTAAAATCGAATTAACTTGCGATGTAAATCAATGTACAAAAAAGTCCGCTATCCCTATTCGTGGGAAGCGGACTTTACATCAACATGCTGCATCGCCATTTCAATGTTATGATTATATAAAGTTTCTGCAATGATCATTCTCGCCTGTTTAGCGGCGGCGAAGTAAAAGATATCACTGGTTACACCAATAATGGTAAATTTGTATCCCCGAAAGCTGTCGTTAAGTGAGGACATACCGTAAACCTGAAATTTTTCTATAGGCTGGTCATGCTGATCTTTTTTCAGATAGTGGCTCAGTTCCTCATTTAAACGTTCACAGGCTTCCTCTAAAACCTGATAAACCCGGGTTGGATTTTCCTGAAAACTTGTGGTGATATTTTCAATGACACGCATATGGTCAATATTATAATTTTGTATGGAGTTTACCTGACCGTTACTCATCGTGATGAGTTTCCCGCTCCATTCACGAATACGGAGAAAACGAAGGCCAATATCTTCAACTGTTCCTGTAAACTGATCGTTGACTGTGATAAAATCGCCTTTGTGCAATTGCTTCTCATATAATAGGAAAACACCAGACAGGAAGTCACTAATGACGCTTTGGGCGCCCAGACCAATGACGATACCAGCCACCCCGGCACCAGCCAGCAGGTTTGTCACAGGAACGTTGAAAACCGAGAGTGCAAATAGCACATAGCCGAACGTAGCTGTGTAGCGGACAATGGAACGAATCATGGCTTCCAGCGTCTTTTCTTCCCGTTCCTCGATAAAGTTTGTTTTTCTAAAAAAGGTCCGTACGACTCGTGTAATAAATTTAACGATGACAACGGTGATAATCGCGCCAATGATAAGCTTTGTAATTCGTAAATCGGCAAAGTCACTCCAATAGCCTTGAACTGTATTCCAAGCATCCATGGCTTATTCCTCCTTGCTGTATCATCAACGAATATTATACAGAAAAAAAGAAGGAAGCGCGAATGGAATCATAGAAAGAAGGTGAAGACCATGAATGAACAACAGGAAAAAATTACAGAACTCAGACAGCGCCTGGAGCAGGTGATGGAACGAATTGAAGGAGTTTCCCCCGACCAGATGACGGTCGACGATATTGATCAATTCATCGATATGCTCGACCAGCTTGAGGAAAAATGCAGATAAGTGGGGACTGTCCCCACTTTCTCTAAAGCACTAAAGGATTTTACTCAAAGGGTTGATTTTTTTACGTTAATCCTTTATCATGTTAAAACATTAGAGAGTTAGAGTAATAAAATATTAAATTCATAGATTGGAGAAGAAATGATGGCATCAGCAGTTATTTTCTCAGTACTTATTATGGTTATTTTAAGTTTATTACGTGTGAATGTTATGGTTTCCATTCTCATATCAGCCCTTGTGGCAGGAGTGATGACAGGAAATAGCCTGACAGAAACTGTTACTCTTCTTGTAAATGGAATGTCAGACGGTGGAAACACAGCATTGAGCTATATTCTATTAGGGGCCTTTGCAGCGGCTGTAAGTTATACAGGAATCACGAGTATTCTTGTGAAATCCCTCATCAGGGTTATTAGAGGGAAAAGAAGTATCATGCTTCTTACTTTAGCTATTGTGGCATCTTTTTCCCAAAACTTAATTCCAGTGCATATTGCTTTTATTCCGATTCTTATTCCACCTTTACTAATATTGTTTGACAAGATGAAAATCGACCGACGTGGAGTGGCGGCTGCGCTAACTTTTGGACTAAAAGCTCCATACATGGTGATTCCTTTTGGATTTGGGCTTATTTTTCAGAAGACGATTAAAGAAAGCATGGGTGAAAGTGGATTATCGATATCAATAACTGATATTACCCTGTCCATGATTATTCCTGTTGCAGGGATGGTTGTTGGTTTACTCATCGCTATATTCTTTACTTACCGTAAAGACAGAAACTATGAAACTAGTGGTGATACGCAGGATGTAGATCTAGAGAGTTTAAGTAATGTGAAATTTGAAACCAAACACTTTCTTACCTTAATTGTTATTGTTGCAACGATTACTATTCAGGCATTAACAAAAGATTTAGTGATTGGTGCATTGGCTGGTTTGATTCTTATGTTCCTATTTGTCGTTGTTCCGTTCAGAGAAGGGGAAAACATCATGACAGAAGGAATCAAAATGATGGGGATGATTGCCTTCATCATGCTTGTTTCGAATGGATTCGCAAACATTTTGCAGGAAACAGGTTCCGTAAAAGCTTTAGTTGAACAAACGTCCGGAATTCTTGGTGATAACAAGCTCATTATTGCCTTCATTCTGCTTCTGGTAGGTTTAGTCGTTACCATCGGAATTGGAACTTCATTTGGTACGATTCCGATTCTCGCGGCATTATATGTGCCTATTGCAAGTGAAGCAGGCTTTTCAGCTATGGCTATTGCAGCTCTTATTGGAACAGCAGGTGCATTAGGTGACGCCGGTTCTCCAGCATCCGACAGTACATTAGGCCCAACATCTGGTCTAAATGCCGATGGAAAGCACAATCATATTTGGGATACCTGTGTGCCAACCTTTACACACTATAACATCCCACTTGTTATATTCGGACTGATTGCGGCTGTCGTCCTATAATTTCGGGACTGTCCCCACATGCTTTAAAGCGCTAAAGGAAGGGTGGTTTTTCTGGTGAAGATCATTAGGGATTCTCAGGTGAATTTGGAACGGACGATATTAGATGAGCATGACGAGCAGTATGATGCAGTCAAAGGGATATTAAAACAGGTGAAAGACAACGGTGATCGAGCACTCTATGCATTAACGGAGCGGCTGGATGGTGTAAAACTGCCTGACTTATTAGTATCCAAATCAGAAATTATTGAAGCATATGGGACTGTGGAAAACAGCTTTGTCAATGCCATTAAGCAAGCTGCCGCAAATATACGCTCCTTTCATGAAAAACAGAAACGGCAAAGCTGGATGGATACGTCACCCAATGGCACCATTTTAGGCCAGCTGGTTCGCCCGATACCCAAAGCGGGTATTTATGTGCCGGGAGGAAGGGCTGCGTATCCTTCTTCAGTATTGATGAACGGGATTCCCGCACTGGTCGCAGGTGTCGAGCAAATTGTTATGGTCACCCCTCCGGACAAACACGGAATGGTTAACCCTGGCGTATTGATTGCAGCTAATGAACTTGGTATCAAACATATCTATAAAATCGGAGGAGCACAGGCAGTTGGTGCGCTGGCCTATGGTACAGAGACCATACCAAAAGTGGATAAAATCACGGGTCCTGGGAATATTTATGTAGCCTTGGCCAAAAAAGAAGTGTACGGATTGGTGGATATTGATTCTGTAGCAGGACCAAGCGAAATCCTTGTGATAGCAGATGAAACGGCGAATCCACAGCTGGCAGCAGCGGATTTGATTTCACAAGCAGAGCATGATCCCCTTTCTACGGCAACTATGATTACAACTTCTGATCAAATAGCTAAACAGGTTCGTACAGAGGTCACCCGACAGCTTCAGAACCTTCCAAGGCGAGAGATTGCAGAAGCATCCATCGAAAACAATGGAGTCATTTATGTGGTTCCGGACTTGGATACAGCGGTTCAAATGACAAATGATTATGCACCGGAGCATCTGGAGTTACTTGTAAAAGAACCGTTTGAACTGATAGGCAAAATAAAAAATGCTGGAGCCATTTTCGTCGGTGAAAATAGCACAGAAGCGATAGGGGATTATTTCGCCGGTCCTAATCACATACTGCCAACGGGTGGAACAGCCAAATTTTCCTCGCCTTTAGGTGTGGATGACTTTATAAAAAAATCCAGCCTGATTTCCTACAGCAAAGCAGATCTGGATAAAAATGCTGAATCCATCGCAACATTGGCTCAGTTTGAACAATTACAAGGCCATGCAAATGCCGTCATTTTCCGAAAACAACGATCCTGATGCATGAAAATGCGCTACCTGCAAATACTATAGGCAAAGAGAGAAAAGCAGGTGATGAGGATTGCGTGCATGGAAAATTCCGGTGATTATCCTGACAATGCTTTGTGTCATGATTAGTCCATGGTCAGAAGCGTTTGCTTATGATCAGACGGCTTTTGGCTGGGGGTATAAAAAGAATACGGAGCATAACCCACCTGATGCAGGGAAATATGGAAAAATGCTTGATGAATATAACAGTTATTATGTTGATAAGTCCGGTGAAAAAGTTGTATATCTTACCTTTGATCTTGGCTATGAAGCAGGTTATACGGATATGATATTAGATATCCTGAAAAAGGAAAATGTACCTGCTGCTTTTTTTCTGGCCGGACATTACATTACCAGTGCCACTGATCTAGTCAAAAGAATGCATGAAGAAGGGCATGTGATTGGCAATCATTCGTACAATCACCGTGACTTCACCACCCTTAGTGAAGAAAAAATAAAAGAAGAATTAGACAAGATTAATAAAGAGCTTAACGATGCTATTGGGATTCGTCATACACAATTTGTCAGGCCGCCACGGGGGGATTTCAGTGAGCGAACCCTTGCGATAACTGAAGAATTAGGCTATACCAGCATTTTCTGGTCTTCCGCACTGGTGGACTGGGGCTCACAAAAAGGATGGAACACGGCCTATAAAAATATTATTGATCATATACATCCAGGCGCCATTGTTCTGTTACATGCTACATCGAAGGAAAATGCGCTTGCTCTTGAACATTTAATCCCTGAATTACGCAAGAGAGGGTATAAATTTAAGAGCTTGGAATACCTGCTCTGGAAAGAAGAGGTTGACCTTCCATACCAATTTCGTTAACGATGTTTGAAAGCTGTCTCCAATGGGGGCAGCTTTTTATTTGTATTTGGGAGAGTTATGTACTTCTAATTACTTCTGGCTTAAATTTAGGGATTCAGGCTGAATGAAGGCGTGATTCGATTGAAAACTGACAACTCCAGCTTGATTATGCTCAAAAAAGATGAATAATGAATGTATATATTTCATTCGCATATAGTTGGACGGATTATAAGAATTTAAGCTCAATCTTTATGAAAGCAGGTTTAATTATTTTAAAAAATGGATTAAAAAATTTGAAAATAGGTTTAAATCGCTATATTTTGGAGTGAAAAAGAAAATTCATGCTTAATTATTACAATTTGTGATGAATACGGCAACTCCAGGATGAATTCTGCACCTTCATAAAATAACGCATTTTTATGGTAAAATACGTCTAACACCGATTATAGAGGAGAATTCTTATGTGGACGAAAGAAATAAAGGTAAATGGAATGTTCGACTTTGACTATACCTTGCTTCGTTTTTCCTTTGACCCATTAGTTGACCTGAATCGTGAAGAGCGTTGGGTTCGAATTCCCCTGCGCCTTGGCACAGAAAAGCACATCGTAAAGGTACGGGCCATCGGTACTCCATATGAACCGGTTTTTGAGATACAGGGAAATGACGAGGCCAAGAAGGACAAGCTGATGGCTTTCATTAACGATATTTTTCTTTGGGATCGTGACCTAAGGCCCATTCAGCAGTTTTTTCAAAAAACAAAACTGGCACCGCTCTTTGAACAATACCCGGGTACTCCAATTGTCAAAGACTTTCATCCATTTGATTGCTTAATGAAAACCATTATTCATCAGCAGTTAAACATGAAATTTGCTTACACATTGACTACTAGGTACATACAAAACTTTGGGGAAGAAATCAATGGGGTATGGTTTCAGCCCACGCCGGAAAAAGTGGCCAGTCTGGATTATGATGCCTTGAGAGAGCTCCAGTTCAGTCAGCGCAAAGCAGAATATGTAATTGATACAGCACGAAAAATTGCAGATGGAAAGCTTGATTTGCAGAAGTTATCAGGATTACCAGATGAGGATGTACTTAACATTTTGACCAAGGTACGAGGGGTTGGCCCATGGACCGTGGAAAATTGGCTTATGTTTGGCTTAGGCAGGGAAAATCTGCTGCCCGCGGCTGATATTGGTATACAGAATGCACTTAAGAAATTCCTTGGGAAAGATAAGAAACCGCACAAAGACGACATTTATCAAATGGGTGAAGAGTGGAGTCCTTATCGAAGTTATGCCTCTCTTACGTTGTGGAGAAGCATTGAAGGATAATGGATCATTTTCAGGATAACTTCCGGGCGCTGCAATAGATAAAGACTTTACGAAAAAGGGGAAGAGGAAAAATGGCGAAATGGACGTTTAACCATATTGAAACTATTGGACATATTACAGAAGATAATGATTTTTACAGACAGTATCACTATCCGGAAATGCTGATCCGTTATGATAGTAATTTTATAGAATTTAAGCAGATGCCAACGTTGGTGCAGTTAAAAGAGCTGGAGCAGAATATGCGTGAATTTCATCGGCAGTATAACCAGAGGCATCTTAAATTTGAGTTTCCCGATAATCAGAAGCCTGTTTTTGATGTAATGAACTATTTAAAAGAGAACAAGTATGATGTAGGCTTCCTGGAATTGTACTCAATTGAGCCTGATCAATTCCCCCGTGTAGAGAATCATCCAGATATTGAAGTGAAAGAAGTGACGGATGAGCTTTTCAATGACTTTATCAAACTTCAGTATAAACAGGATATTGAAAATGGTGAGGAATTTGCCAAGGGGAAAATACAGTTGAATGAGCGTCAGCATAAGGATGATCAGTATATGAAGGTTGTCGCTTACTATAAAGGTAAGCCAGCAGGTACAATGAATGTAATTTTGTCGGAGCAGACAGTAGAAATTGATGATCTGGCTGTGCTTGAAGAACATCAACGTAAGGGAATCGGCTCCAGACTTCAGCGTTTTGTGATGGATCGCTTCCCGGAAAGCACGATTATTCTGGTTGCTGATGGTGAGGATACACCGAGAGAAATGTACCAGAAACAGGGTTATCAGTATCAGGGGTTTAAGTATGAGGCGTTAAAAATTGAGAAATAAGAATGACATTGTATAACGATTTACCTTATTTATATAACAAAAGGGGCTGTCATCTGACAGTCCTTTTTGTTACTTATCGATTCAATCCTTCACAACAGATAAATTGTATCCTGCACAAAGACCCATACATACAGCATAAATAAATATGAGGGGATCAAATGTGAAGGAGGACAATCATGTATTCTTATCTTAATGGTACACAGTATAATGCATATAATCTTGTGCAAACGGATACTCATCTGTTAGCAGATATTCAGAAAGCCATTCATGGAGAGTATAGTGCCATTGCCTGTTACAAGAACTTAGCTGAGATGGCACCTGCAAAGGATGTGAAGGAAAAAATAGTTGAGATACGACAGGATGAAAAACGACATTTTGAGGAGTTCAGTCATATTTATACAAACCTGTCAGGACAAAGCCCGGATTATACCATTACTGAGGAATGTCCGAACAACTATAGAGCAGGGATTGAATTTGCTTTTAAAGATGAACAGGAGACCGTTGATTTTTATTTGGATATAGCTGATCGGGCTGATGACCCATATATTAAAGACAGGTTCCGTCGTGCGGCTGCCGATGAACAGAATCATGCCGTCTGGTTTATGTTTTTTATCTCAAAGTTAAGAAATCGTGCTATCGAGCATCGACAAATCGAGAATTTTGGTGCAAAAGGGGCGTTGGGTGCAGCTGCACTGACTCTCCCTCAAATGTTAACGTATGCCCTTCAGGATGAATATCTGGCCCAAGCGAGATATGAAAATGTTTTGGCAACCTTTGGGGATATCAGAACGTTCACTCAAATAAAAGAAGCAGAAAGGCGACATATCCAGGCGCTTTTGCCACTTTTTGAACGGTATCAGGTGCCGCTTCCTCAAAATATCGCCCAGAGTTTTGTCAGCACACCGGATAGTATTAAAGCCGCATATCAGGCTGGCGTTCAGGGTGAGATAGAAAACATTTCAATGTATGATCGGTTCCTGGCCTATAATCTTCCTTTTGATGTGAGGACTGTTTTTCAGCAGGTCCGGAATGCTTCTGTCAATCATTTGGCAGCGTTTGAAAGAGGGCTTGCCAGAGCATAGGGTATATACACTCGCTTATATTTTGCGAATAAAAGATTGTTGACCAATCTCCCTGTAAGTTGAAAGAAAAAGGTGGTCCTCTAAAGGAACCACCTGATCTTTTTCGTATATTAAAATTTTTCAGGTGCAGGTTCATTTCCCTGCTTCATTTCCTCAAGCATTTCTTCAATCGCATAAGCGACTCCATCTTCTTCATTCGTTTTCGTTTTATAGTTGCAGAGGGATAAAATCTCCTCGGCTGCATTTTCCATGGCCACGCCACGTCCTGCACGTTCCAGCATGCTTTTATCATTTAAATTATCACCCAGAGCCATAACATCCTCCATGGAAATGTTCATTTGTTTAGCTAGTCGCTCCAGGGCCATTCCTTTTTGTGCATTCGGGTGATTAAATTCAAGGTTCATGTGACCGGATGACGTAATCGCGATATCCGATTCATTTTTCAGCTGCTCATAAACCATTTCCAGGTTGTCTGGATTCAAAGATGAACAAAGCATTTTAAAGATCTGAATATCGTTATGATTGATTAATTTACGATAATCATCGATAAACTGTATTTTTTCATTTTGAAAGCGCTGATTCACCTGTGTCTCAACTTCTTCTCTTGTCACATCCGGATTGGCCGATTTCATAATGTCCTCAAGAACTTCCGCAAACTGCTCCCGGCTTGAAGAATAAATCCCATCACTCGTGAAAAATTCAATATATAAATGGGCATCCTGACTGACAGCAAGGATTTTTTTGCACGTTTCCCGGTCCATTGGGATACTGTCGATCAAATGGTGGTTCTCATCATAAATAGTCGCCCCGTTTAAGGCAATAATCGGACAGTTTATACCTGCATGCTTAAGAGGCTTAATGGCTGCATCATAGGATCTTCCGGTTGCAGCCGCAAACTGTATCCCCTTCGATCGTGCTTTATTTATCGCTTTGATATTTCTTTCACTAATCATCCCTTTTTCATTTAAGAGGGTTCCGTCAAAATCTGATGCAATGAACTTCATCTATAACGCCTGCCTTATTGTAATGTTTTCGTCCTGTTTTTTGCTATATAGATGGATGAGTCAGAGTCTTTGTTGATTTACATCAACACCGGACATTGTTATCCAATCAATATAGAGAAGGGGTTTACTTGAAAAACTTTTGTCTATCCTCTAATTTAAACATAGAAGTGTCAAGATTGAAATGCAAAAATGGAAGGTGAAGAAAAGATGGATTTACAGCTGCAAGGAAAACATGTGCTCGTAACGGGTGGTTCAAAAGGTATTGGAAAGGCGATTGCCAAAGAGTTTCTAGAGGAAGGTGCCCGTGTATCGATTGCGGCCCGAAACCTGAATGATCTGGAGAAAACAAAAGAAGAATTAGGGAAAGGCATCTCCATTTATCAAACCGATATAACGAATGCAGATGAGCGTGAGAAACTCATGCAATCCTTTGTGAACGAGCACGGTTCAATTGATGTTCTGATTAATAATGCCGGGGGAAGCAAAGGGGCAAATATCACAGACACAGAAATGGATTTATTTTATGATACATTGGAACTGAATTATTTTTCGGCGGTTCATTTAAGTAAGCTGGCTACTGAGTATATGAAAAAGAACAACAGCGGCTCGATTATTAATATTACCTCCATCTATGGACGGGAGAGTGGAGGTAAGCCCACCTATAACAATGCTAAATCGGCTTTAATCAGTTTTACAAAAGCTCTGGCGGATGAAGTGGCAGTTGATGGAGTGCGAGTGAACAGCATTGCACCGGGAAGTATTCTGCATGAAACCGGAAACTGGCAAAAACGGATTGAAGCGGACCCGGAAGGCATGAAGCAGTTTGTGAAAAGGGAGATCCCGGGTGGCCGATTTGGTACGCCTGAAGAAATTGCAAATGTGGCTGTGTTTCTTGCTTCAGAAAAGGCATCCTGGGTTGTGGGGACAAGCATAAATGTCGATGGAGGCCAGTCGAAAATGAATTTTTAGGAGGTGAACAAACATGGCAAAAGAAGTAACCTCCTCCGTCAATCAGGTGAAAGATGAGCAGGTAAAGTCGTCTTTGCTTACCGATTTAAGGGAACTTTTTAAAGCAGGTGTTCTGATTGCGAACGTACTCCCTGTTTTTACAGGCTTTTGGTTAGCGATCAGGTTAACAGGGCTGTCGTTTTCCAATCATCTTTCTTTGCTGCTGATGACGATTATTGGCAGTACATGTGTGATGGCAGGAGCTCTTATTATAAATAACTGGTATGATGTTGATATTGACACCATTATGAGACGGACGCAAAAGCGGCCAACAGTTACCGGGCATATGTCCTTAAAGACGGTATTATGGCTTGGAATTCTTTTTAGTGTTACAGGTATGATATTTTTATGGTTTACCAGTGCTGAAGCAGCGTTCTGGGCTTTTGTCGGCTGGATTACATATGTATGGTTATATACGATGTGGTCCAAACGCAGGTATACGTTAAACACGCTGATTGGGAGTGTTTCCGGAGCGGTCACCCCCCTGATTGGATGGGGAGCTGTTTCCTCAACTTTTCATATCATACCTATTGTGCTTTTTTTAGTGATGTTTATTTGGCAGGTGCCCCATACATTTGCTGTAGCTATACGAAAACATGATGAGTATAAAGCAGCTGGAGTGGCCATGCTCCCGGTTGTTCATGGAATCGACATTACGAAGCGGCAGACCACGGTATATATTGCCTGTTTATTTCCGCTTCCCTTTTTATTAGCAGAGTTGGGGGTTGCTTTTGTTTTACTCGCCACACTGCTTAATATAGGCTGGTTCATCTTTGCTGTCCGTGGTTTTTTCACGGACGACCATCTGAAATGGGCAAGGACCATTTTCCTGTATTCCCTGAACTATCTGGTCATTTTTTATATTGCCATAATTATTGTAACGGCCGTTTCTTAAGGCTGGCAAAAATGCACAATAGTAAAGAAGCCCCCGATTAGAAAAACTAATTTGTAAGGAAGCTGGGCTGCCCGGCTTCCTAGCTGTTATTTTTCCAAGAGGGAAGGTGTATGATGTGGGTAAAAAACGTAAAAAAGGCCAGGTCAAGCCGGAAATTGAAAAGGTTGATACGGAAGAAATTAAGCATCATACGTCCCATCCTGATCAAAGTGAAGTGAATATGCAGGATGTAAACTTTGCTCCTGGTGAAAATGGTTATATTTCAGGTGGGAATGAAGGGAATATTTATGGCTGAACAGCAGAGCCCGAAAGAGGATACAAGGCAAAGGGATCATCGCTATGAATTTGCTGAAGAACTTTCTGATGGGCGTATTAGAGACGAGGCCATAAACCGCCAAATGAAAAGGCAACGGAAAAAGGGTTGCGGCGGTCTGTAATAAGAATCAGGGGAGGCAGAAGAAGCTGCCTCCCCTTGGTTTGTACCATTAATCATTGACGTATCATTCCATTATGTCCACTCTGCCTATTGAGGGTAACGATTATATAAAAACCACAGCAAAGCAAGCATAATGAGATCAAGGCGTGCTTCAAATAAAAAGGACATAAATCCTGTTTCCAAAATCGGGATTTTGGTCAGGAAAATGGCACCAAACATAATAAAAATCAAAGGGATAGAAGCGAGTTTAACCCACTTTTGCGCTAAAAAGCAGATAGCCCCGATCACTTCAATGACCGCAATAACCTTGACCATAATCAGGGGGTAAGGAAGTCCCATATGAATAAAGTGCTGGCCAAAATCCTCATTTATCAATTTCATGATTCCGGATGTAAGAAAAACAAAGGCTGTAACATAGCTCATCATTTTTAATGGTGACAGTCTGTACATGAAATCCCTCCCTCATTCACTTTATGCAGGGATGAGGACAAACAGTCATATTTTTTGTTCACGCATAACTAGCCGTCATACACCCCCTGAGGGTTATACCTTTCGTTGCAGGAATCATAAAATATAGAGTTTATCTGAGAAATCAGTGGAGGACACGTCCGAATCCGGCAAGTTGACTATTCTGAGATAGGGATGAACTACCACTGTTTGAGATTTCCCTTTATAATGGAAATAGAAATATGAATAGAAAAGGTGTTTTAACATGAAAAAAGTTATTGTAGCAGGCGCGGGTATTTTAGGAGCTTCAACAGCCTATCACTTAGCGAAGGACGGAGCAGAAGTGATCATCGTGGATCGCTTTGATGAGGGGCAGGCGACAGACTCTGCAGCAGGCATGATCTGCCCGTGGCTGTCCCAGCGCCGAAATAAGGCGTGGTACCAGTTAGCCAAAGGCGGTGCACGCTATTTTCCCGATCTGGTTCAGCAGTTGGCAGGGGACGGAGAGGAGAACACCGGATATTATCGTTCAGGGACTCTTTTCGTTCATTCAGATAAAGAAAAGTTAGAAAAGAAGATAAAGATGGCGGAAAAAAGGCGGGAGGATGCACCGGAAATGGGTGAAATTACTTCTCTTAGTCCTGAAGAAACCCAACGATATTTCCCGCCATTAAAGGAAGGTTATCACGGGGTTCTGGTCAGTGGAGGTGCACGTGTGGACGGACGTGCCATGCGTAAGGCGCTTATTCGTGGAGCTGCCAGGCATGGGGCCGTTTTTGTGGAAGGAGATGCCACTCTTACTTTTGACGGGAACCGTGTGACGGGCGTTCAAGTGAATGACGAAACCTTTGAGGCGGATGAAGTCGTCGTAACGGCCGGAGCATGGTCTAAAGACATGGTAAAGCCACTGGGAATAGATCTGGATATTACGTATCAGAAGGGGCAGGTCGTTCATTTGGAAATCCCGGGGGTGGAGACTCATCAATGGCCTGTTATTATGCCTCCTAATGATCAGCACATTCTGGCCTTTGAAAGTGGCAGAATCGTGATTGGTGCCACCCATGAAGATGATACTGGACTGGACGTGCGGGTGACTGCTGGAGGCGTCAGTGAGGTTCTCGGAAAAGCACTGGATGTGGCCCCAGGCTTATCAGAGAGCACAATCATGGATACAAGAACCGGATTTCGCCCTTACACACCAGGGTCTCTGCCGGTCATTGGCCCTCTTCCGGGCTTTGAAGGTATCTATCTTGCCAATGGGCTCGGTGCATCCGGACTTACCAGTGGACCATACCTGGGAAGAGAATTGGCTAAGCTGGTATTACATAAGCAAACCGAAATCGATATAAGCTTATATGATGTAAAAGGTGCCATCCAAACCTAAGGCATCATTGTTTTCCATTTAAAATAGAAGATGAATCAGGGGAGAGGGAAAAACGATGCAAAAGGTCATGAAATCCATTTATGAAACGATCATGATCATTCTGGTTATGATGACCATCATAACGCTGTGGACAGAGAACACCTACAATTCCACGATTAATTGGGTAGTATGGGCGATATTCTTTACCGATTTTGTGATACGTCTTATCTTTACCCGGGATCGCTGGACGTTTGTAAAGCAAAATCCCTTTCTCCTCATTGCCATTATTCCGCTGGATCAGTTTTTTCAGGTGGCACGCATTGTTCGTATTTTTTACCTGTTCAGAATTAAGACGATCACGAAATACTATATCACCCCGCATATTGATAAACTAACCTATCGGGCAAAGGTCATCATTATGGTGGTGATTTTTGGATTGCTGTTCATGGAAGCTCTGTGGATCTGGAATCTTGAAAACACGGTAACCAGCTTTTTTAAGGGTCTGTATGTCGTCTTTAGTCATTTGCTGTTTTTTGGGCATCGAATTTTTCAAATTGAAAATGTTTATGCTATATGGATGCTTACAGCTACTTCCATTGTGGGGATCGTTTTTCAGGGGCTGGCTCTGCAATGGTTTTTTTCCAAGGCGGAAGGATTTTACAAGCGTAAATAAAAGAAATGATATAACGAAGATGAATTGTACATAGAAAACGTGACTCTGTAGATGAGGTGAGGAGAAATGAGAAATTTGTTAAGGAATGTGACGGATTTTGTTACGACGAAAAAGGGGATGTGGATGACCCTTTCTGCATGGCTGCTGCTGACTTTGCTGTTAGCCGTGTTTGCTCCAAGTGCACGGGAATATGTTGTCTCAAGTGTTGATTCCCTCCCGGAGGATGCTCAATCAGTTATCGCACAAAATAAGGTGGATGAATATTTTGAAGGCGGGGACACGATTCCAGCTATGCTCGTCTTTCAATCTGAAAACGAGCTTGCACCAGAAAAACTGATGGACTTATTTGGGGACATCACACCGGAAAATGTGGATGGACTGGAGCAGGTCATTCCGCTTAAGCAGTTACCACCACAGTCTGTAAGGGGATTTTTCTCGGAGGATCAGACAACAGCTGTCCTGCCTGTAAGTTTTGATGCATCCCTGGAAACGGAAGAACTGGACGCAGGATTGTCTGAAATCAAGTCCATAACCAGTGAACAGACAGATTTATCCTTGAACGTAACCGGTCCGGCTGGGATTGCTGTCGATACGACGGAACTTTTTAAAAGAGCCGATGTGGTTCTGCTGTTATCAACAGTGGCTTTAATTCTTGTTTTACTCATTGTGATATACCGATCGCCGCTGCTTGCGCTCATTCCGTTAATTGCAGCTGCTTTTGTTTATGAAGTGGTGAATCAGGTATTGGGACTGATTGGAAAAGCAGGGCTTCCTTTAGCCAATCAATCCTTATCCATCATGTCGATTCTGTTATTTGCATCTGTCATTGATTATTCTTTATTTGTATTCTCGCGTTACCGGGAAGAACTGAAGGATCATGAAAGTAAATTTACAGCTATGAGGGAAGCGATGCGTGAGGTTGGAATTCCGGTCTTTTATTCCGGCGGTACGGTTTTAGCTGCCATGCTTGTGCTGTTCTTTGCGGAATTTGGAGATTATCAGAATTTCGCTCCTTTATTTGGAACGACGATGTTCTTTGTGATGCTTGCTTCCGTAACATTCGTGCCGGCACTGTTTACCTTGTTTGGGCGCAAATCCTTCTGGCCGAAAATCCCTCAGGTAGGGGAGCAGAGAAAACGCGGTCATTCCTTCTGGGGGAAAGCAGGTCGAATGGTCGTCAAGAAACCAGTCATCTCTATAGTTGCTGTCGGTGCATTTCTCGTACTTTCAGCAGGCAACTTAGTTAATCTGAACTATGAATTTGATACGATTAAGTCTTTCCCTGAAGATATGCCATCCCGTGAAGGATACGAGATACTGGAGGATAAGTTTGAAAAAGGGGATCTTGCACCAACTACGGTTTTATTTGAAGCTGAAGAAGAAGTCAGTAAAACCGGACAGGAAGCACTGGCGGACGCACTTAGAAATCAGCCGTTAATCGGTGAGGTAAGCATAAATGGACTAAGTGAAGACGGCAAGGCAGTAAGGTATCAATTAATCTTTGAAGAAAATCCTTACGCCACAGAAACGATGGATGCTCTTGAAACAATGAGAAAGAATTCCGGTGCATTAACCGAAGCAGCGGGAGTAGAGGGGGAGTTATTCTTTGCCGGGGAAACAGCCACAAAGATTGATGACCGTTCGATTAATAATCGGGACCTTATCGTTATTGTGACACTTGAAACCATATTAATTTTAGTTATGCTCTTTTTCTTAACGAGGTCGGTGAAAATGCCTTTATACATGATGGGTACCATTCTTGTGTCGTTTGTTGCAGCACTTGGTCTGGGAATGTTTTTAACCGATATTCTCTTTGGAATTGAATCCATCAGTAACCGGGTTCCGTTGTATTCCTTTGTATTCCTGGTGGCGCTTGGAATCGATTATAATATCATGTTAATTTCCCGGTTTTTAGAGGAGCGACGCAGGCATCCGGTTAAGAAAGCCGTAACGATTGCTGTGGAAAATACAGGCGGAGTGATATCATCAGCCGGGATTATCCTTGCAGCTACCTTTGCTGTCTTAATGACCCAGCCGATTCAGATATTATTTGTTTTTGGCTTTATTGTCGCCATTGGCATATTATTGGACACCTTTATTATTCGTGGTGTGCTCATGCCGGCTTTAATTGTATTATTTGAAAAAGGTAAAAAAGAACAGACAGCATCCAGGGCAGAATAAATCAAGGGGCTTAACCGTCACGTATCTAAGTGGTGAATGGTTAAGCCTTCCCTTTTTTCGGGGAAAATATAGATATGGTCCGGGGATTTGTTCAAAAAAGATTCACATATGTTCAAAAATTGTTAAGCAACTTTCATCAAACTTTCACACGAATCAAATAGAATAACCGTAGATGTCTTGTACACTGATAGGAGGAAAGGAAATGGCAGCAACAGCCGTTATGGAATCGATTGCGATGATGATCATGAGCTTTCTCGCCGGCTTTATCTTCTTTTATTTCATGAGCAGTCAGGAAAAGACGGTAAAAAAGCAGCAGATTTCAGTCCTGATTTCATTGCTTATTGATTTTGTGATTTACATCTGGGTGGGAAAAATCATCGTACATATGGATATTTTCTTCACAGATCCTATTGCCGTCCTGGCCATTCCAGGTAATTCGCAGGCCTTTTATTTAGCTGTTCTTTTTATATTGATTCATATTTTCTTTCAGACAAAAAGAGGGCAATTGGAACCACTTAAGGTTATGGAGGTCTTTTTCTATACCTTTTTCAGCGCATCGTTCGTGTATGAATTTTTGCAATTGACCTGGAATGACGATACTTATACGTGGCCCTACTTATCGCTGTTATTTGTATTATTATCAGGAATGGTAGCATTGCATGATCGAATGCGGTCGATGCGCCTTATGCCAATCATCGTTTTTATATGGAGTATGGGTCAGTTTTTATTTGCGATCAACCGGCCATTTACCACGGTTTTCGGTTATTCCATGGACTGGTGGTTCTTTCTGATGATAGCTATGGCCACACTTATTGCTGAGGTCATTAATAGAAAGGAGAGGGTGAAATCATGACAGGAGATGTTACACTGTGGCTTGCCCTTGGAGCAGGGGCACTTTCCTTTTTATCTCCTTGTACACTTCCTATTTTCCCAATGTATTTATCCTACATTACCGGAATAAGTATAAAGGAGTTAGAGGGACAAAAGACAGCCAAAATCCGTTCAAAATTACTGATTCATTCTGTATTTTTCTTATTTGGTGTTTCGCTTGTGTTTATCGGGCTTGGGATTGGCGTCTCCTTCCTTGGACAATGGATCCAGGGAATGCTGACAGGAGAAACAGGACTGTTTATTCAGCGTATCGCAGGCATATTTATTATAATCATGGGATTGTTTGTCGGTGGGTGGCTGACGATAAAAAATCTCATGAAGGAAAAGCGGATGCAGTTTTCGAAAAAGCCGGTCGGATATTTAGGAACGGTTTTTGTAGGAGTGGGATTTGCAGCAGGCTGGACCCCCTGTATCGGACCGATTTTCGCTTCGATTTTAGTTGTAGCTGCCAGCAATCCTGCGCAGGGAGCTTTTTACACGATCTTTTATGTCATTGGTTTTGCGATTCCGTTTTTAGTATTAACCTTTTTCATCGGTTCAGCAAGATGGCTGGTAAGGCACAGTGAAAAGATTATGAAGGCAGGGGGAGCCATCATGGTTGCCATGGGACTGCTCCTTTTCACCGGTCAAATGTCCCGTATTTCTGCTTATTTACTAAAATTGGTAGAAGGAACGTGGTTTTCAAACTTAGGTTAGAAATGGAGGGGGTTAGCAATGAGAAAAGCCATTATTTTGGTAGTGGTTGCCGGACTCTTTTTCTGGGCGGTGTACGATTTTGTTATCCAGTCCAATCAGGAGGCTGAAGCGGACGTCGGAACAAACGTGGATGACCAGGCTCCGGATTTTGAACTAACCACATTAACAGGAAAGACAGAGAAACTTTCAGACTATCGCGGAGAGCCTGTCATGATAAACTTCTGGGCATCATGGTGCGGACCCTGCCGAAGTGAGATGCCGGCCATGCAGAACATGTATGAACAAAATGATATCAATATATTAGCCGTTAACTTAACGACCCAGGAAACAAAGAGACAGGATATTCCGGACTTTGTGGACGAGTTTCAATTAACATTCCCGGTTCTATTAGATGTGGAAGGGAAAACCGGCTCAGCCTATCAGATTGGTTCTATCCCAACTTCTTACTTTGTTAATTCGGATGGGATTATCTCCTATAAGCATACCGGACCATTAAATGAGGAACAGATTATGCAGCAGTTTGAGAAAATGAAATAGTGGGCAAGAGTTGATAACGGGAACTGATGCTGAACGTCATGGAGTCATGATGTTCAGCATTATTTTTTTATTAGGTGGTTTTTAAAATATATGGATATAGTGATAGAATAGAATTCAAGAAATTATTGGAAATTACGGGAGGATTTTTTGTGAAGGATGTAAATATTTTGAGGAATACTTTTGCACTGATTAAAGATAACTTCTCGAAACTGTTTGGAATTTATCTTATTTTAGTAGCCCCCATTTACGTTATCGATGCAATGATTATGGTTGCTATGGGTGTGTCGCTTGCGGGCCGGGAATCACGGAATACTACCTGGTATGAATCACTTATTTCGACGAGTACACAAGCACCAATTGAGGAAGGGAGCATCTGGCTTACCGTAACAGGGCTGTTAGGTACAATGGTATTATTACCAATTGCCTATGGTGCTGTCATTTTTGCTGTCAATCATATTCGAAATGGCGAATCCTTTACGGTTCCTGCTGTTATCAAACAGGCACTTCATCGCTTTTGGCCGATTTTTGGCAGCCATTTATTATTTATTCTAATGTTTACAGGATTAGTGATTGTCTTCTTGCTTCCTGTCATGATGTTTGGCGTTCTTGGTGTCATAATTGCAATTCTGGCCTTTATAGGTTTTGCCATCTTACTGGGGTACTGGCTGACAAGATGGAGTTTTTATCTGATTAAGGTTGCTTTTGGCGATCACGCACCTGCATTTTCCAAGAGTTGGGACTTTACAGAAGGACGTGTGTGGCCGCTAATGGGCTTCTACATTGTGGTTTTTCTCATCACATTGGTCATCAATCTGCTTGTTGAGTTTATTTCCGGTTTCCTATTTGGAAATGGAATTCTGCAAATTTTTATCCTGGACATTACAAGTCTATTTGTATCCTTAATCTTTTTTGTGGCTTATAGTCTGGTGTATTTTGAGGTGAAGGTTAGAAGGGGAGAATAAGGCAGGCATAATACATATTAATCTATTGAGATAGAGGATTTACTCAAACTACTGCTATATACGCACGGGCCGTCTATGAGCTGGCAAAATAACAGACCAGGCTCTGCTCTTAACTCTGGAGCGGAGTCTGGTCTGATGTTTACCATAGCATCTGAAACAATCGGTCATCAATTAAATTCGTATCAATGGGACATGCAGAAGCATCCCTGCCATATTGCCAGGCCCATACGTTGGCATTGCAGGGGGGCTTTGAAGGGGTAAAGGCGGGAGCTTCTGTCCGCACCGTTGCACCTGCTTCTGGTTCGGCACTCCATAATACAGACTGATTGGCTACCTCGGGATGGCTGGCTACTGCTGAACAATAGGCATTGCTAAAATTGCCTGTCTCAGGGTCATGATAAAAGCCTGGGCGATATCCCGTCGGACGCATGGCATCTACGTACCCTCTGATCCATCCTTCATCAACCTCAAAAAAACGCTCTACATTGGCAAAGAGCACAGTGCCTTTAGGAACGCCCAATCGTCTGGCATGAAAGGCGGCATTTTGGGCTATGACACGTCCCTGCCGATTCCCTCTTGCTTCACGGAACTTATTATAAATGGGCATTACCTTTGTGCCGCTGTTATGGAGCAGCTCAATTTCTTCCTTTGTCAAACCTTCCGAAGCATTAGGGACGGTGGTCAGGTAACGGCCCCAATAGTCTGGTTTACCGTAGTTATTTAATACACATCGATATAAATCTTCGGTCACATTTGTGGAGGAATCCACTCCCCACAGATAGCTCATGGTTTCACTCCTCGCTTGATCTATTTTTTCTTATAAATGGGCAGGGGTTAGCACATTTTGGTTTCATTTTTATGTATATGGTTTCAACCCGTAATTGGCGACTAATCAATGGCAAGGGGAACACAAAAAGTCCCCTCAGGATACAGGCGTTATCTGTAGACCTGAGGGGACTTTCCTTTTCAGTAATTCACATGGGCGTTGCTCGATTATAAGGTAGGTTTATCATGTTCATGGACCACTACATTTTTAAATTGAAAGGCGGCCTGCTGTTTGCGATTCGTCAGGACCATGATATCAACTTCAGCTGTATTGGGTGAAAGCATTAGGTTGCGCTGAGCCTTTTTCCAGTTGTCCGTCAATTGGATTGGATCACTGATGGTTTCCTTAATAAATTTCCCCGTGGCATCCGTTTCTGAAATACGAATTAGCATTTCTCCCTTCCCTTTAAGCTCAAGCTGAAAGGTAATCTGCTTACCTCCATTGATTTTTTTCGGGGTAAACACAAATCCTTCATCCTGTTTGGACCCTTGTGTATTGACATGATAAGTATGCTCAGCTATTTCACTGATTTCAGCATCTCCCACACCAAAATATTTATAAGATTTTTCTTCTGCCAGTAAAGTTGCCGAACCAGCGAATATCATCATGAAACTCATCCATACTGCAATGATCTTTTTCAACATACGGCCTCCTAAGTATAAAACGATTATTCCTTAGTTTGGGCAGTACAACAGAAAATTATGTCCATTTCAGGAATTTTGATGAACTTCATGCAGGGGAAAGGTTAGCAGCGGAATGTCCTCTGCAACAATGGATACGACTGCATCTTCAATCATCGGAAATTTCTCTTCAATATACTGACGAGCCTCATCCTCCAGGGATCCGATTGGATGATGAGTGACCAGACCAGGCTCAGTGGCAAACTCCTCCATCTGTGGATTGAGCTCGAGGATAATCGCCAGTTTTCCATTCCGCTCCTTAATCTCATAGCTCTGAAACAAACCCTCATTCATGCAGATGAGCCCCCTTCAAAATTATAAAAGATCAATTTTTATAAAGAGCAGCTTTTGCAGCCGTCTTTATATGTATATGAAAGAGTTGCTTATGTGGTTTCTGAAGGGGAACAATGGTGACGTGATGCATATTGTGGGCTGGGCCCCTGAATGGTGGTGCTGGATATCGATACCGTGAATACTGCGATACTGATTCATTCGCTGATTTGACTGATATAATGGTTAATTAGACGGATAAAATGATTGAATCAGTTGATATATGGCCGGAATCGGCTTGATTCCGGCATCAATAGACTGGATGATCTGTTGCTGGCGGATACTAGCCGGGTTTTAATGGATTTCTCGTATGAATCGGTGGATATACGTCTCAAACTGATGGATTAAACCGGAGAACAGACGTGAATCCAGGAAATTTCGGCGGATATCCGGGTGAGTGACGGATACTGGCTAAGATTGGATGGATGGAATCAGACGATCGATGGGAATCGGCCTCAAATGGACCGATTCCTCCATCAAATCGACCGATTCCCATCCCAACCCGATTGATACCCGGCATCAGCAGCCTAACCCTCAAATAACAATACAGATACCCGTCCTTAACAGACTGATACTCATCGCCTGGAGACGGATATTCCAGCTAAACCGACGGATAAAGGACTAAACTTGGTTGATTCCACCAACAACGGCATCAATTTTATTTATTCATCACAGTCAACAAACCGAAAATCCGCCCAAACCTCGCGATTATCCGGAACTAGGGCTTCAGAACAACCTTAATACAGTTATCATCCTTCCCGTTGAAAATATTATAGCCATGGGCTGCATCATCCAGCGGCAGTTTATGGGTGATAATTTCCGTTGGGTCAAACTCTTCATTGACGATTTGTTTATAAAGCTCCGGCATATAGGTCCGGGCATGGGCCTGTCCGGTTTTAATGGTCACATTCCGTGTGAAGAACGGTCCAAGCGGAAACATATTATATAATCCTCCGTAAACACCGGTGAGCTGCACGGTTCCGGCTTTCTTCACTGCTTTGGTGGCAATTTGGATGGGGCCAAGAGTTCCGCCCTGAAGCTTGAGTTTTTGTTCAATGAATTCAATCGGGGACTTTTTTCCGTCCATTCCGACACAGTCAATAACGACATCAGCGCCACCCTTGGTCATTTCTTTCAGTGTTTCACCGGTATCTTTATCCTCGGCAAAGTTAAAGGTTTCCACATTGTTGATTTTTTTCGCGTGATCCAGCCGGTAGGGGAGATAATCAACGGCAATGACCCGCTCAGCCCCCTTTTGCCAGGCAAACTTCTGTGCCATTAAACCGATGGGACCGCATCCGAGCACAATAGCGGTATCTCCCGGCTTCATACCTGAATTTTCCACACTCCAGTAAGCGGTAGGGAGGACATCGGATAAGAAGAGCAGGGATTCATCCTCCATCTCATTTTCTTCCGGAATGACAAAGGGGGTGAAGTTTCCAAAAGGGACGCGTAAGTATTCAGCCTGACCTCCCGGGTAATTCCCGAACTTTTCGGAGTATCCGAAGTAACCGCCGCTGTCATAGTGAGGGTTGGAATGATCACATTGGGCAACAAGGCCATCATTACAGTATTGGCAATATCCGCATGCGACCGTAAAAGGGACGACAACACGATCACCTTTTTTCACCTCGGTAACATCCGGACCAGTTTCTTCTACAATACCCATGGGCTCGTGTCCGATAATATATCCTTCCGGCATGGGCATGTTTTCCTGATATAAGTGCAGATCCGAACCACAAATGGCAGTGGAGGTGATGCGGACGATAAGATCATCATTCTTCTGGATGGCAGGGTCGGGTTCATTTGTAACGTCTACTTTGTATCTTCCCTGATAGGTTACGGCTTTCATTGCTTATCCCTCCGATCGTTTTAAGCCTAGTATTTGTTGAAAAAGAAGGGATATGCAGTGGAAATAAAGCATAAATAAGACCAGATCACTATAGACCTGGCCTTGCTTCATAGAACTAATCATCATGGTTAACCTCGCGTATTGGGTCCCTTGTAAACAGGTTATCAATGTCAACTTTGTCATCTGAGGACCCTGTTTCAACAGGAAGAGGAACATCATCCGTTAGTCCGTATTGTATTTCAATATTTCCATTTAATACATTTTGGGTATTGCCGGGTGTATTCCCATTATCTGCATTTCCCCGGTCCCACCAATTGTTATTAAAAAACGATTTATTTTGATTGCCTTTACCATGGTTACCTTTTGCTTTGCCACCAATGGATTTTGCTACGATAGCTCCTGTAATATTCGTAGTGCCGCCCCCGCCGCTTAACTCAAAATGGGCATTTGGCATATAAATGAGCTTGGAGGTTGTCCACGCATTTCCCTGTAAACTAAATTGGTCTCCACCACTGAAGATATGCCCCCTGATGCCGTTATGGCTTCCTTGGTTATTTCCGCCTCCGGGTCTTAACTCAATATCTGCATCTTCTGCAAATATTGACCCATTTATAACTTGATTCCCTTTAAGGACAATCTGCTGTCCAGCGCCTTCCAAATAGAGGTTTAAGTAAGCTGTAGATCCGTGTTTATTTATTGATCCACCGTCTAAATTCAATTGTTCTGAAACAAAAATATTTAGTTTCCCATTGCCTGTTATATGGATGTCGTTTCCATTTAAAAACAGTTGATCAACAACGATTTGTTTATCGGAGTCCTGGGTATCAATGATTACATCTGTTTTCAGGTTGATTTCCGAGAATGTGTAATTTTGATCAAGAATAAGACGATCGGTATAATGTGTAATAGATTGGTGTTTTGGGTAGTCTGGAATAGTAGGGAAGGATGGCATTTCCAGAAGTTCACCTTCTTCCAGTTGAACACCTTCAAAAATTTCCCCTTCATGATTGCTATTTTTTTGTATAGTAATGGCATTTGGTTCAGATGAAAGAGTACCGATATTTCCGATGATTTTTGTACTGCCTTTTACAGTAAAGGGCTCCACTGTAAACACAGCCATCTCATCGGGTATATAAGTATTTTGTTGTTTCTGCTGCCAGGTTAAAGTGAATGTTGTTGCCACTGTCCTGGATTGATTCCCAATTGTGCCTGTCGAATGAATTTGAAATTTACGCTCAGGCTGTCTTCCTCCTCCTCCTGATAGCTCCTTAATTTTTACCTTAGCTTTAGGTTGTTCGCCAAAAGATGTTTCAAATGCAGTAATGGTTTCATCGTTCAGATTTTCTTCTATTTTCTCAAAAAAGGGAATAGGGGTGGTGGACTGTTCGTATGCTTGTTCTACCTGTAACTGTATATCCTTCAGTTTATAATTCATACCTGCCTCAGCAATATAATACGTGGCATGACTGTTTCGTTCCCCTGATGTTCGCTGAAGATTGCCTGCTACCGTTCCCAAGAGGCTGACTCCTAAAATTAAGAACACAACAAATACCATTAACACACTGACGAGAGCAGCACCTGTTTCGTTGTGGATGGGTAGTTGTTTTTTGTAATTAACGTTCATTGGCTTCACCTACTCTCTGAGATAAATCACCGTTGAAATGGATACGGAATTTCCATGTGGATTGGGGACGCTGATCAAACGCAGTTCTATTTCATTTCCATTTTGTTCAACCGTTAATTCCTGTATATTCGTTGCCAGCTTATGGTTGTTCTTTTTAAGGGTCTGGCCATCAAGTCTGTACGTGGTTTCCTGACCGATATGAATTTGGTTATTGGCGACGACCACTTGATCGGGATTTGCCCTTCGAATTACCTTTGTTATATCCTTAGCCGCAAATCTTATATCTGACTGTGTCCTGACTTCTTCGGACTGAGTCTGATATTGACTCACGCCAAATAGATGGACAGCCCCAATAAGTAATAAGATGATGGAAATAATGGCGAGGGCGGCAAGTAATTCAACCAGGGTCATGCCCTGTTCCTTATGTTTTTTGGAGTTCACCTATTCATTCCTCCATGCGAGAATCGTTTCCATTTGTGCCTCAAGACGTTCTTTATCCTGGTCATAGACTTTAACCAATACATTATATAAATCATCCATATCTTTTTCGGTCTTATTTATTTCAACTGTTATCCAAAAATGGCTGGATGGCTTCTCCAAATGAAAGGTGTTTTGTTCATTATTTGTAGTGATGTTTGCGAAATTCTGATTGTTCAACTGGGTTATCCCTTGCTCAATTGTATAATCTTTGCTTAATTGATAGAGCTGTTCCATTTGTGTCTGCGCCATGTAGGTTGCATCGAGTATTTCCTCGGACGTTTGGTTGGTTCTGGCTGACTGGGAGAAAAAAGATAACAGGGAAACCAGTATAATTGATAAAATGACAAAGGACACGAGCACTTCGACAAGGGTAACGCCCTGTTCATTTATCATCTTGTTCTTAAAGTGTGTATTCATATTCGGTCACAGTCCTTTGTGATATTCATAACAACCGTAAATTCTAACAAAAAAAGAGAGTTATCCCTAGGAATAACTCTCTATATCATAAAACAATTTTCGACAAAATCAAACAAAGTTTATTCGAATCTTTCGTCAATTTTCTTCAGGCTAATGTTGTTGACCATTGGGATGCCTTTTGGCGGACTCAGCATCATTTGTTCGTTGTAGTCGATTTGGAGACGGGATTTTGTGTAGTCGATGTTGTCCTGGTTCTTTTCGACGTAAACCACATCTTTGAAAAGGTCTAAAAAGTCAATTGTATCTAAAAAACCTTCGTCAAATAAGCCATCATAGGCATAACGATCATAATCATTCAGGTTAAAAGTCCCTCCGCCTTCCTCTTTTTTAACGCCTTTAACCTTTCCTTTAACAGCATTTAACGTAATATTTTTCCCGTATAAACCACCATTGATTTTCATGTTGGACCACACACCGTAAATTTCCAAGTCAGAATTGGTATAAAAGAATGCATTCATTTCTCTGGGGTTGTCCTGAAATGAGTTATTGTTTTGAACTTTAAGTTCTCCTTCAGTCATTAAGACGAGCGTTCCACCACTGCTGGTGTTTAAATCCTCAACGGTTGCTTTATCATTTGTCATTACCGTTGATCCATTTCCTTCCATGGTAATATTCTCGGAAATGGTGACTTCCCCATTTGAGTAAACTGCACCATCGAGATTCAGATTCTTCATTTCAAATGCACCGTTTATAAATAAGGTGGAGTTAACGGTTAAATCGCCACTTAATTCTGTGCGACTGATAAGTCCCTCATCATCAGAATCATCAGCATCTCCGCATACCTGACCGATAAAAGGAAGAACAACACATGGATCTGCATAGTTGTTTACATAAATATCACCATGGACAGTCAATTCAGAGCCACTTTTCATGATTAAATCGTTATTTATGAATAAATCTCCTTTTATCGTTACTGAACTCCCTGAGGTAATTTCCAGGGTATCATAAAGCGTGTCTCCCTCTTTTACAATATGCTGATCAGTAATGGCACCACCAATTTCCAGAACCTTTGTGTCATAATCCCCGTCTAAGAACTCATTGTTAAAACGGGATTTAGCTTCCGTTATCAGTTGTTCAACATCGAACGGTTCATCATCCAGATCCCTTTCTACTAGCTGCGGTACCTCCTTATAAAAATAAGGGGCAATTCCTTCCTGTGTAATCGAATCAAGGGTATGCTGAGCATTTTCTTTCGTGTACTTAAAAGCATCAGGCATGGTCAGGGTTCCTTCTATAGTTGGGTAGCTTGTTTCTGCAGAGTAATCGTCACTGGATTTTATGAATTTCCCTTTGTTAGAAGAGTGAAATTCCTCGCCTACATATAAATCCCCCTTGATATAAGATGCACCATTAAGGGTTAGATTACCTGGTGTAACGGATGCATACTTAAATACCTCTGCCAAAGTTGAAATTGTATATTCCGTTGTGTATTTTGTATCTCCTTCAGATGCAGTAATGGTTACATTCATAACCGCATTGCCTGAACCACTCAGATCATTGCTTATTATATGATCGGTTACTTTCACTGGATATTTAGTTTTCAGTTCATTTAACGTGTCTTTAATTTCATGTACAACGCTTGACCTGGGAACAGATGAGTCATTTAACTCTTGTACTTCTTTTTCTAACCATGCTGTTGATTCGTTGATCATATTTTCAGTGGCAACTTTTTCTTCTATGTTGTTTTCCGCAACGGCAACAAATTTATTTGATTGTAGGACTTTAGCCATTAAAAGAGTGGATAGTAAGGTTAAAAATAAAAAAATCATCAGGACAGACACCAGAACATATCCGCTTTCTCGATTCCCCTTATTCAACATCAACTTCCCCCTCCTGTAGAGTAAATGAGGTTAACGTCCTTTGTAACGTCCGTTTTCTCTTGATGCTGAACGGTAAAACGAAGATGAGAATTTTGATTTTGATTCATAAGCTCTGGCTCAGTGATCTGGTAGGAGTCAGAATTGATACGTTTACCATCGATATAAATAGTTTTGTTTTGATATTTAAATTCTGCCTCAGCGTTTGTCTGCTTTACCTTACCTGTTTCATCAATCGTCGACTTTTGTTTTACGACTTTAAATTGCAGTGGCTTATCGCTTGAAATCATCACACGATCCGTATTTATAAAGAACTGATTTAACTGTTCGGTAATCAGGATGACTTCGTTACGGATATCAGTAGCTGTACTGGCTCTTTCATCGGCTTTAAGCATAGAGGAGGTAAAACTGTAAACCCCTATAAGAACAATACTGGAAAGAGCTAACACAGCCAGGACTTCCACTAGCGTAACTCCTCGTTCATTCCTCATAAATTGCATGCACCACCTTCACCGGGAGAGACGGGTTCTTCGCTTTTAACATATCTCTTCATTTCATAGCGGTTGTTAATATCACTGTTTGGATTTTTTATTTCAACAGATAAAATAACGACGCGATTTTTTAAGGGATGTTCAGAGATGGTCAGGGATGCTGTTAAATCATTCAGCGCTGGTTGTTCTTCCGATGGGATATCCAGGATGGCTTTGATATCGACAAGGTGGTCCTCTCCAATACAGTCATGAAGTTCCGTAAAGCTTAATTGTTTATACTCGTTGAGAATGTTATTTGCTATGTAGGCGTTCGACAGTTTCTGCTCGGAAGCGTTGGAGTATTTAGTCCCGTTAATGAAAAAACTTCCTACAGATAGCAGGATGATGGAAAGGATGACAATGCCGGCTAAAACTTCTACTAATGTTAAGCCCTTTTCTTCTTTCAGTGGCATAGGTATTCAGCTCCATTCGTATGTGCATTTATTCAACACAGGTTTGCTCTATTCAAGTCTGTGTTTTCTTAGATGAACATGATGGAACAAAAAATATTGTGTTAAAACAAGATTAGGAGTAGATCGGGAGTCATTTGTTTCGGAAATGGATAACAGAAATAGACTATTATAGGATAAATATTACAATTGGTGATATAATGTTACCACACATTCTAAAATTTTTGAATATTCTGCAATAAAAAATAAAAAATACTGGGGAAAGGTTGTGTTTTATGCTGAACAATAGTACTATAATAGTTAAAAAATATAAATTATGTAAAAACTTCCTGAAAAACTACTAATCCAACCTCGTTCTGCAAGAGTAAATCACTAGTTTATATCTACCACAAACTAGAAAAATAAAACATTCTTCAAAGAATTTCCCTAATTTGCACAAGAATTTTGCTGTATAATGTATGATGAAGCAGGTAATTATCATTAATTAAGTATTTGAACATGTATAGGACTTTAGATGGTGTTTGGAGGTATGCATGTGGCCATTAAACGAAATATGCGTTTAGGTGATCTGTTAGTTGAGAGTGAAATTATTACACAGAAACAGCTTGATCAGGCGCTGGAAGAAAAAACACCGAACCAGAAGCTGGGAGATATTCTGGTACAAAAGGGATATGTAACGGAGCTTCAGCTGATTGAAGTTCTGGAGTTTCAATTAGGGATACCAAGAGTAACTCTTTACAATTATCCTTTTGATACCTCTTTGTTCAGAATGGTTTCCAAGGAGTTTGCCAAACGTAATCTGGTTATGCCTTTGAAAAAAGAAGGAAATAAGCTGTATGTTGCCATGGCGGATCCCATGGACTACTTTGTCATTAATGATTTACGCCTTTCTACAGGATTCAGTATTGAGCCACTAATAGCGACAAAGGATGAGATTATCCGTAACATCAGTAAGTATTATGATGTGGACGATCTAACCGGAATTCCGGCTCAGTTGGATACCAGGGAGATGGAACCTGAGGACCAGGAGGATATAGAGGATGAGGATTCACCTATCGTCCATTTTGTGAATCAGATCCTGCAACAGGCAGCGGTGCAGCGAGCCAGTGATATACATATTGACTGTATGGAAACCAAAGTGCTGGTACGTTTTCGAGTGGATGGTGCACTTCGAACTGAAAGAAGTCTTCCTAAGCATGTTCAAGGCTCCTTAATTACAAGAATTAAAATTATGGCAAACCTGGATATTACGGAGCATCGCGTTCCTCAGGATGGAAGGATTAAGCTCAGTCTTGATTACCGTGAAATGGATTTGCGTATTAGTACCCTTCCAACGGTGTATGGAGAGAAAGTTGTGATTCGTCTGCTGGATTTAAGCATGGCTCAGAATGATATCAGCCAAATCGGGTTTGAAGAAGAAAATCTGGATAAGTTTAAAAAGCTGATTCAGCAGCCTCATGGTATTGTCCTGTTAACAGGTCCGACCGGTTCGGGGAAATCATCGACTATGTATTCGGCACTCAGTCAATTAAATGATGAAGAAGTCAACATCATTACGATTGAAGACCCTGTAGAGTATCAGGTGGAAGGGATTAACCAGATTCAGGTCAATCCGAATGTAGGTCTGACCTTTGCGAGAGGGTTACGAGCCATTTTACGACAGGACCCGAATATTATCATGATTGGGGAAATTCGGGACAGGGAAACGGCAGATATGGCTGTGCGTGCCTCGATTACCGGTCACCTGGTATTCAGTACACTGCATACCAATGATTCCCTTGGTACAATCAATCGCCTGAAGGACATGGGTGTTGAAGTATTTTTACTTGCCTCCTCCTTAAATGGTGTCGTCTCTCAGAGGCTTGTCCGAAAGATCTGTCGGGACTGTTCCATGGAAAGAGAGGCAACCGTCCGGGAACAGCAGATTTTTTCAAAGTATGGTTATTCCATGGACAAGGTGTATTATGGCAAGGGCTGTTCAACCTGTAATATGACAGGCTATAAAGGGCGTACAGCCATTCATGAGGTGCTTGAAATTGATGATGAGATCAAGCAGGCGCTTCTAAATGATGAATCAACCATGAAAATCAGAGAAATAGCCGTCAAAAATGGCTTGAAGTTTTTAGTGGAAGATGGTTTGGAAAAAGTGAAAAATGGAGTTACTACTACAGAAGAAATTCTCCGGGTAGCTCTGGATTAGGAGGTCTACCGTGAGTTACAGCCTCGATGATTTACTGCAAAAGGCAAATCATGAATTTGCATCAGATGTGCATCTGACTGTTGGTCTTCCACCTGTATTTCGTGTACATGGGAAGTTGAAAATTACAGAAGAACCCCCCTATACAGCACAGGATTTAGCGGTCGTTACCCAATCCATGTTTACCGACTCCCTTAAGAGGCAGTTTCAACAGGATGGGGAGGTTGACTTTTCCTATGAAGTAGAGGGTGTGTTGAGGTGCAGAGTGAATGCGTACAAGCAGCGGGAAGGGATTTCCATCGCTATTCGTCTGATACCCGGCAAAATTCCCACTATCGAGGAATTACGTTTACCATCCATTGTAGAAAAGATAGTAACCAAGCCTCAGGGACTCATCCTGGTAACCGGGCCAACAGGCAGTGGGAAAACAACAACATTGGCATCTATGATTGATTTCATTAATCAACATGCACAAAAGCATATCATTACGCTGGAAGATCCTATCGAGTATATTCATTATCATAAAAAATCGATTGTGGATCAGCGGCAAATTGGCCAGGATACACAAAACTTTGCAACAGGATTGCGTGCTTCGCTGCGGCAGGATCCGGATGTCATTTTCGTCGGAGAAATGCGGGATTTAGAAACCATTTCAACTGCAATTACAGCGGCAGAAACCGGTCATTTAGTCCTGGGTACATTACATACAAATAGTGCTCCGAGTACAATTGAACGGATTGTTGATGTTTTTCCGGCATCACAGCAGGCACAGATTCGCTATCAGCTTTCATCTGTGCTGAAGGCGATCATTTCTCAGCGTTTGTTCCCATTAAAATCCGGGAATGGACGAATTGCTGCCACAGAGATTATGGTCCAGAATTCAGCGGTCAGCAGTCTGATCCGCAATCAGAAGATTCATCAGTTGCCCAATATTATGCAGACATCACGAGATGCAGGTATGCACACCTTAGAGATGAACATTCAATCCTTGTTAAAAAGACAGCTTGTCGCTTATGAAAGCGTACAAGGTTATCTAGGGGAGAATCGCTATGGCTCAACAATTTAGTTATGTGGCTCGTGATCGACAGGGGAACAAAAAATCAGGTGTTATACAGGCAGAGACGAAGCAATCCGTTCGCTCTATTTTGCGGGAGCGGGGGTTACGGGCTTTAGAGGTTCAGGAGAAAAAACAAACCATATGGAATACTGATATTTACATTGGCAATCCTGTTAAGCTCTCTGACTTTGTTATTTTTTTACGGCAATTCGCTACCTTAATTAAAGCAGGGGTCACCATTGTGGATTCGGTCAGAATTTTAATTGAACAGACCGAAAGCAAGGTTTTAAAGAAAACACTGGCTCAGGTTGAAAATGATTTAAGGGAAGGGAACTCTTTATCTGCGTCGTTTCAGAAGCATCCGAAAGTTTTTTCTGCTTTGTTTACCAATATGATTCGCGCGGGAGAGGTGAGTGGCTCCCTGGAAGAAACATTGGAAGAAATGGCAGACTTCTTTGAGAAACAGCATAAGACGAAGGAAAAGGTGAAATCGGCATTATCCTATCCGATCGTTGTTGGTTTGCTGGCTATTGGCGTTGTTATCTTTCTGTTAATCAGTATTGTTCCAACCTTTGTTAATATGTTTGATCAATTCGGGGGAGAGGTACCTGCAGTTACTCAGTTTGTTATTACGACAAGTGACTGGATGATCCAATACTGGTATATTCTTATTTTGCTATTATTAGCTTTTATCGTATCTATATTGTTAATCAGGCAGAATAAAGAAACGAAAATTTACCTGGATTATATACTGCTAAAGATGCCGATTTTTGGGAAGCTAATGAGAAAGTCCATTCTGGCACGTATATCGAGAACATTAAGCTCCCTGCTGAAAAACTCAGTTCCTATTCTCGAAGCCATGACCTTAACGGAAAAAGTGATCGAGAACCAGGTCATAGCAAAAGTTCTGCGGGAGTCCAGGACAACCCTGGAGCGGGGGAGGTCGTTAACAGACCCGATGGCAGACCACTGGGCATTCCCGCCACTTGTAACTCAAATGATTACCGTCGGCGAACAAACCGGATCGTTAGACCAGATGCTTGGCCGCATCGCCGACTTTTACGAATCAGAAGTGGAAACCGCAACCGACCAGATGAAGTCATTAATTGAACCACTGATGATTATATTGCTCGCTGGAGTGGTCGGTTTTATTGTACTGTCAATTATGGTACCGATGTTTGAAATGTTTCAAAACGTTAACTAATCCGGTTACGATTGTGAGTCCATACACTCACAGATTAAATAAAATAAGGGGGAAATATAAGTATGTTAAAAAAGACATTGAAGAAGGAAAAAGGTTTTACACTTATTGAGCTTTTAGCAGTTATTGTCATTATTGCGATTATTGCAGCGATTGCGATACCGGCGATTGGGAATATCATTCAGAACTCAAGGGAAGATGGTGTGAAGTCTGATGCTCTGCAAATTTTAGAGGCGGCTCAGTTATACAAGATGGAAGTTAATCCTGCCTCAGCAGATGGAACTGATACAACGGTTAAGGCTTCAGAGTTAGAAACACAAGGCTACCTTGAACTAAGTAATGATGATTTTAATGATGCAGAAGTTAATTTATCAGCTGAACCTATTACAATAACAGTTGATGTTCAGGCTGGAAATACTACACTAAGTTTTGACGGTTCTACAAAACAGGATATTAATGAGGATGAAAGTGGAGACGATGCTACTACCATTCCGAATTCTTAATGGATGAAGTATTTTATAGTGTGGCTTACTTTTATAAGCCGCACTTCCCCAAAATCTAAACCAGAGGACTGAAAACATTGTGGTTAATCTACCTGTACCTATTTATTCTTGGACTCATTCTAGGCTCATTCTTTAATGTAGTCGGTTTACGTGTTCCCGAAAAACAATCGATTGTAAAACCAAGATCGGCCTGTCCCCATTGCCATCGCACATTAACCTGGAAGGAGTTAATCCCTGTCCTGTCCTATGTGTGGCAGAAGGGGAAATGCTCAAGCTGTTCACAAAAAATCTCGCCTATTTATCCGGCCATCGAACTTCTTAGTGGGGGACTATTTGCTTTTTCTTTCTATATGTTTGGATTTGATCCGGAAATTATTGTAGCTTTTACGCTGATTTCACTGTTATTAATCATCACGGTCAGTGATTTGGCATACATGCTTATTCCCAACAAAGTACTTATTATTTTTATTATTCTTCTGGGATTTGAACGAACATTCATTCATTTACATGCATGGTACGATCCTTTGCTAGGTTTTCTTACAGGGTTTTTGCTCCTGCTGGGGATTGCTCTGGTAAGTAAAGGCGGAATGGGTGGAGGAGATATTAAATTATTTGCCGTTTTAGGTGTCGCTCTTGGACTTTCAAATCTGCTTGTGGCTATCTTTCTTTCTTCCTTAATAGGAGCGGTAGTCGGGCTGATTGGAATGGCGGCAGGAAAGGTGCAACGGAAAAAGCCCGTTCCTTTTGGGCCCTTCATTATGGCAGGAAGCCTGATTGCCTATTTTTATGGCAGTCGTCTAATCGATTGGTACTTCGGTTTCTTTCTACAATATTAATAGAATTAGGTGAAGGTTATGGTGTTAGGCAAAAACAAAAAAATCGCGAATATTGAGATCCAGGATTACGTCATTCGCTATGCTGAGATCAAAAGCAGCAAACCCCTGGTGCTCACCCAGTGTAAAGAGCATTATCTTCCAAGTGGTGTGATTGAAAATGGTCAGATTATTAATGATGAAGCATTTGCGAAGGTTCTGAAGCAATGTATGGAAAAATGGCAGTTGAAGAACAAGCAAATTCGGTTTATTGTGCCTGATTCATCAGTTATTATCCGCACCGTAGATGTATCTCCTGAAATTGCCGATGATGAACTTACGGGTCACATCTATTTTGAACTGGGACACAGCATTCATTTGCCCTTTGATAATCCGATTGTTGAAGCCGTATCGCTTGGCGTTCAGGAGGGAGTAAAGAAGGTTCTGATTGTTGCTTCATCGGAAGAGACAGTGGATATGTACTACGATTATTTCAAGGATGAAAATACAGATCCGGTTGTGGCTGATGTTTCCTCCCTTTGTCAATATAGACTTTTCCACCATTTTGAGATGACCAATGAAGAGGATATTTTCATGCTGGCTCAGTTTAATGTGAAGTCTGTCACGAACAGTATTTTTGAACAGCATAAGCCGGTGTTTATGCAGGAAATTGATGTTCCCTATCCTGAGGATACATGGAAGGTTACACCTGTGAATCAGGACGAGCCGTTAGCCCGTGAGCATTTTGATTCCGAAAAGGTTCACACGGCATTTGAGGAAATCTATACGGAAATGGAACGATTGCGGCGATTTTATCAATATTCTCTGCATAACGGGGATCAGGAGGTTACCCGTATCTTACTGACAGGTGATCATCCGTATTTGGAAGATCTGTTCCATGAGGTGAAGGACAGACTTAATATTCCGATTAATATTTTATCACCGGAGAATGTTCAGGGGTCCAAAGATATGAAGATGGGCAGTTCGTTTTATAATGTTATAGGTCTGGCATTGAAAGAGGGTATGTGATGTTAGTCGAAATCAATTTACTCCAGAAACGAGAACAAAATAGTAAAGGATTTCAGTGGTTTGTCATCAGTATGATAGGCCTTATTGTGCTTTTAATTGCTGTTGTTTTTCTTTTAACGACTCTTATAAAAAACGATATTGAACGTACTGAATCTGCTCTAAGTGAAATAAAAACCATTCGGGCAGATCTGCAAGGGGAAATGAGTAACTCCGGCTATCAGGATTTACAATCACTTGAGTCTTCGGTTACGAGTTTGAACCGTTATCCGATTGATAGTGATTTAATCATTGCACAACTCAGTGAGCTGCTGCCTGAAAACGGATATTTTGATTCCTATGAGTATACGGGTGACCGTGTGGTATTACAGGTGCTGGTTCAGGAGGATGTGGATGCATCCCATTACCTCTATCATTTAAATCAACAGGATTGGATCACCTCCGTAAGTCTTTCCACCGTGAGCAGTGATGAGGCCCAACTGGACGGAGGCGGTGGAACTACAGCTAACGGCCTTGATCAGCCACCTTCTTATTTAGCTCAATATGACATTGCCCTCAATCGGGATTCTTTAAGGGAGGGGACCGAATGAATTCATTGTCAAGAACAGAAAGGCTTGTCGCTATTCTATTAATAGGGGTTTTTCTTATTGGAGTGGTGTGGGCATACCTTTTCCAAATACGCCCATTACAGGGAGAGCAAAGAGAGGTTCAGGAATCTCTGGAGCATGAGACGAGGCTGATGGAAACACTGGAGAGCCGACTGGAAGAGGTAGAGAATATGGACCTCACCGCTGACTCTGTTAAATTACAGCGTCAGCTCCCCTTGAAGCCATTTTATGAGCAGGTATTTTCGATTATTTATAATGCCCAGTCTGAAACAGGCAGTGTGGTGTCAAACTATGACATCAGCTCCAATAGTACGGCAGAATTGTCGGTTGAAGGTGCGGGTGAAAACCTGCAGGGTATTACCTTTCATCTTGAAGTTCAGTCCCCATCCTATGATGATATGATTGGATTTATCGATTTTCTGGAAAACAGTGAACGGATTTTATCTGTTGACCAATTTACATTTTCCAGTCCCGGGGAACAGGATGAGGCAATCCAGTATCAACTGGTTGTAAATACGTTTTATCGTGAAGGACTCGATGGACTTCTTGGAACTCAGCCATCAATCGATATTCCAGAAAGCGCTGCTAAACAAAATCCTTTACGATAAGGATGAGACTGATTTTAATGCCAGATAAAGCATTAAAAATCAGTCTTTTTTGGCGTGTGTGCTTTAGTGCTTTAGAGCATGTGGGGACAGTCCCTGTGGTATAATAAAAGTGTACACATATTTTTATTTGCAGAAGTCAGGTGACGAACATGAGTGGTCTGAAGAAACTGCTTCTTATTATTGGCGGGACTCTTTCACTTGCTTTAGGGGTTATCGGTATTGTGTTACCATTAATACCGACCACACCGTTACTCTTATTAGCGGCCGCCTGCTATGTCCGAAGTTCGGAAAGGCTCTATGTATGGCTGATAAACAATAAATGGTTCGGTCCCTATATTCGGGACTATCGTGAAGGAAAAGGGATTCCATTAAAGGCGAAAGTTATGGGGGTATCCTTAATCTGGTTATCGATCGGCTACACGGTTCTTTTTGTGGTGCCTTTAATAGCAATAAAAGTGTTACTCTTGCTGATTGCCGGATACTTTACCTGGTTCATCTTACATATCAAAACAAGAGTAAAAGAGTTGTAGGAGGAAGAGATTTTGCACAAATATACGAGAACAGGAAATATTATATTCTGGACGGGAATTGTTATTTTTATCATAGGAGCAGCTATGCATGAAAATATCTCAGGTGCACCGGAGCCTTATACAACCTATGCCAGGCCTGTGATGATCCTTGGAGTTATTGTCATATTACTGACCAATTTCTTCAGGAATGATAGAAAAAAATAAAGGGACTGTCCCCACATCCACTAACGCGTTAACGCTTTAAAGGATGTGGGGACAGTCCCGCTCTTATTGAAAAATTCTAAAAATTTGGTAAAATAGGGGAAAACGGAAAGGAGATGAGTGTTTGTATCAGGATGAATTAATGGCTCCGCAGAAATATAATATTGTGTCGGAATTTGAGCGTTTTGCTGATGATCCAGCCCGATTGGCGATCAAGTGGGAGGATGATCAGGGACAGACAGCCGAGATTACATATAAGAAACTGATTCAAAATGCCAATAAAATTGGAAACGCTTTCCTTGATATGGGTCTTCAGAAAGGGGACAAAATTCTTGTTATGGTCCCTAAGAGAATGGAAGCTTACCAGATTTACATTGCGGCTTTAAAAGTTGGGGTTGTAGTCATCCCCAGCTCGGAAATGCTTCGGGCGGAAGACATTGAGTATCGGCTGAGTCACGGGGAAGCCAAGGCTGTTATCAGCTATCATCCATTTACCGATGAATTTGATCAAGTAAGCAGCATTAACAATGTGAAGAAGCTCGTTGTTGGACAAGAGAAGGAAGGATGGGTGCTGCTGGATTCTTTAATGGATGCTGAGAGTGATCAGTTGGAGATCGCGAACACTTCACGGGATGACATGTCTTTTCTCTCTTATACGTCAGGCACAACCGGCAATCCCAAAGGTGTTGTCCATACCCATGGGTGGGGGTATGCTCATTTGAAGACAGCGGCGAGCAACTGGCTTAGCATTGAAGAGGATGACACAGTTTGGGCAACTGCAGGACCTGGGTGGGCAAAGTGGCTCTGGAGTCCATTCCTGTCAGTATTAGGATCAGGGGCGACTGGTTTTGTTTATGCCGGGAAGTTTGACCCGCAAAAATATTTACAGCTGCTCGATCAGTATGAAGTCAATGTATTATGCTGCACACCAACAGAATATCGGCTTATGGCTAAGGTTGATAATCTCTCAGACTATCATTTAACTCACCTTCACAGTGCAGTTTCTGCAGGTGAGCCTTTAAATCGTGAAGTCATTGATACCTTCCGTAACCATTTTGATGTGACTGTCAGAGACGGCTATGGCCAGACGGAAAATACCCTCTTGGTCGGTGTTACGAAGCGTATGGAGGTTAAGCCAGGTTCGATGGGCAAGCCTACACCTGGCAATCTGGTTGAAATCATTGATGAAGATGGTGAACCGGTCAATCCGGGGCAGGTAGGAGATATTGCCGTCCACCTGGATACACCTGCTTTATTTAAGCACTACTATAAAGAGCCTGAAAAAACAAAGGCATCAAGGCGTGGAGACTACTATTTGACAGGTGATCAGGCATCCAAAGATGAGGACGGTTACTTCTGGTTTGAAGGTCGCAGCGATGATATTATCATAAGTTCGGGCTATACAATTGGACCTTTTGAGGTTGAAGATGCCCTGGTCAAGCATCCATCAGTACAGGAGTGTGCAGTTGTAGCTAGCCCTGATCCGGATCGTGGGGCTGTAGTCAAAGCGTTTGTCGTTTTAAAAGGAAAGGTTCCTGCTGATGAAGAAGCACTTATAAAACAACTGCAGGATCATGTGAAAAAGCAGACGGCGCCTTATAAATATCCACGCAAAATGGAGTTTATTGAGGAGCTGCCTAAAACTACTTCAGGGAAAATTCGCCGCATAGAGCTGCGCAAACGGGAACAAACGGTCTAAACATAAGTAAAACCTCCAGGATACCTGGGGGTTTCTTTTTGGTTTTATGAATTTTTAAAGTAATGAATGCTATGTAAATCTTTCACATGACTTGATTTTAAATCATAGCCGATATGTGTGTTAGACGGATCCATAGCCATCCCTGATTTTTTTGTCAGCCACATCCATAACGTTTTGGACTCTTCGTCATCAAAATAAAAGGTGACCTCATAATCGTGCGTACGGATATCCATTACACCATTTAATTTTTGTGCTCCCTGAAACGCCTGCTTCAGCATTTGAATCTCTTCCTCATCAGTCGTTGTATAAGTCCTTTGGTCGTCCGGCTTCTTCACGACAACTTTTTCAATGGGCTGATGAGGCAATAAGTTTGAAGAGCTGCAGCCGGATATAAGAAGAAATAAGATGCCAATTCCACCCAGAACCTTTCTCATGACGTTTCCCCTCCCTAAATAAATAGACGAATTTGTGGTGGAAAATGTTTCAAATTTTTGTATAAAAAATAAATGGAAGGATTACAGACCTTCCGTATGTAATATATAAATAGATACAAAATTTTTTCTGCTAGGGGGATTCGAACATGACGATCGTTCGTTTTGGGATTTTAAGTACAGCAGGAATTGCACAAAAACAACTCATTCCTGCCATCAGGCGAGCAGAGAATGCGGAAGTCCGGGCCATAGCGAGTAGCAGTGATCCTGCAATGGCTAAGGATGTGGCTTCTCGACTTCACATTCCTAAAGTCCACAAAAGCTATGAGGCTTTATTAGATGATCCGGAAATTGATGCGGTATATATTCCTGTACCTAACCATTTACATAAGGAGTGGGTAATAAAGGCAGCGGAAAAAGGAAAGCATGTCCTATCTGAAAAGCCCGCTGCCATTAATGCTGTTGAAACAAAAGAATTAGTGGAGGCCTGCGAAAAAAACGGAGTCAGATATATGGAAGGCTTTATGTACCAGTTTCATACTCAGCATGATCGGGTGAAGGAGATTATCGCATCAGGGGAAATTGGAGAGGTGCAGCTGATGAAGGCGAGCTTTTCCTTTTTACTGGATAAGCCAGAGGGAAATATTCGTATGGACCCAACCAAGGGGGGCGGCAGTATTTATGATATTGGCTGCTATTGTATTCACTCCATCCGTCACATCTTAGAAGATGAGCCTGAAAGTGTCCACGTGGAGGCGGATGTTGACCCTGAGTTTGGGGTGGATACGTCGGCATACGGAATTTTTCATATGCAAAGTGGGGTCAAGGCGGTATTTGATTGCAGCTTTAAAATGCCTTTTCGTTCCAAATATGAAGTAGTCGGTACGGAAGGAATTGTTTCGGTACCTCGTGCTTATCGACCAGATAATTATAATCATAAGGGAATTGTCAGAGTTGAAAAAGAAGGAGAAATTCGGGAGGAGACACTTATTAAGGATCAGTATAAAGCAGAAGTGGAGCATTTTTCACAAGCCGTTCTGCAGGACAGGGAGCCTTCCTATACAGGGACGGATACCATTCGTAACATGGAGGTTGTTGACAGGTGTTATTCCTTTGTAAATTAAGGTGTCGTAAAGACTAAGGAGGCAGAATATGAATTATCGTCAATTGGGAAATACAGATTTAAAGGTTAGTGAATTAAGCTTCGGAACCTGGGCGATAGGTGGAGCATGGGGGAAAACATCCGATAAGGAAGCTTTGCAGGCACTGGATGCTGCAATGGATGCAGGAGTCAACTTTTTTGATACAGCGGATGTATATGGAGATGGCCACAGTGAGGAATTACTGGCTAAGGCGACCAAAGGGAAGGAAGACCGTATTTACATTGCTTCTAAATTTTGCAGGGCAGGCGATATTCATGACAAGGGGAACTATTCGGAAGAGCAGGTGCGTACCTATTTGGAAAATACGTTGAAGCGGCTGAACCGTGAACGCCTGGATCTTTATCAGATTCATTGTCCGCCAATAGAGATATTAAAGGACGGTAAAGTATTTGAGGTGCTTGATAAGCTGCAGCAGGAGGGGAAAATCAGGTACTACGGTGTCAGTGTGGAAACCGTAGAGGAGGGTTTGCTCTGTCTGGAAAACCCAAATGTACGTACGCTTCAAGTCATTTTTAACATTTTCCGTCAAAAGCCTTTAGAAGAACTGCTGCCTAAAGCCAGGAAACAAGGTGTCGGGATTCTGGCACGAGTTCCCCTGGCCAGTGGTCTGCTGACGGGCAAATTCACCAAAAATCATCAATTTGAATCAGATGATCACCGCCGATTTAATCAGAACGGAGAAGAGTTTAATGTCGGGGAAACCTTTGCCGGGCTGGAATTTGCCAAAGGTGTGGAACTGAGTGAGAGGCTCACCTGGATTGCGAATAATCGGGAAAATATGACCAGAGCAGCTCTGCGGTGGATATTGGATCAGAATGAAATTTCCTGTGTCATTCCTGGATTCAAAAACGTAAAACAGGTGGAGGATAACCTCGGAGCTTTATCTGTCCCATCTTTTAGCACGGATGAGGCGAATCAGTTGAAGGAGTTTTATTGGAATGAGGTTCATCCCCATATACGCGGGGCTTATTGATGGAAGGGGCGCTTAATGCTTTCCTTCTTATTTTTCTATGAGAAGAAAAGGAGTGACCACGTTGTTTCTTGTATATTTACTTCTTTTTTTTGCCTTGATTGTTTCCATTGGTTTTCTTTTTGACCGGAAGCATAAGGTGAAGAACCCACAGAAAATGAAGGAACAGGATCAGAGTCGTGATCGTGCAATGGCTGAAGCAGAACGACAGACGATGAATAAGACGTTTCAGGATCACAGTCATTGGTAGGGAGTTTTTAGACAGGAAAGGAGCATTCCCATTCAGGGGATGCTCCTTTTTATGCATGCATCATTTGTCGATAGCTTGTTAATTTTTAGAATGTTTTGACATCTTTTGTCAATAAGCTTGATTTTTTGATTTTAGCTTATTATTGTAGTTAATAAGATTGACTTATAATTACAAAATTTAACAATATACCCACGGATTTTACTACATTTTCAATAATCATATTCTGCAGAGAACCACAGAAAGATTCCTCTATGAAAATACTTCAGACACAAATTCAATCGATAGTAAAGGTAACGAAGATTCATGGAACACCTTGTTTTTCTAAAAATACTATTAAAAATAGTGTAACCAATTAAAAGGGAGGAACCTTGATGAAAAATTATAATTACAAACAAAAGCTTAAGAGGTTAAATGACGTAAAACTGCAGAGAACCAAAAAAATCATTGCATCATCAGCCGTTGCTACATATCTGGTTGTGGGGACCTCGGGAGCCCCGTTAGGAAATCTGTTAATTGATCCCGAATACACGGTTGAAGCAGCAAGCCTGGCAGATGTGAAATTATTAAGCGATGTTTCTGTGGATGCTAAGCTAACGGAGCGGCAGTCCTCGTATATTCTTTCGCTAGGAATGACAGGAACCGGGGCGGCAGATGCTGAGGTTTTAACTCCAAATCGAACAGTTGTGTTTTATGCACCTGAATTGGCAGGGAAACTGACAGCAGATGGTACTGCCGATGTATCTGTAGAGATTTTACCAATTACGATGGAAGACTTACCAGCTTTAGATTCTGCTATCAGTGATTTAACCAAGAATTTAAATAAGTTAACTCAGGGTCTGGTATCCGGGATTGATGGAGCGGTTAATGACACGCTTATAGCTAATCTGGTTCAAGTTAATGGTTTAAAAGAGCTAAATAAAGCTATTGATCATTTAAATCATTTAGATGAATCTTTAAATGATTTATTAAAATATCAGGATTCCGTGTCTGCTACTGTAAACTCTGATGGAACAGTTGTTGTTGAATTCTCTGATGGATTAGGAAACCATCTGTCGCCATTAATACAGGATGTAGTTAAATCTGCCGTTCAGGATGTTTTAAAAGCAGTGGATAATATAGATGTTAAATTGCTAAGCGGAGATCCAACAGGAATATTGAGTGGTTCATTAAACGATTTTGTTATCGATCCAATTGTTGAACCTTTAATTGGAGCTGTAACGAAAAGCGCAAACGACCTTGTTGATCAGTTATTAAGTAATACCACAGATATTACAAACGAGTTGGCAGGAGCACAAGTGATTGGAAACACCACTGTAAATGTTGATGTAACTGTGGATAAACCAGCAGAAGTTGATGGAAGTACAAAAGTATTTGCAGCAGGCTTAACCGATTCGACTATTGATGCCCCATTACTGAGCAGTTTAAATGACAGTACAGAAGTTACATTTAATGAAGATGATGATACGGACGCTGATGCCGATGCTGACGCCGATGCTGACGCTGATGCCGATGCTGATGCCGACGCCGATGCCGACGCCGATGCTGACGCCGATGCCGACGCCGATGCTGATGCCGATGCTGACGCCGATGCCGACGCTGATGCCGACGCCGATGCTGACGCTGACGCTGATGCTGACGCCGACGCCGATGCCGATGCTGACGCCGATGCCGACGCTGACGCTGATGCCGACTCAGACATCGGCACGGATATTAGTCAGGATGATACAGGAGATACAGAGCTTCCGGATACAGCAACGGGCATGTGGACGACAGGTTTAATAGGTGCGGGTGCTGTTCTTGCTGGTATTCTTGCCCGACTCTTTGCCAGACGTAAGAGTTCATAATCAGAAGCAAATGCCTTCCGGGTATTTGCTTCTTACCTTTAAATTGTACCGGGGGTTATGGATATGGAATCTGTAAAGCCTAATGAAAAGAAACAATCCTTTCGTGATCAAGCGGACCGTTTATATACGTATATTCAAACATCCGATTTTTATCATGAGCTTGTTCACTATCCGTCCATACATGTATTTCTCACCGTGGGCTTTCAACACCGTCGTGCTACAGTTTTACATGTCAATAAAACAGGCTTGGACGAAACGTGGAAAGCACTCGTTAAACAAGCAGAAGGTTTCATTCATCAAGCGCCTGATTACTTGAAGGCTGATATCGTTACGCATAAGAAACCTGTTGATATCCTTTCGTTCATTGATTTAATAACGAAAACCAAAAAAAATTATTTCCGTTTTGGCGTTAGTTTGGACAGGGGGTTCCGTCAGGCCTTCCTTGAACAGGAAATAAACGGAAATGCCATGATTCAGTTTGATTCCGGGAATAAGCGCGGATATTTAAAAGAGGCAAACATACAGAACTATATCAAAAAACACCGCCCTGATATGAAGCTTGTTAATTTCAGGAAGGTGACGAACCTTTATTTATTTTCTACAAAAGGATTTTTTATGGATGGCAGGCACTGTTATGAGTTAAAGGATACCCGGCTTGACAATGGGCGAAGAGATACTGGACTGAATGGTGACGAAATTCATGAACTGGTCACGTCCGGGCAATCGTATTTAACGTCCTTAAATCAGGATAATGGCAAATTTATATACGGTTATTTTGCATGCTTTGATAAAGAAATACATTTTTATAATATGTTACGTCATGCGAGTACGGTATATTCCATGATTGAAGCTTATGAATTTAGCCCAACAGTGGAGGCTGAAAACGTCATTAAACGTGCGCTGCAATTTTTGAAAACAGCGGGGGTATATTTTGCAGAAAAACAGAGGGCTTATGTCGTGGATGGTCCGGAGTCAAAAGACAAAGAAATTAAACTAGGTGCAAACGCTGCTGCCATTTTAGCCTTCGCAAAGTATACCGAGGTGTTTGGGGACGATCAATATATGGAGCTTGCCCAATCCCTTGCCAGAGGAATGCGATTTCTGCAAAACGAGGATGGGAGCTTTGTCCATGTACTGCAATACCCGACTCTGAAAATTAAAGAGAAATTCCGTATTGTCTATTATGATGGGGAAGCTGCTCTTGCTTTCATGCGGCTGTACAAACTTGATCAGGATCCTCAGTGGCTGGCGACTGTAGAAAAGGCATTTGACTATTTTATTGATCACCATTATTGGAAGCACCATGACCATTGGCTAAGCTACTGTACAAATGATTTAACCATCTATCGCCCTGAAGAAAAATACTTTGAGTTTGGGCTGAAAAATACAAAAGACAAATTGAACTTTATCGAGAAGCGGGAAACTACATATCCCACGTTTTTGGAGCTGACCATAGCTGCATATCAAATGCTTAAACGTATGAAAGAACAGGGATATGATCATTTACTGGACTCTTTTGATGAGGAATATCTGGAGTCTGTGATCCATAAACGTGCCGAATACCAGCGCAATGGGTTTTTTTATCCTGAATTGGCCATCTATTTTAAAAATCCCGCAAGAATTACAGGAAGCTTTTTTATTAGACATCATTCTTTTCGTACACGCATAGATGATATTGAACATTATTTATCAGGCTATATTGCTTACTATCATACCTTTTTGGGTTGTTAAGGGGGGAACTGCTATTGAAGATCCTTAGTAATGTGCTGATGATTACAGGAATCTTATTCATCGGCTATTTCGGCTATCAATTTCTGTCCTTCGAAATTGGAAAAAATCAGACGCTGGCAGAGGCGCAGGAGCTCATTGACCGTTTTCAGCAAATGAATGGCAAATCTGGTGGAGAATCCAATTTTCAAGCAGGCCACATGGATGCGTTTGGTACACTGGAGATTCCGCGTCTGGAAAAAACAATTGGTATTGTAGAAGGAGCAGATGAAGAGGCGCTGGCAAAAGGCGTGGGTCATATGATGCAAACGGCCTTTCCCGGACAGAATGAACAAATTGTATTATCCGGACACAGGGACACCGTTTTTCGGGATTTTGGGAAACTGGATATCGGTGATCAGTTTGTTGTTCACATGCCTTATGGTGACTACACCTATCAAATTCGTAAAACAGAAATTGTCCCGGAAGATGACACATCGGTTGTAGGCAAAGCAGGGAAGGAGGAGCTCGTTGTTTCTACCTGTTATCCGTTTCATTATGTCGGAAATGCCCCGGAACGCTTCGTTGCCTATGCTTATCCGGTTGAAAATAAGAAGTGATAACATTCGGTTTGAAATTGTCTTATGGGGAAGGGCAAATCCAAGGCCTGCTGCAGTGGTACGTACACAGAAAACCCTGGATTGAAATCATCCCTCAAAGATTAGTCTAGTATTAACTGGCTGTAATACCCAACTGATAAAAGTTTCCCTTTATAATTCTTTACGTTTCAATATTTCAACTGCAGCAAATAGCATCCCAATGATCAGAACGATGGTTGTGCCAATAGCTCCCCACATTTCTTCTGTTAAGTTGCCTGTAAATAGATAGGTGCTTATATAGGAAGAAATATGACCAGGGCTCCAGGTTAGGATGTGACCCAATGCACTTGTTAAGAGATTGACAAGAACAATCAGTAAAATGGACAGGAATAGGACCATACCCGGGCTCTTAAACCAGGTATTTACAAGGACCGCAATCGTTACAAAAAATATCAGATAAATCCCATAGATGAGAAAGGCAGTCAGAAATTTATCAAAGCCTAAATCCCCGAATAAAATATTTGTATAATACCAGCCGGCCAGCAGTCCTGTGAATAGAGATACCAGAACTAATGTTGAAAGGGATGCCCATTTTGCCGTGACATAGTTGGCAAACTTAACGGGTTTGGACAAAACCAACTCATATACGCCGCTTTTCAATTCTCCTGCAATCAATCCCATTGAGATTAAGCCGATAATCAGAATTCCAAGAGTATTCATTTCGTTCATACTTAAGAAGAAGGCCTCAGCTGGAGGAGGAGTAGGGATATTGATTTCGGCTCCTTCCGGCATACCGCCTGTTGCATCAATAATTTTTGGTAAATAATACATCGTGATCTGATCCATAATCCCAAAGATGAAAAAGACAATCGGAACCCAGATCCATTTTATATTACGGGCATATTCCATCATTTCACGTTTATATATGACCGACCATTGCATCAGGAATTCACCACCTTCATAAACACATCTTCCAGTGTTGTTTTCGCCTGCTCAAATTTGGTGAGCGGCCATTCATTTGTAGTAACGATTTTTAATATCTCTTTCCTCGCTTCATCCATGTCACGTACGACAACTTCTACTCCTTGTCCAACCGGGCGTATGTGCTGAATGGATGATAGATTTTCCAGCTCGGATTCCAGATTTTCCGGATAAACAGCAAAATTCAATTGTATTTTTCCGGTTTGATCGAGGTGATTCAGTTTTTCAAGTGAGCCCTGTTCAACAAGTTCTCCATTATGTAGCATCAGCAGTTCATCACTGACTTCTTCTGCGTCATTTAATATATGGGTTGAGAACAGAATAGCGGCATCCTGTTTTAATTCCCGCATAAGGTTTAAAACTTCACGTCTTCCAATCGGGTCAAGGGCTGAAACAGGTTCATCAAGAATAATAAGCTTAGGATCATTCATAAGAGCCTGTGCGATTCCCAGACGCTGCTTCATTCCCCCTGAATACTTTTTAATTCTCTGCTTTTTCGCATCCTCCAGTCCAACTCTCTTAAGTAATTCATTGGCACGCTCCGTCGCTTCTGCTTTGGTTAAATAGGAGAGCTGTCCAACGTAAACGAGAAATTCCAGTCCACTCATCCAATTATGAAAGGAAGGAAACTGAGGTAAATAGCCGACATATTGACGAATATCTGCTGACAATGACTGCTGGTCAAAAGTAATTCGCCCATCAGTTGGTCGGCTGAACCCGGCGAGCATGCGAAGAGTGGTTGTTTTACCGGCCCCATTAGGCCCCAGGAGTGCGACACATTTCCCCGGCTGTAATTCAAAAGATAAATCTTTGACCACTTCTTTATGATCAAATTTTTTCGTCAATCCATGAACTTCCATCAAAGGCATATTTACTGCCTCCTCCCAAAAATAAAGTAAAGTACAGGACCTAAAATGCTTATAAAAATACAGACAATGGCCCATACCCATTTTGGACCATTTGTTTCATCAATACGAATTAAGTCAATAAGTGCTATAACCATCAATATTAATTCCACGATGAGCAGGGGAGCAATTAACGCCCAGTTTATTTCTGCCAAGTTACTCATCTCCTTTCTTTACATTTACGTTTTCCCATTTTGTTTGGTTTCATTTGTCCAGCTGGAATCTGTTGCGGATAAAAAAGCTTTGGATGAAAAGTTCAACTGGTGTCCAGAATAAGGGGCCCAGACGAATTCGCCCATTTCCGGCTCGATTCCAATCAATTACGTTCAATAATAATGATACCGGCATAATTATTCTTAAAACAGGGGTAATTATTTTAAAAATAGGACGAATTGTCTTTAAAACAGGATGAATTCACCCATAAATAGGATTAATTAACCTTGCAGGGGATGAAATCCGTTAATACCGGCTTCATTTTATCTACTTCCGGGAGATGGCTAATCATTTTTCTGGCCTTTCCATAGGACAGTAGAATTCCTTCTTCTCTTACCATCAACTCCACTTTTGGAAGCCGAATAAGGATGTAACTCTTTGTTACCCTGAGAGAACTCTAGATTTACTCTAATTCGAAAATGTCCTCGATTCTAAATCCTTAAGAAATCCGTTTTCTATGGGTATCATAAGCTTTTCTGACTTGATCCAATGGTGTGATTCACATTTTGAACTACATAATACTTATCAATTACGAATGGACATCTGGATATAACTGTTTTGCTGCTTTATGGAATGGCCGCCACATATCCATGACAAGGGTTTTCAACACGACATTGTTCAAATATGTGTTCCGGCAATCGATAGGTTTGATGGTTCCCAGATGTTACATTACAAACTACTGTACACAAATTTATCTTTGCACAAAATTAAACTGTTGTTTTAGTTAATTATGTGCATTTTTATGGTCACAAATTTGAGACTTCGCAATAACCACGGAACGTAAAATCTGGACAACAATTGAGCCACCGATGCCATTTTTTCCACGCTTACGATGACAGGAAAATGAGCCAGTAATGACAGAGATGACCCACTCACTGAAAAACATACCTCACTATTAACCACATCGTTAGCTGCTTGCCTCCTACGGTATTATTTAACTTATAAAACATCCCATTCTAAACGTTCGCTAGTTTCCATGAAACATTACTACTAAATAATACTTAAAAAACAGCATGGTATACCTCTTCGTGTTCAATGAAATAATTTGCTGTTAAAAATGGGACTTATTTTCATTATTATTCGTCTAAAATATAAAGGAGGGGGTTTTGTTGGACGCTGAACAACTCGATGATGTTTTATCCAAATCGCGAAAAGAAATTATAGAATATGTATATGACCAGTTTGGTGAACAAATAAAACGAGTAATTTTTACTTACGTTAAAAACCATGCTCAAACAGACGATATTTTTCAGGAATTTTTAATTACCGTTTATCATAAGATTAACACTTATAAAGGAAAATCAAAATTTGAAACATGGCTTTATCGAATTGCGGTTAATAAATGTAAAGATTACTTGAGGTCTCCGATTCATAGGCTGTTCAAGCATAATGAGCAATTGGAAGAATCCCGAATAGATTTATCACCAGAAAATAAAGTTTACTTGGCGGAGATTGAAATAGATATTGTGGAAGCTATACTTTCCCTACCTGTTAAATATAGAGAAGTAATTGTTCTTAGATTTTACAAAACCTTTTCAATTAAAGAAATTAGCGAAACTTTGAAAGTAAAGGAATCTACAGTAAAAACAAGATTATCCCGAGGAAAAAAGAAAATTCAATTAATACTTGGGGGTGATTATATTGAAAAATAATTATAAAAAATTACAAAAAAGCTTTGATAATTATATAGGTACAACTGACTTAAAGAAAAATGAAGATTTAAATAAGTTTTATGAGTGGCTTAATAACCATGAATTTAAGAATAGGAGTGGAAGCTGGATGCCGAAATTCCTTACCACCTTATTATTACTTAGTTTATTTATGACAATATTTATTGTGTTCAACTCCCATATAAATCAAAAATCTAATTTGGACAGTTTTTATAGTGATGTTGAAACAGAAGTGATGAACCTAAAAGATAGTATCGATTTCAAAATGAGCAAAAAGGATCTAAAACAATTACTGGGAGAAGAATATACAAATTTAAAAGATCCAGAAACAGGACTACCTGCATGGAGGTATGACCTATTCACTAAAGAGGGATATGATTTTGATAGTGATGGCTTTGCGATAGTAGACGATACGGGGCTCAAATCTGGAGATATAGGAATACAACTATTTCTTACATTTTCAAAAGAGGGGAGTCTAGAAAGATATGATATTCATTATACTAAGAAAAATGGAAATAAATCGTATTATGGTAAATATAAAAATGGTGAAGTGATTGAAAACTAATTCTTTACGGTCATAATTTATTTCATGCTAATCCAAATGAATGGTTTATAGTGTTTAGTTTAGCTATTGAACAATCATTTAGATTGTCTTTTGTAGTTTTTGGTAAATTATATCAGTGTGTTAAAGTATCTCCCCCCGATAAGAATTTATAATCTAATAATCGGGGGAGAATACAATACATGTAATAGAACACTACTTCTCCAACCGTATGGCGAGGTAATGTTTATATGTCAACCTTATTGAAAAGTTTATCTAAATCACTATTTCTTTTGTTTCCTTTTTAAAATTTTGAATGTCATAGTACCGTTTTGTAATTAAGTCAAGCAAGGGTGTAAATCAATCTGGAATCATAAGTTAAAGTATTCAAATTCCATTCTCCCCACTCTTCTGCATACTCTTGGCATTCACCGACTCCTCCAGACCTTTCTCAGTTCAACCGTAAAAAAAGCCCCCAGTCTAATCCAATTTATGATTGGATTAAACCGGCAGCGATTTGGATCTGTTCCTGGTGGCGGGGATTTATTTGTCCATCCTTGTGGCGGGTGCTGTTTTTAAAATGAATATCGGTATGACCGTTGAAATGGTTATCTTTTATATATTGAATATCATGGGGCATAGATGTCATGGACCCGGCGATTTTATGGCCGTTCACTTCAACCAGCACAGCACGTTCTTCCCAGCTGAAAGATCCTCCCCATACTTCTTTAATAATGGCAGTATCGTTAGCAGTTGCGGGCTCTACGTCGGCATGGTTAGCCCCTATTGTTCGGGTGACATAAAAGGATTTTCCTGTAGCAAAGTCGGTCACCTTTGCTGTTGAGTCAATCGGAAAGACGTATTGTGCTTCTGTCCACCAGTCTAAAAATTCCCCATGTTTCTCACTGACTGTTGGCTGTACGGCGATTTCATGCACAGGTATACGGAGCTCCTGTCCAATGGATAATGCTGACTGGGTGGTCAAGTTGTTGGCTCTTAACAGCTCTGCCTGGGGAATGCCGTATTCTTTACTTAAAGCCCAAATGTTATCTCCTGCCTCTACAGTGTGTGTTTGATAGGATATGCGATTTTGTGTGGTTGCTGCTGTTTCATCAAGTCTTAACGTCTGCCCGATGTAAAGGGTGTCGTTTGTTAAATGGTTCATGGACATAAGCTCACTCACACTTAATCCAAAACGATTTCCTATAGAAGATAAAGAATCGCCGGACTGTACGGTATAAATAGCCGGTCGGTTGGCAGCCTGATCAGCTTCTGTTTGCGTATGTTGCGTGTCACTTTCTGTTACAGGGGCATTGTCCGGTATAGTTAAAATCTGTCCTGCCCGAATTGTATCAGAAGTAAGCCCATTTGCTTCTTTAATGGCGTCTACTGTGGTGTTGTGAAAGGAAGCAATGCCGATGAGTGTGTCTCCGGATTTTACCGTGTAGGTATCCAGTTCTTCATCGGTTAGGACTGGCTGCTTAACTTGTGTTTCGGGATCAGGGATGGAAAGCTCCTGCCCAACACGAATGAAATCAGACGATAATCCGTTTGCTTGTTTGATTTGATCGACGGTCGTTCCAAATTTTTTCGCAATGAGAGACAGGGAATCTCCAGCCTGCACAGTATAGTTAACAGTTTGAGCGGGCTGAGCAGGACTATTCGTATCCTGAGCCTTTGGAATTGCCAGTGTTTGCCCAATCACGATTGTATTTGTACTCAGACCATTTGTGTGTTTAAGCTGATCCACTGAAATTCCGTATTGGTTTGCAATCCCGTAAAGTGTTTCTCCGGCCTCAACGGTGTGGGAGGTATCTACTAAAACTGGCCCGGGAGCTGCTTCTTCTTCCTTTTGAATCGAAGTCGGGATCAGCAAGGTCTGTCCGGCAAAAATCGTTGGCTCATGTAAAAGATTGGCCTTCATAATTACATCGACATTTGTTTGGTGATCCCTGGCAATACGATAAAGCGTATCACCGGCTTTTACCGTATAGGGTGCAGTTGGAATGGTTAAGGACTGGCCGGCTTTAATGGTATTGCCGGGAAGATTGTTGGCAGCTTTTATATCATCAACATCTATATCGTATTTTTGAGCGATGGAAAAAAGGGTGTCCCCGCTTTCAATGGTATACGTTAAATTTTGACTTTCCACCTTGGTAATGCTGCTTGCTTCCACAGGGTTTGCAAACATTCCTTGTGTAAGAGGAATGGAAGCAATAATCATGGAACCGAGCATTACCTTAACGACATTTACTCTCAGATTCGGAACCTTTGTCCGTAAATAATGAATAGCTCCTTTTTTTAAGTCTGTTTCCAAAGCAGGATCATCTTTGGAGCCTAATTCTTTTGCAAATTCTGTCTGATTTGGTTCAAGATATAAAATGACGTTATAACCATCTTCTGTCTGTTCTAATCTGTGGTGTTGAAACATGATGACCATTCTCCCCTTCTTAAGTGGATGGTACTTTTATTGTTACCACTAAAGAAGTAGAAGAAAGGGCTAAAATATTGGAAATGTTGTGGTTGAAAATGGGAAAATACAAGGAATTTTCCTGGATATCCGGGATATTTTCAGATGAGAATTATAAATAAAAATAGTGCGGATTTTTTAAATCATTTAGTTTTGATGATGGTGTTTGCACGCATGCATTCTTAAAATAAAAAAAGAAACCCTGATATCAGGGTTTCTTACGATTTATAGATGGAGCATAGCGGGCTCGAACCGCTGACCTCTACACTGCCAGTGTAGCGCTCTCCCAACTGAGCTAATGCCCCGTGTTTTTTCAGCGATTATTATTTTAACTTGATTTTTGGAGTTTGTAAAGGATTTAATCATAAAAAAATAGCGGCTGATATGAATCAGCCGCAAAATCGAGTCAATGATTGTCAATGGGGACTATATGGTTAAAGGGGAGGAATCTCTTGCCGATCTAAATCGACAAACATAGATCATTGACAATCACTTATTAACATTATTGTCCACATATTCACTGCTTTATACATACGACTTTTAAAAGTTATACACATTATCCACAGAAAAACTGTGAGTTATGCACATATTTTTGTTCACAGAAAGGATATTGTTATAAACGCATTCATAACGTTTATGCACATTGTGCACAACGTTGTGGATAACTTTTGTTCACAGGGTATCAGGATTTAGTCCTGTTTTGTTTAAATACTTTGTCTGCCTGTTTAAATTCCCTTTGATATAATACCTGTTGCGTCTTCGAAAGGTTGAAACGCTTTTCTTCGTTTGTTCTTTGCTGTTTACCCATGAATACCACCAGCCTTATAGAAGAATTTGCCTTCCATTAGTAATCTTTCCAAGGGTTAAATAAAATATGTACAGCTTTCCGGTTTAATGCTTTAAAGCATGTGGGGACAGTCCCTGGGATGTGTTATAATGACCGGAGAGGGGGAAGTTGCTTTGGCTAAAATCTCCAAAATTACCACGCAAAAGAAACGGAAAAACCGCTTTAACATTTTTATAGAGGAAGGCAGGGGTGAATCCTATGCCTTCAGTGTGGATGAGGATATCCTTGTGAAATATGCCTTGCGCAAAGGGATGGAACTTGATCCGGCAACAATGGAGTCTCTGAAAGCACAGGATGAAATACATAAGTTTTACGGGATGGCTGTTAACCTGCTCAGTTACCGGATCCGCTCTGAAAAGGAGCTGACCGATTATTTGCGCAAGAAGGAAGCTGAGGAGGAGCAGATTCAACAGGTCCTTCACAAACTGAAACAGGAAGGCTATGTTGATGATCGTGAATTTGCCTATACGTTTGTAAGATCGAGGATGAATACCTCGAGTAAGGGTCCTTTACTGCTAAAAAAGGAATTGCTTGAAAAGGGAATCACCGCCGCTATAGCCGAAGAAGCCATTGCCGTCTATTCAACGGAAACGCAAAGAGAAAAAGTGCTGAAACTGATTGAAAAAAAGCTTCGTTCGCGTTCGAAAAAATCTTTTCAGCAGCAAATTCAGTCTGTACAGGCTACACTCGTTCAAAAAGGGTTCTCGACTGACGTGATCCGTGATAGCTTACAGGAAGCCAGTGCTAAGTATCGCGATCAGGATGCTGAGAAGGAGGCTGTGATGCATCAGGGGCTGAAGCTTTTAGGGAAATATCAGCACAAGGCGGAGGGCTATGAGCTTAAACAGAAAATAAAGGCTGGCCTGTATCGAAAGGGCTTTGAAATGGACAAGATTGAGGCTTTTATCGATGAGCATGTAGAGTCGGAGGCATAACAAAGGGGAGAGATGACAGAATGGAAATGAGATACAGTGATATGACAGTGGAGCAGCTGCGCGAGGAAATTGCAAGACTTACGGAAAAAGCGCAAAAGGCCGAGCAATTAGGCATGGTTAATGAGTATGCAGTTTATGAGCGCAAAATGATGATGGCAAAAGCATATATGATGGATCCTGCAGCTTATGAAGCCGGTGATATTTATGAAATTGAAAATACACCGAATCATTACTTCAAAATTGATTACAGGAATGGAGTTTTTGTCTGGGGAAAACGTACCGACCGTGAAGGGAATCCCATTGCCATAGATACCGAACAGGAAGCTTTACCCATATCCATGCTGGGGAATTATATGCCGCCGGAAAAATAGAAGTGCCTGTCACCACCCGGATAAGATCGATAATTGTCGAAAAAACGACCTCTGGCAGCTGCTAATAGCCAGAGGTCGTTCGACAAATTTCGGGTGGTGACAGGCACCACCTTTTCTACGTCCGTTTGCTCACCTGAATGGCGTTGATGATTTCGGTTTGTGTTCGTCTGGTTTCGCCGCCTACCTGGTTGCTGGCATGCTTAGCTTTGGCATGCGGTGCCTGGAAAGGTGTGTTTTTCAAATATTTTTGCTTTTTAAAACCCATGCTTATTCCACCTCATTTTCATTTTGTTGAGATGATTTCGCCATTCTCTCCTGTGGATGGGTATTGATGGTTCCATCTGCCCGCTTGGAAGAGAATTTTGCTTTTGCATGTGGTTTTTCCTCGTAACGCTGGATAGGAAAATTCTTAGCTTTATTCCGGACCATTTGCGTTACTCCTTTATAATCGAATTGCACGGTGTCAAAAACCGTGCTTTTATAGTGTTTGTCAGGAAGGCTGTTGTATACGGAACAACCCTCAGGTAATAAGAGGAAGCCCTCATTCCAACTAGTTCGGAACGGGGTGCAGTTTCTTTTGCAGCTTTTCCTCCGAATAAATCCAGCCGGTATAGGAATTCTTAATGTTATAATCATGGTCCAGCTTGACAACCGCCACAAATGGATAATGCCCCTTTGAACGGTAGCGTAAATCAATAAAGCGTACTTCCGTATAGCGGTCTAATTCTTCAATTTCCCAACGGTAGACCGGCGAAAAGGAGATAAAAGCTTTGACATTCCGGTCCTGCAGCGCCTTTTTCATTGCTGGATGATCCGGGAGTTTTTTGCGAATAAAGGTATCCACAACTTTAATACCTCCATTTTCAGCCTGGGCGACATAAAAATGGTCATCTGTCGTTATCGCCAGTTTCCAAAAATTATGCCTGATGGTAGGCGAAGTAACAATCTGCTCCACATCATCAAATTGCTGATGAATTTTGGTTACGATGTCCTGCTTGTCAAAGTACCTTTTCAGATAGTACAAAAACAGAACACAATAGAGAATAAGAAAGGTGAATCCGGGATCAGCATCGAAAATCAGCCAGGCAATAATTCCAATGATATGGAGGGCGAATATATATGGATCAAACGTATTGATCCAGCCGAGTGCTATCCAGTTCTGGTTAAACGGCCGGGCTGCCTGAGTCCCATATGCATTAAAAATATCGACAAATACATGTAAAATTACAGCCAGGAGTGTCCAGAAAAACAAGTGCCAAAAAGCGGTCTCGGGCACAAATGTATGGATAGTCGTTGAAATAGCGGTCCCCCAGACTAAAACAGCTGGCACGGAATGAGTAATTCCCCGATGATTTCGAATATATAAAGCATTATTTTTAAACTTCAGGATGGTATCAAAGTCAGGAGCATTGGAACCTAAAAGTGTCCCGACTATTATGGATTGAAATACTATGGAATCCTGCTGAACCACAGGATCGAGTGTTGAGAGGCCGCCCAGAGCGACTCCCATCGTGATGTGTGTGGCTGTATCCATCGTATCATCCCTTCAAAGATTTTGTTGTGCAGTAAGGAAGGAGTCATTATGTACGATTATCAATCCCGCGTTGAAGAATTGGATATACAAGCTTTTCAAACGGATCTAATACAATGGTTTGCGGAAAAGCACCGTGATCTTCCCTGGAGGCAGGATCCGACTCCCTATCATGTCTGGGTATCTGAAATCATGCTTCAGCAGACTCGAGTGGACACGGTGATTCCGTATTATCAGCGCTTTATGGAAAAGTTCCCTACACCTGATGCGCTCGCAAAAGCTGATGAACAGGACGTTCTTAAGGTGTGGGAGGGCTTAGGATATTATTCCCGTGCCCGTAATCTTCAAACCGCTGTACAGGAAGTCGTTGAAGGTTACAACGGAAAAGTGCCTGATGATCCTAAAAAGCTCGGTGATTTAAAAGGTGTTGGACCCTATACAAAAGGGGCCATTTTGAGCATTGCCTATCAGCAGCCAGAACCGGCTGTTGATGGAAATGTCATGCGTGTTATATCCCGTATTTTAAGAGTTGAAGAAGACATTGCCAAGCAGAAAACAAGGAAATTGGTTGAAGGTATTATTCGCGATATCATTTCCCGGGAGGACCCTTCCTCGTTTAACCAGGGTCTAATGGAATTGGGAGCATTAGTCTGCAAACCGAAAAATCCTGTCTGTCATGAATGTCCTCTTCAAGCTCATTGTCAGGCGTATAAGCATGATTTGCAGGAGACCCTGCCGATTAAGTCCTCCAAAAAGAAACAAACACGGAAACCATATGCTGTCCTGATAATTAGAAATGAAAAAGGAGAAATCCTTGTGCAAAAAAGGCCTGAAAAAGGGCTGCTGGCCAATCTCTGGCAATTCCCGATGGTTTCTTTAGATGAGGTTGATTTCCCCGCCCTCATCCAATGGTTCCAAAATGAGTACGGTCTTCAACTTGAGCTTGATCAAAAGGTAATGAATATTAAACATGTGTTTTCCCATCTTGTTTGGCAGCTGGATGTATATGCGGCAACGGTCAAGGATGGAACACTAACAGAAGACAAGGGTGTTTTTCTGGATTATGGCGACTTAATAAAGCTTCCTTTTCCCGTGTCCCATCAGAAAATGCTTCCGTATATCTAAAGGGTTAAACAGATTTTTTCTTTAGTGTTACCATTTCTTATTTTGCCTCCAATAAGAAATTTCATTCATGTTAGGAATTTATTGGTAATACGGAATCAGGATATTGGTCAGGGTTATGGTTACATTAAGTAGTGCGGAGGTGATAAGGATGGCTAACAAGAAAACCCAATCTGGCACTAATGTGCAGCATGTAAAACAACAAAACCAACAAGCTGCACAAGGCCAAAGCCAACAGCAAGGTCAACAGCAGTTTGGCGCTGAATTCGCTTCTGAAACTGATGTACAACGTGTAAAACAACAAAACCAAAAGTCTCAACAAAACAAAAAGTAACCCCCAATCCTCGTTGAGACCATGAAGAGCACTCCAGATGATGCTGGAGTGCTCTTTTTTTCGTTATCCAGGATATAAACAGGGATTTGTTAAATTAGGAGCTGTGACGTCCGACTTCAGTGCCGGGTTCGGGAAAGACGCAGCCATGAAGACCAGAGCAGGTCGGTGATTGGTTAGAAGTGGCCTTCATTTAGTGGATGATGGCCATCAACAGAAAATCCTTTGTCAAAATGGCCTTCATAAAGGGAGTGAAGGCCAAATGGAAGGAATACGCTAACCAAAATGGCCCTCATACTTATAGAAAAACGGAGATGACCGCTTGAGCCTGGGAAACGTAGCTGGACAAACGTGTGATTCCTCCTTTGCTTTGGAGTGTATTCTGTTTTCATTTGGCTCGATGTATGGGTATAATATATACAGGACACGCGTTTGAGCGGAGAAAGGGAGATTTTATGATAATTCCCGAGCCGGGTCAGAAAATAGAAATTCAAAGCTATAAACATAATGGACAGTTGCATCGTGTCTGGGACAAAACAACGGTTTTAAAAGCGAACCACAATGTATTAATTGGCGGAAATGATCGGACCCAGGTGACTGAAAGTGATGGGCGGACATGGATCACCAGGGAACCGGCGATTTGTTATTTCCATGCCAAGTATTGGTTTAATGTCATTGGCATGATTCGCACAGATGGACTTTATTATTACTGTAATTTAGGATCTCCGTTTGCTTTTGATGAAGAAGCGTTAAAATATATTGATTATGATCTGGATATTAAAGTTTTCCCGGATATGACATTCACGCTGCTGGATGAGGATGAATATGAGCAGCATAAACAAGAGATGAATTACCCACAGGTGATTGACTCGATTCTGCAACACCAGGTTACTATTCTGCAGCGGTGGATTCGACAGCGTAAGGGTCCGTTTGCTCCTGAGTTTGTGGATCAATGGTACGAGCGCTATTTAACATATTTAACATAAGAAGAAATAAATTATAGTAATGACAAATTAAGGCCTGTCTGAGTCTTCAGCAGGCTTTCGTTCATGTTTTGGGGGGGACGTGATGGAAGTTTCTCTTTATAATTTTTTAAAACAAACACAGGATATGCACATGGGAGTGAGCAGTATTGGAAGTTATTAAACGTTATTTACAGTTCGTCAAACCTTATAAATGGCGACTAATTCTAACCATTTTTATAGGGATATTAAAATTTGGAATACCGCTTTTATTACCTTTAATTATAAAGTATGTCATAGATGATGTTATCGGTGCTGAGCAACTATCACAGGCTGAAAAAATTGATCAGTTATTCATGATTATGGGGATTGCGTTTATTGTCTTCCTGGTCATTCGCCCGCCGATTGAATACTTCCGCCAGTATTTAGCGCAATGGATCGGAAGCAAGATTTTATATGATATACGGGATAAACTCTTTGACCATATTCAGAAATTAAGTCTGCGCTTCTATTCACAGACGAAAACCGGTGAAGTCATTTCCAGGGTCATTCATGACGTAGAGCAGACCAAACAGTTTGTCATCACAGGACTAATGAACATCTGGCTGGACATGATGACAATCGCCATTGCGGTTTCCATCATGTTTACGCTCGATGTTTGGTTAACGCTGATATCCATCGTTCTGTTCCCGCTATTCGGTATTTCCGTGAAGTATTTTTATTCCCGATTACGGCGACTTACAAGGGAGAGGTCCCAGGCACTGGCAGAGGTTCAGGGTCATTTGCATGAACGGGTTCAGGGAATGCCGGTCATTCGCAGCTTTGCCCTTGAGGATCATGAACAAAAGCAGTTTGATTATCAAAACCATAAACACCTACAAAAGTCCCTGGAGCACACCGCTTGGAATGCCAAGGCCTATACCGCCACTCACACTATCACCGACTTGGCTCCATTACTAGTAGTCGGCCTTGGTGGGTATCTGGTAATCAGCTGGGGACTTTCCATTGGGACGATGGTTGCTTTCGTAGGTTATATGGACCGGGTGTATAATCCGCTGCGACGCTTAGTTAATTCAGCGACCATCCTGACCCAGGCCCTGGCATCGATGGATCGTGTTTTTGAGTTTCTTGACGAAGATTACGATATTATTGATAAAAACGATGCCAGGAAATTAACGAAAGTAAATGGGAACATTCAATTTGATCGTGTTTCCTTCAAATATGAGAAGGAAGAGGAGAACGTCCTGAAAGATATTTCTCTCAATGTGAAAGAAGGAGAGACCATTGCATTTGTCGGAATGAGCGGGGGCGGAAAGTCGACGCTCGTCAGTCTGATTCCGCGCTTTTACGACGTAACAGATGGGAAAATTTTATTGGATGGCAAGGATATCCAGGAATATGAGGTGCGATCCGTACGGGATAATATCGGCATGGTGCTTCAGGATAACATTTTATTTAGTGATTCTGTTGCCATGAATATCCGTATGGGGAACCCTGATGCCACCGATGAAGAGGTAATTGCAGCAGCCAAAGCAGCGAATGCCCACGACTTTATTATGGATCTGTCTGACGGCTATGACACCCTGGTTGGTGAGCGTGGCGTAAAATTATCCGGGGGACAAAAGCAGCGTGTGGCTATTGCCAGAGTGTTTCTGAAAAATCCGCGGCTTCTTATCCTGGATGAGGCAACGTCTGCACTTGATCTCGAAAGTGAACATTTAATTCAGGAAGCGCTGGAAAAACTGGCCCATGACCGAACCACCTTTATTGTTGCCCATCGACTGGCGACGATCACTCACGCCGATCGCATTGTTCTTATTGAAAATGGAGAGATCAAAGAAGTCGGCAGTCATGAGGAATTAATGGCGAAAAAAGGTCATTATTATGAGTTGTTCCAGGTTCAGCATTTAGACCAGCCTGAGCCGTCTACTATGTAAAAGGGGAGCAGTTCAGTTTGGGTGTATCAGTCTGGATCCAAATTGGACTGCTTTTTTGTCGTTAATCCAGTGAGTCGCGGGTGAACCGAGATAGGGAACCCAATTATAATTTTATGAAAGACTTTTTCCTCTGTTTGTTGGGTTGTTTTGGCCTTCATTGGTGGCGTGTCATTGGTGGCGTGTCATTGGTGGCGTGACGGCCAAATCCGCTGCCTGATGAGGGGCGAAATGGCCTTTAGTGAAGCGATGAAGACCAAAAGGTGCGCTGATACGGAGTGGAATGTCCGTCATCGATGGGATGAAGGCCAATTCCTGTCCTTCTGCGCATCGGAATGTCCGTCATCAAAGGGATGAAGGCCATTCCCCGTCCTGCTGCGCATCGGAATGTCCGTCATCAATGGTATGAAGGCCATTCCCCGTCCTGATACGCATCGAAATGTCCGTCATCAAAGGGATGAAGGCCACTCCCCGTTCTGTTGCGCATTGGAATGTCCGTCATCAAAGGGATGAAGGCCACTCCCCGTCCTGCTGCGCATCGGAATGTCCGTCATCAATGGTATGAAGGCCACTCCCCGTTCTGATGCGAATTGAAATGTCCGTCATCAATGGGATGAAGGCCATTCCCCGTTCTGATGCGAATTGAAATGTCCGTCATCAATGGGATGAAGGCCATTCCCCGTTCTGATGCGAATTGAAATGTCCGTCATCAATGGGATGAAGGCCATTCCCCGTTCTGTTGCGCATCGGAATGTCCGTCATCAATGGTATGAAGGCCACTCCCCGTTCTGTTGCGCATTGGAATGTCCGTCATCAAAGGGATGAAGGCCACTCCCCGTTCTGATGCGAATTGAAATGTCCGTCATCAAAGGGATGAAGGCCACTCCCCGTCCTGCTGCGCATCGGAATGTCCGTCATCAATACGATGACGGACAAAACTCCTGGTATACCACCCACCAAATGTCCGTGCACCCCACAATGAAGGCCACGCCCCGGTCATTCCATTTACCAAATGTCCTTCATTCACCCCCATTAAACAGCAGCAATACCGGCAAAAACTGCAGATGTAAAGAAAACTTTTTGAATGATTTTATTCGACAATATACGAACAATGAAAATTTTTATAGTATTAAAGTACGAATATAGTCGTTATTTGTCTATTTTTCAAGCAATTTACTGAATATTTACACCTAATTTACGAATGATGTATTGACCGGGGAAGTTTCGTTGTCTACTATAAAAGAGAAGAGTTTTTAATTGAAAAATAGGAGGGGAATCATGAAAAAATTTGTGTCGAACAAGCTTTTAAATGTCCTCATTGTATGCACCATTGTGTTCACCAACTTTTTCACATTGTTCGGAAATCCAGTGAGTGCGGAAAGTGGACAAGCGGACGGCTTATTTATTTCAGAGTATGTTGAAGGGTCATCCTACAACAAAGCCGTTGAAATTTATAACGGGACAGGACAGGCTGTAGATCTCTCTCAGTATACACTGGAGCTTTACAGCAATGGAAATGAGACGCCGAATCAGACCTTGAATTTATCAGGGAGCCTGTCTGCAGGAGATGTTTATGTTGTTGCTCATTCCAGTGCATCAGCCGAGATTTTAAACGTAGCAGATGAAACAGCAGGTGTAGTTAATTTTAATGGCAACGATGCGTTTACCCTGACGAAAAATGATACTCCAATTGACATCTTAGGTACCGTTGGACAGGATGGTGATTATGCCAAAGATGTCACCCTTGTACGAACAGCCTCCATTACATCAGGAAACACCACATACACAGAAACAGAATGGAACTCCCACGCAAAAGACACAATTGAATATTTAGGCAGTCACTCTATGGACGGGGACCCGTCAGACCCAGGAGACCCAGGTGATCCGGTTGATCCAGGAGAACCTGTAAGTATTGAAGAAGCGCGAAGCTTAGCAGTTGGCACTGAAGTAACTGTAGAAGGCGTCGTTACAGCCGATAATTCAGCCATTGGCGGTGGGCAACTATCGACATACATACAGGATGAAACCGCTGGAATCAATGTCTTTAATTTTGATGCTACCGGTTACCCCGTATTGGAAAAAGGGGACCGTGTGCAGGTGACAGGGACGATCGATGAATATCAGGGACTGCTTGAAGTTGTGCCAAACAACAGTGATTCTGTAGAAGTATTAAGCGAAAATCAACCGTTGCCTGCACCACAGGAAATTACACTGGCAGATATGCAGGATAGTTCAATCGCCGAACCTTTGGAAGGATCCCGTGTTCAGGTGAATGGCTATATTTCTTCCATTCCTGAAAGTCCTGCCGGCGGGGGATACAATATTTCCTTAATTGATGAAGAATTTAATGGAACCACTTTAAGAGTCATGGAGGATGCCCTTGATGTATCCCAGCTTGAAGAAGGAACATGGTATGACATTACGGCGATTTTGAGTCAGTATCATTCCTACCAGCTCATTCCGACAGAGGCCGCAGATATTACAGTAGCTGATGAGCAGCCGGAGCCGCCATCTGCCGCCGGGGAATATACCTCAACCGTGGAATATGTGACAGATGGAGATACCATTCGTCTTGAAACCCCTGTATTAGGTTCGGACCGGGTGCGCTTTGTCAACATCGATACGCCGGAAACCGATATGGGATCAGCAAATGGTGCGCATGGTGAAAATCAGGATGAGCATGGCGAGGCCGCTAAAACCTACCTGCAATCACTACTGCAACCAGGAGATGAAGTGACCTTAAAAATTGGGGATGAGCCTACCGATAATTATGGCCGTCTTTTGGCTCAGGTGATCAATAAGGATGGTATTAATACCAATCTTGAGATGGTTCGGGAAGGCTATGCTGCCACATACTTTCTATGGCCATTTGGAGAAAATGCTCAATATGACACGTATCAGTCAGCCGTGAAAGCAGCAAAGGATGCAGGAAAAGGTATCTGGAATCCGGATAACCCATTAATTGAGCTTCCTTTTGAATACCGGGCGATTTTAGAGGGGGGCGATTTTGATAAATTTGTCGGTCATTCAGATACCAAAGAATATGTGCAGCCAACAGAATTTGAACAGGTTCCGGTCCATAAGCGGATCTTTTTCTGGAGCGAAAGTGATGCGATAGAAGCCGGCTATACTGCTGCAGGCGACAGCGGCGGAGATCCGGTAAATCCTGGTGAGACCGTTTCTGTACAGCTCTTAGGCTTAAATGATTTGCACGGAAAAATTGATCAGGAATATGAACTGGACTTAGATGGTGATGGCCAAATGGATGGAATGTTTGGCCGGATGGATTATGTAGCGGGCTTTTTTGAAGAGCGAGAGCAGGAAAATCCGAATACGTTAAAAGTACATGCCGGTGATATGATCGGAGCAAGCTCCCCTGTGTCTGCGCTTTATCAGGATGAGCCAACCGTGGAAATTATGGAGGAAATGGGCTTTGATGTTGGTACGGTCGGCAACCACGAGTTTGACGAAGGTACAGAAGAGCTCATGCGAATGGTGAATGGCGGAGACCATCCTGAAGGAACAGAAAACTATGATGGTATGAACTTTGATGTCCTTTGTGCCAACTGTGTCGGTAAAAATACCGGTGAAACCATCCTTCCGCCATATGCCGTGAAAGAAGTGGCCGGACAGCAAATTGGCTTTATCGGTGTAACCACTCAGGAAACACCGGAAATGGTGATGCCGGATGGGATTCAGAATATGGACTTTACGGACGAGAAGGAGGCGATTGATCAGGCAGTTGATGAGTTAACCTCTCAGGGTATTGAATCGATTGTTGTACTATCTCACGTTCCCGGCAGCCAATCAGGTGATACATCAGCAACCGGTGCAGTCGCAGATTTGGCCAGATCCATTGACGATGAAGTCGATATGATTTTTGCTGCTCATAATCATCAGGTCGTAAATGGAGTGGTTGATGACAAACTTATCGTACAGGCGTATGAGTATGGAAAAGCATTTGCGGATATCGACCTTGAAATTGACACGGAAACCGGCGATATTGTCGACAAGCAGGCGGAAATTGTATATACCGATCAAAGCAAGCTTGAGCCTGATACGGAAGTCGCCTCGATTTTAGATAAGTATTCTACTCTTATTGAAGAAAAAATGAATGAGGTTCTTGGTTACAATGCCTATGATCTAACCGGGGATTACTCCAACGACGGAGATCACGGGTTAGGGAATTTTCTTGCAGATGGTATGAAATGGGCCATGGATAGCGATTTTGCAATGATGAACGGTGGCGGAATCCGTGATGATTTATTGGCCGGCGAAGTGACCTGGGGTGATTTGTTCAACATTCAGCCGTTTGGGAATGTCTTAATGAAATTTGACATTAAAGGTAAGGATCTCTATCCTATTCTGAATGCACAGCTGTCTTCCCAGTATGGTCCGGATTACAGTATCAGCGGATTCCACTATACATGGAACCCCGAAACCACTGAGGTTGTGGACATTACACTTCCGGATGGAACACCGATTGATGAAAATAAAACTTATACATTAACAGTCAATAATTATATGGGCACCTCCCAGGGAGAGAAATACCGTCCTATTGGCGAGCTCGGACAAAATCCGGTCATGGGCCCGGAAGATATTGAAGCTACGGTAGACTTCATCAATCATTTAAATACAACAGCGGAAAATCCCCTGAATTATCATCCTGATGGGGAAGGCAGAATTACAGAAGGAAGCGCCATTGATTATCAGAATGCTACAATGACTGAAGCCCGTGATGCAGCTGTTGGCAGTGGTGTTATTTTGGAAGGTATCGTAACTTATGTGGACGGAATGAATTATTACGTTCAGGATGAAACCGGCGGAATTGTCGTTCGTTCTGCTAATTTAGAAGCGGAAGCGGGCGATAAAATACAGGCTAAAGGGGTAACCAGTGAGTATTACGGACTTCTGCAGGTTGTGACAGAGGATGCGGAAGTGACCGAAACCAATGCTGGTGAACCTGAAGCTGTAACCGTTCAGGCAGCTGATGTTGGTGAAGCTGTTGAAGGACAGCTGGTAGAACTCGAATACGTGACAACCCAATCGGCAAATGAATTCAATGAATATCAGGCTGAAGATGTTTCAGGCGAGGTTGTGCTGGCAGATGAAGAGAATCTATTAGCAGAAGGCCAGAACTATAAGAGTTTAATAGGAGTTGTCACTTATAGTTTCGGGGGGTACAAAGTTATTCCGCGTAAACCGGAAGATGTTACGAAACTTTTCTTCGTTCATGAAGATGGAGCTGTAGAAGATGCTGCTGAAACTCTGGTTGAATCCAGTAATCTACTGGGGCTGGACAGAGTTAAAGAATTACTAAAGGAACAGCTGACAGAAGTCGTAGAAACAAAAGGAAATACAAAACAGCACATTAAATCAGTGGTCCATCATGTTTCCAAGTCTTTGAGTAAAATCGAGCAAGGAAAAGGGAACAGGACTGTGGAGCTTAGAAAAATCGATCGCGAATTGAATAAGTTATTTTAAATTGACATACATGCGGGTGTGCGCCCGCATGTATTTTTTGGGGCAGATTGGGTTGAGTTTGAAGGCCTAAGGGAATAACGAAATGGATGAAAATGTCCTTCATGAGTATGATGAAGGACAAATAGCGATTGATATGATCAGGAACTGTCCGTCATGAGAAGTATGAAGGCCAAAGCATCATGAAAATAAAGATGAACTGTCCTTCATAATCAAAATGAAGGACGAATGTCCGGCAAATGAAACTGGAATTGTCCTTCAAAATCATTTCCATTTTAAATCCAGTCTGCAAACAGTCCAGGTCAATACAATACTCAATGGCTCGGAACTTCTTTTATAAAATCTAGTGTGATAAACCATTCGATAAAGAACTTTATAAAAAATTTATTGACAATTTAATCACTTATCTGTTATATTTATCTCAAGTTAAAATTAAATGAATTCGAGATATTATATTTCAAATATTTTTTGCACTAATATCTCGAATTAATAATAATGAAAATGGGAGGAATTTAACAATGGCAAAGTACGCAGTTGATCAAGCGCATTCTGAAATTGGTTTTGAAGTCAAACATATGATGGTTTCAAAAGTAAAGGGAGTTTTTGAATCTTACACGGCAGAGGTGGAAGCTGACGATTTATCAGATCTGACAACCGCTGATATTTCATTCAAATTTGATGTGGCAAGCATTAACACTCGTAACGAAGATCGTGATAACCACTTGAAATCTCAAGACTTCTTTGATGTAGAGAACAACCCTACCATTGATTTCACTTCAACAAACATCACAAAAGACGGGGAAGACTATAAAGTTGCTGGTGATTTAACCATTACTGGCGTGACAAAGCCTGTGACTTTTGATGTTGAATTTGGTGGTCAAGGAACAGATCCATGGGGTGGTACGGTTTACGGTTTTGAAGCAGAAGGAAAAATTAACCGTGAAGACTTTGGTCTGACATGGAATGCACCATTGGAAACAGGTGGCGTTCTTGTTGGTAAAGATATTAAAATTAAGCTGGAGTTAGAGCTAAACCCGGCAGAATAATACAGTTTCAAAATAAATTCTGAGCAGTTCAGTTTTGAAGTACAAAAGCTGAAGCGCTGTAATAAAAATGAGCATCTTATAGCAATATAATTGATGCTCATTTTTTACGTTATACGAAGGGTAAACATAAAATACTTTTCGGAAATGATGCCTGAAATGCAGGGGTGTTTGAGGTATCCTTTTTAATGCAGGGTACGAATTTGCGTATGCATTTTAGGCTCTATACTAAATGTGGTGGTGTCTCCAGTATTATCAATACTTCAAATGAAGACAAAAAAATACACTCAATCCCCTCTCTTTTGTTAACCTAGAGTTGTCCACACAAAAGGTCAAAGGAGAGGGAAAGAGTGCAAAAACATTTTATCATAGAAATGCTGGGGATTAAAGATAAGCATGTAGATGTTTGGGATATGACTAGTGAACCAGATAAGTTTTATGTAGAGCTTTATACGAAAGTGAAAACGCAGAAGTGCCCATTCTGTAAGGAAAAAACTAAGCGTGTCCATAGTTACCGTAATCAGCAGATTCAGGGGCCAATCGTATCAAATAAGCCAGTGAAAATCTCTTTGAGAAAGAGGCGGTATTTGTGTGTGAATTGCCGGCATACCTTTTATGAAAAACTTCAAATGGTGGACCGGTATCAACGTTGCACAAGCTCGATTCAAACAACTGCATTAACGTACACAGCTGTGGGTTCATTCACGACTGCTGCACAATTAACAGGCATGAGTTCTAACAGGTTATTGCGTATATTCGATCGCAGGGACATGAAAACCAAGAAGGTGCTGCCCCGTGCAATCGCCATTGATGAATTTAAAGGGGATGCTGGTGGGGAAAGATTCCAAACCGTTATAGCTGATATCGAACATAAAGAGATTATTGATGTATTACCTGACAGAAAGGTAGATACCATTAAAAGATATTTAAAATCTTGTGACACCAGTAATGTTGAAATCGTAGTCATGGATTTATCCAGATCCTTCAAACAAGCAGTACAGAAAGCCTTAGGTGATCCGTTAATCATCGCTGATCGTTTTCACTTTATGCGACAAGTCTATTGGGCGCTGGATAGTGTGCGGCGAGAAGTGCAACATGACCTTGAAAAGAATGAACGAATCCGAATGAAGCGAAGCAAAAAATTATTGTGGAAATCCCAATATAAATTAACTGATGAACAAAAGGAAAAAGTAAATCAATTACTACAGATTCATCCCCGATTAAAAGAAGCATATGAACTAAAAAACAAGCTCGATCAATGGTTTAAAGAAAGTGATAAAATCACAGCGACCCAAGGATTTGAAGAATGTTTATCGGCTATGAAAGCCTCTAATATTGAAGCATTTCACAAAGTCATGAAGACATTTAAACGCTGGAGGCAGGAAATTCTACAGTCCTTTATGTACCCGTTCAATAACGGATATATTGAAGGTGTAAACAACACGATTAAAGTGGCCAAACGTATGTCATATGGAATTAAAGATTTTAAACGCTTGAAAAAGAAAATACTGTGGCGACAAGAGGTTAGAAGGGCTTTGGCATAAAATGCCCCAAAGCCTAGGAAGTAAAAAGAGATGGTGGAGTGAAAATCACACCACCACATTTGACAGAGAACCGCATTTTAAGCAGATACTTTCACTTACTAATCGTTTCTCTAATAGGAGAACGAAGCTAATATCCGTATGTTTCGCCTTCTTTTAAATTTAAGGTGTGATTGTTAATGGATACAGTACGATCATTCTTCCATTCCACTTCAACTTGCTCTTCTGTGTCACGATAATAAATACGTTTTTTAAACCAGAGTGGTCCATTTAACTCTCCTCTTATTCCAAATGAACCAGCCGCCCCCGCATCATAACGATAAAAATCAATTGTATAATCGCCATCAGGAGATTGTACTGTTTTAATGTGTTCATTCACTCCAAATGAAGAAGCAAATAATGATAACAAAATCGCCAGAAAGAAAATGATAGACAATAAAGTTGAGATAATTACAGTTAACCAGCTTCTGGTTTTTGTTCGCCAATTTCTTTTATCTTTAAAACCAATAATTCCTAAAATCATAGCTAACAAACTAAATATTAACAAAATATAATTTGGAGGGGCCACCAACCAAGTATGACTAAGATTAGAATAAAATGAGTAGACTGCCAATCCTAAACAAACAAGGATTAAATAAAAAGAGCCTAAGTTGTATCCTTTTTTCATAATGTTCTCCCCCTGTCTTTCTTCTTGCGTTCTCCTGCCCGTTAGTTATATGAGCATATAAGCCCTCTAGTATATTATAAAATTAACATAAAATATCCCTTTCAATAACATTTTTAACCGAAAAGGATCTTTGAGTAATTGGGTATGTCATTTCTAATGTTTGACTGAATGACAGACAAATCATTTCTGAGGTCAAAAAAAGAGCTTTCGCAATGTCTGCGAAAGCCAAATAGTGAAAACTAGAAAGGAAGGGAGTCCTGAGCAAATCAACTGCTCAAGTCTAAAAAGGGTAAGAAATGAACGAAAGAATTTGTCCGGCTTCAGCTCCCAGTTCAAACCCGCATAAGTATAAACTACTGCGATTTACTGGTTACTTCCACCTTTACTGAAGACAAACTTTTCTGAATTATTTATAATATTAACATAAACATTATACGAAAGCAAATAAATATTCAAGTAAATGTATGAAAATTCGTAAAAGCTTAGACACTTTCCTTATCCTATAACAATGCTATTTTCCAGGGGGTTCATAAAGTTCATCTCAACCATTTTAGAAAAGGGAATGCATAAAAGATACGCCATTTTAAAATTTTGAATTACAAATAAACTTTTTACAACGTAACCTTGAAAAAAGGAGCGAGTGTTAATGAATGAAGAGAGATTGTTACCTGAACCAGATAGGTATGCTGTTTGTGCATATGAAGGCATACCTATTAAGGAATTTTATCAAGGAGTATTTGATGAAGTTTTCCTCATTTTTCACCCTTTTTTTAAACCCAAAACAATGGATATAGATTTATTTAAACCAAGTTCATATCCAAGTAATAATGAAATTATAGAGGATTGTGAAATAATTTCCTGGGAGAAATTCTTGAAATTGTCGGGAATAAGAAGTTTTAAGCAGTTAGATATAGGATTACAAACTGGGATTTTGCGATTAAAAGAAGAATATCAGGATAAAAAAACAGTACAATTAATTGAAAATACTTGTATCAAGGAAGGAATTATAGAGCCTGTTGAAGGCCTATTTCCTCCTCTGGTTATGAACAAATTACTTAAAAGTATAAAAAGACTAGGATATAACTGGATGTGGATCGGTGATGAATTTGGGACAGAAAGAAAATTAGAATATATTGACGATTTTGTTAGCCATAGCGATATGTTAAACAAAGGAAAAAATTTATTTACACATAATCATAATATCTTGATTACTACCCATTGGGATCGTCATTTATCACTATTATGTTCGGATAAAAAAACTGTAGAGTATTTAGTAGAGTCATGTAGCTTAGAAGGCTTTTATTGTAACAAAAGTACACAAATAAATTGGAGTATGCAATAAAGGGAAACTTCCATCAGTGTGGGTATTACGGCCAGTTCATGCGTTATAAATTTGCTAGGGTCTCATTGAGTTTTTCAAATAAAAATTGAAAAGGCCGGGACAGTCCCCAGCCTTTAAAAGGTATATATTCTCAGACAGCCATTTTTTCAAATGCATGGTCAGCAGCTTCCAACGTCTCTTCAATATCTTCATCTGTATGGGCAATGGTGAGGAACCAGGCCTCAAATTTGGATGGAGCTAAGTTAATGCCCTGCTCCAGCATCAGCTTGAAGAATGTTCCGAACTGATCCTGGTTTGTTGCTTCTGCTTGATCGTAATTCTCAACCTTTTCATCCGTGAAGAAAACGGTAAGTGCCCCTTTTAATCGATTAATGGTAATCTGTATGCCATGTTTTTCTGCCTGTTCAAGCAACCCATGTTCAAGTTTTTCTCCTAATCGATCTAATTTTTCATAAACACCTTCTTCTTGAAGAACCTCAAGGCAGGCAATTCCGGAAGCCATAGATGCCGGGTTTCCGGCCATCGTACCGGCCTGATATGCGGGTCCCAGAGGTGCCACTTGTTCCATAATATCTACACGGCCACCATAGGCTCCAATAGGAAGACCGCCGCCAATGATTTTTCCTAAAGCGGTCATGTCCGGTTCAACGTTTAACAACTGCTGAGCGCTTCCGTATGTAAAGCGGAATCCTGTAATGACCTCATCAAAAATAAGCAGGGCGCCAGCATTATGGGTTAATTCTTTCACTTCTTCCAGGAAGCCTTCTTTTGGCTCAACGATTCCGAAGTTACCGACAATCGGCTCTGCCAGGACAGCCGCTACCTGATCGCCCCATTTTTCCAAGGCCTCTTTGAAGGGCTCGATATCATTAAATGGAACCGTGATTACGTCTTCAGCGATGGAAGCAGGAATCCCGGCTGAATCCGGTGTACCCAAAGTTGACGGTCCGGAGCCTGCAGCAACCAGCACTAAATCAGAATGGCCGTGATAGGAGCCGGCAAACTTAATGATCTTATTACGGTTTGTATAGGCACGGGCGACACGGATGGTTGTCATAACAGCTTCTGTTCCTGAGTTTACAAATCGCACCTTCTCCATTGATGGAATAGCCTCTTTCAGCATTTTGGCAAATTTATTTTCCAAGGCGGTTGGAGTACCATATAAAACGCCGTTGTGCGCTGCGTCCGTAATGGCTTCAGCAATATGCGGATGTCCGTGACCAGTGATGATCGGACCATAGGCACCTAAGTAATCAATATACTTATTGCCATCCACATCCCAAAAATGTGCACCCATTGCCTTCTTCATAAAGATTGGTGTACCACCACCAACCCCTTTATACGCACGGGAAGGAGAATTCACTCCCCCAACAATATGTTCTTTCGCTTCTTTATATAACTTCTCGGAATTTGTTATATCCATAAATACACCTCCTATTAAAAAAATCCTTACTTATTGTAACATATCGGGACTGTCCCGCTCCGCTTTAAAGCACTAAAGGAATTGTGTCCTTAGGAAAATTATCATGTATTAACCGGCCGTAATACCCCCACTGATGGAAGTTTCACTTTATAATAAACTATACATATTGGGAACCTTTTCGGACGTTTTGAAGTCTTAAAGATAAAGAAGGAGGGGGAAATGTGTCTGATGAGAAAGATGTGGCCCTGGCTCAGGATGGGGATAAAGAGGCCTTTAGCCGTCTGATTAAACGACATCAGCATTCCATGTATCGGGTGACAAAAGGGATTTTAAAAGCAGAGGCCGACTGCGCAGATGCCATACAGGAAGCGATTATCAAAAGCTACCAATCTATACGTCAGGTCAAAAACGCAAAATCTTTTCAATCCTGGCTGATGCGCATTGTCGTGAACCAATGCTATGACATGATAAAAAAGCAAAAAAGGGTCGTGCCTATGGAATCCGTTGAACCGGTCCATAATCCGCCGGAAGCAGTTCCAGTCTATGATTTATATGATGAGCTGCACCAGTTAAAGAGCAATTATCGAATGGTGATTATCCTTTATTATTACGAACAGTATTCTATTGAAGAAATATCAACGATTTTACGTATCAGGATAGGTACGGTGAAATCCCGCTTAAATCGCGGCCGCCGAAAGCTTGCCGAAATCATAAACCTGAACGAGCTGGAAAGGGGGAATGAAAGTGGATGACAAAAAGCTGGATCAGATGCTTAGGGAACAAGCTGAAAGGATAGAGGAGGAATTACCCTATCAAGTGGAGAAAAGAATCGATCAGACTCTGGAAGACCTCCCGGATTCAGTACCAGACAAACCACGTGGGTTCTGGTCTACGGGGATGAGGTATGTGTTAACGGGAGTAGCAAGTGTGATTTTCGTGATAATTGCCTTTTCCTATTATCAAATGGATGATGAACCTGAGAATGCATCGGTTTCACCGGGAGAGGAAACAGAGCAGATTGATCAGGAGTTTCGCTATGAGGAAATGCCATTTGATACAGAGGAAGTTACTGAACGAATGAAGAACAGGCTGTTAGAAGAGTTTCCATTTGATTCCGTAGACAACATTAAAGTGAAATTCTCCCTTTCTCATCAAAATCGGTGGATTGCTCTTGCTCGATTTAACGAAGAGCAGTTTGCGCCGATGACAGTTGCACTGTTTGAACTGAAAGGTACAGCATCAAATTTTTCCCTGCGCTTCCTAACAGGGAAAAACCTGGTGCCAGTACACTGGTATGATAAGGAGAACAACGTTGGATACGGGACGATTAATAGCGTGAATCCATTTGTCGAAAAGGTGCGGATCCAAACTGAAAATCATCAATACATCAGTTATGTGAATGATGAAAAGTATATTTATGTCAGTGAAGAAAAGCCGGAAAAGGTGGAATTTTTGACCTCTGAAGGAACCGTATTGCGCACACTTGAAACCTTTAACTTTGATGAGCAGTATCCTTTAATTGCTCAAACAGAAGGGAAGTATGGATTACTGGTAGTGGGGGATAATCGATTGGCAGAATCAGGGCTTCTAGAAAAACACGGGATTCGGAATGTCAGTAATTCCAGGTTTGTCAGTTCATTCGAAATTGCAAAAGAAAGATATGACTTTTTAAATCTGAAAAAAGCCCCGGTGTATGTCGTCTTTGATGACAAAGAAATGGTATACAAAACTCATAACCGAAACGATCTAATAAAATTTTTAAAGGAAAACTAATAGCGCCGGGACTGTCCCCGACTCTTTTAAAGCGTTAAAGCGGTAAAATTTCTTATTGACATTTTCCTGTTTGGACACTATCATAATAATCAATCAATTCGAACAACGGAAATATTCAGGCGCTGATGAAGAGGAGTAGCTTTTGTTGAAGCTTCAGAGAGCTGGTGGCCGCTGCGAACCAGTGCGGAGACATAAGTGAATGGACTTCTGAGCCTCCAAACCGAACTCCGATGTGTGGATAGTAGGCTTTGGCGAAGATCTCATCGTTACAGGAGATAAGCATTGAAGCAGAACTATGCGTAGATGCTGATAGAGTGAATTGCTGATTTTGGCAATTAATGAAGGTGGTACCACGGGTTCCTCGTCCTTTTGGATGGGGGACCCTTTTTGTATAATAAGGGTTTTTCTACCTGAATGCTAAAATGAAATACCTGAAATCATTGAGTAAGAGGAGTAGGTATATCCAATTCATCACAGAGAACCGGGGCATGGTGAGAGCCTGGTATGATAGGATTTGCTGAATGGACTTACGAGAGTCTTTCCGAAACTGAAACGAGTCAGAAAAGTAGGGAAGAACGGCATCCACCGTTATCCGGATAGGGTATAGACGATCCTGTACCCGAAATGAGCGGGATCCTTAAGACATCACTTAAGGTCCAATGCGAGGTGGCACCGCGGTGAATCGTCCTCCAATTGCACAGGTTGTATGTGCAGTTGGAGGTTTTTTTATTCTAATATTATGACCGTCGATCCCGGGAGCCGCAATCGCATTCGCCATGGTCCAGTCAAAAGTCATTTGAGCACAGATTTTTTAGCAGAGAAGAGGAGGTTTAGCAGAGATGAGTACACAGACAGGGACCGGTACAGGCCGGAAAATAAAGTCACAGATAAGAGAAATTAAAGGTGATACATTGACACCTATTTCGATTTTTCACCGGCTGAAGGGTCCGAAGAAATTTTTACTGGAAAGCTCCCTAAAGCATGAAGATTCAGGGCGTTTTTCCATGATTGGCTCTGACCCTTATTTATCGATTAAAGGCACAGGTGAACATAGCACGATGGAGCATTTCCATCAGGAGCTTCATGCAACAGCAGAATATAACAAGTCCGCGCTGCAGCTGATTCAGGAGCAGTTGGGCGATATTGAAACGGATGTGTCGATTCCCTTCCATGGTGGGGCAGTTGGCTACGCAGGGTATGATACGATTCGTCAATTTGAACAAATCGGTGAGATTCCGCCTGACAACCTGAAGATGCCGGACATTCATTTTCAGTTTTATGAAAAGGCAGTGGTCATGGATCACAAGCTGCAGAAGGTTTATTTAGTCGTCCTGAATTTATCAGGTACACAAAATGAAAAGGAGATGGAAGCAGAACTTCATGCCATGGAAGAACAGCTGAAGACTCCTTCACAAAATGAATTTCTGACAAAATCCATAAAAACCGGTGATTTCACAAGCAACGTAATGAAACAGGAATACGAAGAAAAAGTCAAAAGAATTCAGCAGCATATCAGGCAGGGAGATATTTTCCAGGCTGTTTTATCCCAGCGTCTGCAGGCTGAATTTTACGGAGATGCTTTTTCCTTTTACCGAAAACTCCGAACAGAAAACCCGTCACCCTATATGTTTTACATTGACTTTGAAGATTACCTGATTCTTGGAGCGTCGCCGGAAAGCCTGATTAAGGTACAAAATCAGCAAGTCATCACCAATCCAATTGCCGGAACGAGAAAACGGGGTCGCACTGAAGAAGAAGATTTGAATTTAGAAAAGGACCTTCTTAACGATGAAAAGGAGCTGGCTGAGCACCGAATGCTTGTAGATCTCGGACGCAATGACATCGGCAGAGTATCGGAAATAGGATCTGTGGATGTTTCAAGGTATATGGAGATTGAGCGCTATCAGCATGTGATGCACATCGTCTCAGAGGTCAAAGGGCAGCTAAGACCGGATGTCAGCAGTCTGGATGCGTTAACAGCATGCCTGCCAGCTGGAACGGTATCCGGGGCACCCAAAATCAGGGCCATGCAGATTTTAAATGAGCTGGAACCGACCAAACGCGGCCCATACTCAGGTGCCGTCGGATACATCAATGTAAATGGTGACCTTGACCTGGGGCTGGCCATTCGGACGATGATTATTAAAAATCAAACGGCATACGTACAGGCCGGAGCCGGTGTTGTTATGGACTCTGTTCCCGAAAATGAGTATGAAGAGACACTGCAGAAAGCAAAGTCGCTGTTGGAGGTGAGGCGATGATTCTGTTAATCGATAACTATGACTCCTTTACGTATAACCTGTATCAGTACTTGGGTGAGCACGAAAAGGAGGTCATCGTCAGGCGAAATGACCGGATCACCACCGAAGACATTCATGAACTGCAGCCGGAAGCCATCGTTCTTTCGCCGGGTCCGGGTTACCCCGAGGATGCAGGAAATTGTATCGAGATTATTCAGACCTTTTACCAGCAAATTCCGATGCTCGGGATCTGCCTCGGCCATCAGGCAATTGGCTCAGCTTTCGGGGCGATAATCACTCCGGCTCAGCAAATGAAACACGGAAAAACCTCATCTCTTAAACATGAGGGAAAAGGCCTGTTTCAATCAATTACAATGCCTATCGAAGTGATGCGCTACCATTCTTTGATTATTGAAAAACAGTCGTTACCGGAACCGTTTGAGGTAATGGCAACGGCCATGGATGATGATGAGATTATGGCTTTTCAGCATCCGGAATACCCACTTTATGCGCTGCAATTTCATCCTGAATCGATTGGAACGGAAGCGGGAAAGCAAATGCTTGGTAATTTTCTCAGAGAAGTAAAAACAGGTATTGATAAAAAATTGAAAGGGGAAATCGAAAGTGAAAAGCTATCTTGAGGCGTTAGCGAACGGGGAAAATTTAGGTGTATCCGAAATGAGTGAAGCTGCGGGTCTTCTCTTTGAGGACTCTGTTTCAGACAGTGAAATTGCTGCACTTCTTATGGGACTGAAAATGAAGGGGGAAACCTCTGAGGAGATCGCTGGGTTCGTGGAAGCCCTCCGTCGCCATGCACTTACGTTTTCAAAAACCTATCCGGGCATTATTGATAACTGCGGAACTGGCGGGGATGGCTCACACAGCTTTAATATCAGTACTACCTCTGCATTTGTCCTGGCCGGAGCGGGTCTTAAAGTAGCGAAACATGGAAATCGCAGTGTCTCCAGTAAAACCGGAAGTGCGGATGTCCTCGATGCACTGGGAGTTGCTTTGGATTTTACCGTGGAAGAGGTTGATGAGCTGTTGGAGGACAATGGAATCTCCTTCTTATTTGCTCCGCATGTTCATCCAAAAATCAAACGCATTATGAAAGTGAGACAGGATTTGAAAGTACCGACCGTATTTAATCTGTTAGGCCCCCTCATTAACCCTGTTGAGCTTGATACCCAGCTACTTGGAATCTATCAGCGGGAAGGATTGGAGATGATGGCCCAGGCGCTTCATCACTTAGGACGTAAGCGTGCAGTGGTTTTAAATGGAGCGGGTTATATGGATGAAGCCTCTCTGGCCGGTGAAAATCATGCCATTCTGCTCGCGGATGGAAAGCTCCAGCGATTTACCTTTCATCCGGAAGAGCTCGGGTTAAACACGTACCCGCTGGAAGCCATAAAAGGTGGAAATGCCCATGACAATGCAGAGATTTTGCTTCGTGTCCTAAAAGGGGAAAAGGGGGCTCCCTATGAAACCGTGCTTTTAAACAGCAGTCTCGCGCTGTTAGCTCATGGGACGGCAGCTGATTTGAAAGAAGGTATCAAACTTGCAGAGGATAGCATTCAGTCAGGTGCAGCGCTTTCCAAATTAAACTACCTGATTGAATTCAGTCAGAAGCGTAAGGAGGGGTAAAAGAGGCATGACAACGATTCTGGATGATATTTTAAAAGAAAAAGTAAAAGAGGTTCAGAGATTAAAAGACATTGGAACCGTAGAGCCCGTATCAGATACCACTGTCCATTCGCTATACGATTCCTTTATAAACAGTGACTATTTAAGTGTGATTGGGGAAGTGAAACGGGCTTCCCCATCCAAGGGCGATATCGATAACCGGGTCAATCCTGTTGAGCAGGCTAAAGCTTATGTGGAGGCAGGAGCAAAAGCAATATCGGTCTTAACAGATACCCCATTTTTTAAAGGGACCATGGATGACCTGGCGCAAATCAGAAAAGCGGTGGACGTCCCGATTTTGTGCAAGGATTTTATTATCGATCCAATCCAGATCAGGCGGGCAAAGGCACATGGAGCGGATGTCATTCTACTCATTGCCAGTGCACTGCCAAAGGATGAGCTTGTGTCTTTGTATAACGAAGCCAGGCGAAACCATTTAGCGGTGCTGTTTGAAGTGCATAATGAAGAAGAGTTAACGATTGCGCTCGATATGGACGTGGATATTATCGGAATTAACAACCGGAACCTCAAAACCTTTGATGTGAGTCTTGATGTGACAGAGAGGTTAGCTGAAAAAATACGGACTGAGGAGACGCTGGTCATCAGCGAAAGCGGGATTAAATCAAAAGAAGATGCAAAAAGGGTAACAAGAGCCGGTGCAAAGGGCATCCTTGTAGGAGAGACCTTAATGAAATCCAAAAATATCAGAGGAACCCTTGAGGAGATGGTCGTTCCATTAAGGAGTGATCAGGGATGAAGGTAAAAATTTGTGGTGTGAAGAATATCCATGCTGTAAAGGCCGCAGTAGATGCAGGTGCAGATTTTATCGGACTGATGTTTGCGGAGAGTAAACGCAGAATTTCGATTGAACAGGCAAAAAAATTAGCCACCTATATTCCGCCGCATGTCAAAAAAGTCGGTGTGTTTGTCAATCCAAATTTGCGTGATGTGTTAGAAGCCGTTCACACAGTAGGCATAGATGCTGTCCAATTACATGGAGATGAATCCCCGGCTTTTTGCAGCGAAATCCCGATTCCTGTCATTAAAGCCATTCACATGAACGGAACAGAAGATATCGACAAGGCTGGTCGTTACCGGACCGACTATTATTTATTTGATAGTCCAGGGGGCAGGTACCGGGGAGGAAGCGGCATGACCTTTGACTGGAAGTTGCTTCAGGAAGTGAATATCCCCAGAGAAAAGGTTATTCTTGCGGGAGGACTTCGACCGGAAAATATTGAGGAAGCCATTCAGGAAGTGAAACCGGCAATGGTGGATGTCTCCAGTGGTGTCGAGACGAACGGTGAAAAGGATGCGGAAAAAATTCAGAGGTTTATCGAAAAGGCAAAAAAGGAGGAACTTGTATGACAACCTATCAGCAGCCTGATCAGCTGGGCCAATTTGGTCCTTATGGCGGACGCTATATCCCGGAAACATTAATGCAGGCCGTGATTGAACTTGAGGAGGCTTATGATGAAGCACGGAAGGATCCGGAATTTCATCGTCAGCTAACCTTTTATTTAGAACAATATATTGGCCGGAAAAATCCGCTCTATTTTGCAGAAAATCTTACCAAAGAGCTAAGAGGGCCGAAGATTTATCTAAAAAGAGAAGATCTCAATCATACGGGTGCTCATAAAATAAACAACACAATTGGCCAGGCGCTTTTAGCAGTCCGCATGGGCAAGGAAAAAATTGTTGCTGAAACAGGCGCCGGCCAGCATGGTGTGGCGACAGCTACCGTCTGTGCTTTATTAAATTTAGATTGTGTCATTTTTATGGGACAGGAAGACATTCGCAGGCAGAAGCTTAATGTTTTTCGTATGGAATTGCTCGGTGCGAAAGTCGTCGGCGTGGATCAAGGCAGTGCCACTTTGAAGGATGCAGTTAATGAGGCGCTTCGGTACTGGGTCACTAATGTAGAGGATACCCATTATATTATCGGGTCCGTACTGGGGCCTCATCCATTCCCGAAAATGGTACGGGATTTTCAAAGTGTAATTGGAAAGGAAACGAAGGAGCAGTTTTATGAGCTGGAAAATCGTCTTCCAGAGGCGATTGTTGCTTGTGTAGGCGGAGGAAGCAATGCAATGGGGATGTTTTATCCCTTTGTTGAGGATGAAAAGGTGAAGCTGTATGGAGTAGAAGCAGCCGGCAGTGGTCTTGAAACAGATAAGCATGCGGCAACCCTTACGAAAGGATCTGTAGGTTCTCTTCATGGAGCGATGATGTATTTGCTTCAGGATGAAAACGGCCAAATTCAGGAGGCTCATTCGATTTCGGCCGGACTGGATTATCCGGGTGTCGGTCCTGAACACAGTTTTCTAAGGGATGAGAAGAGAGTCACGTATACATCAGTTGCCGATGAAGAAGCTCTGGAAGGCTTTCAATTGCTCTGCAGTACAGAAGGGATCATTCCCGCGCTGGAAAGCTCCCATGCGATTGCCTATGCGAAAAAGCTTGCTTCCGATATGACGCCGGAAGAATCGCTGGTCATTTGTTTGTCCGGGCGTGGAGATAAAGATGTGGAAACCGTAAAAGCTGCATTAGGAGGTGGAGAGCATGACTAAAACCGATTTAAACGAGGCTTTTCAGGTAGTGCAGAGGCGGGGAGATAAGGCTTTTGTTCCCTACATTATGGCTGGAGATGGGGGATTACAGTCTCTGGGAGAAAAAATTGCTTTTTTGGAAAAGGCCGGGGTTACGGCTATTGAAATCGGGATTCCCTTTTCGGATCCTGTGGCTGATGGTCCCACCATTCAGCAGGCTGGTTCAAGGGCATTAAAAGAAGGAACCTCTCTCCGCGCTATTTTGGACTATTTATCGGGGATTCGGAATCAGGTACATGTTCCTCTCATTTTGATGACTTATTTAAATCCAGTCTATAAATATGGTGTGGAAACGTTCAGTAAGGATGCCAGAAAAGCAGGGGTAAGCGGGTTGATTATCCCTGATTTACCAATTGAACAGGCTGGTGTGATCAAGCCATATCTTAAACAGGAGAATCTCGCACTTATTCAGTTAGTAACCCTTACAAGTCCTGAAGAACGTATGAAAAAAATTGTGGAGGTATCTGAAGGGTTTGTCTATGCCGTTACGGTTAATGGCATAACAGGCGCTAGATCTAATGTGAGTGATTATTTGGAAAGCTATCTGAATCGAATTAAAAAATACAGCGACACCCCTGTATTAGCAGGCTTTGGCATTTCCACACCTGAACAGGTCAGGGATATTGGAGGAAAATGTGATGGCGTGGTTGTGGGAAGTAAAATTATTTCATTATGGGGTGAAGGAAAATACGAGGAAATTCAGGCACTGGTAGAAGCAGGAAAATCAAAGACGACGCTTTAATGCTTTAAAGGATGTGGGGACAGTCCCCACATCCTTTATAATTACCCGAGCATATCGCGGAGTTCTTGTATGCTTTCGTCACTTCCGGTTACGATTAAGCGGTCACCGAGCTTAACCTCGGTATCCCCGTGCGGAATGATGGATTCATTATCACGATAAATTCGTACAATAATCGCATCACCCAGGAATGGGAAGCGGCGTAACTCCACCTGATGATAGTCACGGTTGTGCATTTCGATTTCGATGAGTCCTTCCTCTGCCGTTGTAAAGATGTCGGCTACGTGAGGAGATTGAACCATTGCCTTCATCATTGCTTTAGTAGAGAAGAAGGATGAAAAGACGTTAATGTTATATTCCTTCAACTGCTTACTCAGCGCCGGGGATTCAATTCGGGTAACAATATGATCATTTCCCAGCTCCTGAGCGTGCTTGGCAATTTCAAAGTTCCGCTCATCATTGTTCGTTGAAATAACTAGTACGTCCGTATTGAAAATGTCGTTCTGTTCCATCTCCTCAAGGGAAAAGTCATTTATACCAATCACTCTGAACCTGGACCGATCCACTTCTGAATCGATATTTTCACTTTTCTTTGTATGGAACAGGCATACTTCAAATTCATTTTTGTCCAATTCATTCGTTAATGGCAGCGTCAGTTGATTGGCTCCAACAACCTTGACCATTTTTTTGGTGCTTTTGACCTCTTTGAGTGGAAAGACTTTTTTAAACAGAATCGGTGTAATGATACAGGCTATGACCGCAAGCAAAATCAGCGCGGATGCCATTGTATTGTCAATCACACCAATTCGCTGACCGATTTCAGCTGCCGCAACAACCAGGGATAACGTTGACGTTAAAATAAAGCCGGAACCAAGAACCGTTTTCCAGTCATACCAGCGTTTCAGAACTAAAGCCGGCAGCAATTTGGACGCCAGTAATCCAATTAACAATAGCGGAATGAGTAATAAGACGGTTTTATCCTGGAATAAAGCCCATATATCAAGGTCAACCCCAACCATTACAAAGAAAATTGGAATAAGGAATCCATATCCAAAGGAATCTAACTGTTCGACGATTTCCTTCTTTGGAGAAAGTAAGGAGACCAGTACACCTGCCAGGAAAGCTCCTAAAATATTTTCTGCGCCAAGTGATTCGGATAAACCTACCAGCACCATTAGTAATGCAAAAATGGCTCTTGTTTCGATCTGGACCGTTCCAGTTGATAATGATTCAAAAAATGGACGATTTCTGAAGAACTTTCCGCCAAAGTAAAGCAGTACACCCGCAGCAAATAATAAGAGGAGCAGCCACGTATTTCCTCCTTCTTCGTGGAAGGAAACAAATACGGCTAACAGAATCATCGTTACTAAGTCAGCGAGTACGGCTACGATAAGGATGATCTGGCCAATGCCGGTTTTCATGATTTCGGCTTCTTTCAGAGTGGGAACAACGACACCGAGGGAGATGGTTGAAATCACCAGTGTCATGAAGAATACATTATCCACTAATCCTGCCAGTTCCAGTCCGAAAGAGATAAGGTAGGAAACCAGTAAAATGAGTCCGAAAACGATTGAAGCGACGTAAAATGAATTTGGCTGTTTTTTTCCGTTCATCTGTTTCTTCTTATTATTGGATTTAAAAACAGAAAAGTCGATTTCGACACCGCTTAAAAACATTAAGAATATAAAGCCTAACGTGGATAAAATCGTAATCCAGGGATCAGGTTCAACAATGTCGAAACCACTTTTCCCGATAATTAAACCTACAATAATTTCGGCAACAACTACCGGGATTATATTTAATCTTAACCTTTTCAGGATTATAGGCGTTATAAATGCAGCAATTAATACAATTATTAATGATGTAACTGAAGTGTGTCCTTCCATACGACCTTCCTTTCTATATTGGGATTTAGGGGATTAAGTACAGCCTCCCTATGATTTCAAAGGTTAAATATACAATATAACGAATGAAAAATAAAGCAAAAAGGATGCCGGGACTGTCCCCACATCCTTTAAAGCGCTAAAGGCAATTTATGCAGGTTTCCCTCTTAAATTTTGCTTCTTTTACGAAATTATGTGCGGTTAATGGGCGATTCCGTCTGACCATAAAAAAACAGGATCAGATGGATATAAAATATGCTGTATGATTCCCAATATGCATGCATAAATTTTATTAGGTGATGCCTATGGTATTTTGGTTGTCGACATTTTTAATCTTTTATATTATGTTTATCAGCATTTATACCTTCTTTAAACGAAAGGATGAAATCAGGGGGAGATTTTCCTTTGATCAGTTTTATATCCTTGTTACGATTTATTTAACCGTTATGATAGGGTTTGGAGTCTTTTATTTCTTACTCTCACAGCAGGGGATTCCTTTACTGGATGAAGGACATTTAAGAGGGACCTCTCAATGGGATCGTCTTGGACATGCCATCTACTTCAGTGGCGTTACGTTAATGACGATTGGATATGGTGATATTACCCCCATTGGAATAGGGAAGTTTATCGCTCTCTTTGAATCTATGATTGGCTATGTTCTGCCGGCTGCATTTTTTGTACGGGTGCTTCAGGATTATCGTAAATAAGCCTGTAAGTTGAATTCACCCGTTATTTTCGTTACCCTTAATCAAAAAGGAGGGAATTTCCATGACTGTACATACAGGCGAAAAAGCACCAGATTTTGCATTGCCGTCAAGTAATGGGGAAACCGTTAAGCTCTCAGACTATAAGGGTAAAAATGTCGTTCTTTATTTTTATCCCAAAGATATGACACCAGGGTGTACGACGGAAGCGTGTGATTTCCGTGATCATCATGAAAGCTTTGCCGAGTTGGACGCAGTGATCCTCGGTATCAGTCCAGATCCGGTTGAGCGTCATGAGAAGTTTATTGACAAGCATGATCTCCCATTCCAGCTGCTTGCGGATGAAGACCATAAAGTAGCTGAAGAGTATGGGGTTTGGAAATTGAAAAAAGCTTTCGGAAATGAATCCATGGGCATTGAACGCTCAACCTTCGTAATTGATAAAGAGGGGAATCTGGCGAAGGAATGGCGAAAGGTTAAAGTAGATGGTCATGTGGAAGAAGCGCTTGAGTTTATTAGAGAAGAAATGTAAGAAAAGGGCTGGTCCTTTTATAAAAGGACCAGCCCTTTCATTTGGATATATTCGGAATTCCATATTTCAAGGAAGACTATACATTTTCCATAACAATGAGTACCCCTGACAACGTAAGTATAGAAATTAAGGTGGAAAGAAGAATCATAATCGGTGCCCAATCCGACATGACCCGGTATTTATCTGCAAAAACGTTAAGCAGGGCCCCAATCGGCAAGGCAGATAAAAGAATCGCTACGGTAGCCCATAGTTCATTTTCGATCGTAAAAACGAAAAGAATGAGTATGCCCATTACGAGCGGCATATATAGTAATTTCAAACCGATAAGAACACCCATTTCCTTTTTGGTGGACGGCTCCACTCGGACATCCTGCCTCTCTCTTAATAATCCTAGTCCTAATGCAAATAGCGCAGTTGGTCCTGCGGCAGCCCCTAATGTATCTGTGAAGACATGAATGAAACCGGGAATCGGAAGCTGTAAAAGAGAGGCAGTAATCCCTAATAATAAGGAAGCGTTAATTGGATTTTGGAAAACGGCCTTAGCAATGTTAAAGGGCAAGGATATGTACGAACTCTTTTTATTTCTCACCGAAGCACTGATTTCAAAGGACATAACAACAAAGGTAATGATGATGATATCGAATGTAAACGTTGCGATTGCGGCCGGCACAGCTGCTTCCTGCCCAAAAGCAGCTACCACAAATGGAATCCCCAGGAAGCCGGTATTGCCGTATGATGCAGCCATTCCGTATATCGATATATCCGGAAGCTTCCGCTGAAATAATACGCGGGCCAAAACAGCTGCCGTAAAAAAGCAAGTGATCGCTACGATGACGTTCAGACTAATAAACGGCCAATTGGTAATCTGCTCAATCGGAGTGGTTGATAGAGAATAATATAAAAGGGCGGGCAAGGCAAAATAATAGACAAAATCATTTAAGGCCTGAGCGCCTGAAACGGAAACGAAGCGAAAACGTCCGGCAAGATAACCGCAAAAAATAATAGCAAAAATCGGGATGACTGCATTAATGATAATATTCACAGCATAACCTCGCTTTCCATCGATGTTCGGATAGATACGCAATGGTTTTATATTATCAGAATTTTCAAGTGATTTCATTATTTAGACGAGTCTTTTCGTAATGACTGTTGTATTCTAAACGGTCATTTTTGATAGATCATGAGCCTCGGAAGAAAAAACCGCTTCCGGCAGGGGATCGACCACGGACTATTCCATAAGAGTCTACGTGTTCTGCCTCCACGGAATGGAATATTCTGATTATAACTATAGTGAGACCTTGTCATGTGCCAACAACGATACTGAAACGTCCTGTTCGTCGTGGGAAGAAGGCATAGTTTTTAAAAAAGGCTATTCTTAAAATACATTTACATAAATAGAGGAAGGAAAGGGAAATTTAAAAGGAGAAAAAAGAATATCACGTATAACTGGCCGTAATCCCCCACTGATGAAATTTTCACTTTATAACAGAGGATGAATAATGATGAGTGTAAAAGTGCAACGGATTGTAAATGCAGCCATGATAATCGTCGCATGGATGACGCTTCCCTTAATAGGAAAGCGTCAACTGAAACGATTTCTTCCGGCAACCATTTTTATTGTACTTTTTGAAATGATTAATGGCATGTTTGGTAAAAAACTAGGCTGGTGGCGCTTTTACAACAAACCGAAATCCGATTTATTCGGGGAATATCCTTTTTATACAGGACCATTCCTGGCTTGCTCAATTTGGATGTTAAAATGGACCTATGGCAACTTTAAATGGTTTGTATCTCTTAATGCCCTTTTTAATTTTATCTTTGCATTTCCGATAGCATCCCTTGCGAAGAGAATTAGGTATTATAAGTTAGAACGAATCAATCATGTTCAGTTTTTTCTCTACTATTTTTATAAGGCATTTCTACTTTATGGACTGCAGTATTTGTTTGATCAAAATTATTCGTTAAAAGGTCAGGGAAAAGAATCAGAATCCTGGTAAGGCAGGCTCCTTCAAGAAGAGACCGTCTCCCCATTCAGAATCTCCTGATTAAATTTAAAATCCTCCATCGTGGCATTTTTAACCGACGGCAGGTTTCTCAGCACAGGAACCAGTGCAATATACAGAGAGATAAAAAGGAAACTGAATCCCGCCCCTAAAAATACCATATTGCTCGGAAAAAGGCTTCCCAGTGCACCACCTGCCAGTGAACCAAGAGGCATTGCGGACGTGCTGATGCTGGCGATTACGGAAAAGACCCGTGCCAGAAACTTTCGGGGAACACAGCCCTGTAAAATGGTATAAAACAGGACGTTCGTTAACCCTATAGGAATCGAACATATACCAAACAGGAGAACACTTATCCAATTTATCGGCATGAACACCGAACTGATCCAGAAACCTGCTCCAAGGAGGAAGCTGATCATCGTAATTTTTCCGACAGGTATTTTTTCAAATAAAGGGGCACATAAAGACCCGACAAGAACTCCCGCGGAAAATGCAGCTAACAGAGCTCCGTATACTTCGGATCCCCCGCGAAAATCCGCATAGGCTGGAAGGATTGCCATCATCGCTCCCAATGCAAAATTGGCGACAATATTTTCCCCGAATAATTTTACAATAGCAGAACCCAGAACCAGCTGAAATCCTGCTTTTAAATCCTTCATATATTGACGGGTTTCACGTTTGAGTGAGAACTCTTGTGCCGGTTCTTTTGCTACATTTTTTTCTTTCCCGATTGTCATTCTCCAATAAAGAAGAGCTGCTAAGAAAAAGATAACAGAATCCGTCCAAAAGAGGGTGATGGCACCAAAAAAGGTGATTAGCAGCCCTGTAACAGCGTTAAAAACCATATCAACCCCCTGATAAGCAAAGGACATAAGAGAATTTCCCTTTGTCAGCTGTTCCTTGGGCAAAATTACAGGAATTAATGCGGAAGTAGCTGGATAAGCGATTTGATTTAATAGTGAAATAACAGGCATAACAATTAATACAATCGTTACATTTAATACGCCAAGACTATGGGCAATAGGAATAGAAAGAATCATAAAGGCCTGCAGTCCCTGTGAAAAGGTCAGCAGTTTCCGGATGGAGATTCGATCAATAACAGGACCGGTCAAAAATTGCAGCACCTGTGGAATGAGTGTCAGGAATCCGGCAAGTCCCGTATAAAAAGCAGATCCTCCTAATTCATACACCAGCCACATCGCTGCTACATAATAAATGCTATCACCGGCATTGGTGGCCATCCGTCCGCTGAACAGCTTGAAAAAATTTTTATTCTGAAAAACTGTGATCATAGCTCTCACTCCTTAAAATACATTTATTCAGTAAAAATAATTTTACCGTATGGGTGAAAAAGAAGACCTGCCGTAACAGGCCTATTTTTCATCCTCATCCTTTTCCTGCTGGTAGCCCGACTGTTTGAAGAATCCTTCCTCCAACTGAAAGGCCATGCTCAAAAAGTAATAGGGCCTGGCGTCGGGATTATTTTCATCTTCCTTAGACATTTCATCTAATTCATACATAATTTCCCGATACTTTTTTGCCCACTTTTTAAACTTCTCCTCAGTTGTTTTCAACTCCCATTGAGTGGACATGAACTTCCAATTGGCAGGATTGGTTTCATCCGTCTCATTCTTAAAGGCATCATCCGGCGCAGCTAAGATTCGTGTTTTCGTACGATCCAGCGTTTCAAACATAATCTGACGGGTAGCATCACTGATTTCCTTCGAATGAGGGAGGAGCTCATTGCTTAATACAAATCCTTTAGCCACAGATTGGTAAAACTTCTGGATGATGCCGTTCTTTTCTTCCTTTTTAATGATTTTAATAAAACCGTTTTTCTCCAGTTCCCGCAAATGGTAGTGGACTCTTGCCCGACTCAAATCAAAGACCTCAGATAACTGCTGTCCGGTGTAAGGCTTTTCAATAAGTCTCATAATTAATTTGGAGCGAAACGGATCTCCTAAGATTTTCAGCTGTTCGTATTCATTGATGATTTTAAATTGCTCCATAGTTTCATCACCTTAACACTGTTAGTATTGTTTTTTTACTCGGTAAAATTATTTTAACTGTATTATAAACTTGAATGATATAAAAAACAAGGTTATTAATTAAAAAATTTAATAATTTGCTCAATTTTTGTTTATATATAGTAGAGGGAATGCAATACAAGTTAAAATCGGGTATGCTGATATATAGAAGAAAAATGACAGGATAAGGAGGGAAAGTGTGATGGAGATCCTGACAACATGTCGCATAAAACGCAGCATACAAGACAGGTTATTGCATTCATACCCATCTCTTACATTTCGGTTTTGTGAAGATATAAGAGAAGCAGAGAGCTATTTACCCAAGGCTGATATTTTAATTACATATGGTGAGGATTTAACCGAAGATCATATTTATAAAGCAGAAAATCTGAAATGGATTATGGTTATATCCGCTGGCGTTGATAAAATGCCGTTTAAAGCCATTCAAGAAAAGTCTGTACTTGTAACCAATGTCAAAGGAATTCATGGCATTCCGATGTCTGAATATGCTTTTTCTATGCTTTTGCAGGTTTCGAGGCAGGCGAAGGTACTGCATGAAAATGAGCAGAAGCATCACTGGGATCGCACGGTACATATGACGGAAATGTATGGGCAGACCATGCTTGTGGCTGGGACAGGAGCGATTGGCCAGGAGGTAGCACGTCTGGCGAAAGCCTTTCAAATGAAAACCATTGGCCTGTCCAAGAGTGGCCGGCCAGCGGATTATTTTGATGAAACCGGAACTATGGATCAGCTCCTGGATAAGGTGGCTGAAGCGGATTACATTGTATCCGTTCTTCCAAGCACAGAAGGAACGAAGCATATTTATCAAACCCCTCACTTTCAGGCAATGAAAAGGGAAGCCATTTTTCTCAATATGGGGCGAGGGGATGCGGTTAAAGAAGACGATTTAGTCAAGGCATTAAATCAGAAGGAGCTTCGTCACGCCGTACTGGATGTGTTTGAGCAGGAGCCGCTGCCGGAAAATCATCCGTTTTGGGATATGGAAAATGTAACGGTCACACCGCACATTTCAGGGCTTTCCCGGTATTATCAACCAAGATCCTTTAAAATTTTTGAAGCAAACCTTGAGAAATACTTAAATGATCAAAACGACTATATAAACGTCATCGATCCTGAACGGGGGTATTAACATTGAGAATTTATACAAGATCTGGGGATAAAGGAACTACATCCCTCATATATGGTAAAAGAGTCGAAAAAAATCACGCCCGGGTGGAGGCCTATGGTACTTGTGATGAAGCCAATTCCATGATTGGTCTTGCATTAAGCTATTTGAACGGGGAAAACTGGGAAGGACAGGAGGAATTTATGTCCTTTATGCAGCGGGTGCAGACGATTCTGTTTCATGTAGGCGCTGAGCTGGCGACTCCGGAAGGCAAAGAAGTAACCTGGAAATTAAAGCAGGAGCATATAGATGAACTGGAACAGGAAATCGATGTACTCGATCAGCATTTAACGCCTCTTAAAAATTTCATTCTTCCGTCCGGACACCAGGCATCAGCGACTTTACACGTAGCAAGAACTGTAACGAGAAGAGCAGAACGTAAGGCAGTAGCCATTGACTCAGATCAGCACAGCCTTGCTATATCCTACTTAAATCGTCTTTCCGATTTTCTGTTTGTAGCAGCCCGATATGTAAATGAGAAGTGTGGAGGAACCGAAACCCCATTAAAAACCGACGTATGATGGAATATTCAGGCTGGATTTATTGACAAACCTGAATTTCAGGCTGTACACTAATTATAAGAATTATAAGGTAATAATAAATCGATTTATAAAATGTTTAAAGATAGCGGCTCTATTAAATCTAAGGTTGAAAGTGAGGTGCATGACGGTGTCAGATCAACTCCAAGAGGCACTGGATATTTTAAGAGATTCTGGCGTTCGGATTACCCCACAACGTCATGCAGTGTTGGAATTCCTGATTCAAGCGGAGATACATCCGACAGCTGATGACATTTATAAGGCACTGGAAAGTAAATTTCCGAATATGAGCGTGGCTACGGTTTATAACAATCTGCGTGTGTTCCGCGAAATCGGTCTGGTCCGTGAGCTGACGTACGGGGATTCCTCCAGTCGTTTTGATTGTAACACCTCAGATCACTATCACATTATTTGTGACCAGTGCGGAAAAATTGTGGATTTTCATTATCCGCGTTTAGACGAAGTGGAATCTATTGCTGAACAAATTACCGGGTTTGATATAAGTCATCATCGGATGGAAGTGTATGGGACCTGCGATGAATGTAAGCATGTCGCCAAAGCCAGTAACTAAGGTGTTCAATTAGCTGGGCCTGAACAGAGGTGCCGGCTTTTTTTATTTGAATTACCGTAAGAAAGCCGTTGTTTACATATATGAAAGAATTCTGTCCTCTATCCACGAATAAAGCCATTCCTCAGTAAGGAATGGCTTCTGCGTTCATCATTAAGTTTTTTCCTTCAGTTTCCGTGCATTTCCTTACGACGCATGAATGAACCGTAATCCCCCACTAATGGAATTTTCACTATATGACGTATCATTCGCCTTCGCTATGCGTGACTTCCTCCTGGTATTTTTTTGAGTTGTAGCGCTCATCAAACTCTTTTCCTTCGAGATTCTTGTCCAATGTTAAAGGCTGCTTACAGAACATACAGGCATCAACCCGTCCGAGCATTTTCGTCTGTTTCTCACAGGATGGACAAGTAACAGGGACGGCCCTCGTAGACAGCATGCCTATCCAGAAGTAAACAACCGTACTTAAAACAATGCCGATGACACCTAAAATCATAAAGGTAACCATAAGCCATTCGGTCTCCTTAAAATAAAGACCTATGTACATTAAAATCATGCCGGCAAAAATTAATCCAAGGGCGAATCCGCGGATTTTGTTAATTTTACTTTTATATTTAAGTTCAGCCATTAAGCTTCCTCCTTTACTCTCATTCCACTATAGCATAATTATACGTGAAGTCATGAAATTGAAAAAAGGATTTTCTTTTATTTTATCGAAATATTTTATGTACATTTATTTTGGAGGAGTTCGTCTATGGAAGATTTTTTGAGACCTATATATCAGGAGAGGGCAAGTCAGCCGAATACATTGGGAATTGTTATGGTCGAGAAGGAAAAACCGGTCAGTCCAATAACCGATAATTTTGATATCATATTACTTATTGTCGTGCGGGAATCGGAAACACCCTGGTTCGTCAAACATTACGAATTTGAAGATCGACGCGCTGCGATGCATATTGTAGAAGAAAGCCAGTTGCAGGACTGGATTGATACAAGTGGATATCGAAAGGTTCTTGAATGGCTCTTAGCTGGAAAAATTGTCTATGACCGGAATGAGTATATCGTTAATTTAAAGGAAATCCTCCGTGAATTTCCTGACGAAAAGCGTAATCTTAGAAAAGTGATTGAATTTGCCAAGTTAATCCGTTCTTATCGTGAATGCCGCTCTTTATATGAAACAAAGCAATACCTTGATTCATTTAGTCAAATGGTTCGATCTCTTCATTATTTAGCGAGATTGGCTGTGATAGAAAAGGGACTTCATCCTGAGGTAACTGTCTGGAAACAGGTGAAGCAGATTGAACCGGAAATCTATAAACTGTATGAGGAGTTAATAGAAAGTAATGAACCGATGGAAAAAAGAGTGGAGCTTATGCTGCTGGCAAGTGAGTTTATGATCAACTCCAGGGCGAAAAATTGTTCCAAGTACTTATTGGATGTCATGGTTACTCAGGATACCTGGTCCATAGGAGAGCTGAAAAATCATCCTGATGTAAAACCGTATGCTCTGGATTTAAGTGCCTTGCTGGCTTATCTTGTGGAAAGGGATATTGTGCAGGTTGTCAAAACAGAAACCAAGGGGAAAAATATCTACCATCGTAAATATCGAGTATAAATGTAAATATCTTTTAAAAGGGGAGTCACTTTTTCTACACTCATGCATAGATTATAACTGTTGCGGGAAACACCATTAATAGAACGTTTTTAAAATACCGTATGCTTATACTGAAAAAAGCAGAGCATATAAATGATTGGACTCCCGCAAGAAGATTACTTCCATCTATTTATTATGATTGATACAGATAAAGGGGGAGTGATGGAGGTAATCTAAATTTTCAACGAATAAATCGCAAAAATATGTTGACCATGTTTTCGTACCATGGTATATTATTATTCGTCGCTTGAGGCGACAACGCACGAAAAGCGCGAAAGATTTACTAATAATTTGTTCTTGAAATGATGTATCTGTTCATGTTACATTATATATCGTTGCTCTCAGGCAACAGAACATTTCAACAATCACACAATAAATTCATTGTTGAAATTAGTTGATCATCATGTTATATTATTAATTGTCGCTTTGAAGAGCGAACAAAACAAATAAAAAAGTTATTGACACTAAGTTGATAACTTGATATAATGAATAAGTCGCTTTTGGGCGATGAACTTTGAACCTTGAAAACTGAACAAAACAACCAGTACGTCAATTCGCTATTTAAAATAGCATTTTGATTATGAGCATTATGGATATCAACATCCAAGTTTATTGGAGAGTTTGATCCTGGCTCAGGACGAACGCTGGCGGCGTGCCTAATACATGCAAGTCGAGCGCGTGAAACAAGTTGATTCCTTCGGGATGAAACTTGTGGAACGAGCGGCGGACGGGTGAGTAACACGTGGGCAACCTGCCTGTGAGATCGGGATAACTCCGGGAAACCGGGGCTAATACCGGATAACACCTCCGACCGCATGGTCGGAAGTTGAAAGACGGCTTTTATGCTGTCACTTACAGATGGGCCCGCGGCGCATTAGCTAGTTGGTGAGGTAAGAGCTCACCAAGGCAACGATGCGTAGCCGACCTGAGAGGGTGATCGGCCACACTGGGACTGAGACACGGCCCAGACTCCTACGGGAGGCAGCAGTAGGGAATCTTCCGCAATGGACGAAAGTCTGACGGAGCAACGCCGCGTGAGTGATGAAGGTCTTCGGATCGTAAAGCTCTGTTGTCAGGGAAGAACAAGTACAAGAGGAACTGCTTGTACCTTGACGGTACCTGACCAGAAAGCCACGGCTAACTACGTGCCAGCAGCCGCGGTAATACGTAGGTGGCAAGCGTTGTCCGGAATTATTGGGCGTAAAGCGCGCGCAGGCGGTTTCTTAAGTCTGATGTGAAAGCCCACGGCTTAACCGTGGAGGGTCATTGGAAACTGGGAGGCTTGAGTGCAGGAGAGGAGAGTGGAATTCCACGTGTAGCGGTGAAATGCGTAGATATGTGGAGGAACACCAGTGGCGAAGGCGACTCTCTGGCCTGTAACTGACGCTGAGGCGCGAAAGCGTGGGGAGCGAACAGGATTAGATACCCTGGTAGTCCACGCCGTAAACGTTGAGTGCTAGGTGTTAGGGGGTTTCCGCCCCTTAGTGCTGAAGTTAACGCATTAAGCACTCCGCCTGGGGAGTACGGCCGCAAGGCTGAAACTCAAAGGAATTGACGGGGGCCCGCACAAGCGGTGGAGCATGTGGTTTAATTCGAAGCAACGCGAAGAACCTTACCAGGTCTTGACATCCTCTGCTACCTCTAGAGATAGAGGGTTCCCTTCGGGGACAGAGTGACAGGTGGTGCATGGTTGTCGTCAGCTCGTGTCGTGAGATGTTGGGTTAAGTCCCGCAACGAGCGCAACCCTTGACCTTAGTTGCCAGCATTTAGTTGGGCACTCTAGGGTGACTGCCGGTGACAAACCGGAGGAAGGTGGGGATGACGTCAAATCATCATGCCCCTTATGACCTGGGCTACACACGTGCTACAATGGATGGTACAAAGGGCAGCGAAGCCGTGAGGTGAAGCTAATCCCATAAAACCATTCTCAGTTCGGATTGCAGGCTGCAACTCGCCTGTATGAAGCCGGAATCGCTAGTAATCGCGGATCAGCATGCCGCGGTGAATACGTTCCCGGGCCTTGTACACACCGCCCGTCACACCACGAGAGTTGGCAACACCCGAAGTCGGTGGGGTAACCTTTTGGAGCCAGCCGCCTAAGGTGGGGCCAATGATTGGGGTGAAGTCGTAACAAGGTAGCCGTATCGGAAGGTGCGGCTGGATCACCTCCTTTCTAAGGAAGAATTAAAAGCGGAGACGACCGTTTAGGTCTGAGCTTTAAAAAAGAGCGTACTCGGTTGTTTTGTTTAGTTTTGAAGGATCGAAGGATTCTTCAAATAGCACCTTGAAAACTAGATAAGAAAGCAATCAAGAGCAGACAACGGACAATGATGTCCGTGTGCGTTATAAGTTAAGTGAATAAGAGCGCACGGTGAATGCCTTGGCACTAGGAGCCGATGAAGGACGGGACAAACACCGATATGCTTCGGGGAGCTGTAAGTAAGCTTTGATCCGGAGATTTCCGAATGGGGAAACCCGCTGTCCGTAATGGGGCAGTATCCTTATCTGAATCCATAGGATAAGGAAGGTAACCCGGGGAACTGAAACATCTCAGTACCCGGAGGAAGAGAAAGCAAACGCGATTTCCTAAGTAGCGGCGAGCGAACGGGAAACAGCCCAAACCAGAAGGCTTGCCTTCTGGGGTTGTAGGACACTCCATACGGAGTTACCAAGAAATCAGGTAGATGAAACGGTTTGGAAAGACCTGCCGAAGAAGGTAACAGCCCTGTAATTCAAACCTGGTTTCCTCCGGAGTGGATCCTGAGTACGGCGGAACACGTGAAATTCCGTCGGAATCCGGGAGGACCATCTCCCAAGGCTAAATACTCCCTAGTGACCGATAGCGAACCAGTACCGTGAGGGAAAGGTGAAAAGCACCCCGGGAGGGGAGTGAAAGAGAACCTGAAACCGTGTGCTTACAAGTAGTTGGAGCCCGTTAATGGGTGACAGCGTGCCTTTTGTAGAATGAACCGGCGAGTTTCGATCTCATGCAAGGTTAAGCAGAAGATGTGGAGCCGCAGCGAAAGCGAGTCTGAACAGGGCGTATGAGTATGAGGTCGCAGACCCGAAACCGTGTGACCTACCCATGTCCAGGGTGAAGGTAAGGTAACACTTACTGGAGGCCCGAACCCACGTACGTTGAAAAGTGCGGGGATGAGGTGTGGGTAGCGGTGAAATGCCAATCGAACACGGAGATAGCTGGTTCTCTCCGAAATAGCTTTAGGGCTAGCCTCAAGAATCGAGTTTTGGAGGTAGAGCACTGATTGGACTAGGGGCCCTCATCGGGTTACCGAATTCAGTCAAACTCCGAATGCCAACAACTTGAGCTTGGGAGTCAGACTATGGGTGATAAGGTTCATAGTCGAGAGGGAAACAGCCCAGACCGCCAGCTAAGGTCCCTAAGTATACGTTAAGTGGAAAAGGATGTGGAGTTGCTTAGACAACCAGGATGTTGGCTTAGAAGCAGCCATCATTTAAAGAGTGCGTAATAGCTCACTGGTCGAGTGACTCTGCGCCGAAAATATACCGGGGCTAAACGTATCACCGAAGCTGCGGATTGTACCGTTGGTACAATGGTAGGAGAGCGTTCTAAGCGCAGCGAAGTCCGATCGGAAGAACGGGTGGAGCGCTTAGAAGTGAGAATGCCGGTATGAGTAGCGAAAGACAAGTGAGAATCTTGTCCACCGAAAGCCTAAGGTTTCCTGAGGAAGGCTCGTCCGCTCAGGGTTAGTCGGGACCTAAGCCGAGGCCGAAAGGCGTAGGCGATGGAAAACAGGTTGACATTCCTGTACCACCTTTCATCCGTTTGAGCAATGGGGTGACGCAGGAGGATAGGGAAGCGTGCTGATGGATATGCACGTCCAAGCAGTGAGAGTGATGAGCAGGCAAATCCGTTCATCGTAAGCTCGGGCTGTGATGGGGAGGGAAATAGAGTACCGAAGTTTCTGATTTCACACTGCCAAGAAAAGCCTCTCGTGAGGATGAGGGTGCCCGTACCGCAAACCGACACAGGTAGGCGAGGAGAGAATCCTAAGGTGAGCGGGATAACTCTCGTTAAGGAACTCGGCAAAATGACCCCGTAACTTCGGGAGAAGGGGTGCTCGTTCAGGCTTCGGTCTGGATGAGCCGCAGTGAAAAGGCCCAAGCGACTGTTTATCAAAAACACAGGTCTCTGCGAAGCCGAAAGGCGAAGTATAGGGGCTGACACCTGCCCGGTGCTGGAAGGTTAAGAGGATGAGTTAGCCCTTCGGGCGAAGCTCTGAATCGAAGCCCCAGTAAACGGCGGCCGTAACTATAACGGTCCTAAGGTAGCGAAATTCCTTGTCGGGTAAGTTCCGACCCGCACGAAAGGTGCAACGACTTGGGCACTGTCTCAACGAGAGACCCGGTGAAATTATACTATGCGTGAAGATGCGCATTACCCGCGACAGGACGGAAAGACCCCGTGGAGCTTTACTGTAGCCTGATATTGAATGTTGGTACAGCTTGTACAGGATAGGTGGGAGCCATCGAAACCGGAGCGCTAGCTTCGGTGGAGGCGCCGGTGGGATACCACCCTGGCTGTACGGACATTCTAACCCAGAACCGTGATCCGGTTCGGAGACAGTGTCAGGTGGGCAGTTTGACTGGGGCGGTCGCCTCCTAAAGAGTAACGGAGGCGCCCAAAGGTTCCCTCAGAATGGTTGGAAATCATTCGCAGAGTGTAAAGGCAGAAGGGAGCTTGACTGCGAGACCTACAAGTCGAGCAGGGACGAAAGTCGGGCTTAGTGATCCGGCGGTACCGAATGGAAGGGCCGTCGCTCAACGGATAAAAGCTACCCCGGGGATAACAGGCTTATCTCCCCCAAGAGTCCACATCGACGGGGAGGTTTGGCACCTCGATGTCGGCTCATCGCATCCTGGGGCTGTAGTCGGTCCCAAGGGTTGGGCTGTTCGCCCATTAAAGCGGTACGCGAGCTGGGTTCAGAACGTCGTGAGACAGTTCGGTCCCTATCCGTCGTGGGCGTTGGAAATTTGAGAGGAGCTGTCCTTAGTACGAGAGGACCGGGATGGACACACCGCTGGTGTACCAGTTGTTCCGCCAGGAGCACGGCTGGGTAGCTACGTGTGGAAGGGATAAGTGCTGAAAGCATCTAAGCATGAAGCCCCCCTCAAGATGAGATTTCCCATCATTTTAAATGAGTAAGATTCCTCAGAGACGATGAGGTAGATAGGTCCGAGGTGAAAGCGTGGTGACACGTGCAGCTGACGGATACTAATCAATCGAGGACTTAACTTATACGAAAAGCGTAGGCGAGCTTATGCGAGCCGGAGCTGGACATATGAAAAGCACACACGGACTAACTATCTAATAAATGCTCACATGATTGCCTTTCTTATCTAGTTTTGAGGGTGTTTTTTAAAATAACCCCTTGATTTTTTGTGAAAACAAGATATAATATTTGTTGTCACTGAAAATGATAACTTGTCTGGTGACGAGGGCGGAGAGGTCACACCTGTTCCCATTCCGAACACAGTAGTTAAGCTCTCCAGCGCCGATGGTAGTTGGGGTTCTTCCCCTGCGAGAGTAGGACGTCGCCAGGCGGTATAAAAATACCACTCTAGCTCAGTTTGAATGGTATGAAAGTAAAAGTTGATAACATTCCACCGTAGCTCAGAGGTAGAGCAATCGGCTGTTAACCGATCGGTCGCAGGTTCGAATCCTGCCGGTGGAGCCATTGGAGAGCTGTCCGAGTGGTCGAAGGAGCACGATTGGAAATCGTGTAGGCCGCTACCGCGGTCTCGAGGGTTCGAATCCCTCGCTCTCCGCCATTATACTTATGTGGCCCGTTGGTCAAGTGGTTAAGACATCGCCCTTTCACGGCGGTATCACGGGTTCGAATCCCGTACGGGTCACCATTATATTGGAGGATTAGCTCAGCTGGGAGAGCACCTGCCTTACAAGCAGGGGGTCGGTGGTTCGAGCCCGCCATCCTCCACCATGAAAATTAAATAAATTAGTAATCGCAAAGGCTAAAAAAGCTTTTGTAACATCGCGGGGTGGAGCAGTCTGGTAGCTCGTCGGGCTCATAACCCGAAGGTCGCAAGTTCAAATCTTGCCCCCGCAACCAACGGTCCGGTAGTTCAGCTGGTTAGAATGCCTGCCTGTCACGCAGGAGGTCGCGGGTTCGAGTCCCGTCCGGACCGCCATTAAAAACATAGGATATTTGTTTAGGAACTTATATCATAATGAAATTACATAGTGGCTCGGTAGCTCAGTCGGTAGAGCAACGGACTGAAAATCCGTGTGTCGGCGGTTCGATTCCGTCCCGAGCCACCATTTTAAAGTTATATTTTTTGGCTTGAAACCAGTAAGATATAGTAGTAATATTCTAGCTGGGACTCTAATAATTTAATTGGAGGGGTAGCGAAGTCTGGCTAAACGCGGCGGACTGTAAATCCGCTCCCTTTGGGTTCACAGGTTCGAATCCTGTCCCCTCCACCATTTATTTAATAGTAACGTAGGGGTATAGTTTAATGGTAAAACGAAGGTCTCCAAAACCTTTGATGTGGGTTCGATTCCTACTACCCCTGCCATTTTCATTTTAAAGGAAAATATATGGCGGTTGTGGCGAAGTGGTTAACGCACCGGATTGTGGCTCCGGCATTCGTGGGTTCGATTCCCACCAATCGCCCTTTTGGTATACATTGGGCCATAGCCAAGCGGTAAGGCAACGGGTTTTGATCTCGTGATGCGCTGGTTCGAATCCAGCTGGCCCAGCCATTTAAGCGGAAGTAGTTCAGTGGTAGAACACCACCTTGCCAAGGTGGGGGTCGCGGGTTCGAATCCCGTCTTCCGCTCCATTAAAAGCTGGCGGCATAGCCAAGTGGTAAGGCAGAGGTCTGCAAAACCTTTATCACCGGTTCGAATCCGGTTGCCGCCTCCAGAATACATGCCGGTGTGGCGGAATTGGCAGACGCGCACGACTCAAAATCGTGTTCCGTAAGGAGTGTCGGTTCGACCCCGACCACCGGTATCCGCAGATTAATTTTAGTTAAGATTAATAGGGGCGAAATTGCTCATAAACCTTTACGCATCAAGGTTTATGGGCATTTTTATTTTTAGGGGTATAAGATAGGTGAAGATAGATATTGAAATGATTTTACACATTTTTTACACATTGTTTTACACAATCATCTGTGCAAAAGTTTTCGTGGATAGTTTTTCATCTTCTATACGTAACTCTTTTAATACATGGGTATAGACCTTCAATGTTGTTTCTATATCTCCATGACCTAAACGTTCACTTACATAATGAATAGAAGCCTTTTTATATAACAATATACTTCCATGCGTATGTCTTAATCCATGAACAGTTATAGAAGTAAGATTTAATTCATCCAGTAAATTTCTCAATAACTTATTGGCATTTGTATTGCTGATGACTTTGTATTTTGAGGATGGACTATAAAATACCAATTGATCAAGATTTGTTGGTGTTATTTTGAATAAATCTTTGAAATGAATCATTGTTTTGTCATCCATCTTAATTGTACGAATCGATTGTTCGTTTTTAGTTGGGCCAAAACCTTTAGGAGAGTTTTTCTTGTATCCCCATGTTTTGTTTACGTTAATGGTGTTGTTTACAAAGTCAAAGTCTTGTCTTGTTAGTCCAATTAGTTCCTCATAACGCATTCCCGAAGTAATTGCTAATAGTAACATTGAATATCCTAATCCCTTATCGAGATTATTCCATATGCTTTGCAATAGTCGCTCACTTTCTACATAGCTCAAATGTTTTTCAGTAGATTTTTTGGATTGTACTGTCCAAGTGAGTTCTGTTTTTCTGGTAAAATCAATCTGTATAATTTGCTCCTCAATTGCATCTTTCACACATGCTTTGATATGACCACTGATTTTAGCAACTGTTTCTTTTGCTTTATCTTTACCAAGCCAATTCAAAAACATCTGGTAGTCTTGTCTTTTGATATCCTGAATAGCTTTGTATTGAAAGTATTCATTAACCGCCTTCAATGAATACTTATAATGTTCTAATGTTACGAGTGTAACTTTTGGTTCTTTGTAAAGTTGAATCCATTTTTCAAAGTATTCATTGAAAGGTACTTTTTTTAGTACGGGAACTAATCCTTTGGCTAAAGATGCTTCAATTTCAGCGGCCGCAATTTGAGCTTCTTTTTTAGTCCTAAACCCTCCTTTTCTAATAGGTTTTGATTTGCCATTTTCCATATTACTAACTGTGTATTGGTAGGTTTTACCTCTTTTTGTTATGCTTGCCATATTTCCACCTCTTTGTATGAATTAATAAAGGGTGGTCGTTGGTCACCCTTATAATAAACGCAATATTTGGTTTTGTATAGTTTTTAATTGGGATAATTGAGAGTTGTAGTTTTGCTGTATCAGCAAATGAAGGAATAATCTACAATAGATTAGATAAGTAGATTATGAGGAGAATATTTCTGAAAAGTTTTTATCTAAAAAATGAGCCATTTTATTTGCTTGAAAACTCCAATTCTGTCCTTTCTTTTCTGGATAATATACAAATCCACCATTATTAACGTCTAAGATCATTTTGAATTTAGGTTTATAAAGAATGTTCTCTTTAATCCATTCTCTTTTTTTATTTATCCTTTCTTCTAAATCTTGCATTGACCAATACCTACCTTGTAATTCAAGTGATTTTAACCTTTCAAGTTCAACCTTCTCAATTAGTATTTGGTCTTCTGGAATAGGGATAACTGCTTGTATTTTTATGCTTTGCTCCATGGTGATTCTCCTTTCAGATGTGGGGATAATACGTGGTGTAAATAGAAGTTTAATAGAAATGAAGTTTACTCTTACAAGTATATGGATATGAGACAAAAATACAATATGTTGGCGGTTCTACCTCTTGTATAACAATTAAATATAATTAAGCCTGTTATGTAACAGTAGTTTGGGTAGGGTGCAAATTTGCTAAATCACTTCTAATCAATAAAATTTTAGGTTAAAATAAATATATATAAATTTTTGTATAGAAGATGGAAATAAAGGATGCGAATGTTATGTTAAGTCCTTACCAATTGATGATCTATATAGAGAAGCATTTATCTGTAGTAACGGATAGGTGCTTCTCTTTTTATTTATGGTAAATTATCTTTTACGAAATTCATTGGAAAGTATAGCGTTAGGAGTTGGTTTTTGTTGCTATATCACGCAATTCAAAATAGGCGTAAGGATGGGGAGAATGAATAGTAATATAGAATTTGAAAATATCATTAAAGAATCAAGACAAGAAGTAAGGAACATTGTCATTCATCTGCTTACTAATGATTTTGACATTGAGACGATTCTTTATGTGCTTAAAATAAGTAGAAGCGAGATAGAAGAAATAAAGAGTGCCATAAATGAAGATAGTTATATGCAGGGGGGAATTAACAGAGAGTTTAATAGGAAAAGATTAAAGGCAAGGAAATTTACCAAGTTTCCGTCTGATTATAAATCAAATTTGTCTAAAGAAAATGAAAGAGCTATTAAATTGATAAGGAGTCTATTTTGAAATTGATAAAAATGAGGAGGTGATAATGAATGTGTAACTTGGAACCTAAAAAGGATGGGAATTTACTAACAGTAAATGATTGGGAGAATGTTACTCTTTATGAAAAACAAATTCGAATTGTGGGATGGAATAGCATTTGATCCAGATGGTAAACAAAGAGACAAGCTCTGTCTTGCGTTACTTTACAATATGGGTTTACAGCACCTTTTAGACATACTTCCAGACAATTCAGTAGAGATACTTAAAGATTTGCTTGATTCAAAAAATAAATAGTGATGGAGTTGCTCGAACAACTACAATAGAAATAACAAAGGGAGGTATTTACTTGGAGCTTAAAATGGTTGCTGTCATATCTATTTTAATTATTTTTATAATCGGATTTTTAACTGCAAGAGCAATAATAAAAAAATCAAAATAGAAGATGGAATGTGATCATCTGATAATGAAAGCAGGGTAACTGTTATAGTTGTCTTGCTTTTTTGTGTGCATAGTTTTGTAATTCTTTCATCATTGAATATAAGATTATTAGCTCGAACGTTATTCAACGTTTAAAGGGTTTTGATAGATTGATTATCTCTTTATATTAAAGTAAAGGGAAAATAAATATAGTCGGGTTGGGAGAAAGAAGGAGTGGTTAATCCCTTACTGCTACTGGTCTAAATGTCTCCCAAGTCAGCTATCAAAATAACAAGGAGGAATAAAAATGATTCACACAATGAAGATGTATCTACCAATTCCATACCAAGATGTACAGGAATTGAATAAGCGGTATAATATCAAATCCTTCGAGTTGAATAAATTCATTGAAGGTAGATTTCCAGGAGTAACTATGAGCTTATCTGCAATGGGAAAAGGTCAGTGGAAGTTATCCATGTTTATTGATGCAATAGAGCTGTTGAACAAGTCGTATATTGCAGAAGAAGATTACCTTAAAATGGAAGGTGAAATTAGAAAGATTCTTTTCTATCTGTTTTTACATTCATCAGCTTATGATGATCATGTATTGCAACGAATCGATTATAGATATGATGTATTTAACGATAATCAAATAATAAGACAATTATTACTGGATATATACAAGAAAACTACAAGGATGTATAAATGCCAAAATAAGATTCTCGGTTATATAGATAAAGAGACTAAGAAGTATAAACCCTATAAAACTACTGTTGATCACACGTCTGGATCAATCAAATCTACTGTTTATTTGAAAAATGAAGAGAGAATTGCAAAAGGAGAAATTCCTAAGTATTATGAAAAGGATATAATACGGTTTGAAGTACAGCTAAGGGAAGACCACATGTATTACCAAGAAAGGAATGGTCATCGTTCTCGAAAGTTATGGGAATATATGAAAGATGACATTTACAGAAAATATTTTGATGAACGCATCTTCTCCATCTTCTTTAAAGGTGATTTTTACAAAATTGATCAGGCTCGAAAAATTATCTATGATTCCCCGCTATCATCCTCTTATAAAAGAAAACTCATTGATTTCCTCAAAAAAGTAAGTTCTTATGACGTTTCAACACCATTAAATAATATGTCTAAAAAGACTTTGAATAGTCGCTTGGAAATGCTACAAAACCTTGGCATAAACCCCATTCTTATCCCAAAAAACTACTTGAATGCTCCTTCTATAATAATCAATCCACTAAAAGATTTTCCGATTTACAAATACAAATGATAGGAAAATGCGGCCCACCAATTAGAACAATTTCTTTATGGTGGGTTTTTGTTGCCTAAAAAGAATAAAAAGAATTCGTACACTATATGGAATTTTAAACAGTGTCGAACAAACATTTGGTACTATAAAGGCAAATCTTATCATGTTTTTGTCTTTGGGGAAAATATCTATGTTTCTTTATAATGAGCGGGGATAAACCAAACAATGGCGGTTATTGAAATCGATGTAAAAGACTACAATACAGTAGTCAATAAAAAAAACAGGTATCGTAATTGCGATAGATAACAAGGGAGTTGAGCGTATTGAATAATAAAGGACTACCAGTAGATAAGAAAGAGAGGACAATCTCGTCTAAATTTGCAGTTAAGATTAAACAAGCAAGGGAAAAGAAGGGCTATTCTTTGAAAGAATTGGCTGAAAAGATCGATTCAAGTGCCAGTTACATTAACCGCTTAGAAAGATATGAGAGAAAAAATCCTACTTTCAGTTTGTTTATTCTTTTGTCAGAGGCGTTAGAGATTGACTTGTGGGAATTACTTCACATTGCGGTTGAAGAAAAAGAAGCGGAAACTAAATCGGTTGATGCAATACTTCTACAAAATAATTTCTCAATAAGGGGTATCGATAATGTATCGATTGATGCCAAAACATGTTTTGTAGACATTATTGACATGATTGCAAATAAGTTGGACAAGCGGTGTGATTTTAAAGAATTTTTGCAGTTAGGGGAGATGATACGTAGGCTACATGAAATATTGGATAATGATGAAGAGGTAAGGAAAGGGGCTTAAATAGCTTCTTTCTTTATATTTTGGGAGGAATGACATGAGTATTAAAGGATCAAGGAAGGAGTTCATCTTGAATTTAATCTTAAAGCAGAATCCATCCTTAATTTCACAATTTATAGGTGGAGAATATAGACATCTTGAATCAGAACGGTATGAAAATACAAATGAAAACAAAATGTATATTGATATGTATGGATATCAATATGTGAATAACCTTACTGTTTATGTTGAAACACAGCTAACCAAAGCAGACCAAAGACATTTTGAAAAGGTGAAAAACATAATTGAAGCAATAGAGGAAGGAATAATAATATGGATTGCTACAGATTTCAAGGAAGAATACACGCAACAATTGTATAATTTATTACATTTTAGTATAGCTAAACCTATCAATCTTTATATGGTATTGCTTTCAAATAGTTGCCTCTTCCAATTGGATGTTCTTAATAAGCAAGGGCAGATTGAAGTATGGGGAAGTATAAAAAATCAAAAGGTTGATTTACCGATATTGAGTTTATTTAAAGCTATTGAAATTGTTCCGTCTGATTTTCAAAGCAAATTGAAAGAAGACATATCTGAACCGCTAACAACAATCAAAGGAGTAAATAGATACTTTATAAGGTGTTTGAAAGAAAGAGTTCCTTATTTTTTGAACGCACATCGATCAAAAGCAAATCTTAACAAACGCCAGATAGTTTTCGGAGCGGGAGTTGGAGGATTAGACTATGTTGTTTGTCTGAAAGATATAAACGAAAGGTGCTACTTTAAACAAAGGTTATCTTATGAACGTCATCAAGAAATATACAATAAAATACTACAGGTCATAAAGAAAGAAGTCAGGTATAATCTGCTTGCTATTGAACAGAATGAAGTAATCTTTTCGTACCCTGAAAATTTCGATATGCTTAAACGGATAACAAGTATTATTGATCATTTTGAACAATTAATCTTGCTCGTTGATCCGATTGTAAATGAACAGAATGGTATTAATATTGTTAGTTAGCTCTCGGTACAGGGGGCTTTTTTTATTTTTGGAAAATAACAAGAGATTGGTTGACTTTCACAATAAAAAAGTTATATACTGTATTTAACAAATGTCATATCCCTTATTTGACATTTTGTGTGGGAGGTGTGATATGGAGCTTGGAGATATAGCAAGGATAAAAACAGGTCTTGTGTTAAGTAGGAAAAAGGCCAAGGATGAATATGATATTAAGGCTAAATATAGGCTCCTTTCTCTGAAAAATGTTTCAGATGAAGGTATCATCAATACTGACTCTGTTGAGGAATTTAATAGTAATGATGAATTAGATGATCATTATTTTACAAAAGAAGGAGATGTGTTGATGCGTCTAAGTCATCCACACACATCTGTATTTATTGGAAATGATCATAGCGGGTTGTTAATACCATCGTATTTTGCCATTATTAAAGTAGATATTGATAAATTCCTACCAGAATATATTGCATGGTATTTAAACACATTTGAAGTAAAAAAAGAATTGGAACGCTCGCAGTCTGGTAGTCGTATTCCAAGTACAAACAAAAATGTATTAAGATCATTACCAGTTGTCAAGACAACTATATCAAGACAGAAGGCATTCATAGAGCTACTTAGGCTTCATCAGCAAGAAAAACTTCTGTATAAAAGGCTGATAGAGGAAAAAGAAGTATGGTTTAAGGAAATTTCTAAACAAATACTAAAGGACAAAAATTAGGAGGAAAGTAAATGGAAGAGAAAGTGACTCAACAACAAATAAACAATGTATTATGGCAAGCGGCCGATACATTTAGAGGGAAAATTGATTCGAGTACATATAAGGATTATATACTTACAATGCTTTTCATTAAATATCTAAGTGATACGTATAAGGAACACTTGGAAGAATACACCAAACGATATGACGGGGATGAACGCCGTATCGAGCGTGCTTTATCAAGGGAAAGATTTGTATTAGATGAACATTCTACATTTGACTACCTTTATAGTAAACGAAATGATACTGAAATTGGGGAAATCATTAACAAAGCATTGGAACGAATTGAAAATGAAAATACAGGGAAACTTCGTGGTGTATTCCGTAATATTGATTTTAACAGCGAATCTATTCTTGGAAAGGCAAGAGAACGAAATGCAATATTACGTTCTTTAATAGAGGATTTTAATCAACTTTCATTACGACCATCACAAATAGGTAATGAGGATGTTGTTGGTAACGCATATCAATATATGATTGGACAGTTTGCATCAGACGCAGGCAAGAAGGGCGGGGAGTTTTACACGCCTGCCGAAGTATCAGAACTTTTAGCTCGTTTAGTAAAACCAAAAGAAAATGATCGTATTTATGATCCGACATGTGGTTCAGGTTCTTTGTTGATTAAGGTTGCCAAACAGGTTCCAAGCAAAAAAGTGGCTATCTATGGTCAGGAAAGAAATGGTGCAACTCATTCATTATCACTCATGAATATGTACTTACATGGCATAGACGATGCAAAGATTGAATGGGGAGATACATTAGCAAATCCTTTACACTTAGAAGAAGAAAAGCTGATGAAGTTTCAAGCAATAGTAGCAAATCCTCCATTTTCCTTAGACAAGTGGGCAATGGGCTTTGCAGGAGAAGGTGCTAATGATAAAAAGTTTAAAATGGAAGCAAGTCTTGATCCACATGGAAGATTTGAGTGGGGAGTACCGCCAAGTTCCAAAGGGGATTATGCCTTTGTTCAACATATGCTATATTCATTAGCAGAGAATGGTCGTATGGCGACAATCCTACCTCATGGAGTATTGTTTCGAGGATCGAGTGAAGGAAAAATTCGCAAACAAATCATTGATATGAATTTGTTAGATGCTGTTATTGGATTGCCAGAAGGGTTGTTTTTCGGTACGGGTATTCCTGCTTGTATCATGGTATTTAATAAAAATCGTAATAGAAAAGATGTACTATTTATAGATGCATCGGGAGAAGAAAATTACGAAAAAGGTAAAAATCAAAATAAATTGAGAGTACAAGATATTGAAAGAATAGTTGAAACATACGAGAGTTGGAAAACTATAGAGAAATATTCTTATGTTGCATCGGGAGAAGAAATTAGTGAAAATAATTTCAACTTAAATATCCCCCGTTATGTTGATACATTTGAAGAAGAAACTCCTGTGGATATGGAAGATGTCAAAAAAAATATAGCAGAAATTAAGCAAGAACTCCAAGAAGTAGAATTGCAAATGGATAATTATTTGAAAGAGCTTGGATTGTAGGTGATTATGTTGGCTAATATATCTCAAAAAAACGAGCAAAGAAAATCATCTAAAATAATACCGCAAGAATGGGAAGTTAAGAAACTAAAGGATTTAACTACTTATGTTGATTATAGAGGGAAGACACCTACAAAGGTAGAACAGGGCGTGTTTTTAATTACAGCCAGAAATATTAAAGAAGGCTTTATTGATTATAAAGTATCAAAGGAATATGTGAAGGTCGATGACTATGAAAGTATTATGAGGAGAGGTAAGCCTAAAGTAGGTGATGTATTAATTACTACTGAGGCCCCAATGGGAAATGTTGCACAAATAGATAGGGAAGATATTGCACTTGCTCAAAGAGTAATAAAATTTAGAGGGGAAAAGGGAGTATTAGACAATACATATCTAAAATATCACCTCCTAAGTAATGAATTCCAGAATCAACTTCTAAAACGTGCAATTGGAACAACAGTTTTAGGAATTCAGGGGAAGGAATTACATAATATAAAGATTCCACTTCCTAATTACAGAGAACAACTAAAAATTGCCTCTATACTCTCGACTTGGGACAAAGCAATTGAATTAAAAGAAAAGCTAATTAATCAGAAAAAAGTGCAGAAAAAAGGACTAATGCAGAAGTTGCTGACAGGTGAGGAAAGATTACCTGGATTTAAGGGTAATTGGAAAGAGGTACAATTAGACAAAGTTGTGAAGAAAACCAAGGGGAAAGCAATAAAGTATGTAAAAGATGGTAAATATCCTGCTATTGATATGGACTATTTACAATCAGGGGAATTTAAAAATTTCTCAGATGAAGCTGTAGTTTTTGCTAATAAGAGTGATGTCTTGTTGTTGTGGGATGGATCAAGGGCAGGAAAAGCATTTACAGGAGTTGAAGGATCTGTTGGTTCAACCTTTGTTAAATTAGAATGTAAAGCAATTAATAACGTCTTTTTACAAAAACATATGGAGATGAATGAACTAAAAATACAGCGGTTGAGAGAAGGTTCAGGAATACCACACGTACCAAAGGATTTTCTTCAATATTATAAGGTTTGTATGCCGAATATAGAAGAACAGGATGCCATAGCAAACGTTCTAATAAATATGGATAAGAATATAGATTTACTTGAAAAGGAAACTTTTGAATTAAAAGAGCAAAAAAAAGGGCTGATGCAGTTACTTTTAACAGGTAAAGTTCGAGTAAAGCTGTAATAGCTTTGCTACGTTCACCTGAGTGGAGGTGTTAAAATTGGCAAGAACTAATAGTTATGATGAACGTTATATAAGTCAAACTCCCGCTATTGAATTACTAAAGAATTCAGGGTATCAATATTTATCACCAGAAGATTCGGAACAGAAGCGTGGGAGTTTATATAATGTACTTCTTATTGATATTTTAAAAGAAAAACTCCAAACATTTAATGACTATGAGTATAAAGGTAAAAAGTATAACTTTAGTGATTCTAATATTCAACAAGCTATTCGTGATTTAGATGAACCTTTGACAGATGGACTTGTAAAGACAAATGAAAAGATATTTGAAACACTTATGTTAGGTAGGTCTTATACAGAGTTTTTACCAGATGGCTCCAAAAAATCTTTTACAATTCAATATATCGATTGGGAAAACTTTGAGAATAACGAATTTCACATAGTAGAAGAATTTTCGGTGGAACGCATGGATGGGCGAGGAGCTGTTCGCCCTGATTTAGTGTTGTTTGTAAATGGAATTCCACTTGTTGTGATTGAATGTAAGAAGGCTTCAATATCAATGGAACAAGGCATAAGTCAAATGATACGTAACCAAGGCAGAGACTATGTTCCTCAGTTATTTAAGTTCGTACAAATATTAATGTCTACTAATAAAAATGAAACGAAATACGCTACAATAAATACGCCAAAAAAGTTTTGGTCGGTATGGAAAGAAGAAAAGGAAGAATGGCTACAATTGTGGTTAGATAAGACTGTTGAGGGCAGATTACCAACTACACAGGATAAAAACATAATATCATTATTCCATCCAGAACGATTATTAGAATTAACCCGTTTCTTTACGCTTTTTGACAAGGATCAAAAGAAGGTAACACGCTATCAGCAATATTTTGCTATTAAGGAGATTCTAAAAACTATTGAGGAACGTGATGAAAGTGGTAATCGTCAAAGTGGTGTAATCTGGCACACGCAAGGATCTGGAAAGAGTTTGACAATGGTTATGTTAGCTAAATGTATAGTGTCAGAGTTAGCAAGTTATAACCCAAAGGTAGTAATAGTAACAGATAGGGTTGAGTTAGATAAACAAATTCATAAGACATTTAATCATACAAGATTAAAAGCAAGCAGAGCAACAACAGGTAGTCATTTGGTTGATTTAATAAATGATAATAACGCTGATATCGTAACCACCTTGGTGCATAAGTTTGACACAGCGTCAACCAAACAAAAACCAGTAGAATCAAGGGATATCTTTGTACTGGTAGACGAAAGCCATAGAACGCAGTATGGTGAACTCCACATCAAAATGAAAAAGGTATTCCCAAATGCGTGTTATCTTGGTTTTACGGGTACACCTTTAATGAAAAAAGAGAAAAGTACCATGATTAAGTTCGGTAAACTAATCCATACCTACACAATTGCCGATGGTGTAAGAGATAAAGCAATTGTACCTTTATTATATGAAGGTAAAATGGTTGATCAATCAGTAAATCAACGTGCAATAGATAACCGCCTTGAAATGATTACTCGAAATTTGAATGACGAGCAAAAAGATGCTGTTATGAAAAAGTGGAGCTTGTTTGAAAGAATAGCGTCATCTAATCAACGCATAAGCATGATTGCTTTTGATATTAACCAACACTTTTTGGATAACTACAAGACACAAGGTAGTCAATTTAAAGCGATGCTTGCAACAAATAGCAAGATAGAGGCAATTCGGTACTTAGAATCATTCGAAGAACTTGGTGACTTAAACTGTGCAGTTGTCGTCTCCCCTCCTGATCAAAGAGAGGGACACGAAGCAGTAGATGAAGAATCAAAAGACAAGATACAGCGTTTTTGGAAGAGAATGATGGATCGATATGGTACGCCAGAATCCTATGAGGATGCTATAAAAGAGGAATTCATTCATGGGGATGAAATTGATTTATTGATTGTTGTTGATAAACTACTGACTGGTTTTGATGCCCCAAGAGCCACAGTTCTTTATGTAGATAAACCTATGAAGGAACATACGCTTTTACAAGCAATTGCAAGGGTTAATCGGCTTTATGAAGGTAAAGACTATGGTTTTATAGTAGATTATCGAGGCTTATTAGAAAAACTTGATGAAGCAATGCAAATGTATTCAGGAGCAGGATTAGAGAATTTTGATCCAAAAGATATAGAAGGTGCTATACATGATGTAATTAGTGTGATTGGTCAGTTGCGTCAATATCATTCGGACTTGTTACAGATGTTTGCTCCTATAAAAAACAAGCATGATACGGAAGAATATGAGGTTTGGCTTGAAGATGAAGAAAGACGCAATGAGTTTTATGATACAGTAAGTAAGTTCGGCCGCAACCTTGGAATTGCGTTAGAATCTGAGAAAATTTATAATGCCTTGTCACCAGAAGAGTTGCAAAAGTACAAGAAAGACTTAAAGTTTTACCAAGAGCTTCGTAAAAGTGTTAAATTACGATACTCTGACACCATAGATCATAAAGAATACGAAGCCAAGATGCAGAAGTTAATGGATAATTACATTTCAGCAGAAGAGGTTATACGCATCACCAATCCTGTTGATATATTGAACGAAAAAGCGTTTGAAGAAGAATTAGAGAGATTGGATTCTAAGCGGGCAAAAGCTGATGCGATTCGTACACGCTTATCTAAAAGTGTAAGTACCAAATGGGATGAAAACCCCGCTTACTATAAAAAGTTCTCTGAGAGAATACAGGAAGCTATACAAGAATATAAAGATAAACGCATATCAGAAGCAGAATATTTGAACCGAATGAAGGATATCATGAAGGATTACCGAAAAGGTGAAACTGCTGATGATTACCCTGACGTAATCAAAGAGAATAGGGATGCACAGGCATTCTATGGCGTAACAAAAGACATTATGAGTGAAGTGAAAGAGGAAACAGCAGAATACAACCTTGGTGGTTTGGCTTTAAAGATGGATAATATAATAAAAGAACATCAAAAGGTAGACTGGCATGATAACATTGAAATCCATAATCGTATTGCACAAGAGTTAGATGACTTATTATTCGATTTCTCCAAAGAGCAAAATGTGGACTTGGATTTTGATACAATTGATAAAATCATTGAGCAGATAAAAACAGTTGCTCTTAGACGATATTAAGGGTGAACAACATGGAGCTACATCAAGTTCAATATGGAAACAAAACAATTGATTTTATAGTCGAAAGAAAAAAGGTTAAGAACGTAAATCTAAATATAAAACCCGATATGACGGTAGAAGTTTCGGCCGCAGAAGATGTTCCGCTAAGTTTTATTTATGAGTTTGTAAAGAAAAAGAGTGCTTGGATTAGTAAACACGTCAAGAGTTTTGAGTGTGTGTTACCAGAGAAACAAAGTGAACGTGAGTATGTAAGCGGAGAAACCTATAAATACTTAGGTAAACAATATCGGTTGCGTGTACAAAAATCTGAGAACGAAGAAGTAGTAAAATATTTTAGAGGTTTTATCTATGTTTTTGTAAAAGATACAGACAATGTTAAAAGAAAGGCTAAATTAATGGATGAATGGTTTAGAGAAAGGGCTCAGAAAACCTTCCAGGAGTCATTAAATAAGCTGTTTCCTTTAGTTGAAAAGTACGGGGTAGAAAAACCATCCGTTGATATGAAAGTGATGAAAGCACGTTGGGGTTCAGCTTTATTGGATACAAACACTATACTTCTCAACGTAAATCTAATAAAAGCACCTAAACACTGTATTGATTACGTAATTTTACATGAGTTAATCCATTTTAAGTATAATGATCATAGTGATAAATTTTACAACATGCTCTATTCCCTTATGCCAGATTGGGAAAAGAGAAAGGCATTTTTAGATGAAGAGATAGTGAAAGAACTATAGCGAACTTCTCGGCATTACAACACAGAATTAACAACAGAAGGCAGTTCCTAACAGATTAATGTAAAGGAACTGCCTTTTTATGTTTAGATATTGTTTTGGTTGGCGTATTGATCAGTGAAGGTAAGGAGTAGTTGAGCAATAATATCTTGTAGTTTAAGGTGGGGGAATTCTTCATCACAAGTTTTAGCAAACAGTTTATAGATATCATCAGATATGCGGAAGTTCTTGGTTACTGTTTTAGAAGAGGAATGGTAGATACGCTTGTCCAATGTGAAGTCATAGTTGCCCTTTCTACTTTCAATAAGTGATTGCAAAATAGCAAAGTTTTCTTTAATGTAGGCTACTTCATCACTATCTGATGTAGGATCTTCAACTATTAAACTATCATCTTGAACAAACTTACAATACTGTCCCAATCTTTTTATATACACGTAGTCGTTTTCTTGCATAAGTTTTGTGAACGTACTGTATTTAATTTTGAGGGTGTCTGCTACCTTTCGTAAATCATTACCTTCCTTTTGGAGAAGGTCGTTCACAACTTTTACACGTTGTTTGCTACTTATAGTGGTAAAGTTGTCATCGTTCATGGGTACACCTCCTTTGCAAATGTTTTTATATTATAGATTCATTTCTTTTAATAATTACTTTTAAGGAGAATATTTTTCTTATCTCAATAAGAAAGGAGGATTTGTTTGAAAAAGGACTATTTTGTGAGACAGCTCGCAGAAAACGGATATAACGTGATTTATGGAGCAAAAAAGCATTTCTCAACATACGACATGGTAATAAAGATGCCAGGGAGAATTGCGTTTATTACTCTCTCTATTGGTATTTGGCAGATATATAAACCAGGTTTTCTGTATAATACGGAAGTTTCTCTTGCTTTAATAATTGCAAGTATCATTGCCTTAACAATTAGTCAATACAATAGTGAAAAAGATAGATATAGAGTAATAGGAAATCGGTTAATACAGATACACAATGAACTTCGTGACCTTTATTATCAAGCTATTAGTTCAAATCAAGAGGAATACTGCAATGATTCGAACGAAACTGTTATGATGAAGAAACTAATGGATGAATTTTACGAAATAAGTATTTCAAAACAGATATTTGTTAGTGATTGGATTGCTCATTATAAATTGTTTTTTCAAAGCCAGTATGAATGGATAGACGAACAAAAGAATTTCACATGGAAAGATAAAATTCCTTTATCCTTCCGAATAACAGTAATTGGTCTATTGGTATTTGTAATACTATTATTTATCGTTTTATAGGGGGATTAGATGTTAGAAGAAAAGTTCGAGGAATATGTTGATGGATTACAAATAGAATCAATTGAGGAAGAAACAAAAAGGGTAAAGGAAATAACTAAGCGGTTAAACAAGTCATTTAGGAACTTAGAAAATGATGAAATAGAAAATAGTCATATAGTTGGTTCTTTAGGAAGAGATACTGCAATAAAAACGTTTAGTGACGTTGATATGCTTTATGTTTTACCAAAGGAGCTAAAAAAACAGTATGACGAACATGAGGGAAATGGGCAATCGAAACTGTTGCAAAAAGTTAAACAGGAAATTAAGAAAAGATACCCTAAAACAATTGTGAGAGGCGATGGACAAGTTGTTGTTGTAAGTTTTGAAAGTATAAATAAAACTGTTGAGGTATGCCCATGCTTTGAGCGATCAGATGGATCGTTTGATTATCCTGACTCAAATAATGGTGGTTCGTGGAAGAAAACTGATCCCATGCCAGAAATTGAAGAAAGTATAACGACTATTGAAGAGACAAACACAAACTTTAAGTATATTTGTAATTTAGTTCGAGCTTGGAAGAATAATAAAGGCTTTAAATTTGGTGGACTATTAATAGATACATTAGTTTATAATTTCTTTAATGAGAATGAAGACTATAAGAGTGCTACATTTAATGATTACCTTCCGTTGTTGAAGGATCTCTTGTGCTATCTGAAAGATCGTAATAAAGATCAAAAGTATTGGTACGCCCTTGGCAGTAACCAAAAAGTCTATAACAAAGGTGGGACTTTCGTTAATAAGGCTAAAAAGGCATATGAAAAGATCAAAGACAAGACAGAAGATAGTGACGACATATATGAAGCATTACGAAGCATATTTGGAAAGGCATTTCCTGTGCCAGAAGAGATCAAAGAGAACAAAGCATTTGAAAAAAGTGCTTTGTTTGGTAGATATGTTCGGCAAACAGAAGAATTTATTGAAGATAAGTTCGATGTTGATATTCGTTATCGCCTAAAAATTGATTGTATCGTAAAACAAGATGGTTTTAGAAATAAATTTTTAAGAAACATCCTACGTGATAAATTACCTTTAAAGGCGAACAAGAGCTTAGAGTTTTTCATTACTGAAAATGAATTCGAGTCCCTGTCAAAAGATGATGAAGATAGTCTTTATTATGAAGTATATTGGAAAGTTCGCAATCGTGGAGAGGAAGCTATGAGAAGAGACTGTATTAGAGGACAAATTGTAAGGGATAAAGGTACACGCAAGAAAATTGAGTCGACTAATTTTAAAGGCGGACATTTCGTAGAATGCTATGTTGTATATAGAAATGTTTGCGTTGCAAAAGATAAGATAAGTGTACCTATTTCAAATTCATATTAAGACATTGTTTTTGGAAATGTAAATGTATATGTAACTATATATGTTTACATTTTCTTAAATATCAATTAAGTTGAACTTGTAATTAATAATAAATGGGGGATGTCTATGAGATATTTTGCAGAAAGGAATGATTTTTTAAATAGTGACTTTTCTATTAGTTATAAAGGTTTGAAAAATTATTTTAATCAGATACATAGATACTTTGAGGACAGAAAGTTATTTGAGGTAGCACGCAATGGAGTTTGGCAATCAGAGCAATTTAAGGATGACTACCAATTGTATCCACCTTCATTGTCCCCATCACCAGAGATATTCTTTATCAATCATTTGAATAGGGATAAAGTATATCCTATTTGGGAATATTACGATACTTACAAAGAAGAAGAACTATTTACGGTGATTGAAATTCTTTACGATCATATTGGTGTATATGATCATAAAAAAGGTACTTTTATTTCAGATGAATATAAAAAGGAATTTGCTGAACATATAAATAACTTGTTGAAGAGATATAAAAGTGGTTATTACTTGAATGAGAAGTACGGTTTTATAATGGAATTACCTAATGATGCGATAACTGCACTTATGAATACGGAAAAGCCTGAAACTATGGATGACGATGTTATAGAGCAGTTAAAAACATCCGTAAAAATGTACTATAGATTTGATTCGAATGAAGAAACCAAAAAGAAGGCTATAAATATTTTAGCAGATATTTTAGAACCGTTAAGGAATGATTTGAAAGAGATTTTAAACAACGAGTATGACGTAAACAAAAATAATCATGATAAAGCCATATTCAATATTGTTAATGGTTTTAATATACGTCATAATGACAAAAAGCAACTAACAGATTACAGTAAACAAATTTGGTATGATTGGATGATGCAATACTATACAAGCGTTATTTTTACTTACTATAGGTTAAAATCAGAATACGAGTAAAAGAAGCAATAAAGGATTTAATTGAAAATCCATCTTCTATTAGAAAATTTCATCAGTCACAACAAGGGGAGATTCAGAAGATTTATGAAAAGAACATCTAAAAGACGAGAGTATTAATTCTCTCGTCTATATTTAGAACTCAATCTTGTTATGAAGAAAAAATACATATTCTATTCTTTTTACACAAATTTTACACATCACATATCTAACCCCTTATATACCAACGATTCGCCCCCAATTTCGACCCCGACCACCGGTATCTAATCTAAACACACAAATAACTAAATATTATGATTGTAAATGGTAAGGACATAAGTTAAGTGTTCTTACCTTTCTTTATTTTTGGGCTCTAAAAAAGGGCTCTAAAATAAATGTTGGGATACAGAAAAAATTCAGACAAATAAAAACACGCAATCTCCTAATTTTGTTAAACTTTGTTTAGACCAATAAACAACCACAAAAAGGAGATGCGTGCAATTGCATTCTAACATTTCTTTACCAGGATTAGAAGAGTTTATCATTACTAAATCATTTGAGAAAGATGGGTACTATCAACTTCATGTGGAGTTGGAGCGTGTACCTCACCAATGTCCGTGCTGTAGACAAGTTACGGATCGAGTCCATGATTACCGTGTCCAAAAAATTAAAGATCATCATATTTTTGGGAGACGAACAGCCTTATTTTACCGGAAACGTCGGTATGTTTGTGAAAATGAAAACTGCCGGAAAACGATTTTATGAAGAGAATTCGATAGTGGAGCGATACCAAAGGCAATCCGTAGAGTTTAGCCAGGCGATAGGTATGGAGTTAATCAATGATAAGAACTTTAAGGATGTCGCAGATCGCTTCGACACCTCTCCTACAACGGTTATGCGCCGTTTTGATCAGGTTAGTGCTTCGATGTTAAGGGAAACAAATAAATTACCTGAGGTTATTGCGATAGATGAATATAAGGGGGATGCAGGTGGAGAAAAGTATCAAACCGTTATTGCCGATCCGGTTGAAAGAAAACCATTAGAGATTCTAAAGACCGCAAAAAAGAAACACTAATGGTCTATTTACGAGAACATGGAGATAACGTAGAGGTTGTAGTCATGGATATGAGTCATACCTTCAAAGCAGCTGTTAATCAAGCTCTGGGACGACCGGTTGTAGTAGCTGATTGATTTCACTTTTGCCGGTATATCTATCGGGCTTTAGAAAGAGTTCGACGGAAGGTACAAAATGAGTTTAATGATTACGATAGTAAGAAATGCAAACGAATGCGCCACGTGTTTCATAAGCATTATGTGTCATTACCCTGGCTTTTTAAGATTTGAAATTGATTGTATTATTCTATATTATTAAATAGGCATAGAAGAAAGGAGAAAATAGTGATTGCCGTATGTATTAAATGAAAGACACAACACACACTTTATTTAGTAAATATAATTTAGGAGGAAGTAAATGTGAAGAAGATTAAAACTTTATTACTACCTATGATTTTGATGATAAGTGTATTATTAGTTGCCTGCGTTGGTAATGATGAAGGCAATAATGGTGAAGAAGATGCACAGGGAAATGACACAGAGGACAAAGGTGTTATTACGATTGGGAATGCGCCTTATGATTATGAAACGCCTCCCGTTGAAATCACAAAACTTGTGGCAGAAGAGCAAGGCTATGAGGTAGAAGTTTTGGAAGGTGATGTAGGATTTATGTTCCTATCCATGCAACAGGGAGATGTCGATATATGGCCTGGACTTTGGCCGAACATTCATGAAACATACTATAAAAAATTTGCAGGAGAATTCCAAGAGGGAAGTACAATCTTTGATGGCGCACCAACTGGATGGGTAGTGCCGACCTATATGGGTATTGAATCTATTGAAGAATTAGTAGGTAATGAAGACATTGTCGATGGAAAGTTAATTGGCTTTGAGCCTGGTTCAGGGATGATGCTTACATCTGAAGAGGTTGTAGAAGCTTACGACTTAGATCTTGAGCTTGTATCTGGAACAATGTCATCCATGTTAACTGAAGTCGATTATGCAATTAGTCAACAAGAACCAATCTTATTCTTAGGCTGGCGCCCACATACTATGTTTAGAAAATATGACATCGTAGCACTTGAAGATCCTAAAGGTTACTGGGGTGATGATAGCTTAGTTTGGGGAGTAAATAACGATTTTAAATCAAAGGCACCAGACATCTACAACTTTGTTAATAACTTTAAAATGAGTATTGATGAAGTAGAGGAGTACCTCTATCAAAATCAAGATAAAGGCCAAGATGCTACAGAGTTAGCAAAACAATGGATAGAAGACAATCGTTCGGATATCGATGCTTGGTTAAAAGAACAATAAGGGTGGCGTAAATGTCAATTATTAAAGTTGAAAATCTTTATAAAGTCTTTGGGAAGGAACCAAAGGCAGCAATAAAATTGGTGGAACAAGGTTATACAAAAGACGAAATCATGGAGAAAACCGGCAATACAGTCGGGATTAAAGATGTATCCTTTGAAGTGGAAGCTGGAGAATCCTTTGTTGTTATGGGCCTGTCAGGTAGCGGAAAGTCAACGTTAGTTCGCTGCCTTAACCGTTTAATTGAACCAACATCAGGATCCATTTATATTAATGATAAAGATATTACAAAGATGGATAAGCAGGAATTATCTGATATTCGTAAAAAAACCATTAATATGGTTTTTCAGAACTTTGCTATTTTTCCTCATAAAACCGTTCTTGAAAATGCTTCTTACGGATTAAAGGTACGTGGAATAGCCAAAGAAGAACGGGAACAAAAGGGACGAGAAGCCTTAGACAACGTTGGTTTAAAAGGATGGGAAGATTCTTATCCTTCCAATTTGAGTGGTGGAATGCAACAACGGGTCGGCCTTGCGCGTGCACTTGCAACAGATTCAGAAATTTTATTGATGGACGAAGCCTTTAGTGCACTGGATCCATTAATTAGAAAAGATATGCAGACTGAACTGCTAGAACTTCAAGATAGCTTACAAAAAACTATCGTCTTTATCACCCATGATTTGGATGAAGCCTTACGTATAGGTGATCGCATTGCTTTGATGAAAGATGGAGAGATTGTTCAAATAGGCACCCCAGAGGAAATTATGATGTCTCCTGCCACAGATTATGTTAAAAAGTTTGTTGAGGATGTGGATCGCTCACGGGTTTTAACTGCAGAAATGATGATGAAGAAAACAACAACTGTTGTTCGTTATCCAAAAGATGGCCCACGTGTGGCCCTTCATCGGATGAATGAAAGTGATATTTCAAGTATTTTTGTTTTAGATAAACAAAGTCGGCTTATCGGTATTGTAATGGCGGAAGATGCTTTGGAGGCAGTAGAAAATAATGAAACAAGTCTTGATTCCATTATTCAAAAGGACATTCCAAAAGCGCTCCCTGATACGCCAGTGAAAGAAATGTTTGCTTTATTAACGGGAAAGAACTTACCTTTAGCTGTTGTTGATGAAAATGAAAAGTTTCTTGGTATTGTTGTTCGCGGAACCGTGATGGCAAAGCTTGCTGAAGGGGGGACTGAAAATGTTTGATTTTTACATTCCGTTAGAAGATTGGATTAACGCCGGTTTTGAAAAAATAAGTAGTGTTCTCAGTCCTATATTACGCTCAGCAAGTGAAGTATTAGAAACCTTAATTAATGCATTTGAAGAGTTGCTACTATGGCCGCCAGCAATTGTAATCATGGTGTTAGTGTCCTTATTAGTTTGGTGGGCATCTAGTTTTCGTCTAGCTATTTTTGCATTTGTAGGACTTTTGCTTACTTTTGGAATTGATATTTGGGATGCTACGATGGCAACCATTGCTCTAGCTCTATCAGGAACCGCCGTTTCATTGATTATCGGCATTCCATTAGGTATTATTGCATCACAAAGTAATGTATTTGAACGCATGCTAAGACCTATATTGGATTTTATGCAAACGATCCCTAGTTTCGTTTATCTTATACCAGCAGTTATGTTTTTTGGTATGGGGAAAGTTGCTGCGCTTGTTGCCACAATGATTTTTGCTATGCCTCCAGCCGCCCGTCTAACAACATTAGGTATTCGAGAAGTATCTGGTGAAATGGTTGAAGCGGCTAAGGCATTTGGATCTGGAAGGTGGCAAACTTTAAAGGAAGTGCAGTTACCCCTTGCTTTACCTACCATTATGGCAGGTGTCAATCAATGTATCATGATGGCGCTGGCAATGACCGTTATTGCATCCATGATTGGAGCTGGTGGTTTAGGTAACATTGTGTTACGATCCATGCAAAGTATCAATATTGGCTTAGGTGTTGTTGGTGGTTTAGGTATTGTTGTCCTTGCCATCCTATTAGATCGAATGACAGAAAGTATTTCCAATAAAATGAATAAAAATAAATAAAGGGTATGAATGGGACTGTTTTGTCGATAAATTGACTAGACAGCCTCTTAAATACTGGGTTTAAGGGTCAGGCCCCACAAATGGACAAACGTCTTTTTGTGGGGCCTGACCTTTGTTTACGCATAAAACGCGAATTAACGGCCCGCATAACTAATCGTTGTAGCACGACATTGTTCAAAAATGTGTTCCTGCAAGCGATAGGTTTGATGGCTTCCAGATGGTACAGAAGATAAGGGTTTGCAAAACAATTTCTTGCAGTTCTGACAACGCCATCGTTTGACATGAATGAGTAGATGCAAATACTTATGAATTAGATTCATGTCCCTTACTCTTCGTAGACGTTTATCGTGCCGCCTAAGGTTTTTTGAAAAATCGCAGTGAATACATCGATTTGAGGGTTCGATGGTTTCCACCTCTAGTAGTATTCTTGTTTCTTGAATGGTCTGCCAGTACTTATAAACGTTATTATGACGACGTTTACGCGAATTGGACGTCGTCTTTGTTACGTTAAATTATAGGTAAACGTGCGAATACTATCGTTTGGCTTCACGCGCTTTCCTTTGAATTGTATTCGATGGGAGGCGCTTTTTTATGGGAAAAAGTAAACGGAGAGACAACCGCCTTAATTTATTTGTTGGGTGGTGTCTCTCAGTAATGTAGTGTTCATTCGACAAATGCTAACCAACTGTCTTAAGATAATGATATAAGAGAATGAAAGCCAGGTGATCATATGAAAACGGAAGAACAGTATTTTTTAGAAGGAAAATCAATTCAGCAATATATGGATGAGATGAGTAAATTAAAAGAAGAAAGTTTTCGTGTTTATCAGGAGTTTGAATTACCTAAAGATGGAATTGTGGATGAACTGAAAAAGCATTCTTTGCACTTTTTAGTCATTACGGAAGATTGGTGTGGGGATGCGATGATGATTAATCCAGTTATTCGAAAGCTGGCTGAAGCTGCAGACATTGAAATGCGTGTCACATTAAGAGATGAAGATACAGACCTTATTGATCGCCACTTAACCAATGGGGGACGAGCGATACCAATTATTTTAATTTTAAATGAGGAAGGTCGATTAATTGGCAAATGGGGGCCGCGTGCACCTGAAGTCCAACAAATTGTTGATGAATACCGCGCTACACTACCAACTAAAGACGACCCTGCTTTTCCGGAAAAACAAAAAGAAGTCTTTTCCGCGTTACAGAAAAGATATGCAGATGAACCACTCCTTTGGTCATATGTTTACGAGAGCTTCAAACAAACATTAAAGGCAATTCTGTAATCGAAAAGTGTAAGGTACTTGCCAGGTTAACAGAGGTAAGCGACTAGCTGGCAGACTAAAAGAGAAACGAATCTTCTGTCCGTGAAACAATTTGTGAAACAAGATTTTTCGGGTTGTGCCAGGCACCTTAATAAGACCTGGCTTGCAAACAGAGAAGTTGAAATTGATGATGATGTCCTCATTGTGAAAGCACAAAATGCATTTGCTGCACATTGGTTAGAAACTAAATACAAAGAAATGATTTTCTATACAGTTAAAGAAGTGGCCGGAAAAACATATGAAATAGAGATCAAATCAAATGATGGAAAAATAACTGGCGTACATCATACGCAAAGTGAGCGTACAGACCTGCACGAAAAAATTAAAGCATTAGAAAAGCGGGTCGAAATACTGGAACAACAGATTGAAGCAACGAATAAGATGAAATGAGTCTGGGATTGGGTGCCTGGTACCTCATATGTACACCTGTCCACGAAAAAGCACATGTATTCAGTGAGACCCCACTATGCTAAAGGAAAAATTGTAATGAAAATAAAAAGCGGGGCCTACCCCCTAAGGAGGCGGCCGCTCCACTTACTTAAAGCAATAGAATAACGGGAGATTGGCCTCACTTGTTCTTACCATCATCAGAACACCTAAAACACTGTCCGATCACTTAATTCCCTTTTCACTTCACGAGGTAAGTCCAGGAATGGCTGTATGTCCTGAACATATTCTAATATGCCCAAGTACTGTCCGTTTTCATCAAACACACCTTTATACGTAATATGAACGAATTGGTCTTTCTTTTTGAACCACATCGTTTCGGACTCCCGTCTTCCTGATCTTAAGTCACGGATGAGTTCCATCACTTTGGGCATACTTTTTGGTGGATGGCACTTTGATACATTTCGACCGATGGATGTTGGTGTGCGTATAAACATCATTTCTGAGGATTCTACGATTTCATTGAAGTATTTAAAGACCCCATTTTTATCGACGAACGTAATCTCCAGTGGTAAATGATTCAGAATATGATTTGCTTCATGAATGGTTAAATACCCTCCACCAAACCGTAAATGTTCGGAATGCGTTGCATGAACAGCAGCATCAGCCTCCTCCGTATCAGGTATCCATTTTTCTTTTGGTTCATCTATGGCATATCCAAAGGCTTTACTCTCCTTTGCAATCGCAGCCCAATCTTTTTCTTTAAAAAGAATCTTCGCTGTCGGTAATAGGGAGTACTCTTCATCAAAAATCATGTCCTTACAGGCTTGTTCCAGGTCAAGATAAGCCTGCTTGACGTATTTAAAATCGATGTTGGGGATTTTGTCCATCATCTTTCTGGTCGCTTTATATAACGTGCGGATTCGGTCATCACCTGCCCACATGGTTCTGGAAAGAGTATAGATGCCATAGCGCTCCAGTATTGGGAAATAGAGCTTTTCTTTCCGATTGTAATGGCTGTATAATGTCCCTAATTGCTTCATGTCCTCTTTTAACTGCTCTGTCGGGTGTTCGGGGTCATTTTTCAAGGCATTCAGTTGGCTGCTTAGTCGGGCAAATAGATTTTCAAATGCTTGGTTTTCCTCATTAAATATTTGGATAGGATGACCTGTATGATCTGATTCAGGGACATGAATATCAAGAATGGAATGATTGTACAGTTGGTGAGAAATGTCAAAGAATTTTTGGATATCTTTCTTTTCTACTTCAGGATAAACATTTACCACCTGTTGCAAAATCAACAGGATGTCCAGGGTCTCTAAGTCCTGGACGTGCTGGTAAAAATCCTCTTGTATGTCTTGTTCTGACTCTTCATTTTGTAATCGAAGTAACAGATCTCTTATGTTCAGTACTCGTTTCGTATCTAAATAGGCTTTATTCATTGATTTCACCTCTTCGTGTTTAAATAGCATTTTTCGAAGGCATTCATGCTGCATTTGTATCCTTACCTGCATTTTATCTGATTCGTTTTAGGGAAGGTGTGATTTATGACATTAAGATGTGGGGTCTGACCCTTTCAATAATGAAAAAGGAGGACGGCGTGATGTATAATCTTAGAGCCAAAACGATTCAAACGGCAACTTTTGGTATGGGCTGATTCTGGGGGATCTTCTGTATCATGATGAGAATCAAAAAGGAGTGGCGGAACGTGTGAAACGAGAGTGGGAGAGTAAGTTGGATGGCGTCATTCAAACAGAAATTCAACCTTTTTCAACGTTTCATCTGGCAGAAGATTATCACCAAAAGTATTATTTGAAAAGATTTAAAAGAGCAACAGAAACAATTCAAAGACTCTTTCCCCATCACAAGGCATTTGTGGATGCTACCATTTCTGCCCGGTTAAACGGATTCGTTAAAGAGTTTGGAAAAATGAACGAGTTGAAGAATGAGATAGAATACTGGAAACTCTCTGAGGAAGAAAAGCGTAAGTTGTTAACTCAATTATCTCAAATAAAGTGGTGAGTGCCTGGAACAAATGGACAAGTGTCTATTTGATGTTCCAGGTATTTTTTGTGGAAAAATTGATTTAAATCAAGGGATTTTTCCTGGAATAGGAGGATACTTGAAGGTGAAAAAGGGTTGCTATACTATTTTAATAATTTAATCTCATAAAGGAGTGTTATAGATGTCTGAAGAAAAATTGTCAGATGTAGTTAGTCCTGAAGCTGTCATTAATTTTGAGACAGGTGCAATTAAAGCAAGTACGTTGGATTCAATCATAAACCTTTTGCCATTTGAAATGGGCTTTTGCGATGAGAACGATATTTTCCGCTGGTTTTCAAACAATCCCAATCGTGTGCACGGTCGCCGTAAGGAAGCGATAGGTCGTCATGTGCTTGAGCTTCATCCGAAAGTGGTTCACCATGTTGAAAAATTGCTGAATGATTTTCATTCAGGAAGACGCGACGAATGGGAATTCTGGTTCCCGAAACACTCAGGTGAAGCCGGTCAGATTTATCAGAAATTCATGGCCGTCCGTGATGAACATGGAAAATACCTTGGCTGTATGGATGTGACCGTTAATATCGACATTTTCAAAGGAAAGGAAGGGAAAAATACCCCTGAAACGATTGACGAATTTATCACGTATTAACTGGCCGCAATACCCCCACTTCAAGTTTTGAGGGTACCACACAAAGACTATGTGTAAAATAGTTCTCGAGGGATATACAAGTTAATTTCTGGTAAACAAAGAGAAGGCACTCTATCATAGATGTATGCTTAGCACGGCAAATACATTTAGAAGAGAGACCTTCTTATGGAGACTTTTATATCAAGAAAAGTTAATAAAGACAATGTAATTCGCTTTGAAGGGAATCGCTATGGTGGTCCACTCGGAACATTTCAGAATGGCGTAGAAATATCGCTTATGTTTCTATAACTGATTCATATCCTAAAAACACAAAACAAGGCTGTCTTTATGGCAGCCTTTTAGCTTTCATATAAAGATTGTTGCTTAGACAATCGCGTCTGTTTGAACAAAATTTAATTTTATTGATCTTCTTTATACAGACTTACAATAAAGATAACGAATAATATCAAGAAAGGAAGAAAAAGTACACTACCGATACTATCCCAATCAATTGCTCCCTTTTTAATGATACCTAACAATACTTCTCCTATTAATAATCCTAGCATTACAAAAATAAGACTTTTTACATATCTCTTTGTTTTATTCAATCATACCACACCCTCAAGAAAAGAAGAATTACTAAAAACTAAAGAGGAAAAAATGACCTTTTCATCAATTGTCTGTATCATTCTACGTTACTAATAATCATATTACCATAAAAATATCTGTGCAGAATAGTTCTCGAGGACATACAGGCTAAATTCTGGCAAAAAAGAGAGCTGTTCAGCGGAAGGTCAGAAGACAATTCAGTTTATCTTTGGGCCTTATACGGTTGGAAGCATTGTGAGACGTGTCGGAAAGACCCAGGGAGAGGCTGATGAAGAAATGGTGTCTGAATTAGAGGAGGCTGCCTCTCTGCCAGAAGGAAAAGAAGTGGATTATTTATACGCTGAGGGGATGGCGTGTTTGTACACGAGACGTACCCAACAAGACCCAGCGTATGAAAGCCCGCCACACAGTGTTATAATACTAAATGATTCTCATAAATTTTTGTTATTGGAGGAACACATGCTTACATTTGAAGAAAAGCTGGAAATTATGGAATCCTTCCCGGAGTTACGACGAAAAGATGTGTCACTTGGCCGTGTTAATTTCCATTATGAGGAAAGTGTTCATGATAAAACGACCGTTGTGTATCATCTTCATCCGAATGGGAACGGGTTTGTTTATGCGGAACTTATCGAAAATAAAAATTACTTAACGGACCATAAAGGCATGGTAAATATACGGGATTTCACTGAACAGCAGATTCGCAGTATTATTAAGGAGTCCATTGAATCCCTGTCTGAATCTACGTTTGAAGAGATTTGGGTGAATCATGAGAAACAGGAGCTGAGACTTGTATATGATTTTGACCTGTGGAACATCTATGCAGACGACATGTTGGACGGAACATTTCCTACATACAATGGAGCGGCCAATTATTTAGAGCAAGAAGGGTTTGCACGTAAGTAATGGGGAAAAACGGAGACGGTGCTCCTGTTTCATTTGGGCAGTGATGTTGCTCGAATGAAACGGAAGAACCGTCCCTTTGCTTCTTTATTATTCAAAAATCTCATTTTCATTTCGATAATCTTTTAATGCCTCCATAACCTCTGCTTGCCGATCTTTTGCTGCTTTGCTATTAGAACTGTAAATGCTTGGGGCTCGAGGTAAGCCAGCTAAAAATGTAGCTTCTTTATAAGTTAATTTACTGGGTTGTTTGTCAAAATAATGCATACTGGCTTCTTTAATTCCAACGTTACTTTCACCATAATAAACGATGTTGACATAGAGCTCCAGAATTTCATCTTTGCTATACATTTCTTCCAGATCAATGGCAACAAATAGTTCAGCAACTTTCCGGACCAGGGTTTGTTTATTCGAATAGTACAGGTTTTTAGCGACTTGTTGAGTGATTGTACTCCCCCCCTGCACAATTTCCCCTTTTATTAAATTAGTAAGGGCAGCTCTTACAAGGGAAATGAATTCGAAGGCCCCATGTTCATAAAATCGATGATCCTCAATGGCAACGACTGCATCAGAAAAGTCAGGAGAGATATTGGATAGTGGTACGAAACTCTCATCTTGTCGCACGGACTCAACTTTTTCTTTAATCGGCATCGAATTTATGGATTCTTTATACTTATTGTAGCCAAGTACCCCATATATTGCTGCCACAAGAAGGACCAGGCTTAATGCCAGTATTGTGAGATTTCTTATTAATCTAATCATGGTTTACCTCTATATATAGTGACTTTTCATTAAGTATAACAAAGGACAGGAATTCCATTAAATAAATAGAGGATAAGGAAAAGTCATTTAGGAAGCTGACTCAGCTCATTATGAATATTATTGACAGCACCAGGATATGATTAAAATTACCTCATATCATAATAATCCATCAACAAACGAATATGATTCTCGCCTAAAATTCAGAATGATTAATCTCGTTTTTTTGAGTCTGCACCCTTGTACTTTTTAGTGAAAAAGGTGTATAATTCATATCGTAATAAAGTTTTTCGTTCATATCGTAACACATTTCATAAACTGCGGATGTGGCGGAACCGGCAGACGCGCTAGATTCAGGGTCTAGTGGTGGAAACACCGTGGGGGTTCGAATCCCTTCATCCGCATCGCTAATTGGAGAAATAATTGAGCTCATAAGCCTTTATATTTAAAGGTTTTATGGGCTTTTTTTATTTGGAAAATGATAAACCAGGTCTTCTTCGGCCAAACGGCACTTCCTCTTTTACTCTCAAAAAATCTTTATGCCAGATTATTTGGTATAAATTCGCTATCCTTTAAACGGCTATCCAATATAACTTTATTGCCTGTCTTAACTTGGCTCTGCCCCCGGTCAGCCGCTAACAAAGGTGTAGTAACATCAAGTACCTCCTCGCTGATTGTTGTCCCGTAACCCTGGATGCTCCTTCCTGCCTAAGTATTCTGTACCTTTTATTTTTACGGTAATTTTATATGCTGTTTATAGAAGATTAATAGAGTCCTGGTAGGATTCTAAATGAAAGAATTATTCTTTGTTTAAAGGAGGAATGGCTTTGTTTAGGAAGTCAGGGAAAAAACTATTACCCATTGCCATGGTATCTGCACTTGCTGTTGGAACATTGGCAAGCGGTACCCCAAGTATTGATGCAAAGGTGAGTCCTAATCAAGGGAAAATCAAAAACGTTATTTTCATGATTGGAGATGGAATGGGGCCTGCTTATAACACGGCTTACCGATCTTTTAAAGATGATCCATCCACACCTTATATGGAGAATACAGCTTTTGATGAGTATCTGGTTGGTATGCAGGAAACGTATCCATGGGATGAAGAGGAGAGCATCACAGATTCAGCGGCTGCAGCTACGTCCATGGCTGCTGGAATCAAAACGTATAATGGTGCCATTTCTGTGGATGTAAATAAGAATGAAGTAGAAACGGTATTGGAACAAGCCAAGGAAGATGGCAAAGCAACAGGACTTGTTGCGACTTCTCAAGTTAACCATGCAACACCGGCATCATTTGGAGCACATGATGAATCCCGCCATAATTACAATGAAATTGCCGATGACTATATTGATGAAAAAATAAATGGAGAACCAAAAATGGATGTGATCCTTGGAGGGGGTACTTCCTATTTTGAACGTACGGACCGAGACCTTACTGAAGAATTTCAGGAAGAAGGATTCAGCTATGTTACGACAAGAGAAGAACTGGAGAATGATAACAATGAACAGGTTCTCGGCTTATTTGCCCCAGTAGGATTGGATAAAGCCATTGATCGTCCGGAAGAACAGCCAAGTCTTGCGGAAATGACAGATGCCGCCTTAGAACGATTAACCAAGGATAAGGATGGCTTTTTCCTCATGGTAGAGGGTAGCCAAATTGACTGGGCTGGCCATGACAATGATGTTGTATCGGCAATGAGTGAAATGGAGGATTTTGAGCAAGCATTTAAAAAAGCCATTGATTTTGCAAAAAAGGATGGTCAAACTCTTGTTATCACTACGGCTGACCACTCAACAGGCGGATTTGCCATGGGAATTAACGGAGAATATAAATGGAATCCAGCTCCATTAAAGGCTGCCAAGCGTACTCCTGATTTTATGGCTTCTAAAATTGCCGGTGGTGCAGCGGCTGAAGAAGTATTAGAACAATACGTTGATCTCGACTTAACTGATAAAGAAATTCAATCGGTTGCAGACGCAGCAGAGACCTATGATGTAACGACCATTGACAATGCTATAGAAAAAATCTTTGATATTCGCTCAGGTACTGGCTGGACAACGGGTGGACATGATGGCGTAGACGTGAATGTTTACGCATATGGCCCACAGGCAGATAAATTTGTGGGTCTCCACGACAACCATGAAGTTGGTCAAATGGTAAAGGATGTCTTAAATAATAAAAGGAATAAAAAATAGCAGAAAAGTGTCTGCCCTTGTAAAGAATAATCCTGCCGCTTTCTGGTGGCAGGATTCATCTCTTTTATGCAGGAGGAAAATCTATGAAAAAGGCATTATTATTTGTCATGACAGCTTTTATACTTTCAGGATGCATGAACTCCAAAGAAGAATTTTCTGAGGAACAGCTACGGCAAAAGGCAGAATCGAGTAATGTTCATGCGGAATCTAATGATCAAAAGGGGATTTATACGAATAATCCGCAGGCTCCGGATACTCGCTCATTAAGGAAAATTGGCCAGGAATATAGAGATGAAGACGGCAAAGTTATCCTAAAAGCAATTTCAGATTATCATGAAACGCACATGATTGGACCCATAGAGCTTACCATTTCTAATGTAAAAGTTATGGATTATACCCCTGCTCATCATTTAATTGATTTCTTTCATGATTTTACCCATAATGAAACGAATTTCACGTATGTTAAATTTCATATCACACTGAATAATACCTCTGAAGAACGCGTCAATTTTGCTCCGATTTCTGTTTTAGAAACAAACGAAGGAGAGATCAAGGACTTCGAGGACGATTTTTACCTTCAGAATTTACATGGAACGCTTTCGGCAAATGGAAGGAAATCAGGAGAGTTAGCCTATATCCTCGACAAAACAGGTCCTGATAAGTTGACTGAAATCACCATTACAACGAGTGACGTTTTTGATGAAAACAATGAGTCCATTCAGAAAGGAAGCAAAATAGAGATTGCATTTTAAGATGATGGAGGAACAATACTATTTTGCATGAAAGGTAAAGAAGAAAGAAGATGGATGGGTAGGCAAAGTAGTCTTCGTATTTTTTAACAAAATATCTTGTCCTGCGACTTAGAAATACGAATAATAGGAATGTTCTGTCAATAATAATTCGGTGAACTTTCCAATGAGTTCAATCGGAAAAATTTTGTGAGATAATGAAAAGCCAATAGTTATAGGGTTCTGCAAAGCTGTACTACAATCTGAATGGTAATTATTCTGAAAAAATATTTGCAATCGCAAAAATGAATGATATACTAAAACCGAACTTAATAAGATTTTTCATATAATCGCGGGGATATGGCCTGCAAGTTTCTACCAGTTTACCGTAAATAAACTGACTATGGAAAGCGAGTCCGGATAACATCTATTTTACTATCTAAGTGGGTAGTATAAGGAAAGCATTGATTTTCGCCGGAATGGGCAGAAAGTCGTGTTTTCTAAATAGATTCATATCTTATTTCGGTCTAATAGGCCCGAAATACATGCTTTTACATAGTAGGCATGTGTTTCGGGCCTTTTTTTACGATTATATGAAAAATAGAGAATTCATCCAATGGAGTGGGAGGTGTTTTACCAGTTTCAGTGATAACAAACGCAAATGGTAATATCTCATATGTCTCATGTTTAAAAGGAATAAACGCAATGCGAAATCGTTACAGGACATGCAGTAAGTAGATCTTTTCAGTATCTGCATTCTAATCAATAGAAATCGGAGGGGAAATCAATGAGAAATCGTATCTATCTGCTTTTGGTTTTATTTTTATCAGCAGGCTTACTTCTGGTGGCATGTGGCGGAACAGAGAATCCGGGAGAAGAGAAGGCAGGAACCGAGGAAAATGGAGATGCTGCGTCTGGAAATGGTGAGGCTTCTTCTGATTATAAAGTTGCTATGGTTACAGATGAAGGTGGAGTAGATGATAAATCATTTAACCAATCAGCCTGGGAAGGTATTCAGGCCTGGGGTGAGGAACACGGGTTTTCAAAAGGTGAAAACTATGATTATGCCCAGTCCAATGAGAAAGCGGAATATATGCCTAACATCACTCGTTTTGTTCGTGACCAGTATGATCTGGTATTTGGCGTTGGATTTAAATTAAAAAAAGACATTCAAACAGCGGCAGAGCAATTTCCAGATACGAACTTTGCCATCATTGATGAAGAGGTCGATGCACCAAATGCTGCCAGTGTCAGATTTAAAGAGCATCAAGGTTCATTCTTAGTTGGCGTAGCTGCTGCTATGAAGACGAAAACAAATAAAGTAGGATTTGTTGGTGGAATTGAATCCCCATTAATAAAGAAATTTCAATCCGGTTTTATCGCAGGTGTAAAATCGGTAAATCCTGATATTAAAGTGGATGTGCAGTATGCTGAATCTTTCACCGACCCTGCAAAAGGGAAATTAATAGCCACCAACATGTATGACAGTGGCGTAGATGTCATTTATCATTCATCTGGCGGAACAGGGAATGGTGTATTTAACCAAGCTAAAGATATTAAGAAAAATGATCCTGAACGTGAAATCTGGGTCATTGGTGTAGACCGTGATCAGCACGATGAAGGTCAAATTGGAGAGCATAATGTAACTTTAACTTCCATGATTAAACGTGTCGACGTAGCGGTTCAGGATGTGATCAACAGAGGAATGAAGGGTGAATTTCCTGGAGGAGAATTATTGGAATACGGCTTAGATGAAAATGGGATAGCTGTTGCTGTAACAAATAAAGGAGCTATGACAGAAGAAATCATTACGGCAATTGAAGATTGGAAAGAACAAATTCTTAACGGTGAAGTAAAAGTACCACAAACGATCGAGGAATTAGAGACTTACCTTAATTCACTATAAATGGAAGCGGGGAAGGTATAGGAATCCTTCCCACTTAATGGATCGTCTATCTGAAATCTTCAACGAAAGAGGGGTGAATGAAAGCCTTCTTTCGTTGATTTTCATTTTAAAAGCCTGGTAACTTGAACGAGAGCTTCATAAGGAGTGAACAAACTTGGAATATGTGATTGAAATGTTAAACATAAGGAAAGAGTTCCCCGGCATTGTTGCAAATGACAACATTACAATCCAATTAAGGAAAGGCGAAATCCATGCATTATTGGGTGAGAATGGTGCAGGAAAATCAACACTTATGAATGTATTATTTGGTTTATATCAACCTGAACAAGGTGAAATTCGTGTTAACGATAAAAATGTAAAAATAACGAATCCAAGTATTGCAAATGAGTTAGGAATTGGGATGGTGCATCAGCACTTTATGCTGGTAGAACCATTTACTGTAACGCAAAACATCGTGTTGGGTAAGGAGCCGACCAATAAATTTGGCAGGATTGATATTGCTAAGGCAAGAGATGAGATTCAGGAATTATCTGATCGATATGGATTAAAAGTAAACCCTGATTCAAAGATTCGTGATATTTCTGTAGGGATGCAGCAGCGTGTCGAAATCCTGAAAACAATCTATCGGGGTGCGGAAGTTTTAATATTCGACGAACCAACAGCTGTCCTGACCCCTCAGGAGATACGTGAATTGATGGAAATTATGCGTTCTCTTGTTAAAGAGGGGAAATCTATCATTCTAATCACACACAAACTTAAGGAAATTATGGACGTTTGCGATCGGTGTACGGTTATTCGTAAAGGCAAGGGGATTGGCACGGTAAATGTTTCAGAAACAAATGCTACTGAACTTGCATCGTGGATGGTTGGTCGTGAGGTTCATTTTAAAACAGAGAAAAAAGAAGCTAAGCCAGGAGATCATGTTCTTAAAATTGAGAGTTTAGTTGTGAGAGACTCCAGAAAAGTAGACATCATAAAAGGCTTAAATTTAGACGTTCACGCAGGTGAAATCATTGGTATAGCTGGTGTTGATGGCAACGGTCAATCGGAACTTATTGAGGCCATAACTGGGTTAACAAAAATCAGATCGGGGTCTATTAAACTAAATAACAGAGAAATTTCCAATCTTTCTCCCAGGAAAATCACAGAAAGTGGTATCGGTCACATTCCTCAGGATCGCCATAAATACGGTCTTGTTTTAGACTACTCAATCGGTGAAAATATTGTGTTACAAACATACTATAAGAAGCCATTTTCAAGAGCAAAAGTATTAAATTATAAAGAAATATTCAGTAAGGCTCAACGGATAATAAAAGAATACGATGTCCGTACTCCAAGTGCATATACAAAAGCGCGGGCTCTGTCCGGTGGCAATCAGCAGAAAGCAATCATTGGACGAGAAATTGATCGTTCACCTGATTTACTTATTGCTGCTCAGCCAACGCGGGGTCTTGATGTTGGAGCCGTGGAATTCATTCATCAAAAGTTAATTGAAGAACGTGATAAAGGAAAAGCCATTCTTCTGGTATCCTTTGAACTTGATGAAATCATAAATATCAGTGACAGGATAGCCGTGATGTTTGATGGCAAAATAGTCGCTAATTTAAAACCTGGTGAAACAAACGAGCAGGAGCTTGGGCTGTTAATGGCCGGCAGTCAGGGGAAAGCAGGTGAGAGCATTCATGACGTCCAATAGAAAAATGTTTGGAATTATTGTACCTGTCATTTCGGTACTTCTTGGTCTTATTGCCGGTGCAGTGATTATGATCAGCTCTGGCCACAATCCAATTAAAGGCTATGCCGCCTTATGGAACGGTGCTTTTGGTGATGCTTATACGCTGGGAGAGACAATCAGGAGAACAGCCCCATTAATTTTAACAGGACTTGCGGTTGCATTTGCCTTTAAAACGGGTCTTTTTAATATTGGTGCAGAAGGACAAGTTATTGTTGGCTGGCTTGCATCCGTTTGGGTTGGCTTGGCTATTGATGCACCGATGGTTATCCATCTTCCCCTGGCTGTACTTGCAGGAGCGATTGCTGGCGGCCTATGGGGATTTTTGCCTGGTTTACTGAAAGCAAAACTCGGGGTTCATGAAGTCATTGTAACGATTATGATGAACTACATTGCCTTGCACGTAACAAATGAAATAATAAGAAGCGTTCTGACGGATCAAAAAACGACAACTGAAGCCATACCGGATACGGCATCATTAGCATCAACCTGGCTGCAAAGTATTACATTCTACTCCAGAGTTCACTATGGAATCTTAATTGCTCTGCTTGCTGTATTTATTATGTGGTTTCTTATCGAACGAACCACCTACGGATATGAATTTAAGGCAGTAGGTTTCAATCGGCATGCCTCAAACTATTCAGGAATGAACGTGAGTAAAAATATCATTTGGTCAATGGTTATAGCAGGTGGGTTTGCGGGTCTTGCCGGTGCGATGGAAGGTCTTGGTACGTATGGATCTATATCAATTATGTCAGGATTCACCAACCTAGGATTTGATGGTATTGCCGTGGCGCTGCTTGGATCAAATAATGCCTTTGGTATTGTCTTAGCTGCCTTATTATTTGGAGCATTAAAAGAAGGTGCCGGGGAAATGCCGACCGCAGCAGGGGTACCTACTGAGCTTGTTGATATCATCATTGCCTTCATAATCTTTTTCGTTGCTTCCAGCTACATTATTCGCTGGGCAATACTTCGCTTTAAAAAGGAGGAGAAATAGATGATGCTTGATACTTTACAGTCCATCATTCCTACTGTTTTATTCTATTCCGCACCTCTTATGTTAACCGCTTTAGGCGGAGTATTCAGTGAAAGATCCGGGGTTGTAAATATTGGATTGGAAGGCCTCATGGTGATGGGTGCTTTTATAGGTATTGTTTTTAACCTGACTTTTTCAGATGTTTTAGGTTCATGGACCCCTTGGATATCTATAGTTGTGGCAGCAATCATTGGAGCCATCTTTTCCATTATTCATGCAGTAGCTTCTGTATCCTTTAACGCTAACCAGGTTGTTAGTGGTGTTGCAATTAATATGCTTGCTTTAGGGATAGGGGTTTATTTAACAAAAGTTCTGTATAATAAAGGACAGACAGATATGGTTAATAACCCCTTCTATACGACGGATATTCCCGTGTTATCCGATATTCCAATCATCGGTCCTTTATTCTTTGAGGGAAACTATATTACATCTTATATTGCGATTATATTAGCTTTTGTTTCCTGGTATGTATTGTACAGAACTCCATTTGGTTTACGTCTGAGAGCGGTTGGAGAGCACCCATTGGCAGCCGACACAAATGGGATTAAAGTGGCCAGAATGCGTTATATAGCTGTTATACTTTCTGGTGCATTCGGTGGATTGGGAGGATCCGTATTTGCTCTTACCATTGTATCTAATTTCTCCCATTCAACCATTGCTGGACAGGGCTTTATTTCTTTAGCGGCTGTAATTTTTGGGAAATGGCATCCCCTTGGAGCAATGGGTGCCGCCTTGTTTTTCGGGCTGGCTCAAAGCTTGAGTGTTGTCAGTGCTGGGGTCCCCCTGCTGGAAAATATCCCACAGGTGTTCCTGTTAATCGCACCTTATGTTCTAACCATTCTGGCTTTAGCAGGCTTTATTGGCCGAGCCGAGGCTCCCCAAGCAAACGGAGAACCCTATATTAAAGGAAACAGATAAAGAATAAATAAAGGTACCTGATACTTAAATGGACGTATGTCTATTGGAGTACCGGGTACCTTTTTTACTAATAGAAAAGCGGAGTGACCGATTAGGTCCGACGGCATAAGCAGAATACCCGGAGTGGATGCTTTGGGCCATGGAGGGTGTTCTGTTTATATCCACCTAGGAGACGTAGCTAGCCAAACGGACGCTTCCGCCTTTGTTCCTTTGGATGGTTCTCCATCCATTTTTTGTACTTCACAAACTTCTGAAATTCCACAAAGTCTCTTTTCGTCACTCCTGAGTCGATGGCGGTTTTTAAAAGATCAATCCACTCTTCATCGAGCTCCGCCAGTTCCTCGGATTCTATGCCCAATAAAAATTCCACAGAGGTATCCAGAGGCTGAGCGACTTTAGCCAGAATCTGTAAAGAAGGATTCTGCTGGAGGTTCCTTTCAATATTGCTTATGTAGGATTTGGATACTCCTGAGTGTTTCGCAAGCTCAGTCATTGAGTATCCCTTTGACTCTCTCAGACTTCTAATTCGTTCTCCAATCATATTTTTCTCCTTTTCAGGTATATTTTTAGTTTATCAGGTTTATAATGTTAGTGAGTTCATTATATAAAACAAAACATTCTTTATAAAATCACAAAATAATACGAAAACAGGAGTTAAAAAGAGGAAAATAGACCTTCTTTGTTCTTAATAAAGAAATTTGGCAAGTTTCAGTGTTTTTATAAACGAACACCATATACTATACTCTACTCATGGTTCGTTACAAAGAACAAAAAGCGAACGTAAATGATCGTGCTGAAGGGAGGAAATAGGTGTGGGATCGAGGATGAAAAATATTCATAATCGGCAGCAGAGAAAGTTTATGAAAAAACAAAAGAAACTCGCATCTTCCTTTAAATTCTTAGGATTCTGGAGCGCAATGATTATTATTGCAACGATGCTAACGACAGGAACGGGAGCACTTGTAAATGATACTGAGAAGACACAAGGATCGATTCACGTAGCCTGGGATGACAACGGTGCGTGGGATAAGAGTTCTCTCGAATTTATCGGAGAAACGGGCAGTTGTAAAGCCCTGCAGGCAACCGTAAGTAATGGAAAAGATTCAGAACCAATGGACGGTCCGGTAGATTTTGAAGTTTATTATGTTGAAAAAGGCCCCATTAAAAAAGGGGGAAAAATTATTGGTAAGAACATTTTCGCTGGTAAAATTCCTGCCTTGGGAACTGGAGAAAAAACCGTGATTGAGGCTATCCCAAGTGAAGGTGACGGTAAATACATGTTTAGGGCTTTTCAGAGACCGGGACACCCGGGTAAAGGTGAACTCTGGAGTGACGAAATCGTACTGAATAATTGTCAACAGCAGGAACAAGATGATTCAGAAAACCAGTCAGGGCAAAACGATTCTGAAGAGAGTAATTCAAATCCCGAAAACAACGGAAATAATGGCAGTAATGGAAACCAGAACAAAAGTGACAATGGTAAAAAGAATGGCAAGCAAAATCCCGGTAATGAAGACAACGTAGAGAAGGGAAAGAATCAGCCAGAGGACGGCAAAACGGAGGATACAGATAAAACTGCTGTTAAAAAGGCTGATAAAAGTAAAGAGAACAGCCAAGAAGACACAAATGGCGAAACAAGTGACAGTGCAGATGGTGATCATCCTGATAAAAGCAGTCAGACAGAGGATACAGCTGGAACATCACAAAAAGCAGGCAAAAGCACTGAAACAGAAAACTGAAACCTAACTTCTCTTTTTATATAACAAACACAAAGGAGGTTAAATCATGGAGACGCCAAAAAGAACGGAAACAAATTCTAAACGCAAGGTCCATTTTCCGACAAAATCAGTTTTCAAGGTTATTAAAAACACACTTTATCTATTGGTCTGTGCGACTCTTCTATTAATGACGATTATCGTCCTTTCATCGAGAGCATCAGGTGGGGAACCGCAAATATTCGGCTATCAATTTAAAACCGTTTTATCCGGTTCCATGGAGCCTACTTTTGAAACCGGATCCATTATTGTTGTGAAAGATGTTGAAAATCCTGCGAGTTTACAAAAAGATGACATCATAACCTTCCAGGCCAGCGAAAATGCATTAGTCACCCATAGAATCATAGAGAAGTTTACACAAGGAGAGAACACGTTTTACCGAACGCAGGGAGATAACAACGATGGACCAGACACTCAGCCGGTACTTAGTGAAAATGTGGTCGCGAAATATACCGGAGTCACCATTCCACTGATTGGCTATTTCTTAAATTTTGCAAGCTCACCAATGGGGACAGCGATTTTATTAATTGGTCCCGGGTTAATGTTACTCGGTTATGCTGTTTACTCATTCAGACTGGCACTAAAAGAGTTGGACCGGCAAAATAAAGAAGCTGTAGCATCAACCGATACCGAAGCTTAATGTGTAAGGATTTGTAAGTTTGAATAAGTTGGTGTTCCCCCTGAAAAGGGTTCACATACATACCCGTTATGGGTGAAATCTATTAAAGGAGGAATTTTTCATGAGTATGAAAAAGAAGATGGGCACAAGCATCTTAGCAGGCGCACTAGGTTTATCGTTGATTGGAGGAGGGACATGGGCAGCGTTTAACGACGTGGAGGATACTCAAAATACATTGGCTAACGGTGTTCTTGATTTGGAATTTGGTGAGGAAAATACGGTTGGTTTTGAATTAAGAAACCTTAAGCCAGGAGATCATTTTACGAAAACATTGCATTTGGTTCATGGGGATACAGCTACTCTGGATATTAATCAGATTTTGGTTACAACGAACTCACTTGGTACATGGGAGGATAAAAATGTACTGGGGCTTGAGGATGGATCAAATACTGAGAAAGATTTCTTAAGCCAGTTTGAAGTAAGGATTGAAAAGGATGGCAGCCATGTATGGACGACAACCCTTGATAATCTAGTAGAAGCGGGGCCAAGGGATATTACTCTGACTGATAACGAAACGGTCGGCATGGCAATTGAAGATTCTGTTAAATATGACTTTACAGTAACGTTTAAAGACAACGATGATCGCCTGGGTGATAGTCGTTACTTTGAACAAAACAAATACCAAGGGGAAGAAGCAAGCTTTGAAATGGTGTTTGAAGCCACGCAAATGCCTGGTGAGGAAAGATTTAACGGCGACGATGCTGAATAAGAAACTTGAACATCTATTAATCTAATTTTATAAAAATGGAGGAGATTATATGAGTATCAGAAAGAAAATGACAATGGGCGCATTATCCGCCACAATGGGTCTTTCCCTCATTGCCGGAGGAACATTTGCGGCCGTTAATGATGTTGAACGTCAAGAAGCTGCTCTTGGTGCTGGAGAACTTGACTTAGAATTAAAAAAGTATGGCGAAACACAGATGAATTTTAAATTAGGGAATTTAAAGCCGGGAGACTATTCTAAAGTAAGAGTTGACCTGCAAAACCATGGAACACTTGCAATTAAGGATGTACTGATGGGAATGGATAATCTAAACTTTGACGATTGGGGTTACTCCATGGATGGAGAAACCCCTTACAGAGATGTGAGTGAAGCTCCTGAAGGAACCGATTCTGATGTATTTGGGCCGAACACAGCCATGGAATATTTAGATCAGTTTGCCATTACTGCTGCTATTGTTGGATACGAAGAAGGTGGTACTTATGATAAGAATATTGTTGCTGAGAACATCTCTTTAGCAGATTTTTATAAAGCAACAAGCTTAGAATACACTGGTTCTGATAAACAGGACGCTATTGATACAGTTGCCAGCTCTGTTAATGGTCTAAGCTATGTAAAAGACGGGAATGCAGAAGGGGTTAACGGCATGAATGTTTCCACCATTGATGAGAATGAATGGTATGGTGTGACCGTAAATCCAAATGATCATGATGTTTTGGAACTGACCATTGAATATATTAGCAGCGAAGAAAAAGGACATAACGAAAATGGCGACTTATATATTCAAAACAGATTCAATGGGGATAGCGCGGACTTTGACTTAGTCTTTGAAGCACGTCAATGGGGTGGCCAGGAAGTAACTGAAGATGACATTGGTGATGGTGTAGAAGGCAATGGCGAAGATGGATATGTTGAGACAAACGAGCGTGCGAACAACGGTGATGCGTATGGAGAAGAAGGGGACGTAGAAGGACCTAGATAAGCATTCGCACAAGGTGGGGGATTTTCTCCCCACCTCCTTTAATAACCAAAAGAGGTGAAACCTATGAGCGTAAAAACAAAACTGACCGCGGGAGCAATCAGTACATGTTTAGGTCTTTCATTAGTTGGAACAGGTACATGGGCGGCAGTGAACGATGTGGAAAAACAAACAGCTGAGTTCGCTGCTGGGACACTTGACTTTGAAATCCAGCCTATAAATTTAGGAGAACACCGGATTCCGTATACATTTGAAGTCTCGAATTTAAAACCTGGGGATTCCATGTATAGAGCTTTCAAAATTGAAAATGCGGGCTCTCTTGCCATTAAAGAAGTATTGCTGGATACAATCCCCGCTAAGTTCACAAATGGAGATAATGAATATGTGAATCAAGTCGGCGCTGATAATACAGAGGATGAATTTTTGGAGCAATTTCAGGTGAATGTTTTATGGGTAACAAGCAGGAATTTAATAGATTTAGACCCTGATGTTCTTCAGGAATTTTACGATGACAACTTCAGTATTATCAATCCCGAAGATCATGTAACCCTAAAGGATTTGAAGTATAATAATCTACCTTCAGATGTAGTAACAGGCTCTGATGGTCGTATAAATATTGCCCCAAATAATGAAGGCGGACTATTTATGGACAGAGATAAATATGACGGACTCCCAGTAACACCAGACGACAAAGAAGCGGTCCTTATTGGAATCACCATGAAAGACGATAAAAATCGAAAATCGGAAGGACCAGCCAAAGGTGAATTTCTCCAAAATCAATTCATGGGTGACTCCGTTGATATCACATTCTCATTTGAAGGAACCCAATGGGAAGGCATTGAAGTTTCGGAGGAGGGCTACATTAAAGAGAACGAAAAGGCCCATTCTGGAGACTATTAATTTTGACATTTAGTCTGGGGGTTCATTTCCTGATAAAAGGTGAGGTAATACCATGAAAAAATTGCTGGTTCTCCTATTGAGCGGTATCATCATTTTTGCGTTTCCTGCATATTTGGAAGCGACCATAAATGGGGAGAAGGATCAGAGTATAGATATTGCCACAAGTCCCCATAAGATCTTTTTTAATCTTCAAAACCTGAAACCCGGGGATTTTTCCACGAAAGAAATGACTATCTATAACAAGGGTGAAGAAGATTTTAACTACTTATTTACAAACCGATTTCTCACCGGTTCTGAGAAGTTATACAATGAGTTTTTGTTAACGGTTCGTGATAAGAATGGGGTTTTGTTTGATGGGAAACTGAAAAATTTTGAAGAACTGGCGTCACGGGAGCTGAAAAGTGGTGACTCCGAGGTTTTAACCTTTAAAGTTGAAATGCCATATGAACTGGGAAATGAATTTCAGGGATTATCCACGGAATTTCAATTTAAAGTATTTGTGGAGGGGACCCTTGGTGGAGCTATACCTGTAGAGCATAGGCTGCCGGAAACCAGCACAAACATGTTCCATTACATGATTTTAGGTATCATGCTGTTACTGGGCGGCGGATCTCTATACTATTTTCAAAAAAGAAAAAAGAATATAGATAAAGAGTAAGCCTTGATTAGTTGGATGCAATCAAGGCTTGTTTTATTAAATTTAAAGAGTATATATCATTTTCAATCGATGTGACCGAAAATCAAACATCCACATTTCCCCCTGAAAGCACGCACACCACATTTTTATCCTTCATTCCTAACTTTCCATTCATTGCAGCTGCCACGGTCACTGCACTGGAAGGTTCAATCAGCTGTTTCATACGTTCCAGCACAAACTTCTGAGCCTGTTTGATCTCTTCATCTGAAACAAGGACAAGGTTATCCAGAAATTTTTGAAGAACAGGAAATGTCATATGTCCAGGCTGACTGGTTCTGAGTCCATCAGCAATCGTGGTGGTCTCAGGTATCGCTGTGATCTTTTTATTTTTCAAAGAAAGAAATGTATCGTTGGCTGTTTCGGGCTCAACCCCGATGACTTTCACTTTTGGTTTCGTTTGTTTAATGGCTGTTAAAATTCCTGATATTAGTCCGCCACCACCAATAGGAACAACAACAGCATCCACATCCTCCAGTTGCTCCATGATTTCTAAACCGATGGTGCCCTGCCCAGCCATTATCAAGGGATCATCATAGGGTGGAATAAACATCCCGTTATGTTCGTCTGCCAGCTCTTTTGCTCTTGGCAGACGCTCTGCTGAAGTGGTTCCGCACTCTTCAATTTTTCCTCCGTAGGCTTTGATTGCGTTTTTCTTGCTTTCGGCTGCATCAACAGGTGTCACAATAGTAGCCTGTATACCTAATTGCCGGGCTATATAAGCCACCGCCTGACCGTGGTTCCCACTAGAGGCTGCCGTTACATATGTAGTCCCTTCCCGTGCGGCCTTTTTCACTTTATTGGAAGCTCCACGAATTTTAAACGATCCGGTTTTCTGCAAGTGTTCTGCTTTACAATACATCTCATTCCCGCAAATTTCACTAAGCTGAGAAGAATGGAGAATAGGAGTTTCATGAATGTAATCAGCGATGTTTTCACGAGCCTGTAAAATATCATGCACAATAATCATGTCCGCCCACCTTCCTTTATATCTATTTTCAATGAAGATTAAGTGTCTGGAATCTTTCAGCAAATGTTAATTGTTTACTATGGTAACATACGCTCATGATTTTGGTGTGTCTTGTATAAAAATGCTGTTACAAAGGCGAAATTACCTAATATTTTCCATAACTCAAGAAACCGCCCACAAAAGGATCATGATTTATTGCTATGTGTTTTATGGGCACTAAAATATCGTTCGGAAATTTCTGACATATGGTATAATTGGGTGAGGAATTTTAAAAGGGTGTGAATCATGTGAGTATTCCGTTTGAAGTGAAGCGTACGATTCAGGTATCCAGACAAAGAGTTTTTGAGAGCTTACTTGATCTTGACGCTGCAGACCATTGGATGCAGGGACTTGTGCGAATGGAGCGGTTGGATGATGGCCCCATGAAAGAGGGGAGCGAGTGGAAGGAAACAAGAAAGATGTTTGGAAAAGAGGCTACTGAACATTTTGAAGTTGTCGAGCTTAAGGAACCGGAGAAAATTGTCCTGCGCTGTGATGGAACGAAAGGAACAACAGGCAAAGGAGAATTTGTCTTTACATATCGAATCATTTCAACAGAAGAAAGCTCAGAAATCACTCTTTTTGGGGAGATCAGAGGGCTTACTGGTCTGACAAAACTGTTTGGAAAAATGATGGCGGGCTCCTTCAGGAAAGCCTGTGCCAGGGACCTCGATGCGCTAATCGCATATTTGAAGAAGGATTAAACCAATAACGTGCAGGGTGGGTCTGTTTATTTTTGATAAAAAAAGATAGATAAATCAGTCCATTCGTAAAGCGATTGTTCACAGAGAACAGTCGCTTTTTTTATGAATAATGCTAATTGGATCAGGGTTACGCAGCAGGAAGGCCAAATACAAATGCCTAACTTTATTTAAGAATGATTTAAGAATTATATAAGAGTGATTTTAGAAATGGTTTGTATGATGATTACAGAGCTCAAAACAAGGAGGAAATCATCTTGGAAACCATTAACAAAAGAATGCGAGCTGGCAGAATTGTTTATTTTGTATTAGCTATTATTTTCGCATTAAGTGTCACTGTTCAGATCATTTTAGCAGGTATGGGGACATTTATGAATCCAGTAAATTGGATGAAACACATCAGATTTGCTCACCTGTTTGGATTTAATGTACCGATATTTATGTTGATTTTTGCATTGGTCGGTGCATTGACTCGCTGGGAGATATAACCACCGTCACGGTCCATATAAGGAAGATACGGGAAAAGATAGAGGAGGCTCCAGCCAGCCCAGCGTATATTGAAACGATATGGGGAGTAGGCTATCGATTTAAAAAGGAAAAAGGGAAATGACCTAAGCGGAGTTCAAAGGAGCTTCGTTTATCTTGTAGAAGGATTAAGTTAAAATGGGGATACTGATAGGATTTTATAAAAGGGGTTGAAAGAATCTATCTGGCTGAGATCTTTTGATACCAGGTATGGAATTTAAAGGAGGAATCGCACATGAGACAGAAAAATGACGGGAACAATCAAAAGGAGCTGTCTTTTGAACAGCGGGAGGAATTACTCCGAGTATTACAGGCACGCTTTGAGAAAAACATGCACCGGCATAAGGAACTTGATTGGGCTCAAATTCAGGAAAGACTGGAAAGGAATCCTGATAAACTGTGGTCACTTCATGAAATGGAAAGAACGGAAGGTGAACCGGATGTAATTGGGTATTATGAAAAGACGGAGAAGTATATATTTTGCGATTGTTCAACGGAAAGTCCTAAAGGCCGGAGAAGTGTTTGTTATGATCGCGAGGCATTGGAGTCCCGGAAAAAAAATAAACCGGAAAATTCCGCAATGGATATGGCTGCTGAGATGGGCATTGAACTTTTAACAAAAGAACAGTACCGCACGTTGCAGGATCTGGAGCATTTTGATAAGAAAACTTCGAGCTGGGTACGAACACCATCTGATATTAGAGAACTTGGGGGTGCACTTTTTTGTGACTTCCGTTATGGACATGTTTTCGTGTATCACAATGGTGCTTCGTCGTACTATAGCTCGAGAGGATTTCGCGGGTTGCTGAGGGTTTGAATTTACAGAGCTGTTTAAAAAATCAAATGACGGGAAAATAACTCATAAAGAAGATTTTAGAAAAAATAAGAGTTTGCAGCTGACAACCCTGAATTGGACAAGCGGGTAACCTACTGGAACAGAGAGAAAAAAGAATACGCTCAGGCTTTTCGATATAGCAGAAATTTTAAAGTCCATTGCTTATTTATTTTGCGGAATGGAACATACTAATAAAAAATGCTGCCTTGTGAAGAGACAAAAATGGCCTGCAGACGGGAAAATACCCGGGGGTACCGCATCCATCGGTTACGATAGGAGGACTATATGTTTAGTGAATTATCGGAATACTCTTTTATATATCAAAAGTTCCTTATTGTGCCGAAAAAATGTTATAATTCTGATGTATGTTACTTAGTAATGTAATGATTGATAGGAGTGAAATAAATGCAGGAAAAACATTTAGACAGAATGAAAAACGGAAAAGGCTTTATTGCTGCACTTGACCAAAGTGGTGGAAGTACACCAAAAGCACTTGCTGGGTATGGAGTGACAGAAGATCAATATTCAAATGAGGACGAAATGTTTGATCTTGTACATGAGATGAGAACTCGAATTATTACAGCACCAGCCTTTGATCCTGAGAAGATTCTTGGCGCTATTCTTTTTGAGCAGACCATGGATCGCGAAATCGAAGGAAAATATACTGGCGATTACTTAGCAAATGTAAAAGGCATTGTACCATTCCTTAAAGTGGATAAAGGTCTTGCTGAAGAATCTAATGGTGTTCAGAAAATGAAACCTATTCACGACCTGGACGAAACGCTGAAAAGAGCCAATGAGCGTGGAATGTTCGGAACTAAAATGCGTTCTGTCATTAAAGAAGCAAACGAAGAAGGCATTAAAGAAGTTGTCGATCAGCAATTTGAAGTTGGTCAGAAGATTATTGATGCCGGACTTGTTCCAATTATTGAGCCTGAGGTGGACATTAACAGTGCCGATAAAGCACAATCCGAGGAAATCTTAAAACAGGAAATCAAAAAGCATCTTGACCAGTTAAATGAAAATGAACTTGTTATGCTGAAGCTTTCCATTCCAACAAATCCAAATCACTATAAAGAGCTCATCGATCATCCACAGGTTGTCCGTGTTGTTGCTCTATCTGGCGGATATTCCCGTGATGAAGCAAATGAGAAGCTTAAGGATAACGAAGGACTAATTGCAAGCTTCTCCAGAGCTCTAAGTGCAGAATTAAGAGTTAATCAATCTGACGAAGAGTTCAACACTACATTAAAAGAAGCTGTTGATTCCATTTATGACGCTTCTGTAAATAAAAATAACTAATAAAAGCCTTTCAGAGTAAAAGGTCAAAAATCCTCACAAATGAAACTGTCATTTGTGAGGATTTTTTTCGACAACATTCGACCGATTTCGGGTGGTGACAGGCACCCCGTAAAAGAACTGCCACCCGATAATCCCATTGACCGTAGCCATGAGTCCGAATAATAGGTAATCTCCGTATGGTTCGGGCAGAACTAGATCCAATCCTAACCACATACCAGCTGTAGAGGCCCCAATCAATGCACCAATCAGCCCTTTATACAATCTCTTCATGTCTATGCACACACCACCTTATGAATATAAATAAAGTCCCTTATATAGACATCTTATGATGAGAATACCCCGATATAACAAGAATCTTGTCTAATGGTTGTCCCAGTACTTCCTTGGGACTGTCCCTCACTGCACTAAAGCGCTAAAGGGTCTTGTAGTGCATTCGGCCTACACACTCTCCATTGATTTAGTTATTTGGTAATATTGACCATTTAATGAAATAGCATCAATGTTAATAGTAAACGATTGCCGTTATAAGGGGTGTGTAGGGATTGAAAAAGTTTGCTTTGCTGTTATTCTGTTTCATTATTGCTTTATCTGCCTGCAGTAAGGATGATGCATCACAGAACAAGCCAGATGAAAAGACAGGAGCTGAGAATCAGCAGAGTCAGGAGAACGATTTACTCGACATCTCCGTTCTTTCCGCTGTGGATCCTTCCAGGGAGGGCATGAAGAATCAGACTGGTGGAATTTTAATGGAGGAGCTGTCTTTTCAGCAGGAACTCGACATGAATGTGGAAGAATTTATGTCTGAAAAGAAACAGGAGCTGACAGGTCAGTTAGAAACAGTAGCCACTGAGACACAGGATCCGGAGAAGCTGGAGCATGCTTTGGTAAAATTACTCGGTACACCAAATTATGCTTCCGCCATCGAGACAGCTGAAGCTTATAAGCCCGATTTTCCAGAGCCCGAATTACCGGGTGCAAAGCGGGCAAATGATGAAGAGGACGGGAAAATCACTGAAAATGGAAAAGCGATCCTTTTACTGGATGCCAGCTCCAGCATGCTATTAAAGGTCGATGGAAAAGTGAAAATGAACATAGCCAAAGAGGCCGTTCAGGAGTTTGCAGATGTAATCGGTCAGAAACAGGATGTATCCCTGATTGTTTATGGACATAAAGGATCAGAAGCCGATGCCGACAAACAAAAGTCCTGTAAGGGAATTGAGGAAATTTATCCGATGGGTTCCTATGACAAGAAAAAGTTCAAGGCATCCCTCAATAAATTTGAAAGTAAGGGATGGACACCATTAGCTGGTGCGATTGAAAAAGCCGCAGAAATGAGTAAAGGTTTGAAAGGTGAAATAACAGTATATATTGTAAGCGATGGAGTCGAGACCTGTGATGGCGATCCGGTTGCAGCTGCCAAGTCGTTTTCTGAAGACAATGATCATCGAAAGGTAAACATTATCGGTTTTAATGTAGATCAGGATGCAGAAAAGCAATTGAAAAAAGTTTCAGAGGCCGGAAATGGTGAGTATTACTCTGCGAATCATGCAGACGATTTAAAAGAAACCATTGAGTATGAATGGCTGCCTTCCCGTGTTGACTTAGCATGGGCTCATACGAAAGCACCGGGCCCATGGGAAATTTTAGACAAATATGATGAATATGATGTGGATCATGATAAAATCAGAGCACTGGTAAAAAAGGAAAAGGAACGATATGATGAGGCTGTGTCGATTTTACGGCAGGAAGAATTGGTTTCTAATGAAGTCATCGATGAATTACGGGATCTAATATCAGAAAATTATAGCCTCCGATTTGATGAACTTCAGGAGTTAAGGTCAGAAAAGCTGGATGAAGTCGATGCAATCGCCGATGATATCAGGGAACGCGTAGACCAATGGAAAGAAGAAATGCTCAGAAAAAAAGATGAACAAGGCGACCTGTGGTAATTCGACAAAATTCGGGTGGTGACAGCGTATAATGGAAAATAAGTCAAACTTTAATTTTAAGGAAAAAAGGTCGACCTTAACTAAAGCCCTCCATTTCCATTTTTTGAAAGACTCATCTACCACAGAAACTTTATAATAGGGCTTCTCTAGAACGTGAAAGGACCTTGCGTTTCATCCTACAGAGGATACCGCCTAGTAAATATAAACTTAGATTTCACGTATTATTCGTACTTGTAGGACAAGATCCATAACGCTGTCACTCGAGGTCAAAAGCCTCAGGCACGATGTACAATGTGATCTAACGTCCTAGAGAAGCCCCGTTTTGGGTTCAAAAGGTATTTCTGTATTCTTGCTTACATCATTCGAATTTACAGTATTTCTAAGCTGACAATTCTTCGTTCGATAAGACGAACTTCTCATAAAATAGGCTGGCGTTTTTCCTGTGCAGCTTTTTGCTAATCTGATCTTGAAGTGTGTAATCTTCATGACTTGTCCGGTACAACGTTTGGTGTTTAATCATGGAATAGGCTAAACGAATCATGCGATTTCCTATCGCTATATACGCTTGTCTGGGGTATTTTCCGCGTTCTAATAGGGCTAAATATTTCTGTTTCATATCGGGATTGTTCCTGGCTAGAGTTCTCCCTACCTGGTAAACGATGTTTCGGAAAGTCCGCCTTCCCTGTTTAGAAACGGCATAATAAGACGGACTTCTGTCCCCTGATTGTTTTACGATAGGATTTGTCCCTGCCATTTTAATAAGTTGCCCCGCATGATCGAAATCGGAAATATCGCCCATTTCCGCATATAATTCTGCTCCCGTTACGACCCCGATTCCTGAAACACTTAACGTCACAGCTCCTTCTGTTTGTACAAACAAGTCTTCAATTTGCCTTTCTAAATTCTTAATTTGTCTCTCTAATAACTCCAACTGATCTAATTGCTGTTTTAATAAGTAATGTTCGACCTGAAGGTCGTCTTTTGGTTTGGATATGGAGTATTTCGCAAATGCCAAAAGAGTCTCAATGGATTGATCGCGCATTTTTAAATTCTCGCGAATGGAAAGTTCACGTAACCCTTCTGCTCCAAGGGATAAGATATCGCTCGGGTGAAGGCAGTGTCGCATGATATAACGTGGCGCTTTACCAAATAACTGTGAAAATGGTTTTACGTTTCTATGCTTACCATCCTTCCAGACACTTTTCCCCTGGAATTCCCGAAAGATATAGTCAAGATAAACACGAATAAGATTTTTTACTGCTGTTTCTCCTTTGACTAATTCACGACGAGCACGAGTAAGTTTTTGAAGATCATGTACCTTGCCAGTTGCTAACTCGCTTGAAGTACCCCGTCCGTATATAATTGACTGGACAATAGCCATAAGGTCGAGGTTATCAGTCTTTGACCCATTCAAAATAGACTTTCGTTCATTGGCCGTTGTCGCGGCATTCAAAATACGAACTTGGTACCCTTCATCTTTACTATGATGTACCAGATCCTCATAATAGTGACCAGTTGTTTCCACACCCATGACGACTTTTTTAAAGTTATGTTGATCCATCTCATTTTTTATATGATGCTTAAGTTTCTGAAAGCCAGACATCGATGCATCAAACTCAAAAGGCCGAACTAGAATCTCTCCATAAAATGTACAAATCATTCCTTTATGGGTATATTTCGCTGCATCTACCGCCACAATTAATAAATTTTCTGCACCTACTTTTCGAAGAAAATCCGCCCATCGACTTCCATTTTTCCCTTGAATATGGTTCAATAATGAGGAAACCATCGTTTTCATCTCCTTAATTGGGTTAGTAATTGGAAGTTCTGTGGTAGGTACTTCTATTTTACAATGAAAACGGTGGTTTTTTATATGGAATAGAACCTATTTTCTATACTAGGCACCAGATCAAGGAGGTACATCATTGAACAAGAAAGACATCGCCAATATTCGTAAACAGTTTAAAGTAAATAATGATCTACTGACGATTAGTGAAATTTTTAATGTGTATATTATGAAAGAGTCCAGCGAGGTTTATCATTATCAGAGTATGCCTTTTGAAATGCTGGAAGAGGAACAGAAGGAACTATTTATGAATAACTTTAAAAAGGTGCTCACCGGTCAGCTCGACCAGAAATTATTTGAACTTAAATTCCAGCGTGATGCGGAAAACAACAGTCAGCGTATTCTTCATCAGGGGATGCTTAGTCAAACCTCTGAAGACTGGACGAATCAAATGCTTCAAATCGTAGAAAAAATACTGAAGGATAAGCAGTATGATATGGATATTGTTGTTACCTTTATCCGTGGTGAATACATGAAGCCTATGAAAAAACGCAATGATGAGACGGAAGAAAGTGAGCGGGACACGGTTTATTCCCATCCTTTCATTCTTTGCAGTGTGAACCAGACGCAGGACCCGAAAAAAGAACTGCTGTTTGACTATGTGGAGAAGGAATTTAAGTATAATATTGCTGTTGATCCTGTTATCGATTTAAAAACGCCCATCTCTGGATTTTTGTTTCCGACCATTACAGACAATGCGTCAGATGTTAATCACATCCTTTATTCCGCCGGGAAAGACGCAGATATGAATGAACATTTTATAGAGGAAGTCATAAACGCGGAAGAAGTAATCACAGCTGAAGAGGAGAAATTTGTTTTTGAAGAAGTTGTCAAAAACGTAGCCGGGGAACAGATGAATACGTCTACCCTTTCCAATGTTTACGAAGAGGTTCACCGTGTGCTGGAAGAAAATGAGGAAGAGGATTCCCCGAAGTTAGATTATAAAGATGTTGGAAAGGTTCTAAAGAGCAGCGGAGTAGAGGATATAAATGAGGAAAAGCTGGAAACAGCCTTTAAGAGTGTTGTTGATGATGAAAAGTATGAGTTGAAGGCAAATAACATCATTCCGAAATATGACTCAAAATCCATCAAAATTAAAACAAAGGTAGCGGATATTTCCGTAAGTCCGCAAGACCTGAGTTATGTTCGCCAGGTTGACGTAAATGGAAAGCTTTACTTAATGATTGAAGTCGAGGAAAATACTGTGATTGATGGCTTTGAAATGATCCCGGAGGCTTTATTCAAAAAGGCTCCGGAAGATACAGAATAAGCAGCGAGAACTCATTAGTGATTTCAACATGGAATTGAGGTTCACATATACGTCTTTGTTTTTGGTCCGGTACGGTGTGTGATTATGAAATCATGAGAGGTGACGTTCGCCTCCAGCCCCCACTGTGACTAGGGAGGTTTCCTTCACATAAACCCCATTAATCATCACAGAATAACCCTGCTTTTAAACGGACAGACTAGGACTGACACTGTTGGATTACATGTCCAGCTTCTAATGGACCTAAGATTTTATCGTCAGTTCCATAACATCATCAATGGAGGGGCAAAACATGGTAAAAGATTCACATGCACCGAAGAAGCAAAGAAATGATAAGGATCGAATACCTGCAGAACAAAGAAGAGGGAAAGGGAAATCAAATTCCAGAGGTGGACGTAATTAATCAGTGCTTTTTTCTGCATGCAGGAGTACAACAAAATAAGGGATGCTGAATGAGCATCCCTTAGAAAACAAAGGTGAATTCATTTACTATCTATTCCTTCCCGCTCTCTTCTAATATCCCCATTTAAATTGCATCAAAATATTCACCATCAACCATAAACGGACATAAAGGATATGCAGAACGGGAATTTGAGTTGTCCAAGTAAAAAAAGGAAAATGAACGAAAAGGCAACAATCGGAGCAAGATAAATCTTTTGCTCCCATTTGATGTTGTCATAATTATGACAGAATCATAGTGCTTAAAACCAGCTTTTAATCGATATAGCCTGATACATAAGCCTTGCATCTCTTCCCATCTTATCTCTTCTATGTGTGTAAGGACGCAATTGCTCCAGAAATACTTCATCACAAAATCTTCTATGATCACCCCTCTGATAACAGGCATCGTGCTGCATACAAAAATAATCAAGAGCATTTACGGGGGGACCCGGACCTCTGCAGCCCGGACCACAATAACGATATCCCGGGAGGCACGGCATCACTTTCACCTCATCTAATTCAATGACATATCATTCAGAATTATCCATAGTATATGTAAGAGGATATGCCAGTGTAATAGGCAGAAATATAAATGATGTATGAAAAGGAATTTCTAATGGAAGTTATGCTTTAAGACAAGCAGGGGGCATGAATTTTTTATCACGTATGAACTGGCCGTAATCCCCCAACTGATGGAAGTTTTACTTTATGAGAAATAGCTCATTTTCAGTTAAACGGGTTTACAAAAATTTACTTATTATATATAATATATATTCGTTGTATAATGGAATATATGTTAATCTTGAACATAGATTCTTATGGGAACTTTCGATGGAAAAACAGGGAAAAATGCGAGGAAAATCTATCAGTCTAAAAAACGAAAAAAAGTTGACTTCACGACGAAGGATATATAAAATTATTTTTTATGAAGCTATTAAATTATAAGCCTATGAGGTGAAAAAAATGAAGAAGATATTGTCCTCTAAAATGGGATTCTTCTCAATTGCTGTATTTATTTTCTGGATAAAAACGTATGTTATATATAAAACTGAATTTACTCTTGGTGTAAGTGGATCCATGCAGGAATTCCTGCTATTTTTCAACCCACTTAGCTCAGGATTGATTTTTATTGGTCTTGCTTTATTTTCAAAAGGAAATAAAATAGGTAGAAGAATCATTATCGTTGAAGCGATTATGAGTTTCATTTTATATTCGAATGTAGTTTATTATCGATTTAACAGTGACTTTATTACGCTCGCTACATTAATGCAGACAGATAACTTCGGAAGTCTTGGCGGGAGTATTTTAAACTTGATGGCTCCTTATGATTTCCTCTATCTAATCGATATTGTCCTTTTGGTTTTCCTTTATAAGAAGTTTAAACCAAATTGGACATTTGAACGTCTGAAATTACGTAAACCATTGCTTGTATTGGCTACAGGCCTTATTGCGTTCAGCGTAAACCTGAGTCTGGCTGAAGATGACCGCCCACAGCTATTGGAGCGGACTTTTGACCGGAATTATCTGGTGAAGTATCTGGGGATGTATAACTTTATCCTTTATGATGCCGCCCAGAACATTGAAAACTCAACACAGAGAGTTTTGGCAGATAGTGATGATATTACAGAGGTTCAAAACTATACCAAAGCCAAATATGCTCAGCCGAATGAAGAACTGTTTGGTGCTGCGAAAGGGAAAAATATTATAAAGATTCACTTGGAGTCCTTCCAGTCTTTTCTTATTGACTATAAGCTCCATGGAGAAGAGGTCACACCATTCTTAAATTCATTGGTCCATGATAAGAGTAAGAATTTCACGTATTTCGATAATTTCTTCCATCAGACCGGACAGGGAAAGACCGCTGATGCGGAGTTAATTACGGATACATCTTTATATGGACTATCCAATGGGTCTGCATTCTCAACAAAAGCGGACAATACGTTCCAGGCACTGCCGGCCATTCTGGATCAGCGTCAAGGCTACACAAGCGCTGTCTTCCATGGGGATGGGAAGTCATTCTGGAATCGGGATAATATGTATAAAAGCCTTGGAGTCAATGAATTTTACTATGACAGCTATTACGACATGAGTAAGGAAAATGTCATTAACTACGGTCTGAAGGATAAACCATTCTTTGAGCAGTCCATGCCATATTTAAAAAACATGGAAAAACCATTTTATGCGCATATGATGACCTTAACCCATCATCATCCTTATTTGATTGATGAAGAGGATGCGACGATTGCACCGGCGGAAACAGGAGATCCATCTGTTGACCGCTATTTCCAGACAGCCCGCTATTTGGATGAAGCTTTAAAACAGTTCTTTAAAGACCTAAAAGAAGCTGGATTATACGAGGATTCTGTGATTATGATTTATGGAGATCATTATGGTATTTCTGAAAATCATAATCGGGCTATGAAGGAAATTACCGGAGAAGAAATTACTTCATTTAAGAATGCGCAATTACAGCGAGTTCCGTTTATCATTAAAGTTCCTGGTGTTGAAGGACAGGGAATTAATCATGAGTACACGGCAATGACTGATGTGATGCCTACATTGTTACATCTACTAGGGATAGACGCACAGGATTACATTCTGTTTGGTACTGATATGTTCTCTAAGGATCATAAAGAAATGGTTCCATTCCGTAATGGAGACTTCATTACAGATAAATACAGTTATGTAGATGGAACATTTTATAAAAATAAAACGGGAGAGAAAATTTCAGATCCTACTGAATCCATGTTAAATATGAAAGAGACAGCACACCATGAGCTGGAGCTTTCTGATAAAGTGTTAAATGGAGATCTGCTTCGTTTCTACACTCCAAATGAACAGTGGGAGCCTGTAGATACCGGAGACTATTTCTATCCAACATTAAAAGAAAATGAAGAGATTAATAATACTGATGGTGTGCAAGATTTAGAAGATGGTACGAAAGCTTCAAATGAAAATAGAGTAAATATCAGTGAGAATGAAAGCAGCAAAGAGGAAGGTCATGAAAAGGAAGACCAAAATCAAAACGAAACAAAAGCAGAAGAGAAACAATGAAGATTCATAATCGCTATAAGGTAAAACACATCCACATCTTTGTGGGTGTGTTTTTTATTGTATAGGAAATTAATACACACCCGATTTGTTCCACTAACCATTAGCGGGGTGTTCCTCCACTAATTGAAGTTTCACTTTATAAAATCACATCAAAAGGATGAGTATGTTCGATTCCGGAAAGAATAAGACAAAAAACAGGTGAGAATATGCTTTTGCTCAAAGTTGGAATGTTGCTAACCATACTTATATCGGCGCTGGTTTGTGTTTACTTTATAAAATTAGACTGGCGGAAATATGGTTTTCTCTATATATCTGCTGCCGTTTCTGCAAATGTTTTATGCTATCTTTTTACGTGGTCAGGATTGTATTCCTTTCCGAATAATCTATTGCACGGTGATTTGCTTATGCCGATCGGTCTGGTATCAACGGCATTTCCGTTAGTTGTACTATTGGGAGTAAGATTCAGTCCTGAAAAATGGATATGGAAAATCCCTTTTTATTGGGGGATCGTACATTTAGGGATGGTTGCGGAGGCTGTTTTAATGATTACACCCATGTTTAAATTTGGACCTGAATGGGACCTATGGGACTCCTATTCATTACGATGGGGCTACTACTTGCTGTTTGAATTATTAGGAAGTAAAATAATTCCCCCTCATTTAAGAAAACCAATATCTCATCAATCTTTCCGATACGGCGGATGGGCCTGGATTGTGTTTCATATTGTAGTCGTTGTCACCATTTTCTTAATGGGAGTTTATACGGGGATAACGTTATTTTAACAGGGAGTCTGCATTGGAAGGTCCTGTGGTAAATAACAGGACCTGAAGGATTAGTAATTAAAAAAAGTGAAACACAGGATTGACAATCTGGTGTATTATGCATATAATACACCTTAGATGTATGAACTAATTAATACACACATTAAAAATGAGGTAGTTACTTCATGGTCTTATAGGAGTTGTTTCGATGAGTATGAATTTTAACAATCGGGATCCCGTTTATTTACAAATCATACGGTATTTTAAAGAGAAAATTGCTATTGGTGAATTGGAGCCTGGAGAGGAAATACCATCAAGAAGAGAACTTGCTAACAGATTGAAGGTGAACCCTAATACAGCGCAACGGGCGTACAAGGAAATGGAGGAGCAGGGTTTGATTTATACAGAACGGAATCTGCCGAGTAAAATTACGACGGATACAGAAACATTGGGAAGGGTAAGAGATGAATTAATTTTGGAAGCTGTAGATACCTTTATTGGATCTGTTCGTTCCATTAATGTACCCGTGGATGAATTGCTTGAATTAGTCCGAAAAAAGTACCTTGAGAGTGATGGGGAGGCGTAAACATGATTGAAGTAAAAGAGGTTGAGAAGAAGTTTGGACGTAAAAAAATACTTAAGGGTGTGTCATTTACTGCGAACAAGGGTGAAATCACCTGTTTGATAGGAATTAATGGGGTAGGAAAGACAACGATTTTAAATGCAATTATGGCTCTGACCCCGATTCAAAGAGGGGAGATTTTATTAGATGGGGAGCCGATTAAGGAAAAGACATTTGAGAAAGTTTCTTTTATTCCTGATGCACTTACGATGCTACCAAACATGACTATAGAGGAAGCCATGGAGTTTATGAATGATTTTTATACTTGCTGGAACATGGAACGTGCGAGGGAACTATTAGGCTTTTTCAGATTACATAAAGGTGATCGCATTGCCTCCTTATCAAAAGGGAATGCAGCCAAGGTAAACCTGTTGCTTGGTTTGGCTTTGGATGTGGATTACATCTTAATGGATGAGCCATTTTCAGGTATAGATATGTTCAGTCGTGAAGAAATCGCAAATGTGTTTACAAGCCATCTGATTGAAAACAGAGGTGTGATTATCACAACTCATGAAGTAAGCGATATTGAACATTTAATCGATAAGGTTGTGCTGCTGGATGACGGGTTGGTTACCAAAGAATTTGACGCTGAAAAGGCACGTGAAGACGACGGAATGTCTGTAATCGATGTGATGAGAGAGGTGTACCAGGGATGAAAAATTACGTAAAGCTCGTTAATTTTGAATTTAACCGAGTTGTGAAACTATTTACCATTTTGCTGGGCATAACCCTTGTAGTCCAGGTGGCTGGGGTGATTGTACAGTCAAGAGAGTATCTCGGCAGGGCGAATGAAAAGATGAATGAAGACCTAATGTCGAAAGCGCAGTTTTTAACAGATTATGGCCAAATCAGTTTTGCACATATTGTAAGAAGCGTATGGTTTTTGGGACCCATTGCTTTATGTGCAGCTGGGGTAGCATTTTATATTTTTCTCGTTTGGTACCGTGACTGGGTTGGAAAAAACACGTTTATTTACCGTTTGTTAATGCTTCCAACAACGAGGTTAAATATCTTTTTCGCCAAGATTTCAAATATACTCATCATGACACTGGGACTAGTGGCATTTCAATTAATTTTATTACCTTTTGAAGCATTGGTATTGAAATGGATGGTACCTGATGATTTCCGGAGTGATATGGGAGTTAAAGAGACAATTACCAGTATACCGGAATTAACGATTATTATTCCGAACAGCTTTGTTGAATTTGTGTTGTATTATGGAGCAGGACTGCTGGCTGTTGCCATTTTATTTACTGCGATTTTAATGGAAAGAAGCTTTAAATGGAAAGGAATCATTGCGGGTGTGCTTTATAGTGCCATGGCTATTCTTGTTCTCATTTCACCCGTACTCTTACAAGAATTGGTACTAAATGGGTTCTTTTATCCGATGGAACTGTTTGTCATTGAAATTGTAATGGGAATCATTGTACTGGCTGTTTCCATATGGATGAGTGGATTCCTGCTGAAGAAAAAGGTAACGGTATAAAGGAGTGTACACAATGAAAAAATACTGGAAATTTACAGCTATTATTGCTGTTATTGTGCTTAGTATTGGAACGTTCTATGTGAATTCAGCCATATCGGCAGATCAAAACCCTGAATTTGTGATTAAGAAAGAAAGTGGGGATACGAAAGAGCTGGAGCCATTGGTGCTGGAAGGTTCCTATCAAGGTGCTTCCTCAGGGAAATATATAAGCAGGGGCTTAGAACTCACCGGCCAGGGGACAGAATATAGAAATCCATCTTTTCTTAATCGACTGATTGGTTCCCCGGCGCCTGTGATAGAGAGGTTGCAGGAGCAATATCGGGGCTTCATGCGGGGAAAAAGTCCATCTGAGCATTTGTTTTTTGAGAACGATCGCTTTCTTGCTTATGCAAATGTGGACTATGAAATTGGGTTTAATTCCCGTGAAACAAAGGATCATACATTTGAAATAGATATATTAAATAAAAAAGAAGATAGCATAGATTCTTTTGCTATAATAGTGCCAGGCGCTAACAGAATGGATCATATGTTTGTGGATGATGTACAGATCATAAATGGTGAGCTAAACATTATCACACAAAATATGGTCAGAGATAATAACAGGGATAGACTCTATAGTGAAAAACATATCTATACAATTGATATGGCCAATCAGAAGTTCATAAAACATGAACCGATTATCAAAGAACCAAAAGGACAGGACAATACTCATTTCGACATAAAGTTCATTGAAGCAGAAGGATCAACGAATATGCATGAAAAGCTATTATTCCTGACAACGGAAAGAGAGGTTATAAAGGATAGGGAATCAACAAGACTTGGTGAAACTAGTCGGGAAGTCATATCCTATAATCTGATAACCAAAGAAAAAAGGAAACTCTCTGAAGACTTAAATTTAGAAGAGAATGAAATAAGTGCATTTGACGGGTCCGCGATTTACCTGACGAAAGTAAATGGACAGAAGCTTATGGTCACGCCTTTTCATTTAGAGAAGAAAAAGCGGGGAGATTCCTATTTATTTCAATTATCCGATAAACCCATGAATGAAGTGCCCCCACTGATTAAGATAAAGGATGGGAAGTTGTATGCAGCTTCCAACCGGATGAATTCAAATACAACTGCAAGTGTTATAGTTGCTGACTTGAAGACAGGTGATTCTCTCTTTAAGGGAGAATTAAGTATAAAAGATTCAGAGGATGAGATAGAAGATTATGATTTATATATTCATGATATCTTTGTAAAATAGGGTGTCCTTTGTAAGAAAAGAGGATGATCATATGGAAATGAGTCAAAACAAAGCGGTGTACCTGGCAAACTTAAATCAACGTATGATGGATCAGGATGTAAATGAGCTTTATGCTGAATGTAAAAAGAAAATATTTTCCATCGCCCTTTCCTATGTAAAAGATCATTATTTGGCAGAGGACCTTTCACATGAAATATTGGTCAAATGCTACGTTACCCGTGAAAAGTTCAAAGGTGATTGTTCCTTTCATACATGGATGTGTCGCATTGCAAAAAATCATTGTATTGATTTTTTACGAAAGAGCTATCGGAGCCGTGATTTGCTTTCTGAAGATATCGATTTTACTTACAAAGGCAACATGTCCTCGCCAGAATCTGAGTTCTTAAGGCTGTGTGACAAGGAAGAACTGAACCATCATCTGAGGAGGCTGCCAGCAACATATCTGGAAGTCCTAACACGTTTTTACTATAAAGAACAATCCTTGAAGGAAATTGGACACCACCTTAATCTGAAGCCATCGACCGTCAAAACAAGGCTGTTTCGGGCAAGGAAAATGTTAAGAGATCAATATCAAGTGTAGAGGTGCCTGTCACCCGTCGAAGTAATTGTTATCACAGAAAGTCCTGGTGAATGTTGGATTCCACATTTACCAGGACTTTTTACTTGGTTTGGAAATAAAGAAAAATCGACAGGTGACAGGCACCTGTCGAACGGCACCTGTCGAACAAAATATTCATAATAATGGACATTCAAAAATAGGGTATCGACAAAAGGTCTTGTTTGATGCTCACCCTGAAAAATCGTGACATATTTCTCCTGTCTTGGAGGATATAAAAGGGAATGGTCATCAGACAAGATTCAGCCTTTATTTTCAAGTATTTAAGAACAAATGTCAGGAGGGTACCCTATGGAAAAAGTGAAGAATCGCTGGCTCATTGCGGCATCCGCTGTAGGCATCCATATTTCTATCGGTTCTGCCTATGCATGGAGTGTATTCACCAATCCAATGGTGGATTCGTATGGATGGGAAACAACTGAAATTTCGATGGCATTTAGTATTGCTATTTTTATTCTTGGGCTGGCAGCAGCATTTATGGGAAGGTTTGTAGAAAAACAGGGTCCAAGAAAATCAGGTATGCTTGCGGCACTGTTCTTTGGAATTGGAGTTGCGGGTTCAGGGCTGGCAACATCCATTGAGTCTTTGTATCTATTGTATCTTTTCTATGGAATTATTGGTGGAATTGGTTTGGGTATCGGCTATATTGCGCCGGTTTCAACGCTCGTAAAGTGGTTTCCGGATAGACGTGGTTTGGCAACTGGACTGGCGATTATGGGATTTGGCTTTGCATCCTTAATTAGCGGACCAGCTGCCGCTGCGTTAATTGAGTCCGTTGGGATTTCTATGACTTTCTACATTCTTGGTGTGATTTATTTTGTGGTGATGACTGCATCTTCCCAATACTTAGCACCGCCTCCTGAGGGGTGGGTTCCTAAAGGTTTTGATGAAGAACAACAGGAGGGTAAAGGGAAGCAAATTAAACCGGATCTTGCACAATTAACAGCAAATGAAGCAGTAAAAACCCGCCGTTTCTATATCCTCTGGTTCATGTTATTTATTAATGTCACTTGTGGAATCGCTATCATTTCCGTTGCCTCCCCAATGGCACAGGAAATTGCCGGCATGACACCAATAGCTGCCGCTGCCATGGTCGGGCTTACGGGTCTGTTTAATGGTCTAGGAAGAATCGGCTGGGCATCCTTATCCGATTATCTGGGCAGGCCCAATGTGTATACAGCCTTCTTCGTAATCCAGATCATTGCTTTCTTCACTCTGCCAGTCGCTTATAGTGCGCTTTTATTCCAGGTATTAGTGTTTGCTATACTCACTTGTTATGGCGGAGGATTTTCTACGGTTCCGGCATTTATCGGGGATATTTTTGGAACGAAACAGCTTGGCGCCATCCACGGGTATATTTTAACAGCCTGGGCACTCGCTGGTGTTGTGGGTCCTATTCTTCTATCAGCTGTCTATGATTTAACCAACAGCTATAATTCTACCTTGTACATTTTTGGCGTACTGTTTGTGGCAGCGTTTGGGCTGTCTCTATGGATACGGTCCGATATTAAAAAGCTGCAAAACGAACAGCAAGAGCCCAATCCGAATATGGCCGGTGCAAAGCTATAATTATTCTGTGAGTCAGAAACGGAAATGTCGTAGTGTCTCTCATTAAGATGATACATTACGGCGTTTTCGTATTTTCAAAATGTTGAAGAAGAGAACCACTGTTGTAAACGAACAACCGCTTCATGTTTGAGGTTTTAAGTTTCGAACAAGATTCATATAAATAGAGTGAAAATTAATTGTAACGGAGGGATTTCTGTGGGAAACACAAAGCACTCCGGTCCTGTTAAACTGCCAAAAAAACCCGATCCGGACTTATGGGTAAGTAAGGTTCCTTTTGGTCTGGGAAAAATAAAGCCTCATCATATTCGGGATATGATGAAAGTTGCCTGGGAAAATAAAGACAATTTACCGTATGCAACACGAATTTTGCGTAAGGGTGTCTGTGATGGATGTGCTTTAGGAGTGCTGGGTCTTCAGGATCAGACTCTTAAAGGTCCGCACCTGTGCACAACCAGATTAAACGTACTTCGCCTGAATACCATGCCGGCCATGAATGAGGATGTGGTTCATGCCGACATTGATGAGTTAAGAAAAATGAGCAGTACCGAATTAAGGAAGTTAGGACGCATTCCTTATCCGCTTATTCGCAAGCCTGGAGAAAAAAGGTTCAGACGCTTATCCTGGGATGAAGCCCTGGATACCGTAGCGGAGAAAATGAAAAAACTTGATCCCAAGCGTTATGGCTTTTATTTAACTTCAAGAGGGATTACGAATGAAACGTATTATACAGCGGGGAAAGTGGCTCGCTTCTTAGGCACAAATCATATAGATAATGCGTCCCGTATCTGTCACTCTCCTTCCAAGACAGCCTTATCCCGTTCGCTGGGAATCGGGGCATCAAGCTGTAATTATAAAGACTGGATTGGAACGGATGTCCTCGTTTTCTGGGGGTCTGTGGCCGCCAATAATCAGCCGGTATCCACCAAGTATATGTATGCAGCAAAGCGCAAGGGAACGAAAATCATCATCATTAATCCTTATTATGAGCCGTCCATGGATCAATACTGGGTACCATCGATTCCGGATTCTGCATT